>CANIPU010000012.1 GCA_947469485.1 Chitinophagaceae bacterium | reverse complement strand
CACAGGAAAGCAAGCGCACCGATTTTTTTTCGGACCTGAATGTGCGCAAGGCATTTGCGATGCTCACGCCCGTTGACCTTATGATTCAGAATTTGTTCAGCGATAAAGCGCTGCGCATTTCGGGCATTGTGTCGCCGTTGAAGAAAGATATTTTCAATGATGATTTGAAATCGTATAAATTCAACATTGATGAAGCTAAAAAATTACTGAGCGATGCGGGCTGGAAGGATTCGGACGGCGATAAAATTTTAGATAAAATAATTAACGGAAAGAAAACGGATTTGAAAGTGGAGTTGATTTTTCCGCTCGGTCCGTCGGTCATACAGGACATGGCGCTGATGCTGAAAGATGTGTATGCAAAAGCCGGAATTGATTTGCAACCGCAGGTGCTCGACCCGAATGCGCTGGGCGGAAAAATGGTGTCGCACGATTTTGATTTGTTCATGAGCGGACTCAGTTCGAGTTCGGCGCCGAGCGATTACACCGGCACCTGGAGCACTGCCGCGTGGCTTAATCACGAAAATAATTTTACCGGTTTTGGAAGCGCGGCGAGTGATGCGCTCATTGATTCCATTAATGTAACACTCGATGAAGCGAAGCGCGCGCAACTGGAAAAAGAGTTTCAGAAAATGGTGTACGACAATTATCCCATCATTCCGCTTTACTTTAATGTGAAAAAAATTGTAGTGCACAAGCGCTGGGCAAATGCCATAGTGTGTTTCGACAAGCCGTACATTTTATTCGGTCAACTGGAATTGCTGAATGAAAAAAAACAACCGGAGTAATTGAAACCTCAAAGTCCCAGCAGGGTTACTGTAATCAGAACCCTGCGTTTGATATAGATAAAGATGATTGATCTGATTAGTCAACAAGTAATGTCGGTGATAAATTTTATTTATTTCCAAGTCTTGAGGAAAAGTCATTTATGACATTCTGATATTTTCTAAGTACTCTATCCCATTCGTGGAAAAGCTCATCGCTTTTCACACTTGTTGAATTCGTTCCAGAAAATTCGCTCACTAATTTAACCTTAATTGTAAATGGGTCAGACTTTGATAATTTAATTATTAATCTGGTCCTAATTGTATTTTGAGCAAACGATTGTATTCCCCATGCTGTTCTCAAATATGAAGTTTCTTTATCACTCACTTCAATTGCATCAAAATAATCGGTAACTATTTGTGTTATTAATTTCCAAGAATCATCTTTTGATAAATTTTTATTTACCTCAACTGCAAAATCAATATTTGCCTGATCAGTTTTTATTGATGCTTCTAAAGCATCATCTTTCTTCATATCAAAATATTGCGTCTTTGGTGGCTTTGTCCCATTTGGTTGATTGCAATAGGTTTGCTCATACTTTAAAAACCCGACCTTTTCAATTTTAACATTTACACAACCTTTATAAGGAACTTTAACTTTTAAAGTACCAGTCCCTAAATTTTGTCCATCAACAAAAATCTTTGCATCAGCTTCTGAAGTACTCACTGTAACATAAACCGTTTGAGCATTAATATCGCTAAGAGATATTATTGAAATAAGAATAATTAATTTCGAAATAAGAACCATTTTTTTCATTTGTATATTTTTTATGGGGTGAAATTAGCCGTGATTTTTATTTAAACAAATTTTAAAATAGCTCAAGATTCTGTTTTCACGAAGTAAACCCTGCGTTCCTTCAAGATAAAGATGATTGATTAAGTTTGTTTCATGAGCACAGGATTGCTTAACAAAAAAAACAAAAGGAGTAATTAATGCGCCGCCGGATTCTCACTCGATTGCTTTGGATGGTGCCGGCGCTGTTTGTGGTTTCGTTGCTGGTTTTTTTTATCAATGCTTCCGGCAATCAGCAGGGGAATTTTATGGATACACAATCGGAAAATATTTCGTCCGGTGATTTCACACAGCAAAAAATTAAAAATCAAATCCCTGTTTTTTATTTCAGTGTTACATCACTCAGCGAACCGGATACCATCTGGAAAATGAATGATGAAGAAAAAGAATTGCTTCAAAAAAATTCTTCATGGAAAAAATTTATTCCTGTCATTCACTTCTATGGCGACAATCAATATCAACGCTGGCTGTTCGGCGACAACACTGATGGAAAAAATTATAAAGGAATTCTGAGAGGAGATTTTGGTGTGTCAACAGAAACCGGATTGCAGGTTTCGCAATTATTGTGGCCGAGATTTTTTCGCTCATTCATTTTGGTTTTCATTTCGATGCTGCTTGCTTTTTTTATCAGCATTCCGTTATCAGTATACTTAGTGTTGAATGAAAGAAAAGTTATTTCAAAAATCATCCGGGGAATTTTATTGATGCTGTACATCATTCCGGTTTTCTGGCTGGCGATTTTGTTGCTGATGTTATTTGCCAATTCAAAAATGATTTCCATTTTTCCATTGAGTGGCTGGCCCGACAGCGGCGAAGGATTTTTCAGTTATGCGTATCATCTTTTTCTTCCGGTGATGTGTTACACGCTCGGCGCAATCGCTTATTTCACACGCGCACTGGAAACCAATCTGAAGGAAGTGTTACACAAAGAATTTTTACTGACCGCAAGAGCAAAAGGATTTGATAACACGCAATCATTATTGAAACATGCTTTGCCGCACGCCATTATTCCGGTGCTCACTGTGCTCGGTTATTTATTTCCAATGGCAGTTGGCGGCAGTGTCATCATCGAAACCATTTTCGGAATTCCCGGAATGAGCAATGCTTTGTTTCATGCAGCTCTCACGAAGGATGTTCCGGTGTTGGCGGCAATCAGCACACTTTCATGCCTGCTGACATTGGTTGGGTTTTTACTCACCGAAATTTTGCAGGCATTTATTGACCCGCGGCTTCGTCAAACCCAACAACTTTCATGAATAAATTTTCAAAAGATTTATTCAGAAAAAATTCTTCCCTCATTTGGGGCGCAGGAATATTATTAGCGATTGTGTTGCTGAGTTTTATTTCTGTGCTGTTGCCCGAAACATTTTTTGAAAATGATTGGAGCGCATCATTGCAGTCTCCCTCAACTAATCACATACTCGGAACAGGTTCGCGCGGAAATGATATTGCAGCAGGAATTATTTCAGGATTAAAAATTTCGCTGACCGTTGCATTGCTCAGTGTAATTTTTGCAACACTTATTGGATTGCCTTCAGGATTGATAGCAGCAACTTTCGGAAACAAAGGCAAAGCCGGAATCATACAATTGATTTTCGCTTTTGTTTTTTTTGTGCTTGCCTGGTTCTATGCTTTTTACCTGCGAAGATTTGAAATTGGGAATGCATCATCCGATTCTTTCAGTATGATTTCAGAAATCCTGTTTTCGTTTTTTCTTTTCATTGCCATTCTGTTAGTTGGATATTTTTTCTCTGCACGAAT
The DNA here is from genome assembly GCA_947469485.1 of Chitinophagaceae bacterium. Taxonomy (GTDB): domain Bacteria; phylum Bacteroidota; class Bacteroidia; order Chitinophagales; family UBA10324; genus UBA10324. The sequence continues at coordinate 94,889 of CANIPU010000012.1, read as the reverse complement.
TCTTTCTCCATTAAAGAAATTCATTCCAGTGCAATTGCCGATTGATACTTTGCTTTCCACACTTGCTGATATCATTACTTCATTCCCGTTGCTGATGATTATTCTCACGCTAACCGCCATTGCAAAACCATCGTTGTGGTTGGTAGTTGTAATAATCGGATGCACCACATGGACCGGAATTTTTCGGGTGGTTCGTTCAGTTGCATTGCAAACTTTGCAATTGGATTTCATCACCGCTGCAAAAGCAATGGGAATGAAAACGAGAACCATTATTCTCAAACATGTGATGAGTTCGGTGTTGCCGATCTTGTTTGTTCATTTGGCATTTACTTTTTCAGCGGCAATAGTTTTGGAATCTGCTTTAACTTTTCTCGGTGCAGGATTGCCGGTTGGAACTGTTACACTCGGCTCTCTTTTGTCGGATGCAAAATCAAATTTCACCGCCTGGTGGCTGGTTTTGTTTCCGGGATTGGTTTTGTTTTTACTGTTACTGAGTCTGCAATTAATAGCAAGTGGTTTACAGAAAAAATTCAATCCGAGATTGAGATAGAAACCACAGAGTAGCAAAGAGTTTTTCTCAGAGTTTCACAAAGTTTTTCTGTGCAACTCCGTGATGTATTTCCTCTGAGAAACTCTGTGTTTAATCACTAACATTTATTTTAGCAGCAAATTTTTGAGATGATTATTTACAATGTCACGATAAAGGTGGATGCATTTATTGCAACGGAGTGGTTGGAGTACATGCAGGAAATTCATATTCCGGATGTGATGAATACAGGCTGTTTCGTTTCTTACCGCATAAGTCGCCTTATTGAAGAAGATACAGAAGATGATAACCTCACTTATATCATTCAGTACAATTGCGCTTCTATGGAAATGTTTAAGAAGTATGAAAAGAATTTTGCTGCCCAGATTCGTGAAGATGTATTGAAAAAATATGCCGACCGCTTTGTTGCATTCCGAACTTTGATGGAAGAAATATCTAATAGCGAGAATTAGTTTTTACCACAGAGTTGCTCAGAGTATTTCGCAGAGTAACTCAGAGTTTTAAACTTTGTGAAACTCTGAGTAGTATTTACTCAGTGAAACTCTGCGGTTAAATTTTAATTTTCATCTTTGATTTCGCATATGTATTCAAAAGAACAGGAACAAAAACTCATTCACGATTCACAGGAGTTGCTTAAGCAATTGAAGCACGCTCAGAATTTTCTGTTATCCTCTGAAAATGAAACCGAGCATCTGCGAAAAATTATTCGCTACCACGAATGGAAATATTATGTACAAAGCGAAATAGCCATTACCGATTTTGAATTCGACCAGTTGTATGATTTATTAAAACGAACCGAAGCCGAACATCACGATTGGATATCTGCTGATTCACCCACACAACGGGTTGCGAAAGGATTGACAAAAGATTTTCCGGAAGTGCAGCACTTGGTTCCGATGCTTTCACTTGACAATTCATACGATGCCGAAGATTTGAATGACTGGGATGAGCGCGTGAAGAAATTTATTGAAGATTTGGTTGTTGAATATTGCGTAGAGCCAAAATTTGATGGCGCAGGCATTTCACTTGTTTACGAAAACAATCATTTCATTCGCGGAGCGACCCGTGGTGACGGTTCTGTGGGAGAAGAAATCACAACCAACTTAAAACAATTGCGTTCCATTCCATTGAGTGCTGATTTTAAAAAATATGGTATTCATAAAATTGAAATCCGAGGAGAAGTACTCATCAATAAAAATTCTTTTCAGAAAATAAATGAGAAACGGATTGAAGATGGACTGCCGCCTTTCGGTAATCCGCGCAATGCAGCTTCGGGTGGTTTACGCATAAAAGATTCGAGTGAAGTGGGCAAGCGGGGCATGGAAGCATTTCTGTATCACATCAGCGTTGCGGAAGATGAAGCAGGAAATGATTTGCTTGCATCGGGTGGAATTAAATCGCACTCACATGCCATTGAAATTCTGGATTCACTCGGATTCAAATCGCCACGAAAGGAATTTTTCATTGCAAAAAACATTGCTGATGTGATTGATTATTGTCATCAGTTCGAGAAGCGCCGCGAAAATCTTCCATATGAAATTGATGGACTCGTTATCAAAGTTGACAAACTGGAGTTGCAAAAAAAATGCGGCTACACATCGCATCATCCGCGTTGGGCAATCGCTTACAAATTCGCAGCGAAGCAGGCAACAACAGAATTACTGAAAGTAGAATACCAGGTGGGAAGAACCGGAGCAATCACCCCCGTTGCGAAACTCGAACCCGTTGCGCTTGCAGGTGTAACAGTGTCGAGTGTTTCGATGTTCAACGAAGAATTTATTCGTGAAAAAGATATTCGTGTGCACGATAAAGTTTTGGTTGAACGCGCCGGCGAAGTGATTCCTTATATCGTGATGCCGATCGTTGAAGCGCGGACAGGAGAAGAAGAAAAAATTATTTTCCCTACACATTGTCCGGTGTGTGATTCAAAATTATTCAAGCCCGAAGCGGAAGCGAACTGGCGGTGCATCAATTACAGTTGTCCGGCACAGGTGAGTGAGCGCATTATTCATTATGTATCTAAAGATGCGATGGACATTGCAGGACTTGGCGAAAAAATTGTGGAAGAATTTGTTGCGCAGAATTTCATTCACACCATTCCGGATATTTATAATTTGAATTTCGAAGCGGTTGGAAAACTAGAAGGATGGAAGGAGAAATCAATTAACAACCTGAAAACTGCCATTGAAAAATCAAAAACACAATCACTGCCGCGCTTGCTTTTCGGATTGGGAATTCGTTTCGTTGGCGAAACCACTGCAAAAAAATTAGCGCAGCAGGTGAATGATATTTCTGAGTTTCAGAATTTTTCTGTTGAACAATTGCAGGCAATAGAAGATGTGGGACCGAAAGTCGCGGTGAGCATTTATGATTTCTTTCACGATGAAAACAATCTGAAAATTATTTCGCAACTGAAAGAAGCCGGAGTGAACACACAACACACAAAAACCGAAAGTGCAATGGATGGAAAATTGTTTGGAAAAACTTTTCTGTTCACTGGCACAATGAACATGAAGCGCAACGATGCGGAAGAAATGGTGGAGGTGAATGGCGGAAATATTCTGGGCTCTGTTACTGCCAAGCTGAATTACTTAGTCGTGGGAGAAGATGCCGGAAGCAAACTCGCTAAAGCACAAAAACTCGGAACAGTAAATATTATAAGTGAAGCAGAGTTTTTAAAAATGCTTGAATAATGGTGCAACGATTATCAGTTGAAGAATTTTTAGTAAAATCTAAAGGCAAAACAATTATTGATGTTCGTTCGCCAAAAGAATTTTTACACGCTCATATTCCGAATGCAATTTCACTTCCGCTTTTTTCAGATGAAGAAAGAGCAGAAGTAGGAACTGCATACAAACAAAAAGGTCGCGAAGAAGCGATGCTCATTGGCTTGAAACATTATGGCACCAATATGCAGCGCATCATCAGTGGAATAAAAGAGAATGGAAATCCGAAGGAGTTATATGTGCATTGCTGGCGCGGTGGAATGCGCAGTGGTGTGGTGAGTTGGATGCTCGATTTATTCGGCTACAAAGTCTTCACTTTAGAAAAAGGATATAAATCATTCCGGCATTTTGTACTCGCACAGTTCGAAAAAAAATATCCGCTGCAGATTCTTGGAGGCAGAACCGGTTCTGCAAAAACTTTAGTGCTGAAAGAACTGCAGAAAAAAAATCAGCAGGTAATTGACCTCGAGGGTAAGGCGAATCATAAAGGTTCTGCATTTGGTGCGCTGGGTGAAGCCCCACCGCCTTCGCAAGAGCAATTTGAAAATTTCTTGGCGCTTGAATTAATGAATTGTGATTCAAAAAAATCAATCTGGCTTGAAGATGAAAGTCAGCGAATCGGTTGGGTGAATATTCCAAATAACCTATGGGCGCAGATGCGTGACGCAAAAGTTTTTTATCTCGACATCCCGTTTGAAGAACGACTGAAATACATCGTTGAAAATTATGGTGTGTTTAATGTTGAGCATTTAAAAGATGCAACAAACAGAATTTCACAAAAATTGGGCGGCCTGAATACCAAACTCACTTTGCAGTTTCTCGATGAGAAAAATTTCACTGAAGCATTCCGCATACTGTTACACTACTACGATAAGTTTTACGACAGAGCAACGGATAAGCGGGAAGTTTCTTTAGTTCAAAAAATAAGTTGTGAAGAAATTTCGCCGGAGAAGAATGCAGAAAAAATATTCGAAGAAATAAAAAATTCCTGATGTCAGAAAAAATTCGTTTAACACAACACAGCCATGGCGCAGGATGCGGATGTAAAATTGCTCCCGAAGTTTTACAAAATATTTTAGCAAACAGCGGAAAGAATGAAAAAGTATTTCGTGAATTATTAGTCGGCTACGATTCTGCCGATGATGCAGCAGTGTGGGATTTGGGAAATGAAAATGTGCTGATCACTACCACCGATTTTTTTCTGCCGATCGTGGATGACGCATTCACCTTCGGAAGAATTGCCGCTGCAAATGCGCTGAGCGATGTGTATGCCATGGGTGGTAAACCAATTTTTGCTTTGGCACTTCTTGGATTTCCGGTAGAGAAACTACCGATTGAATTAGCAAGTGAAATTTTAAAAGGCGCACGAAGTGTTGCTGAAGAAGCAGGAATTCCTATTGCAGGCGGGCACACCATTGATAATGTGGAACCGCTGTTCGGATTGGTTGTGAATGGAACAGCCTCGAAAAAAAATATCCGGCAAAATAATTTGGCGCAGGAAGGAGATTATTTATTCCTGACAAAATCAATCGGCACCGGAATTTTAACTACGGCATTGAAGCGTGGATTGATTACTGAAGAAGTCATTCAGCCAGCAGTGGAAAGTATGTGTAAGTTGAATTCAGCAGGAGAAATTTTCGGAACAATGGAATCTGTTCATGCCATGACAGATGTAACAGGTTTCGGTTTGATTGGTCACCTGCTTGAAATGTGCGGCGAAAAAATTTCAGCAGAAATTTATTACGATAAGATTCAACTGATTGATGGCGCAAAAGAATTAGCACAAAAATTTATTGCGCCAGATAATACTTACCGCAACTGGAAAAGCTATGATGGAAAAGTAAGCGGCATCACCGGCGAATCGCTCATCACACTTTGCGATCCGCAAACAAGCGGTGGGCTGATGATTGCTGTTGCACAAGAAAATAAAAGAGAATTTTCAGAATGGCTTAAAAAAAACGGGTTCGAAAAATATTGCGAACCCATTGGAAAAATTAAATCAAAGACTGATTTCGTAATTACTATAAAATAATAAAAGCGAATTACAAAAACTCAACTACAGATAGTACAAATTGCTTGCAATTGAATTCAGGTTTGATTGAACCGCCTCAACTGTTTCTGTTGTATTTGCACCAATTGTAATAAGCTCTCTTGAATAGAAAATCTTGAATTTTCTAACTGAAGCAATAACAATAATATAAACCTGGCTTCCTTGTGATAAATAAGGTTTGTCCAATGAATACATAAATTCTGCCGCATCATAATTCCACAAACGAAATGCACTTTCTCCTGAAACCGGAACAACATAAACAGCGGTATTAGAAGCATACATTGGATAAATTCCCTTAACGCGAACTTTTATTCCAACAGGATTAACCACAGAAACCATTCTTCCACATGAAATCCACCCTAGTTCTGTGCAATTTAATTTGTAATAATATTTTGCTGCTGCATTATCAAAATAATACTCAACTGTATCAGAGGAAAATTCTTTCCAGTTAAATAGTGAAGTATTTTCAGGAGATGGATCTTTAACATTATCTTCTCCATAATACAATCTGTTTTGACTTGGAACGGCACTGCCGGGCATTGCAATTTCAATGTTTTTACCAGATGCGATTTTAAGTTTATGACCATATATATCAACGGCATTTAAATAAATAGCCCCTTCAGAACTTAGTGGATTGCCGTCACTAACTGTTGGAACACAATTTAATGCCATAAAGCCTCTGACCAAATCTTCTTTACATGACAACACAACCTTACCTGTAAACGCAGTGCCATCTTCATTGGTAAAACAATTAGATGAAATTGTAATAATTGTTTGTTTTTTCAATAAATGATTTGAAATTCCATCTGCATTTTCAAATGAAACCTGCTCTCCGCCAAATGCATCATTTCTGCTGAAATAATTTATTCCCTTCATCGGGCCAAAATCTTCTTGATCATTTTTACATGAAAAAAAAGCAATACTTAAAACAGCCAGAACTGAAAAAGCCTTAAAAATTTTCATCACTACTTAGTTTAATCGATGGCAAATTAATAAAACTCTTTGTTATCAATCAAACATTCTGATTAATTGATAATCTGAGAAAAAAAATTAAACATCTTTGCAGAATTATGATTGTTATTGAAAACACCATTATTTCTGAGGATTTATTAGATAAACAATTTGTCTGTAATCTTGAAAAATGCAAAGGTGCATGTTGTGTCGAAGGCGAATCAGGAGCACCACTTGAACAACACGAAATTGAAATAATGGAGAAAGTTTATGAAAAAGTAAAACCATTCATGGTAGAGGATGGTATAAAAACCATTGAAGAATTCGGAAAATGGGTGATTGATTCTGATGGTGATTTTGTTACTCCCCTTGTTGGTGGAAAAGGAAGATGTGCATATGTATTTTTTGACAAAGGAATTGCACAGTGCGCTTTTGAAAAGGCACATAAAGAAGGCAAGATTGATTTTCAAAAACCAATTTCATGTCATTTATATCCGGTACGAATAACAAAACACAAAGATTATGATGCAGTAAATTACAGTAAGTGGGATGTATGCAATCCTGCTTGTGTAAATGGTAAAAAATTGGGAGTTCCGGTTTACCAATTTGTTAAAAACTCTTTGATTAGAAAATATGGAGCAGATTGGTTCAATCAATTAGAAGGAGCTGCAAAATTTGCCGAGGAAACTACAAACGAAAAAATGCAATAGCTTTTTCAAACCAGAACTTTGTATAATCAGGTAATTCATCAGAATCCCAGGGATGTTTTGCACCAAAAGTATGATTCGCATTATCGATTAGTATTAATTCAGCCTCCGGTTTCATCTCTTTTATTTTATATGCACTTTTAACATTTACAGCTTCATCGTAGGTGCCATGAATAATTAATAATGCTGCTTTCATTTTATTAAGCGCTTCATTCACATTTAATCTTTCGGCATTCCTTTCCAAATCTTCAATGTATTGAAAATACATTGGGTAATGTTGTTTTGTTCGGGCATTTTCCACATAATGGACTCCCTTTAATTTCCATTCATTAACAATTGCCTCAGAAAAAAATTTCCCGAATTGATTAACTGCCGCCAGAGTTAATACTTTTTTTACTCTGCGGTCTTCAGCAGCTTTTAAAATTGAAATTGCTCCTCCTCTACTATGACCAATTAAATATAATTCTGAATTAAAACCCTCTTTGGCCGGGAAATTCTGACTAAAAATAAAATCAATAATACAACCAAGGTCATTCAATTCAGTGCTTAAATTATTATGACCAAAAGCTTCTTTATCATAAACATCATCAAGATGATCAGAGTTTGTTCCATTATAGGAAAAGTTAAATTTTATAAATATGAAATTCTCCCTGCAAAAATTTTTTGCCAGCAAATTAAAGTGTCCCCAGTCCTTAAAACCTTTAAATCCGTGAGAAAAAACAATTACTGGAGCCTTAATTTTTGTTTCCGGAACAAATAAATCAATATAAATATCTCGTTGCCTGCTTCCTTGAATACGAATATTTTTAATTATTTTCATTTCGGAAAATTATAAATTGTTTGAATGGTGAAGTTAGGTTTCAAAAAGGCGAACTGCTAATTTCGCCGTGCTTTATATGAAACCAAACCTCGACGAAATCCGAAAACCTATTGAAGGTGAATTAAAAATATTCGAGGAAAAATTCCGGGCATCAATGAAAACCAAAACTGCATTGCTTGATGCAGTTATGCAGTACATTGTTAAACAGAAAGGAAAAAAGGTGCGCCCTATGTTTGTGTTTTTGTCTGCATCTATTTGCGGTGAGATAACTGATGCAACATACAGAGGAGCGGCTTTAATTGAATTGCTTCATACTGCTACGCTTGTTCACGATGATGTGGTTGATGATTCTGATGAACGGCGAGGTTTTTTTTCAATCAATGCATTATGGAAAAACAAAATAGCTGTTTTAGTTGGTGATTATCTTCTTTCAAAAGGCTTACTTCTGGCTGTAGGTAATAAAGATTTTCGATTGCTCGAAATAGTTTCTGATGCGGTAAAAGAAATGAGTGAAGGAGAATTATTACAAATTGAAAAAACCAGAAAACTTAACATTACCGAAGAAATTTATTTTGAAATAATCAGACAAAAAACAGCTTCGCTTATTTCTTCGGCATGTGCTGTAGGTGCTTCATCTTCAAATGCCTCCGAAGAGATTGTTTCGAAAATGAAGCTGTTTGGCGAAAAAGTTGGGATTGCGTTTCAAATAAAAGATGATCTTCTTGACTTTGGAAGTGATGATACCGGCAAACCGCATGGAGTTGATTTAAAAGAAAAAAAAATTACCCTTCCATTAATTTTTTCTTTGAATAATTCATTACCAGCTGATCGGAAAAGAATCATTAATATAATTCGGAACCACAATACAGATCCTAAAAAAGTGAAAGAGGTTATTTCATTCATTCACAAAAACGGCGGAATGAAATATGCCGAAGAAAAAATGAATTTATACCGAAATGAGGCAATGAGCCTATTAAATGGATTTGTTGAAAATCAATCCTTAAAATCGTTAAAAGATCTAGTGTATTTTACTACTGAAAGGACTAAATAGTTCTCTCAATTAAATCCTAGCAGTTTCAAATTGTAAAAAAAGGACTTAACAACGAATTTCATGATTTGTAATTGTCAAAACTAATTTTACCTTTGAAACCAAAGCTAAAGTTTGTTTTTTTAGCTATTTGATTCATCGCAACTTCAAATCATGAAAAAAGTTTACTTACTATCATTTCTTTTAAGCTTAGGTTTTTTAAGTTATAAAACTCAAGCGCAAACACCTTATGATACTGCAGCATATAAACCTATTCTTCCTTTATATCGTGATGTATTAGGAGATACCACTGTTATCTCCAATAAAAATATGCCTCAGCAAAAACAATTTGAGAAAGGCCAATATATATTTCCACCAAAACCAAAAAACAAGTGGGAAATTGCCCTGAATGGCGGGGGCTTGTTTGTCAGTGGTGATGTTGCTACTAAAGGTGGTTGGGGTGCAGGATTTGAAGTTCGGAAATCTTTGGGTTATGCAGTTAGTTTAAAGGGGCAAATATTACATGGAACAACATACGGACTCAATTGGCAAGGAAATTCTGGATTGGCGAATAACCCTGTACTTGTAGCAAATCCTGCAACAAATTATTATGGGAATGGAGGTATTTTTTATTATAATTATAAAACAGATATTGATGAAATAAATATACAGGCAGTATTGACAATTAATAATATTGGCTATCATAAAGTTGCCCGCGAAAGAAAATTTAATTTATATGGTGGAATAGGTGGTGGTGCAATGATATACAGAACTAAAATGGATGCTTTAGATGCTAATAACAATCGTTATGATTTTGTTTCGATTTATTATAGTGGTGACTATACTGACCGCAAAACCACTATTGCTGCTTTAAAGAAAATATTAGATGGCACTTATGAAACAGCTGCAGAAGGCCAGGCAGATCAACCTAAATTTTTTGAAAGAGTTACTAAACCAGTTGTTTCCGGTAGTATTGGAGTTGGATTTCATTTAAGTCGTAAATTTCAACTTTCACTTACTGAAAAAATTTCTATTACAAATGATGATTTGTTAGATGGTCAGCGTTGGCAAGAACATCCTAACCTTGACCCTGTTTTAACCGGAAACTTTGATACATATCACTATATCAGCGCTTCTTTAGGTTATTTTATTGGAGGAAACAAAAGAGTTGAGCCTCTTTACTGGCAAAACCCAAATGATTATACTTACGATGCCATTCAAACATTAATAAAAAAGAATGTTGATGATTTAGTTGATACTGACGATGATGGAGTAGTTAACAGACTTGATCAGGAGCCGGGAAGTGAGCCTGGGGCTGTAGTAAATACACATGGCGTTACTCAGGATTCAGATAAAGATGGAATTTCTGATGCAAAAGATAAAGACCCGTACTCTCCTATAGGTGCAAAGGTTGACAGCGATGGAATTCCGACAGATGCTGATAAGGATGGAGTTCCTGATTATCATGACAAAGAAGCTAATACTAACCCTACCGGTTTAGTTGATGCAAATGGAAAAACAATTTTAGGAGGAGGTGCAGGTGGTGGTGGATATTGGTGGTTGCCAATGATTTTTTATGATCTGGATAAAGATTATATCAAACCTGAAATGTTTGAAAGAATGAAATATGTTGCTACTGTAATGAAAATGTATCCGGAATTAAAAATTGTTGCTACAGGTCATACTGATATTCGTGCGTCAAATAAGTATAATGACAATCTTTCTTTACGCAGAGTAAATAATGCGAAAAAATACCTTGCGGATGTTTATGGAATTGATGCTTCCCGAATTATTACTGGTCAGAAAGGAGAAACAGATAACCTGATTAAAAACCTTCCTGATGGATACAACGAAAAATTCGAAGGTCAACAATATTATAACCGCCGTGTAGAATTTAAAGTTTACGATCCGAAGACAGATAAATAAATATTTATTTAAAATAATATTAAAAACGGCTCTCAGAAATGAGAGCCGTTTTTATTTTAGTGATTCTTAAAAAATTTATAAATGCAAAACGATTTCATCTGAACTATCTGCTTAAAATTTTCTGATTTGAAGGAAGGCATAAAATCAGGACACGATTTTTGTTTTTTCATTGGAGAAAAAATGTTTTTTGTAACAGGAATGGAAGGAGAATTCGGCGTTTCGTTTAAAGTAAATGACGAAGAGTTTAAAGAGTTATCAGCGCGTGACAGAATTAGTCATACACCATATTTAACAAGAAACAAATGGGTTTTCGTGAATGACCCGAAGTGCTTTTTAATAAAAGACAGGGAAAATTATCTCCGTCAATCTTATGATTTGCTAAAATCTAAATTGAAGAAGAAGAAAATAATTTCCTTAAAAAACTGTAAGGAAAAAACAGAATTGAATTTTCAATATTTGGCCTATTGCTATAAAAAAGAAAATGGTTGCGATCGAATGATTGCAACCCTTTTAATCTATTTTATTTAGGATCAATGTCCTACAATATAACTACTTAAATCTGAAACCGAAGATTCGAATTCGAACGCATCATTTACTTTAAAATAATTTCCTTTATCATAAGTATGGCCATATGCAAATTTTGCAAATTCTAGTTTTGATGATTCAAAATCAAACAACTGCATAATCTGTTTAACTTGTTCAGCCACAACACAGTTTGATTCAATAATCTGTTTTGCAATTTCAAGTTTAGTGCTTTCAAAATCTTTGGAGGCAATTGAAGATTTAGCAGATTCAAAATCACCTGGTGCCATTGGCATTGGACAACCAATTGGTCCGCCATAACCCGGAACATAAACCACTGTTGTTTGTGTAACACCCGGATCAATATATCCTCCAGTTGTAGTAGTGGTTTGACTGTAAGTTGTGGTCGATGATGATTGAGTAGTTCCCATTCCGTCGTTGACATTTACATTCATTCCGATTCCAACACCGCCAAGATTCATTCCTACATTCATGTTTACATTATCGTTTGGATTTCCGGTAGTTGTCGTGGTTGTAGTAGTTTGCTGAACTGTTCCGCCAACCGGAGTTGTAACAACAGTTGTTGTTTGTGGCATCGGTGACCCATAAACAACAACATATTGATTTGGAGCTGGTGGAGCATTTTGAATAATAGGCACAACAGACATAACACGCATTACAATTTCACCTTTCGAATTTCTTTTAATATTGTAAGTATACTCACCAGGATCAGTAAATCCGATTGACTTTTCAATGTCGGGTAGATTGTTGTTTTCAAAAATAATTTTTGACTTATACATAGTCGCATTAAGTCCTGATACTTTAACATTTGTCTGAGGATCTGGATTTTGTTTTACTCCATTGATAACAACCCAGAATTTTTCTCCGTCTTCAGAGAAAAATATACAGTTGAATTGAGCATCAGCTTTAAGTACAAAGCTCAGGAATATGACAGTTAGAATAGTAAAGTATTTCATGAATTAAAAAAAATTTGTTTTGTGGTTAAACGAAAGACTATGCCAAAATCGTTATTTGAATTGAATTAATTAAATCTATTTTAAAACAGCTCTAGAAATCACTATCCGCTGCACTTCTGAAGTGCCTTCATATATCTGGGTGATTTTTGCATCGCGCATCAATCGCTCCACATGATATTCTTTTACATAACCATAACCGCCGTGAACCTGCACTGCTTCTATGGTTGTGCGCATGGCCATTTCTGATGCAAAAACTTTTGCAATGGAGCCTGATAAAGTGTAATCCAGGTGCTGGTCTTTTTCCCATGCAGCTTTCATACACAATAACCTTGCGGCTTCAATTTCAGTTGCCATATCGGCCAATTTAAATTGAATTGCCTGATGGTGCATTATCTCTTTGCCAAAAGCTTTCCTCTCTTTTGCATAAGCAAGAGCTAACTCATAGGCGCCTGAGCCAATACCTAAAGCTTGTGATGCAATACCAATTCTACCTCCAGCTAAAGTTTTCATTGCGAAAGTGAATCCAAATCCATCGGCACCGATTCTGTTTTCTTTTGGAACAATAACATCTTGAAACATGATACTGTGTGTATCACTACCACGGATACCCAGTTTGTTTTCCTTGCCACCTACCACTACACCTTTCAGATTTTTATCAACTATAAAGGCATTAATTCCTCGGCTTCCTTTTGCAACATCTGTTTGAGCAATTACAAGGTATACAGAACATGAATTACCATTAGTAATCCAGTTTTTTGTTCCGTTCAAAACATAATGATCACCTTTATCAATGGCAGTTGTTCGCTGCGATGTTGCATCAGAACCGGCTTCAGGTTCTGAGAGACAAAATGCTCCTGTATATAATTCGCCATTTTTATTACCCTGAGCAAGCGGGGTCAAATATTTTTGCTTTTGTTCTTCGGTCCCAAAAGTTTCCAATCCCCAACAGACCAATGAATTATTTACACTCATGCATACAGAAACCGAAGCATCAATTTTACTAATCTCCTCCATTGCCAACACATATGAAATAGTATCCATACCGCTTCCGCCATATTCAGGAGAAACCATCATTCCCAAAAAACCAAGTTCTGCCAATTTTATTATTTGCTCTTTTGGAAATTTCTGATGTTCATCGCGTTCAATCACTCCAGGTAACAATTCAGTCTTTGCAAAATTTCGTGCAGCGTCTCTAACTGCTATTTGTTCTTCTGTTAATTGGAAATTCATTTTTTTATTTATTGGGGCGGCTAAAATAAGATTTTAGAATAATTTATATTGGACTGTATTGCCATAAAGATTTTTTAAAAATGTTTAAAATAATTCGCATTGTTCCCCCTGATCTCCATATAATCGGAATGAACGACGATGTACAGGAGTGATTCCGTATTCAACAATAGCTTTTCTATGCTCTTCAGTAGGATATCCTTTATTATGATCCCAACCATAATTCGGGTGTTTTTTATGTAGTTTCTTCATATAATCATCACGATATGTTTTGGCCAGCACACTTGCAGCAGCAATTGATGCATATGTTCCATCACCCTTTACAAAAGTCTGGTATGGAATTTTACCATATGGTTTAAATTTATTTCCATCAATTAAAATAAATTCAGGTTGCCTTTCCAGTTTACTTAAAGCACGATGCATTGCTAGAAGTGAGGCTTGCAAAATATTAATCGAATCAATTTTTTTATGATCAACAAATGCAACCGCCCAAGACAAAGAATTTTCTTCAATAAATTCCCGTAGTTCATATCTATGAACTTCACTCATCTTTTTTGAATCATTCAATAGTGGATGCTGAAATGCCGGAGGTATAATAACTGCGGCCGCAAATACCGGTCCCGCTAAGCACCCTCTGCCTGCTTCATCGCACCCAGCTTCCAATCTGCTTTTTATAATGTATGGTTTAAGCATTGCCGTCATTAAGGTAGTGAAGTGCTAACGACTTTTAACAAATAAATTTAATTAAGAAATTATTGTCCTGAACTATTGTCTGGTTCAGTTACTTCCAACTCATTGGATACCATTTCTGGTTCAGGGATTTTGATTGTATAAACTTTCTTATCAGAATTTGGAAGCGAAGTATTAATCATCCAGGGATTAAATACCTTTAAATATTTATATGTAGTTCCTTGTGAAATTGCAAATTCAGTCAGATTATTAATTGTTGAATCAATAGTTATTGTATGATATTTTAGTGATGGGTATAAATCAGTAGAGCTTACATAAAATCCATAAGACTGAGGATTCTTCATCACTTCTTTTAATGCCAGTATTCTAAATATATATCTGCTGGTTTCATTGTTTAAATACAAATCATAATAGGAGCCCACTTTTTGATTTTTCATTGATCGAGACAATCCTTCTTGGCCCATATTAAAGCTTGCTGCTGCTAAGGTCCAACTTCCAAATCGTTCTTTTGATTCTTTCAAATACTCGCAAGCTGCCTCAGTAGACTTTTCATAATTCAATCTTTCATCCACAAACTCATCTATCTGCAACCCATAATTTTTTCCTGTGCCTGTAACAAATTGCCATATTCCTGTAGCACCACTCGGCGAAACCACATCATTTTGTAACCCACTCTCTGCAACTGCTAAAAAAATAAAATCATCAGGCAACCCATTTCTTTTCATTATGGGTCGGATTATTGACCCAATCTGTTTCATTTCTTTCAAAATTAGAATGGTGCGAGAATGCCAATAAGTGTTTACTATTAATTCCCGATCTAAACGCTCAACAACATCAAAATCAAATAGAGGTACTGATTCCCCTGCAAAATCAAGGCTATCAGGAATTTTAACCGGATAGGTTTTATTGTCAAATGGTGAACGAAGATTACTATATCGGTAATTAATTGGTCGTCCGATGTTGTCAATTTTCTTTGCTCCTATAAATAGCCCAAGAATTAACAAGAGACCAACAAAACCAGAAATAGAAATAATTCTCTTGCGATTCATATCAAGCAAAGTAACGAAAAAAAAGCCAGAAAATTACTTTTACCGACCAATTGAATTGGATATTAAAAACAATTATTTCCGCTTCATCAACGGAACATTTGAGCAAGCCTCTCCATACATAAGGCTTTTAACAACTGGTAATAGCAGTCTTCCAACTTCTACATAAACTGAAGCTGGTACTTCTTTATCGCTACAACCTTTAACTAATAATTTTTTATTCCGATAATCTTCGACATTCATTTTATTCAGATTTTGAAAAAATATATCAGTTAATAATTCTATTTCTGTACCAAAACGGTAATAATTCGCTATGCCATCTAGATTTACGGCCACCAACATAAAAGCCCAAATTGGCACAATGGCATCGACAGAACAGGTGATAGCCACATTTTTATTCCGGTACTGTTCCCAATTAAAAATTTTAAGCGCCTCGCGAAAATCTTTTTCTTTTAATACAAGTCCTTTGAATAGAAAATCTTTCAGATCGAATACAACTATTTCACCTGAAGGATAAAACTCTTCCAGGTCTAAAGTAATAAGGTCGCTCGAGGCGACCTTATTTATGATTGGATTTATATTTTCCATTATTATCGTTGATTTATTTAAACACAACGAAATAAATTCGGTTCAAAATCAGAAGAACAAATAACGATCATCTACAATTGTAATCGTTTTTTTCAAGGCATCGGTAAAGCCATATTCAAAACGAGGTGAAACAGATTGAGAAATTTGTTGCTTGTATTGATTGTAATCAGCAATTGGTTGAGGTTTTGTTGACTCTGCAGTTAATTTCAAAACAAACACAGCATTACGGCCAACAATAGGTTTAGAAATAACTCCTTCCTTCAAGGTTGAAAGTGCGCCATTTAGTTTTGGTTCGAAACCTATATTGTTAAAATAACCATCACCAAAAGCCATATTTTCACCTGAAGAAACTTCTTTATTAAATTTTTGAGCCAGTGATTCTAGTGTAGCATTCAATGCAACAGATGCATTAACCTGACCAGCTATTGCTGCTCCTTTCAATTCATTTCGAACAAGAGGTTCAACCTGAGAACGAAGTGCTTCAACTGTTCCTGTTCCTTCAGGTGAAATTGAAACAAGATGAGCGACTGCATAATTATCTCCTAATGTAAAGACTGAAGAAATTGCATCTTTCTCAGCTCCATAAGACCATTTAACTACTTCTCTTGCAGTGGTCAAACCTGGAATCTGAAAATCGTTCTTTTTGGTTTGTTCGTTTGTTTGCTTATTCAGATTCTGGTCCTGCATTGCTTTAGTAAATAACTCAGGAGTTGAATGCTCATTTAAAAATTTGGTGGCATTATCATAAATTGAGTTTGCAGTTGTGCTGCTATATTCAACATGACGCGTTACGGATGTTAATTGCACTTGAGCTGTTGAAGCTGGTGACTCAGTCATACGAATTATGTGGTAACCGAATTCAGTTTTAACAATTGAAACTTCACCTACTTTACCTGTTTCAAATAAATAATCGTTGAATTTCTTAACAGTCATACCGTATTTTATATAGCCCAGATCACCGCCTTTTGCTCCTGATCCTTTATCATCGCTATATTTTGCAGCTAATTCTTCAAACGCTGCACCGCCTTTTATGGCGTTAAACACACTATCAGCTTTTGCAAGAACTTTAATAGAGTCAGCACCATTCTGAGTTGAGAAAAGTATGTGACTTGCCTTAACCGAATCAGGCATCATTTTTCGGTCAATCAAAACTGCAGTTTTGTATGATCCCTCTTCAAAATAAACAGGTATCACCGACCCAACAGCAACTTTGCTTAAAGTATCCAGTAATAATTTGCTGCTAAGTTTGGATGGGTTATAATACATTTTATCATAAGCACGATCTCCATACCGGCGGAAATAATCAGTATCGTTCGGTGTTGCAACAAAATGTTCGTATGAATCATTTACATATTTAAAAGCTTTTGCCGTATCAGCTGCTGAAGGCTGAACAGTGAAAATTACATATTCAATTTTGCGTGTCTCATCTTGCTTGTATTGTTCTTTATGTCGATTAATGTACTCCTGAATATTTGCATCAGTTACTTTAATACTTGAATCAGACATGTCAGTGAAAGGAATTTTAACATACTGAATTGAATACTTTGTTTCTTTATCGTTGTATTCCATTTCAGCTTGCCATTTTGGTACATAAACAGCATTTTTCAGAAGTGTTTTATACTTTCCTGTAATAACATCATTCAGAACATACTTTTGAAAACTTGCCCAACGCGTTTGCTTCTCAGCAACATCTTCGCCTTGCACACTTTTATCAAGATTATCAAGGTAATTTTTAACCGCCATTGGGTCAAACTGCCCCGTGTTTGGATTGGTAAATGATTTTTTTAGTTCGGGATAAGGGTCAGCACCAAAAAATAAATCCTGCAACTGATCTTTAGGGAGGGTAATACCCAATGCATCAAATTCTCTATTGTTTAAATAATCACCTATCATCTGGTTCCATGTTTGATCACGAAGCGAGAAAATAGTATTGTCATCTAAGTTTTTATTGTTGCTGTTTAATTTATAAGCTTCAATTGAAGTATCAACTTTAGCCTGAAACTCTCTGATGTTTATTTTTTTTCCATCTATTGTTCCCACTGTGTCTCCCTTACCACTAAGTAATCCTGTGTTGGAATCCAAAGCAGTTTGTAATACAAATAGACCAAGACTTAGTCCAATAATTATTACAATCGCAGGTCCTAATTTATTTCTTATAATCTGAATCATTGCCATATTAATAGAGTTTCCATTTTTTTGAAGGAGTGCAAAGAAAAATTTATTCGGTTGAATATCCAAATGAAGAATAAATATGCCTTAAGATAAGAAAAATGAAGCTAGAATCAAATAAAAAACAGCTTATTTAAGCTAAAATCACTTTTGGTTAAGGGGATTCTCTTTTAATCGTATAGTGCCTCTTATCTTCTTGATTTTGTAATTAGTTAAATCACTATTGGCTTCCATACCATCCCCATAAATTATTTCATCTTTTGTCTGAATTTTAACAAATTTACTACTGGTAATTTTTTGAGTTTGTTCGTTCCATACAAGCTCTTCAGTTTCTAGTTTTTCTCCTTTCAAATTGATTACCACGACGCTATCCCGCACTATCATCTCATTTGATTTTTCGTAAGAGATGCCATACTTGGCAGTCAATTTACTTTCACTAACCATTGAATCGTTATAGAAATACATCTTTAAACCTTTAGGCATTTCAGTAAATGGGGTTTTAGTTCTATGCCGTAAAAGTTCAGGAGCAATTAATCTGGCTCGCACTTTTCCATTGCTGCTGTAAAGCAATTCTATTTTTTTACCGACTTCAATTTGTGCATCTTCCAGGGAGGCAATTTTATTTATTTCTGTTATATCATTTTCGCAAGAATAAAATACTGGAAGCAGCAGAAAAATTATTAACGCTAGTTTTTGCATTCGCTATTCAAACTTCCGTTTCACAAACCAAAAATCGCTTAGGGTTATGGCAAATGTTCCTTTCACAAAAAATTGTTGCAGGTTATTCTGCGAAAGATTTCCGCAGGTTCCTACATCAAAAGATAAGTTTAATTCAGATGCATTGCGACGAACCGGTAACCCCAATCCAAGTGTAATTGCTTTTTCCGAAACATTATTTCCATTGAGTGATATATAATTCACCCCTGTATAACCGCCAATTCGGTAACTTACATTTTTAAAATATGAATCATAAAAACCTTTGCCTGGAGTTAATTCGGCCCCAATTGAAATTTTTAATTTATTAACTGATGAATCAACTTCGCCGAAAGATTTATAGTTAGACCAGCTTCCATAGTTTACCTGAGCACCAACAGACCATGCAGCCCACTTTTCATTTTGTACTTCTTTCATTTTTGAAAAAATGAATCCAACGCCAATCTGCATTGGTAAAATAACATCTCCTGCTACATCCGATTGATTGTATACGGTATCATTTGCTGTTAAAACGCTATTTGCATAAAACAATCTTTCAAATAATAAATCATGATGAGCCGAAAGGTTTGATTGCAAGTTTCCGTTTGCACCTAAGCTCAATCTGTTTTTATTTTTAAACTCATGTTGAAATTGAATTCCTCCTTCTAAAATAAGTGCCCCGAAAGATTTTGATTCCTGACTCCGAGAGTAATATGCATTGACTGCTGAATCAGTTAAAAACAGAATATTAACATATTTTAAGGTTCCGAATAAATAATTTGCTTTTAATCCTAATGACAAATTTTTAATCCGTATCCCCGAAGCTAAAAATACTTTATAAGTTCCACCGCTTCCCGTATATGCATTAAATGAACTGCCAATGAATTCGGATGAATCGTTAATTTGTCTGATATCATAATTAACCCGACTCATACTTTGAAGCCCCAAAGCAAGTCCGGCTTTGTTTTTTTTCAATGGAATAGCCAATGATAAATATTCAGGAGAGGAATAACCGAATTTTCCTGTTGCTGAATTGGTTTTTACCGTTAAAAAATCACCGAAAGCTGCAAACTGAAAACTCGACATTTTTAAATACCCAAGAGCTGCCGGATTATCGTTGTTGTAATTTCGGCTGCTATTATAAGCACAACTTAACCCGCCCCAACCACGCAAATTTGCTGATGATGGATTTTTTAATTCACCAATGCCAAATCGGGTCAAAACATTATTCTCCTGGGCCGAAGCCAATGAAGAAATTAATACAATAGAAAAAAGGAGAGCTGAACTTTTGAAGTTAATGTGCATTAAACTTTAGAATTTGATATAGACCCTGTAAAACAATTTGAGGGACGGCAAATATCTTGTTTTTAAGGTGGGGAACAAACATTGAGGAATCTCCTCCTGAAACTATCACTTTTAAACCCTTGTAATCCATTTTGTACTCGTCAATCATTCCATCAATTTCTTTTGAAATCCCGAATACAACTCCTGTTAAGATGGATTGTTGTGTTGTACTGCCAATAAATTTTTCGGGGACTGCTTTATTTATTTTCGGAAGTTTGCTGGTGAAAGTGTGCAGCGCATTAAATCGCATTTCTAATCCGGGAGAAATACTTCCTCCAAGGTATTCGCCTTTCACATTCACAAAATCATAAATGATACATGTTCCGCAATTGATTATTAAAACAGATTTTTTCGGAAACATTTTGCCTCCTGCAACAGCACCTGCCAATCTATCCTTTCCTAATTTTTTTTTCTCCTGATATAAATTGATAACAGGAACTGAAGTTTTTTCAGAGAGAATAATCGTTGGAATTGTCTTTTTTATTTCTACTTCAATTGATTTTGATTTTTCTGTTACTGAAGAAATTATGGCTGATTGAATTTTGAATTCTTCAATGATTTTTTTTAATTGTTTCAGTGATAAATCTTTAAATTCAATAACTTCCATTAATTCATCATTGACCAATAGTCCGATTTTTATCAGAGTATTTCCAAAATCAATGGCGAGGCAGTTTGCTTTCATATCAAATAATTCATCAAAGAAAGAATGAAACTCGGGAATAAAAAAAAGCCCTCCGATAATCCGGAGGGCTTTTGAAAAAATTAATTCAGGATTCTACTATTGATCCCACCAAAGAGCTGGTGAAAGCAAAGTTGAACCTTGAGGGCAATTCGGATTGTAAACATTTTCGCTTGTTGGATAAACAAATCGTACAGGAATAGAGCTGATTACACCTTCAGGATTAGGAGTCAAAGCAGGATAACCTGTTCTTCTCCAATCACTCCACGATTCAGTTTGCAGGTAAGTACCTACATACTTTTCGTAAATGATTTGTGCAAGCATTTCCTGCTGAGTTCCAACTAAAGTTCCATTAGCAGAAGCAAGGTATGCAGCCGCTTCGGTAGCATCAACATTCATTCTGTCCATGCTCGCTTGTATTCCTTCTCCATAAGCAGTTTGGGCACCAGCATTATCGCCGGTCATCAATTTACATTCAGCTTCAATGAATTTTTGTTCAGTGAAAGTAAAGTAAGGAACAGCAGCAGTATAGGCTGAGAAATTTGCATTTAAGTAGCCAACACCCCAGTAATCTCCGGCAGTATCAACATAAGTTGCATAACGCGGATCACCTGCGGTCATCATGCTCTGCAAGCAAAACCCATCATAAGCAATATCATCTCTGTTTTCAATGTATTGTGCCCATGGACTTGAAGCTGCATCTGTAAAAAAGAATTGTGCATCATCGTCATTACTTGTTAAACCACCGGCTGTTAAATCATCTAAAGCATTTTGATAATTAGCATTGTCGTTGTTTGATAAGTGCAAGTGTAATCTTGCTTTTATTCCGTTTGCAAAGGCAGTCCATAAACCCAAATCTCCGGCGTACATAAAATCTTCCCCGAAATCACCAGGGTATTCCAAATCATCTTCGGCAGTGTTAGCTTCGTAATCTATTGAATCAATGGCATCGTTAAGCAAATTGAAACAAGAATTATAAATGTCTTCCTGAGAATCAAATTTAGGTTTCAAATTATCAAATCCCTGAAAAGCTTCAGAGAAAGGAACATCGCCCCACCAATCAGAACACTGACTTAATGAGTATGCAGTCAGAATTTTTGCTACTGCATCATAAGCTGTGTACTGGCCCGGATGATCTTTCGCAAAAACAATAATTGAATTCATGTCGTGCAGATTATCGGCAAACATGTTATTCCAGAGATTATTAAAATCTTCTTCGTTCATGCTGTATTTATTATAACTGTAAAACTGGCGCGAAGCACCTGTTACATACTGCATGAATGTGCTGATGTAGCGAGAAGCATCACCACCCATTGAATAAGCCAATGATGCCTCAGTAGATGGAAGCAAAACTTTTGGAGGAACGACAGATGGTAAATCTTCATTTTGATTTACATCAAGGTATTTTTTACAGGAAGTAGCAGCAATCATTAGCATCACCGCCATTCCGAGTATGAAAATTTTATTTGTTTTCATGTGATTGTTTTTTTTAGATGATGAATGATTAGAGTGTGAGTTTTAAACTGAAACCAAAACTCTTTGTATTCGGCATGTTGAAGTAATCCATACCCTGACTGTTACCTGAACCGGTTAAACTGGTTTCAGGATCAATGCCTGTGTACTTGGTATTCAACCACAAATTACGACCGATGAATGAAATGTCTAATCCGGCAACAGGTGTTCCTTTCAAACATTTTTTGCTGAAAGAATAAGTCAATGCCAATTCACGCAATTTTATGTAAGAAGATTTTTCAATGAAGTCTTCAAACTGACTTCCGAATCCACCACCATTACCCTGATACCAACCTTGGTCTAAAGCAACTTTAGTGTCGTTCTGTCCATCACCTAAAACCAAATTACCATCAGCATCCACATGACCTTTTACTCCTTCAAAAACATGAGCAGTATCGTAACGGAGGTAATTGTTTGCAGCGCTTGGTGCTTCTAAAGCACTGATAGTTTCCGGAGTTCTTCCGAAGAAGGTAAGTGCCCCTCTTGTTCCATTCCACATGTCACCACCATGGCGAATGTCAACTGTTGCAGAAATGGTCAGCATATCTTTAAAAGTGAAACCGGTGTTAACTCCACCAATCCAATCCGGATTAATATTTCCAACTACACCAACCTGATTGTCAACAATAGGATAACCGAAGTTACCTGAATTCGGATCATCATCAATTACCTTATTACCATTTGCATCGCGCAACCAGCGACCACCGTAAAGTGAACCATACTCTTCACCTACTACTGCATAAATTGCAGAACCTTCAAATCCACCAAGGAACAAAGTTTTGATTGAAGTGTCTCCAAGAGAAACAACCAAACTTGTATTCTTGCTCCAGTTCAAATCAAGTGTCCATTTAAAATTCTTGGTTTTAATCGGTGTGGTTGTCAACATTATTTCCATTCCTTTGTTTGATAGTTCACCTGTATTCTGATACATGTACTGGTAACCTGATGAACCAGGAACCGGAGTAGCTAAAATCTGATCTAAAGATTTAGAAGAATAATAAGTGAAATCAATTCCGATTCTGTTGTTAATGAAACGAAGATCAGCACCAAACTCCAATGAATTTACTTTCTCAGGTTTCAATAATGGATTTCCAAGAATATAATAATTAGAATATCCTACCGTACCCTCAATCGGGAATGCAACACCGGGTGTCCATCCGTCAGTAAATGTTGCCTGATCATAATAAGATTCCAAAGCATAAGGTGGAGCATCCTTACCTACACTTGCCCATGAAGCACGAATTTTTCCATATGGAAACCATTTGTTGCTGCTCAATCCAAGTGATTCAGTAAACACATAAGCCAAACTTACTGACGGATAGAAGAATGAGTTTTTATCTTTTGGAAGAGTAGAAGTCATTTCATTTCTACCTGTAATGTTCAGGTACAACATGCTTTTGTATGATAAACTTCCAGCTCCGTAAACAGCTGAAGTTCTGTAACGCGATGCAGATTCTCTTGAGAAAACTGAACCGGCAACTGACAGATTTTGGAAATCAGTAAAAACTAAATCATCACCTTGTGTGTAAATTGATTTTGTTCTTTGACTGTACATGTTCTGACCTAATGTTAAACTACCATCCAAATCATCAGAGAATTTTTTTGTTGCAGTTGCAATCACATCAGAGTTAACATGGAAGTAATTAAATTGTGATACGAAAATTTGTCCCCCCGGAAACGCTCTTGAACCTATAGCAAAAAATTGCTTTTTGTATTCTGAATAATTATCGGTCCCTAAACGGTAAGTTAAATTCAGCCAGCTTGCTGGTAAATAATCAACCTGACCAAAACCATAAACACGATTTACTTTATCGTTGAACGGACACTGATTGATAGTCCAATAAGGATTATCATATCCACCGCCGCCACGATAATTTCTTTGACGGCCATCAGCTAAAATATAAGAAGAAGGATCATCATATACACCTTCACCAACATCATTTGAATTGTCAAATGAAATTGGAGTTCTTAATAAATCAAGCATTAAACCTGAAAGATTTGATCCCTGCTGAACACGGCGACCACCGGAATTAGAATAAGTAGCAGAACCAGATGCACTTAATTTATCAGACAATTTTGTTTGTCCGCTCATCTTAGTAGTGTAGCGTTTGAAATCAGCAAGCGGTACAATTCCATCTTGTTTTAATGAAGAGAATGAAAAACGATAAGATGAAATATCAGAACCCCCTGAAAGGGCTAAGTTGTTTTCCCAGGTTCTTCCTGTTTTAAAAAATGTATTCATATTGTCAAATGGCTTAAATGGAATAAGACCGGTAATCGTATCTCCGGTAATGTTTCCAATTAACTGACCATTTTTATTGAAAGGAGTTTCCTGTGTCGGATCCCATGAAATAGTATCTCCATTTGCACCCCATGAACCAGAACCAACGCTTTGATAAGATGCAATGCTTCCACCTGAACCCTTAATGTACTGATCCTGCAACTCAGGTAATTTATTTACTTTATCAAAAGTCAAATTAGTAGAGTATGTAACATTCACTCCACCACCAACTTTTTTACCACCTTTTTTAGTGGTAATAATTAATGCACCACTTGCTGCGCTGATACCATACAATGCTGTTGCAGCAGGGCCTTTTAAAACTGTTATTGATTCAATATCGTCGGGGTTAATATCAACACCGCGATTGGAATTGTTTACACTTTGCAAATAATTATTTCCAAGATCATCAGGGTTTCCTGAAAAATTTTCAGAGTTATCTAAAGGTACACCATCCACAATAATGAGTGGTGAGTTTCCTCCTGAAAGAGAAGTTGCTCCTCGTATTTTAATATCAACAGATCCGCCGGGTGATCCGCTTGATTGAATAATGGAAAGTCCGGCAACTTTTCCACTTAAAGCTGTCAATGCATTTGACTGACCTGCTTGTGTCAACGCATCGCCGCCAACATCCTGCACGGAGTAACCAAGAGATTTTTTCTCCTTGCTTACGCCAACTGCAGTTACTACTACTTCATCTAATCCGAGCACATCTTCTTCCATCTTGATGTCAAGAGTGTTGGAAGCACCCAGCGCAATTTCCTGAGTTTTCATACCTAAATAACGAACCACAAGTTCTTTTGCGTCCGCAGAAACAGCTAACGAAAAACTTCCGTTAACATCACTATAAGTACCTACCGTGGTTCCCTGAACCAGAATAGATGCACCTATAATTGCGTCACCATTTGAGTCTTTCACTGTTCCCGTAATAATTCGGGTCTGAGCGAAAAGGTCCATACTGCCCATGACGATGAGCAAGACTGGAATAATGTGTAAAATGACTTTTTTCATAAAAGGTGTTTTGGGTTTAGAAAAAATGTTGGGATGAAAGTAATTGGTTTTTTAATATTTAATAATGATTTGTAAAAAAATTTATTAAAGGTTGAACTTGGGACTCAGACATAAAATCTGATATCAAAGTTGTATCAGCCTAACATTCGTTAGCGAATCAATTGAAAAACAATGAAATAAATTTGTACTTTAATTGTTTTTAGGCCTGTTTTTATATTCTTCTAAGCCTTTATCGAGCCATTTAACATATGCAACAATGTCCTCATTATAACTGCGCGGTTCATTTAACAATTTTTTATTGTTATCAAGCAACACATAAAATGGTTGAGTATTTGTTTGATAATTAGAAGCCTGAATATCACTGTACCAATTACCCAAAGTTTTAATTTTATTGCCACTGAATGAAGAAACATATTGTTGAGTTTCGGGCAACAGAGTTTTATCATCAACAAACATGCTGATAACAACATAATTCTCTTTCATTCTCTTTAAAACATTCGCATCGCTCCAAACTGCAGCCTCCATCTTTCGGCAATTCACACACGCCCATCCTGTGAAGTCGAGCATAACAGGTTTACCTAATTCTTTTGCCGCTTGAATCCCTTCTTCGTAATCAAAATAACCATCGATTCCATGGGGCATATGAAATACATCATCATATTTTTTTGGCTTGGTAGAATGTGCCGCAGAATTTGAACTTCCTTCAATTAACAATCTTGACAAATCAAAATCCTGTGTTGCTTGTGGTGGAGAAAAAGCACTAATAGCCTTTAAAGGAGCTCCCCATAATCCCGGAACCATATATAAAGCAAATGATAAAGAAGCTATTGCAAAGAATAATCGAGGAATGCTAACATATTTAATATCACTGTCGTGCGAAAATTTTAATTTACCAAGAAGATAAAATCCAAGAAGCGAAAAAATTACTATCCATAAAACCAAAAACACTTCGCGATCTAACAAATGCCAGTGATAAGCAAGATCTACATTAGAGAAAAACTTAAGCGCCAGTGCCAACTCAATAAAACCTAAAACAACTTTGACTGAATTTAACCATCCACCTGATTTTGGTAATGAATTTAACCAACCAGGAAAAAGTGAAAACAATCCGAATGGTAGGGCAAGAGCCAGTGAAAAGCCAAACATTCCAATAAGCGGGCATGTATCATTCCCGCCAACAGCGGCCTGAACCAATAAAGAGCCAATAATTGGCCCGGTACAAGAAAAAGAAACAAGAGCAAGTGTAAATGCCATGAAAAATATTCCAATTAATCCTCCACGGTCGCTCATGCTTTCTGATTTATTTACCCAAGAACTTGGAAGAGTAATTTCAAATGCACCAAAAAATGAGATTGCGAATATTACGAATATGATAAAGAATCCCATGTTGAAATATACATTACTTGCCATATCATTCAAAGCATCAGACCCAAGCAATTTTGTAATTGCAAAACCAAGAAAAACATATATTACAATTATGGATAAAGCATAAATTAATGCGTTGGCAATACCTTTCTTTTTATCCTTAGTTCTTTTAGTAAAAAAGCTTACAGTCAAAGGAATCATTGGAAATACACAAGGAGTGAGCAATGCTAAAAGTCCTCCAAGAAATCCACCAAAGAATATTTCCCATCCACATACACCATCATTTGTTTGAAGAAATTGTTTGTTAAAATCAGCCGCAGAAGTTGAGTCAGTTGATGACTTAGTTGATTGATTGATTGATGTTTCAGTTTTAGCTGTATCAGTTTTTGTTTTAGCAGTATCAGTATTTACAACTGTTTCAACTTTACCGGTTCCAACTTCATCTGAATGCAATTTCAATTCGAAATCATAAGTTGTAGGAGGCAAACAAGATTCTTTGCAGGTCATGTATTCTAGGCTACCTTTTAGAACAGCATCATTCTTCAATAATTTTATTTTTTGAGAAAACACTGCTTTGTTTTTATAATACAAGAGTGTTTCATCAATCTCCTTTACATATTCTTTTTCAAGTTTGCCGGCTTCTTTAAATTTTCCTATCTCAACAAAGTCACTGCTTTTTTCCAATGTTAAAGTGGATGGTACTGAAACACCAACATAATCTTTTGAAAAAACATGCCAGCCTTCATCAAGTTTTACTGTTACAATAACATCAAATTCACCCTTACCTATATCTTTAACTGTGTGCGACCAATGAGCAGGAGTGAGTATTTGCGCTGAAGAAATTCCGGCAAATGCAAAAAGAAAAAACAGCAGTAACTTGAATGATTTCATTCGGTAACAATATCAGTTTTAGAAAAAAATTATCTTAATAAATCATCCATCACATCCACTTCCATTTTTCCGGCATATGAAATTAAAGAACGGAAGAGTTCAATTCCATCAGTATTTCCAAGAACAGATTCAGTTGCCCGCTCAGGATGAGGCATCATTCCAAAAACATTTTTTCCGGCATTGGTAATACCGGCTATGTTTTCCAACGCACCATTCGGATTTGATTCCTCATTCACTTTTGCATTTTCATCGCAATACCGAAAAAGTATTTGCCCGTTTTCGTTCATGCGTGACAGTTGTTTTGCATCAATATAATAATTTCCCTCTGCATGAGCAATAGGGATTTTATATGCTTTGTTCAAATCTAATTCGGCTGTAATTGCCGAATCATTGTGTGTTGGTTTGATGAAAACATTTTTACAAACAAAATTCCTGTTACTGTTTCGCATTAAAACACCTGGTAATAAGCCTGCTTCACACAATATCTGAAATCCGTTGCAAATTCCTAAAACAAAACCACCACTGTTTGCAAATGAAATTACAGAATCCATGATGGGAGAAAAACGAGCAATTGCACCCGAACGCAAGTAATCGCCATAAGAAAATCCGCCAGGAAGTATGATGCAATCCTGTGAATCAAACCCTTTTAATTCCTTGTCTTTATGCCAAAGAACTTTCACCTCTTGTTGTAAAACTGTTTCCAAAACATGAATCACATCATGATCACAATTTGATCCCGGAAAAATCACTACTCCAAATTTCATTTATTAAATGATTTTTTTGTTTTTAGTTTAAAATTATCAATGATTAAAATTTTACAAAAAATATTTCAGGGTTTATATCTATTAATCTGTATGCAATTTAACCTCGAAATCGAAAGTCGCTGGAGGGACACACACTTCTTTACAAGTCATATAATCCATACTACCTTTAACAACTGCATCTTTAGATAATATTTTTACAGTTTGAACAAATACCACTCTGCTTTTGTAATACATCGCAATTTCTTTTTCGCTTCCAAGGTCTATTTCTTCTTTTATCATTTCACCCAATTCCTTTAGTTCTCCGACTTTCACATAATCATCATTCTTTTCTAAAGTTAATAATGCAGGAACTGAAATTCCAACATAGTCTTTTGAAAAAATGTGCCATCCCTCATCTAATGAAACTGAAATTGAAATGTCAAATTCACCATTTCCTAAGTCCGCAACACTGTAACTCCAATGAGTGGGGCTAACTAATTGTGCATTGGAAATTTTTGCAGCTGCAAAACTCAAAAACAGAAATAAAAAGAAAGTTTTTTTCATATCCTTTATTTTAAAATTTTTTATTCAAATAAATTCAATTGGTTTTCAAATTGAAAATAGATAATGAGCAAAAATAGGATTAAATGAAAAATTTCTGCCATCCACCATTTTTTTATCATCGGTAATGAATAACTTAAAGCTGTTGCAACCGGAATTACAAGCCAAATGAAATTTTCGACCCTGATATTCGATTGCAAAAAAACTGAAGTAAATCCAAGTAAAGAAAACAATAACAATACTGCAAAATAATTTCTGATTTGTACCAAAGCTTTAAAGTAATTCTGTTGAATTTTTAAAAAACTCCAAATAAGTGCTATGAACACTAAAGAAGAAATTAATATGATCTGAACATTGGTAATAAAACCAAATTCTTCATTCATTACCTTACGAAAAGTGATGTTATTAAAGAACTCAGGTAATCTATCAAACCAGAAAAAATAAACAGCAGAAAGAAAGTATGGAACAATGGCCCCAATAATTATTACAAGCCACTCGCCTAATTTAAATGGGCGAAGTATTAATACCCCGAAAAAAAGAAATAACAAAAATGACAACGATGGAAAATAAAAAAGGGACGAGATGGAAATAACAAATCCCAAATCAAAAATCTGACTGCTTACTTTTTCTTTTTTATAAATCGAAAAGAGTAAATCAATTTCTATTAGCAAAAAAATATTAGCAATCAGTGCCGGAGAAAGAAACAGGAAATTCCGAAACATGCACGAAAGCAATATAAAAATATATGCCCCGATATAGTTTCCGCGTTCAACGATTTTATGCCTATCAAGAATACTATTAAAATAAAGTGCTTGAGTGAATAAAAGCAAAACAGAAAAAATATTGAGAACCATTATTTGATTTAATGGAATAAAATTGAACAACCAAATTGTTGTTCGCCCTAATGGATTTACAAATTCATCAATATATGAAACAGGCTTGTAAAATGAATATCCATGAAGAATTCCGATTGCCAGCAATACCAGCACAACCACAAGCGGATGATTTGATCTATAGAAACGAAGCAATTGTGTTTAGAATAAAAGTTTTAAGTACTGCAAATATCCTTTTTTCAAACTCGGTATTACAATTTCATTCGGTGAAATTTGTTTGCCCGCTTTTGAAACAGGAAGCAACCCTTTTTTTTCGGCATTTAAAATTTCAATTCTATCCAGTTTTCCATCAGCTTGTAAAGTAAATGCCGAAAGCACATCCATCCCGCCGGTAAAATCATTGAAAATAATTACAAGTTTTGTTGGTGCAATTAAAACTGAAAAGGAAGAAAATATTCCCCCATCTCCTTCTGTTTGTTGTTTCTTATGAAGCACCTGATTCAATTCAACTTTGCCAGTATCTGAAAGACTGCAGGCAATTACTTCATCATAATGAAAATAATTAACAGTAAGTGAAGAACTGCCACCAAAATTCCCATAACCGGGTGAATTAAAAGATTCTGTTGAAATTGTATGTGTCTCGGCAAAAAATATTATTCCTCCATCTTTTTTTACAATCATTTCTGAAGGCTGAAAAGAATAAAATCCATCATTTCGTTTTGGTGGATTATTACCGCTGAGGTTTATAAGAAGATCAGATGAAAACTCAATTTGTTTTTTATTAATTAACTCTCCGTCAAAAGAATAACGATTAAAATAAATTCCATCTGACTCAATACCAGGTGAAGAAGCATATAAGCCTGCAACAAGAATTTGCTTATTAGAAATATCCTGTTTTAATAGTGGTTCTGTAAGTATCATTCCTGTTTCTTCAGTAATTGTTTTGTAAATTTTTTTTGTTGATTGATTATAACAAACCAGCATCAACTTGTTATATGGAAAATCATTGTGAAAATTTTTAACCTGATTCTCTCCGAATAAAAACCAGCAATTAACTGAATCATCTATTTCAGCTGAAATAATTTCTGGGGCAATAAAATCAGAAGGGAGGTACTCGTTCTTCCAACTATAATTTAAAAATTCATCCAAACAAAATGAATGTAATTTCCTGTTTTCAATTGTATTCAAATCTTCGTAATAAATCAAAAACCGTTTCCTTAAATAAGATGCTGAATAATTTACTTTAGGAACAGATTGTAAACTGGAAGTTGTAACAGTATCAATAACAACTGCAGGTCTGATTACTATTAATTGAATATTGACTTTAACGGCTTTCAAAATAGTCAGTCCTTTCGCTTGAACTGTATATATAACAACCGCAGAATCTTCCATTAAAAACACTTTCCCAATATTCACCAGCCCGGTTTCTTTTAGTGCTATAGGTTTCTTCCACTTCAACTTCATATCATTTGAATACAATGAAACTGAGTGTGTATTTTTTCCGGAGTTCATTACCAATATACCATCACTGTTTACCCCAAGTACTTCATAATGTGTTGAACTGTAATTTAATTTTTCGGGAAGTGTAATTTCATAATTCTGTGCCATCAAATATTTTATTGATGCCCCACATAAAAAAATTAGAACCAGAATAATTTTTGACCAAACAGTCATCGCTCAAAAATAAACCCAATCAGTTGATACAACTATAATTTCAATTACTTTCGTTAAAGATGAATTTTTTTAAGCACGGATTTTTATTAGTTCTATTGATTCATCTTTCTGTTTTATTATCTGCTCAACAATTAAAAAAGAATGCATTCAAATTTGAATTAGAGCCTGTTTTAAAATATGGCAAAATCTTAAAACATACTGTAAATTTTAAACCTGAAATAGAACAGCCTTCTTATACAGCAGAATTAAATTTTATCTGGCAAAGTAAAGGAGGTAAAGAATGGCAACGAATGTTGAATTATCCGGCCTGGGGACTTGCAACGGGATATACTTACTTTGGCAATAAAAATATTTTAGGTGAAGAATATTTTATTGTTCCTAAAGTTGAATTCCGTTTGGTGGGAAATAAAGATCTTCAGCTATGGTTGGAAGCTGGGGTTGGAATCGCCTGGCTTACAAAGCATTATGACGCATTAGAAAATTCAACAAACAATGTTATTGCTTCGTCTATAAATAATTCATCATCCTTAGGATTAAAAATAAATATAAAAGCAAATTCAAAATTGAGTTTCGTAATTGGCTCCTCATTTACACATTCATCAACAGGTGATGTTAGAATGCCTAATCTTGGTATCAATATTCCTACTTTGGATTTTGGCTTTCGCTATTCATTTGCCAAAAATGAAAAAGAACCATTCATTCGTGATTCATTAACTTCTCAAAAAAGAAAGTCTGTTGTTTTAACCCTTAGAACCGGAATAGGAATGTATGAAATATTTGTTCCTGATGGACCAATATATCCAATCATAATTAATGAAACAGGTCTTGGAAAATATGTTGGTGGATGGAATAAATTTTCGATTGGTGTTGAATCTTTTTATAGCAGTGCCAATTATCATTTTGTTCAGGAACAAAAAATAGGAACCAACTATAAAAAACAATCAATTTCGATTGCACCTTTTATTCAGGATGAAATGGAGTGGGGGCCTGTTTCATTTACAATGTTATTTGCATACCAACTAAAACAAACTCAACTATCAGGAACTGATATGTATCAGAAGCTAGGGGTTAATCATACCATTGTAAGTTTTGGCGAAAACAACCAACACAAAATAAGTTTAGGAATTTTTTTGACAACCCATTGGGCGAATGCTGATTATGTTTCTTCATTATTGAGTTTCCAATTATGATTTTGCTCAAAACCCTTTTTATATTTTAGCGCCATGAATTTAAAACCAACAATTAATCAGGTTAATTATATAAACATTGGATTGATGTTAGTTGCAGCTGTATGCGCTTTCTTTCGTCCGTTTGAAACTTTTCTTTTTGCTTATGCTTTTTTTGGTCCTGCTCATTACCTGACTGAGATTAGTTGGTTGCACGACCGCAATTATTTTACAAAGGGAAAGTTTGATTGGATTTGGTTGCTTTTAGCCGGGGTTTTAATCACACTTTCAAATTTTAATATGGTTCCTAATTTACCCGAAGGAGCTTCCACAGTAATCATATTTGTTGCGTTCATTGCAGCATTGGTTTTTGTAACTATAAAAAATACGATTTTAAGAATTGTACTAATTGTAGCATCTGCAATTGCAAGTAAGTTTTTAGTGGATTTTGGTGGGTTCCAATCAATATTCGGTGTATTCATGCCCACTCTTATTCATGTATTCATCTTTACCGGACTTTTTATTTTGGTTGGTGCCTTAAAAGGCAGAAGTCTTTCTGGAATACTATCACTGGCAGTATTTATTATTGTAGCAATAAGTTTTTTCTATTTGCCCATTAGTAATGGACAATATACCCCAACAAGTTATGTTAAAGACAGTTATGGGCATTTGAGCAATGATGGCTCATTTACCGATGGGTTTATTAGTTTGAATTATCACATAATGTCAGTTTTTAATTTGCATGATTTCGGAAAACCAACGATTGACTTTCAGCAATTTGTTGATGGATTTAATAATTTTTTATTTCAAAATCCCCTTTCGCTTTCCATCATGGCATTCATTGGATTCGCTTATTTGTATCATTATTTAAACTGGTTTTCAAAAACCTCAGTAATTCAATGGCACAATATTCCTCGGGCACGGTTTGCAGGAATTATTGTTCTGTGGCTTTTGTCTGAAGGATTGTATGCGATTGATTATGCTGTTGGCCTGCAATGGTTATTCTTTCTCAGCTTTACACATGTTTTACTTGAATTCCCCTTGAACCAACTCACCTTCATTAATATCGGTAAAGAGATTGGTTCAATTTTTTCAGGGAAAAAATCTGCTGGTACCAAAACTGCTAAAGTTTAGTACAAAGATTTTTATTACAATAAATTACTGTTCTAAAAATTGAAATAGCTTTCCGTCTTCGCTACCAACTATTCCTCCTTTATCTGTTAAAACAATTGAAGTGAAGTTCGACTCCAGAGTATTTTTTATTTTAATCCATTGATTTCCTCCATCAGTGGTATAAAGCATCAGACCATTATCGCCAACGATATAGCCTTTATTTATATCTCTAAAAATAACTTTCCTGAATGTCCACGACTGATTTGTTAATGAATTTCCGTTTCGGACTTTTTTCCAGTTCTCACCCGCGTCATCTGTAACTAAAATGGTACCTGCTAAACCAATTACTATTCCATGTTGTGGTGATGAAAATGAAATAGAAATGAAAAAATCTCCTGTTGCTTTTTGTTGTTCCCATGTTAAACCTGCATCAATGCTTTTTATAATTTTTCCATACCCGGAACAGTAAATTGTTTGAGCATCTGAATAACAAAGCCCGCGCATCTCAGTGGTAAGTGTATCAGATTCCCAGCTTGCCCCAAGATTATTGCTTCTGGATAAAATACCTCCTGTAAAACCTGAACCACCACAAGAAATAATAGTTGAATCTTTAATCCATAATATGTTTCGCATTAATCGCCAGTAATAATTTTGAGTAATGTTCCAATCAGCCCCTCCATTGTTCGTTTGCAATATTTTCCCATCATAACCACATACAATAATTGTATCTGAATTTAAAAATGAAATGCCAAACAATTGTTTATCAAGAATTTCTTTTTTACTCCAGTTCTTTCCATTGTTTTTACTGATATAAAATTCACCGTGCAAATATCTTTCACCACCAACTCCTGCTATTGTTGAATCATTAAACCTTTTCAATTCAGAAATTTCATAATCAGAAATCCTGTTTAATTCGCTCCATTCCCATTCCTTTTTTTTCTGACAAGAATTAATTAACAATAAAAAAAATCCAAAAATCAGAATACTTAAAAACTGATAAAATAAACTTGCTTTGATTTTTTTCACTTATAAATATTTCAGAATTATTTTATTTCCGAAGAAGCTATTTCAATCGCCTGTAAAACAATTCTGCAGGCTGTTTCAATCTCTTCTTCGGTAATTATTAATGGTGGAGCAATACGCAAACAATTTGGTGCAAACAAAAACCAATCAGTAATCAATTCATATTTCCAGCATTCTTCTATCACTCTTTTATTGAATTTTTCGCTTTCAAATTCCAAAGCCATTAACAATCCACAACTGCGAATTGCATTTATTTTAGGGTGTTGAAGTAACTTATGAAATAATTTCTCCTTTGCATCCACTTGTTTCATCCATCCTTCTTCAAATAAAGTTTGCAATGCTGCCAAACCTGCAGCGCAACTCATTGGATTTCCTCCAAAGGTGGTAATATGCCCAAGTACCGGTTCTTGAGAGAGCGAACTCATAATTTCGTGTGAGGAAATAAATGCTCCAAGTGGCAATCCACCTCCCAAAGCTTTAGCAGTTAAAAGAATATCAGGCGATACACCCAATTTTTGAAAAGCAAACAAATCACCTGTTCTCCCAATACCGGTTTGTGCTTCATCAAAAATCAAAAGTGCTTTATGTTTTTCGCATTGCTTTTGTAATTGTTTTAAAAAAGAAAAATCAGGCACAACTACTCCTGACTCTGCCTGTACTGGTTCAAGAATTACACAGGCAGTTTTATCAGAGATTGCACCAAGAGATTTGATATCATTATAATCCAAATGAATAATTCCAGGTAATAAAGGTCTAAAACTGTTCCGGAAGTATTCGTCACCAATCAAACTAAGTGCACCTTGCGTACTGCCATGATAACTTTTATTAAAACATATTATTTCAAATCTTCCGGTATACCTTTTTGCTAGTTTCATTGCGCCTTCGGTTGCCTCAGCGCCACTGTTAGTGAAGTAAACCGTATTGAGGTGTGGCGGTAAATGATGGTTAAGCAGTTGGGCTAATTGAACCTGGGGAGATTGCACATACTCGCCATAAACCATCAGGTGCAAGTATTTATCGGCTTGTTTTTTTATTGCATCAACAACTTTCGGATGACGATGGCCAAGATTTCCTACAGAAATTCCTGCAATCAAATCAAGGTAACGAATTCCTTTTTTGTCATAAACATATATTCCTTCGGCATATTCAGGCTCCAAAAGCATTGGAGCAATTGATGTTTGTGCAATGAGATTTAAAAACAATTGTCGTTCAGTCAACATGTTCGTCAAATATAATCGCTGAGCAAAAAGATTTGCTTATTTATGAAAATGTTAACGAAAGCTACATTTGTCAAATGGATAAATTACATTTTGTTGATTGTTCATTATTTCTAAGCGAAGATCAATCTCTTTTGATTTTGCATAATCGACGACGAAAAGTTTTTAATGTCTGGTTTACAATTGGGTGTGTAGCCTTTATCTCTTCAATGTTTTTTAAGTCAATGCATTCAGAAAAAATTGCTGCAATTCCTCTATTAATATCAACTATAATTTTAATGATAGGTGTATGGAATCTGAGTGGTACGGGAAAAATTTATTTTGAAAAAACCGAAGGGAAACTTTTTAGGTTTTACAAGCACCTTGGTTACATACAAAAATTATATTCTACTCCACTTCGTTCAATCGAGGAAGTTGAGATTATTTCAAAAGAAAAGCCGGTTCTGGCCTTGCGAATTGATACCAATCAACTTATCATTTTAAGTAGTGAAAAAGGTGTTTCATTTGAAGAAATCAAAAAAATTGGAGAAAGAATTTCAGGTTTTTTGAATATTCAATTAAAGGTTATTTAAAAATTCCGATTTGAGTTGCAAATACTACAATTCTGGAATGAAATAAACTTGATTTAAATAACGCTAAATCGAATTGATAAAATTCTATTTGAAAACAATTTTCCAAGAATAATTTGTAATACTTTTTGTTTGATTTCTATAATTCGTTTTCACACCTATATTTGCCGCCCTCTTAACCAATGGTGGGATAGCTCAGTTGGTAGAGCGAAGGACTGAAAATCCTTGCGTCCCCAGTTCAAATCTGGGTCTCACCACTTTTATTTTACAAAGGAATTATCCTTTTTTTTATCTGTTTTCAATAATTTATATCTTTTTAAAGTTTTGTTTTGATAATTGTAATAATTATCTAGAATACAATCTTTTAAATGCCGTTTTGAACGGGGAATTTTAATAAGAAAAAGATAAATTAATCACCAAATAGCTCAGATAATTTATGTATCATTGAATTTTAAATGAAGAGAGCGCTTCAGGTTTATTTCTTTTTGCTATTATTTAATTTGCCTATTGCGGCATTTGCATCACATATAGTAGGTGGTGAATTGAGTTATAAATATTTAGGGAACAACAATTATCAAATAAAATTAGAGTTATATCGTGATTGCAGCAATCCTAATAATTCAAATTTTGATCAGCAAATTAAATTTTATTTTTTTAAAACATCCACAGGTCAATTAGTAGATTCTACCGGGCTTGTCTCTTATCCCGGTGCTGTTCAACTTCCAAATAATACCGGAAATATTTGCCTGGTAACACCCCCAAATGTTTGTGTTCAGGAAGCTGTTTATACAACAAATAAAAATCTTCTTCCTGTTGCAGGTGGTTATACAATTGTTTATCAAAGATGTTGTAGAAATGCAACCATACTAAACATTAATAATCCTAACACTTACGGAGCAACATTTTTAGCTACTATTCCTGATGCTTCAATCGCAACTGGAAACAGCAGTCCTGTATTTACAAATTTTCCACCGACATGTATTTGTGTAAATGAACCACTTGTTTTTAATCATGTTGCAACTGATTTAGATGGAGACCAATTAGTTTATAGTTTTTATAATCCTTTTAATGGAGGTGGTCAGGGAAACCCAACCCCTTCTCCTCCGCCTCCGCCTCCTTATGCTCCAATTCCTTTTACCGGTGGATATACTTTTAGCAATCCTGTTGGAGGAACTCCTCAAGTAGGAATTAATTCATCGTCCGGAATTATAACAGGCATTCCAAATACCCTTGGACAATTTGTTGTTGGAGTTTGTGTGAAAGAATATCGCAACGGAAATCTAGTGAGCAGTCATTACCGCGATTTTCAATTTAATGTTGTTCAATGTATTCAAAATGTAAATGCAATTATTCCTCCGACATTCACTGTTTGTAAAGGAGCTCCACTTACATTTTCAAACACAAGCACTAATGCTACTTATTATCATTGGGATTTTGGAGTTGCAGGAAATGCTGATACTTCAAATTTAATATCGCCAACTTATACTTATAACACTGCTGGCACCTATACTGTAAAATTGATAGTGAATCTCGGATATCCATGTGCCGATACAGCTATTTCTATTGTAACTGTCAATCCTATTCCAACAGCAACTCCGACTAATAACAGTCCGATTTGTGTCGGATCAACTTTAAATCTATTTGCTGCTGGTGTTGCAGGTGCTACATATTCTTGGACCGGACCGAATGGATTTTCTTCTTCTTTACAAAACCCGTTAATATCAAATGCAACAATTGCCAATGCAGGGTTGTATCACCTTGCTGTTACATTAAATGGATGTACCAGTGCAAATGCCGGAAATACAACAGTTGTAATTAATACAATACCCTCTGCTCCGATAATTTCAACTAATGCTCCAATATGCGTTGGGGTTCAATTGCAACTTTTTTGCACAACTGTTCCAGGTGCAACTTATCAATGGACCGGGCCAAATGGCTGGACTTCGAATCTTCAGAATCCTGTTATTAATGTTACAGTTCCGGCAAATGCAGGAAGTTATACTTGTTCTGTTACTGTTCTTGGATGTACCGGATCTTCTTCAACAACCAATGTTGTTTTATTTCCAAGCCCAACAGCACCAACGCCATCAAACAACTCACCTTTTTGTCCGGGTAATACTTTAAATTTAACAGCAGCAACAGTTGCAGGAGCCACTTATGCATGGATTGGCCCCAATGGTTTTTCTTCTTCATTACAAAATCCAACCATTCCGAATACAACTGCTGCAAATGCCGGAAATTATTCTTTAACCATTCAGGTAAATGGTTGTAACAGCCTGCCACTTATAACAAATGTTATTATTTATCCTATTCCTGTTGCAACTCCAACATCAAATAGTCCTGTATGTCCCGGCACAACAATTAACTTATTTGCAGCAACAGTTGCTGGTGGATCTTATTCCTGGATAGGGCCAAATGGATTTACTTCTTTGCTTCAAAATCCTGTTATACCAAACGCTACAAATGCAAATGGTGGAGTTTATACCTTATCTGTTGTTGCAAATGGCTGCACAAATACAAATGCGGGGACGACAACCGTTGTAATTAATCCTGTTCCGGCCGCTCCGGTTCTTTCAAATAATAGTCCTATATGTGTTGGGGCTACTTTGCAGTTGAATGCTGCGAATGTTAACAATGCCACTTTCCAATGGACCGGACCGAACGGATTTACTTCTTCTCTTCAAAATCCGATTATTAATCCAACAATTCCTGCGAATGCCGGTGTTTATTCCTGCATTGTAATTAAATCAGGATGCCTTAGTGCTCCTTCTACAACAACAGTGGTTTTAAACCCGATTCCCACAGCACCTGCCCCAACTAGCAATGCTCCTATTTGTCAAGGTTTTAATTTGAATCTGATTGCCTCACTTATTCCCGGTGCTTCTTATTCCTGGATTGGGCCTGGAGGTTTTTCATCTTCATTACAAAATCCAACTATTTCAAATACTTTACTATCAAATGCCGGAAATTATTCTTTAACAATAAATGTTAACGGCTGCAATAGTTTGCCTCTTAGCACCAATGTAATTATTTATCCGACACAAAACTCTATTGCAAGCAGCAATAGCCCAACATGTAATGGACAAGCAGTTCAACTATTTGCATCAACTATTGCAGGAGGTTCTTATTCATGGACAGGGCCTTCAGGTTTTACTTCAACGGTTCAAAATCCTGTTATCCCTATTTCATCAGCTATTAATGCCGGGGTTTTTACCGTGACTGCAACAGCAAATGGCTGTTTAGGTAATCCTTCTAGTACAACAGTAGTTGTTAATCCAATACCAGCTGCTCCTGTCATTAGTAATAACGCTCCAATGTGTTCCGGACAGACATTAAATCTTACAGCACAAAATATTACCGGCGGTACTTTTCACTGGACTGGTCCAAATAATTTTATTTCCAATTTACAGAATCCTGTTATCCCAAATGTTCCATTTGCAAATTCGGGGATATATAATGCAACTGTAACTGTTTTAGGATGCACCAGTTTACCTGCAATAACAAATGCAATAATCAACCTGTCTCCTCCGGCAACGCCTGTAAATAACGGTCCACTTTGTGACGGGCAAACTTTAAATCTAACAACCCAGCCAATTGCCGGATCAACCTATTCATGGATTGGGCCGAATGGGTTTTCATCCAATCAGCAAAATCCTGTAATCAATAATGTATCAGTCGGTAGCAATGCCGGAAGTTATTCGCTCACTATGTCTTTAGGTGGATGTGTTGGAAATACGGTATTAACCAATGTAATAATTTATCCGATTCCATCTGCTCCGGTTTTATCATCTAACAGCCCAATATGTGCTGGACAAACCCTGCAATTGAATGCATTAAATGTACCTGCAGGAATTTTTAATTGGACTGGACCAAATAGTTTTTCTTCATCGATACAAAATCCAATAATAACATCAGCTCCAATTACTGTAAGTGGAACTTACAATGCTACAGTGAAGGTTTTTAACTGCACGAGCCCTGCTTCAAGTATTGTTGTTTTAGTAAAACCAGTTCCATTGGCCCCAGGAGCGTCAAGTAATTCTCCGATATGCGCAGGTCAACCAATTTCATTAACCGCAGGTAATATTGTTGGAGGAATCTATTCATGGAATGGTCCTGCAGCATTTACATCTGTTTTGCAAAATCCTTCAATTTCAAATTCTGCATCAGTTAATTCCGGAAATTATTCTGTTACAGCTTCGGTAAATGGATGTTCTTCTCCTGTATCAACAGTAAATGTGATTGTTTATCCGATTCCGTCTTCTGCTTTCAATCTTACACCTACTTCAATTTGTGCTGGAGCCAACTCAATCGCTTCGTATTCCGGTTCTTCTTTAGCTTCTGCAACTTACAATTGGAATTTTGGAAGCGCCATAATAAGCAGCGGTTCCGGACAAGGTCCATATAATTTAAGCTGGGCTAATTCTGGAAATTATAATGTTACTTTATCAGTTACAGAAAACGGATGTAATTCACCTTCTACATCTCATTCAATTATTGTTTACCCTATTCCTTCCTCAACATTTAATTTACCGACAGCAATTTGCCAATCAGACAGTGCATTAATTTCTTATACAGGAAGCGCAAGTGCTACTGGAATTTATACCTGGGATTTTGGTGGCGGAATAATTTTGAATGGTTCAGGGCAAGGTCCATATCAAATAAAATATAATTCAGCCGGAACATTTACAATCACACTTACAGTTTCTGAAAATGGTTGTTCATCAGTTGTTACTTCACAAAGTATTACAGTAAACCCGGTTCCAACTGCTGATTTTATAATTGCTCCTTCAACAATTTGCCCCGATCAGGATGCCTTGATGACTTATATCGGAACAGCAAGTTCTAATGCAATTTTTAATTGGAACTTTGATTCCGGCACAATAAACTCAGGCACAGGAATAGGCCCATATTCAATTAATTTTTTAAACTCGGGTATTGATACAATTACACTTTCGGTTACAGAAAACAATTGTACTTCATCAACAATTTCGCAAATAATATTAATTGATTCTTTGCCACATGTGTTTTTTACCGTAACGGATAGCTTAGGCTGCGATCCATTTACAACTTCATTTATAAATCAAAGTCTGCTTGGCAATTCCTTCTTTTGGAATTTCGGAGATGATGGAATAAGCACAGAAGAAAATCCTACACATACTTATAATCCCGGAAAATTTTCAGTAAAGCTTATTGTAACTACTTCATCAGGTTGTATTGATTCTTTATCTAAACCTGATTTAATTGAAGTTCTGAATAATCCGGTTGCAAAATTTTCGGCAACTCCTGAAGCCGAAGTTGTAGTAGAATTAAAAGAATCTACATTCAGTTTTATCAATCAATCGCTTTATTCGAATTCATACAAATGGTTTTTCGGAGATGGAGATAGCAGCACTGCTTTTTCAACCAATCATACTTATGTTGATTCAGGTAACTATGAAGTAATGCTTATTGCGTACGATAGTATTGGTTGTACTGACACTTTTATTTTAGGAAAATTTATTGTGGTTCCGAACATTGACTATTTTATTCCGAATGCTTTTACGCCAAACAACGATGGTGTGAATGATATTTTTTATGTATATGGAAGAAGTTTAAAAACAGTTCACCTCTCTATATTTGATCGTATAGGTGAAAAAGTTTTTGAATCGAATGGAATTTATCAGGGTTGGGATGGAATTTATAAAAACTCTCCGGTAAATACAGGAGTGTATGTTTATTATGCCGAAGTAGAAACACTGAAAGGAGATATCATTCTTCTTAAAGGTGATGTTACACTGATTCGATAATTTTTGGAATTAAGCAATTTTATTCTTCGACTGATTTCTTTGAAACAACAATTAAATATTATTCAAAATGTTGAAGATTTTTAATTGACTATAAACAAGAAGTTTTGTTTCAAATTCTGTTCATTTAATAAATTCTAAAGTATTTCATTCAATCATTATTCCCGTTGAACTTTTTATTAAAGTAGTTCACCAACAAAAAGTTTTCAGTTCTTTAATTGTTCATTTTCATTGCAAAACAAAATTCCAAGAAAATGAAAAAAAATCTGTTTCTACTTTTTTCCGTTGCTGCAATAATTTCAAGCGGCATTTTGTTTTCAACTAAAACAATCATGGGGGATACCTCTGGCCCATCAGCCGGTAAGTGCGGGGCACCGAGTGATAATTTTACAAATTGCACTTCGTGCCATAACGGAACTGCAACTTCAACAACCGGTTGGATTACTTCTAATATTCCTGCCAGCGGATATATACCCGGAAATACTTACACCATTACTGCGACTGCAACATACCCTGCGCTTGTCAGATATGGGTTTCAGATTTCACCGCAAAACACAAGTGGTGTTAAATTAGGAACTTTAGTTATTACAAACTCAACTGCTACAAAGCTTGTTGGTACCGGAAAATATGTTGAGCATACCTCCGCCGGAACGACCGGAAGTACAGGTTCACATACATGGACTTTCAATTGGATTGCTCCCGCTGCAGGTAGCGGTCCTGTTAATTTTTATGGTGCTTTCAACTGTGCCAATAATAATGGAGGAGAAAGTGGTGACCATATTTACCTAAGCACTCTATCGGTTAATCAATGTAATGTAACTGCTGCAATTACAAATGCGAACCCTGCTTTATGTGCAACAGATTCAAACACATTGGTTGCTTCCGGAGGAAACAATTTCATTTGGAATACAGGAGCTACTTCTTCTTCAATAAAGGTTTTATCCGGTACCTATACAGTTACTGTTTCAA
Source organism: Chitinophagaceae bacterium (assembly GCA_947469485.1). Classification (GTDB taxonomy): domain Bacteria; phylum Bacteroidota; class Bacteroidia; order Chitinophagales; family UBA10324; genus UBA10324. The sequence continues at coordinate 51,492 of CANIPU010000012.1, read as the reverse complement.
ATGGCACATCATGTTCAGCTACCTCTTCTATAAACCTAACTGTTCCTGTTTGTGCAGTTCCAACGAACGATACAGCTACTTCAATTCAAAGTACAAAAGCAACAATTAGCTGGACAGGAAACAGTTGCGCTGCAGGTTATAGTGTTCAAATAAGGCAAATTGGGGCAACAGCCTGGAGTACATTGAATGTAACTGCACCTACCTCTTCCAAATTAATAACCGGGCTGCTGCCTTTAACCACTTATGAATACCATGTAAGAACAAACTGCAATTCTGCAGGAACAATTGCATCAGCATATACTGCTATAAAATCATTTTCAACACCTTGTACCTGCGCGAAACCTTCTGCAATTTCGGTTACAGGAATTACTTCAACTTCAGCTGCAATTTCCTGGACTGGTAATTCATGTGCCGTCAAATACCGTGTACAATACCGCGCCTTAGGCACAACAACCTGGATAACAAAAACTACTTTGCCCCCATCAACAACCAAAACATTAACAGGTCTTATTGCCAATACAACTTACCAATACCGAATGAGATCGGATTGCAATTCAACAGGCAGCATTAATTCGGGGTATACAACTATTGGAACTTTTACAACTTCCGCACGAATGGAAAGTGTTGGTTCAGATATTATTACCAACAAAATAAACATCTTCCCAAATCCGACTCAGGGTAAATTTCTTGTAACCATAATTTCATCCAATGAAGACAATTCAATTATTCGAATTTCTGATGTGCTTGGCAGAGAAATTATTAACGAGAATGTTTCACTAATTATAGGGGAAAATAATTTTGATTTTAGTTTAGAAAATTATCCTTCTGGTATGTTTTTATTAGAATTGAAATCTTCTGAAGGTGGAATTTCCAAAAAAACTATTTTAAAGAATTAGTTCGTTTTTTAATTAAATTAACCCTATCTCACCATGGTGAGACAGGGTTTTTTATTTCATCTGGAATTTTACCGGAAAAATATAACTATTCACTTGGATGTTTTAATCCAAAAACACCTGAATGATATAATTCATCAGATTAAACTTTTTATGTTTACACAAGTCCCACCCTCAAGATTTAGCTTATGAAAAAAATTCTTCTTTCCATTTTCGTTATAGTATCACTAATTGCTAAAACAAGAGCGCAAACATTTTATGACTTGAATACAATCCAGGAAATAAAAATTTATTTCGGATTCAGTAATTGGGATTACAGAATGGATACTTCTATCGCCGGAAGTGAAAGTTATACAAACGCTGATTCAATAGTGATAAACGGAACAAATCTTCCCAATTGTGGGGTGAGATTTAAGGGGAACAGTTCCTATAACGCAAATAATGCAAAAAATCCATTACATATAAAATTAGACAATTCAATAAACCAAAATTATCAGGGATATGAAGATATTAAACTAAGTAATGGTTATAGTGACCCCTCAATGATTCGCGAAGTTTTATCTTATCAAATATTGCGTCAATACATGGATGCACCTTTAAGTAATTATACTAAAGTATATATAAATGGAACTTACATTGGCATTTATAGTAATGATGAAAATATTGGAAATGAATTTCTGGATGCTCATTATTATTCCTCAGCAGGAACTTTGGTAAAATGCAATCCGGAAAACGCAGGACCAACAAGCGGAACCGGAAGTAGCTTATTATATGTAAGCAATGATTCAGCTGATTATGATACCAATTATGATATGAAATCTGACTTCGGGTGGAAAAACTTGATAAACCTTTGCGATACCTTGAATAACAATACCGCTTCAATTAACAACATGCTTGATATAGATCGATGCTTCTGGATGCTTGCCTTTAACGATGTACTTGTCAACCTCGATAGTTATTCTGGGTCCTTCCGTCAGAATTATTACCTGTACCGAAATCACAAAGCGCAATGGATTCCAACCATTTGGGATTTGAATATGAGTTTTGGGAGTTTTACAATGGTTGGCAGCAATACCGGAGGTATGGGGGGCGGACTAAGTCTGGCCACAATGCAAACTCTTACACCCACATTACATTTTGCTGATTCGAATTGGCCGCTGATTAATAAACTACTGAATACCTCAATATATAAGCACATGTATATTGCTCACATGCGTACTATAAATAACGAAAATTTTGTCAATTCGAATTATCAAAACACTGCAAATGCCTTACAATCGTTAGTTGACAATGCTGTTTCTACTGATAATAATTTCTTTTATACCTATGCTCAGTTTCAAGCAGCACTAACAAGTTCTACTGCCAGTGGTGGCCCTATGGGAAATATTCCAGGTATTTATGAGCTGATGGATACGCGTGCGACTTATTTAAATTCTACAACAGAATTTTTACAAATTCCACCAACCATAACAAATGTTTTGGCGAACCCTTTAACACCAGTTTTTGGATCAACAGTAACTTTTAATGCTACTGTTACAAATACAACTACAGTATACCTTGGTTACAGAAATATAAAATCCGATCGTTTTAGCCGAATACAAATGTTTGACGATGGTGCTCACAATGATGGCGCGAGTAATGATAATGTATTTGGCATTTCAATTCCTGTTTCCTCATTGGAGATTCAGTACTATATCTATGCGGATAATGCAAATGCCGGTATGTTTTCACCTGAACGAGCTGAACATGAATTTTACGAGATTCATCCTTCAATTACACTCGCAACTCAAAATGAAATTGCATTAAATGAATATTCAGCAGATAACCAGAATGGAATTGAAAATGAAGATGGCAAACATCGTGATTGGATAGAGGTTTACAATAAAACTTCAAATGCCCTTGGGTTAGCCAACATTTATCTCTCTGATGACTTAAATGATTTACAAAAATGGAAATTTCCGGATATTGCTTTTATACCAGCAAATGGGCATTTGCTAGTATGGGCAGATGATAAAGACATTACATTAATTGATTATCATACAAATTTCAATCTCAACTCTGTCATTGATAGCTTATTTTTGGTAAACGATCTTTTTGCAATTGCTGATAGTTCAACTTTTTCGTCGTTTGTAACTGATGCTTCTTTTGCCCGGTGTCCGGATGGAACAGGTTTGTTTCAATTTACTTCTTCTCTTACACCACGCGCTACAAACATTTGTACCGGAGTTTCTGTAGATGCAATAAATAATCAACCAGTTATTTCTGTTTACCCGAATCCAGCATCAGATAAACTTAATTATTCTTTACAGAACAATTTTGATTTGAATAAAATAGAAATCAATAATTTGATTGGTCAGTTAGTATATCAAAAAAATCCAGATACCAATCCATCCATTGATATTTCAAACTTGTCCCTCGGAATTTATTTTGTGTCATTTATTGATTTAGGTGGAGCCAGGCAGATATTCAAAATTATAAAGGACTAATCCCCCTATAATTTTCGTCTCTAGCAATTCTGCATTTACTTTCGCGTCCGCATTCAACATTTCTATAAGTTGATGTTCTTTTCATGACAACTTCTTCTTCGCAAAAACAAATTGGTTTCTGGTTATTAATTGGAGTAGTGATGATTTTTTTTCAGGTACTTATAGGTGGAATTACCCGCCTCACTGAAAGCGGACTTTCTATAACTGAATGGAATGTAGTAATGGGTTCGCTGCCCCCAATGAATTCAACTGAATGGAATCGTGTTTATGCTGAATATATGCAATCCCCACAAGGAAAAATCATGAACAGCGATATAACCCTGGCCGGATTTAAAAATATATTCTGGTGGGAGTGGATTCATCGTTTATGGGCGCGACTGTTTGCTCCGGTTTTTCTTATTCCGTTTTTATGCTTTCTTTTTAGGAAAATGATTGAACGAAAACTGATGTGGAAGTTGATTTTTGTTTTCATACTAGGCGGATTGCAGGGAGCATTAGGGTGGTTTATGGTTTCGACCGGACTGAAAGATGTGCCATGGGTAAGCCCTTATAGTTTGTGTGCTCATTTATTGCTTGCCACAATTTTGTTTGCATATCTTCTGTGGTTGGCTCTTGAACAATTTTTTCCGAAATCAGAATCGCAAAATGTTATTACAGATAAATCTGCTTCTATATTTTCAAAAAGTATTCTCGCAATCATTTTCATACAGCTCGGACTTGGAGCATTTATGGCAGGTGGAGTTGCCCCTGCAGCAATCTGGTATCCTACATGGCCTAAAATCGGCAACGACTGGATTCCGGAAAATGTATTTATGTTTTCAAATCCATTATGGCATACGCTATTAGAAAATCCGGCATTTGTACAACTACTACACCGCAGTACCGCTTATCTGCTATTGATTTTGATTATTTGGTTGTGGATGAAACGAAAAAATTATTCAGCAAATAAAAGTGCAGTTGTAATGATGAATTTTTTATTTGCCATGATATTTGTTCAGGCAACACTTGGAATCGTTACCGTAATTTTATCAGTCGGGAGTGTTCCTGTATTATGGGGAGTGTTACATCAGGCAGGCGGATTAATAACTTTCACTTTTGCAGTGATTTTGGTTTATTTTTTATCCGAAAGAATTAAATCCCCCGCAAAAATTTAAGTCCGCAGGTTATTAAGGTTTATATTTTGATAATGTTAAAATTTTTTGCGCATCTGTTTCCTGCATCAAACTTTTGAGCGTGTAGGTTGGGTTTTCCTGCATAAATTTTTGCACAATTTTCCAGCCCAACCAACTTCCGGTATTTCCTGGTGATTCAGGTGGCATTCCACTTGTATTAGGTGCATCACTGATATATTTTTTGAAAACCATTGGGTCAGTTTCATAGAGTAAATTATTCTTCAAATAAAATTTCCAAATTTCAGTTTCATTTTCATCCAGCCAATTCAATTCAACTTGCGAGAAACCAGAAACTAATGAGTCCGGTGTTTGCGGTAAAATGTGTTGAAGAAGGTAATTGATTTTTCCCTTATAGATCAATTCATCAATCAGTTTTTTTCCATAATCAGCAAAAGGAAATAAATTTGTTGCCATTACTTCCATAGCATTAGGCACAATATATTCTTTACGCAAACGGCGAATAAGAAACTGTGGAATCGGGGGTTGTACAGCATGGTAATACCAAAAATCAGAACCCATATAATTATCCAATCCTATAGCAAGTAAACTATCTCCGTATGTAAATGCTCGAGGTCCATTCAGGTAATAAATAATTGTTGGAATGTGAGTCTGAGGAAAATAAAAAAGATAGTGTTTGAATCCATCAGCAAGTTTTGAATTGATATCGTCTACATTATTATAAACAAGTACTGTGGTATCAAATACGCTTTGATAATATGGGTTTTTTAAAAAAACTAAAAGTGAATCTGCAAGTGCACGAGAAGTATCGCCTTCAAAATCCATTGCAAGAATTTCCTGCATATAGAAATTAAAAAAATCACCGTATTTTTTGTGGAGACTTACAATTGGTTCGTATGGATCTGAATCTGCCTGATGCGCTAATGAAATAATCTCTTTATCAAACCGCTCGATTTTTAAATCAACTTTTATATTGCTGACATTAACTTCATAATTTTTTTTTGAGTTGCAGGAGCATGCTGAAAAAAAAATTGCGATAACAAAAAGAGAAATAAAATTTTTGTACATGTTTTATTTCTTAAAGATTTATTCCCCCTTAAACATTGGCTTGCGCTTTTCAATAAAAGCTGTTACTCCTTCTTTGTTATCGAAACTGTTACCAGCAATTTCCTGACAGTAACTTTCATATTCTAACATTGATTCAAGATCAGAGTTAAATGACCTGTTTAACATTTTCTTAATGAGCCCAATTGCTTTTGTTGGAGCGCTTGCATAATAGTCGGTCAATTTTTTTACTTCATTATCTAATTCTTCTGCCTTTACTACACGATTAATCATTCCCATTTGTAATGCATCAGTTGCTGAAATTTTTGTTCCCATTGTGCTGAACTCAAATGCTCTGGCTTGTCCAACCACACGAGGTAAAAAGAAAGAAGAACCTGAATCAGGAACCAATCCCACATTAATAAATACTTCAATAAGAGTTACAGATTCAGCAGCCACGATTACATCACACGCTAATGCAAGCGAACAACCTGCACCGGCAGCCACCCCATTCAAGCGACCGATAATCGGCTTCGGCATATTGCGCATCGAGCGAATAATCGGATTATATCTTTTATCGAGAGATTCCTTAAAACTCCGGTTTCCCGCTGCTGCTGCTGCTTTCAAATCCTGTCCGCTGCAAAATGCTTTTCCTGCACCTGTGAGGACAACCGCTCGTACTTCTTTGTTTTTTTCTACTTCTTTTAAAGCATCCTGCAATTCAAAACTCATTTCATCATTGAATGCATTATATACATCAGGGCGATTGAGTGTGATGGTTCCCACCCCATCTTTTATTTCAAGTAGTATTGTGTTGAAAGCCATTGTAAAAATTATTTCGTGGTCGAAAATAATCTGAAAATATTTAGCTTCTGATTTGACTTTTTATTTCACATTGGTGAAATTTTTTAAGGTCATCAACTTACTCGTTTTAATGTTTTATAAGGTAAATTGTATTGTATAAATTGTTTTGAAATATGATTCCATCCATTACTTTCGTTGAAAATTTAATGAAATGAATATTTCACCATCATTGGCAAAAAAGATTTCAGCTTATTCAACATTGGCAGCAGCATTTTTAGCCGGAAGAAATGAAGCAGACGCTCAAATAATTTATACCGATGTAAATCCAGACACTACATTTTCTCAGAACATGAGTTTATATAGTCTTGATTTGGATAATGATGGCCAGCCTGATTTTAAAATCGGAATGATAAAATATACAGGCTTTGTTTCAGCAGTAGCTGCCGAAGGACCAACAGGTAATTCAGTTATAGGTACTGCTTCAACTTTTTCTTCATCTACAAGATACCTTGCAAAGGCACTTAATATTGGCGATCCGATTAATGTAAATCAGCAATGGCAAGCATGCAATGCATCTTCTTTTTCAGGTACCGGTTCTAGTTTTAGTGCTTCAATGATACTTGGTGCTGATGTACCTGTTTATTCAATAGTTCTGGGAAACTGGTTAGGTGTTCAGGATAAATACCTTGGTTTAAAATTTATTTCAGATGGCGATACTTATTATGGTTGGGCGAGGTTGGATGTTGACACAGTCAATTGGTCATTCACTGTTAAAGATTATGCTTACAACGCAGAGGCAGACAGCGCAATTAATGCCGGACAAATGTTTCCATTATCTTCAGATGAAATTAATAAAGCCAAAGAAGATTTATTCATTATTAAAAATGTAAACAATTCACTTTTTCTTTCTTTAAACAGCAATGAATTTATTGGTTCAAAGTTGACCATTTTCAATGTAGCCGGAGAAGAAATCAGATCATCAGAATTATCGGATATTGAAACACCTTTGAATTTAAGGAATCTGGGTAAAGGTGTTTACCTCATTAATGTTGTAAACGGTGATAAGAAACAGGTGAAAAAAGTAATTGTCAATAATTAATATCAGAACGACAATCTAAAGGCAACTACCTGTAACATAAATCCTACAAAGTATCCAAGGTAAATATCGGTGTCTTTATGGGCATTAAGTATTAGTCGGCTTGTTCCAACTATTCCTGCAATAATTGCAACCACTATTAACGATAAAATTATATCCTGTGCTGAAAAAAAAGCATTGCCGAAAGCAAGTCCTAACAAAGCGCCCATTCCTGTAGCATGTAAACTTATTTTTCGAAAAAGATTTATTACAAAAGCCGCGCTTGCAGATAAACAGGCTCCTAACATTACAACACTGAGCAATAAAGGATCTCCACTATTTCTGAAAACAGAAAAAGTCCAGATATAAAACACCAATGTACTTATATAAGGGATGATTCGTTCTTTGGCATCATCCATTGTAAATGACTTAATAAAACCAAGCTGGAACATCATTAGTAAACTAAAGACCGGAAACAAAAAAGTGTTTAGAAACACTTTTAAAATCGGAATCCATGTGTAAGAACCATAGTTGCCAAATAAAAACGGATTGGTATAAATAACTAAAGCAAACGAATAAGTCGGAAGCAAAAGCGGATGAAAAGCATAAGTAAAAAATTTAGCAGCTGTCTTCATCAGAGTTCTCTTCGCAATCTGGCTACTGGAATATTAAGCTGCTCACGATATTTGGCAACAGTTCTGCGGGCAATATTGTATCCTTTTTCTCTTAATAATTCGGTGAGCTTTTCATCGGCAATAGGTTTCTTTTTATCTTCGAGATCAATAAGATCATTCAGTATTTTTTTCACCTCACGGGTACTTACCTCTTCACCACTATCAGTGCTTAGTGATTCACTGAAAAAGAACTTTAGTTTATAAGTAGCAAATTCTGTTTGTACATATTTACTATTTGCCACCCGGCTGATGGTTGAAATATCCATACCGATTCGTTCAGCAATGTCTTTTAAAATCATAGGGCGCATTTGAGTTTCATCACCAGTGAGGAAAAATTCATACTGGTATTCCATAATTGTATGCATTACAGAATACAAAGTATTATATCGTTGAGTAATGGCATCAATAAACCATTTTGCCGAATCCATTTTTTGCTTGATGAAGATTAGCGCCTCCTTTGATTTTTTATCGTTGCTCTTTTTATAATCCTTCATCATCGCTTTAAATCCATTACTGATTCGCAACTCTGGAATGTTCATGTTATGAAGAGTAATTTCCAGTTTACCTTCATTATTAGTAATGAAAAAATCAGGAACAATAAATGATTCAACTTTTGTGCTTCCGGCAAAAGCACTTCCTGGTTTTGGGTTCAGGTGAATGATCTCATTCATCGCCAGTTTAAATTTTGCATCATCAATACCCAGGTTTTTTTGAAGTTTATCGTAATGCTTCTTTACAAACTCATCAAAATATTCAGTTATAACCTGTATCGCCAATTTATCTATTTCAGTATGCGTTTCAGCTTGTTTTCTTTTAAGCTGTAATAACAAACACTCTTTTAAATCTCGTGCGCCTACTCCCGGTGGGTCTAAGAGTTGAATAATTTTTAAAAGTTCTTCTAACTTTTCGTAAGTAGTAGAAATGTTTTGAGAAAAACTCAAATCATCTACCATTGCATCAATTGGCCTGCGCAAATATCCGTCATCATCTATGCTGCCAATTATATAATGAACCAATTCTAAATCTTCATCATGCAATTCAAGCAAGCCTGCTTGTTCTTCTAAATACTCATGAAAACTCCGCTGCACCGGAATTGGCACACCTTGTTTCTCTTCATCCTCTGAATATCCATCGCCTCGAGTGCTATAATCTGCCACTTCATCTTCATCCATATATTCAGTTATATCCACATCATTATCATCAACAGAGGTATCTGTTATATCTTCAGTGGAATCGTCATCAATACTATTTTCCAGTTCAGCTATTTCTTCGTTTTCAATATCCTGAACTTCTTCAGTTGGTTCTTCAGGAATATCATCCTCACTATTTACCGATTCTTTTTCATCAGCTTCTTCGGCCAGACCTTCTTCCAATGCCGGGTTTGCTTCCAGTTCTTCTTTAATTCTTTCTTCGAGGTTTGCCGCAGGAATCTGCAATAGTTTCATTAACTGAATCTGTTGCGGCGACATTTTTAAAAGCATCTTTTGATGCATTCCTTGTTTGAGCATAACGGCGATTAATATCCATGCAAAAATATGAAGCAGAACCCAACTGTTTATGCTTTGGTAATAATGTTAGCAGAAAGAATTGATATTCATTTCTGAATACTTTCTTTTGCAAATCATGAAGAAATGGGTATCGTTTGCAATTAACTGGCTGGCAGTTCTTATTCTGCTTTTTCTTTTTCAAAAAGGAGTGTTTCTACTTTATTTTTTTAATAAGACTTCAAGCCTTTCAATAGAAGATATCATTGGAGTGTTTATGCATGGATTGTGGCTGGATATTTCATTGTCATGTTATTTGATTACTCTTCCCTTCATATTCTTTTTATTTCAGGTATTGTTTGAAAAAAAATTGATGAGTTTGTTTTTCAAAATTTATTTGCCAATTATCTTTTTCATTATTGGGTTATTATTTGTTGGTGATTTAGGCATTTATGAAAACTGGAGCACAAAACTGAATGTTCGTGCAATACAGAACATTCTGAATCCAAAAGAGATGATGGCCTCATCAGGTGCTTCACCGGTGTGGTTATATATTCTTTTAATTATCATTCATGTAATTTATGGTTGGTATGCAGCCCTCTATTTAAGCAAAAGGAAATTTGCAACAACCATTGGTGGAATCAGGTGGTTAAACATTCCTTATTTTATTTTAATTAGCGGATTTACATTGTTAGGTATAAGAGGCAATATCGGTGTTGCTCCGATTAATGAAAGCAGTGCCTACTTTTCAAAAAACATGTTTGCTAATCATGCAGCAATAAACACAACCTGGTATTCAATACAATCAATTGTAAATATTAAAAAGTACAGAGACAATAATCCATACCTATACATGGATGAAAAAAAAGCGGAAGCAATTGTTGGATATTTATTTACTGAAAAAAATGATTCAACAACTCATCTTTTTAAAAGCGAGAACCCGAATATAATTTTTATACAGCTTGAAGGATTTGGAGCAGATGTGGTTGAAGGTTTAGGCGGCAAAACCGGTTTAACACCACAGCTGGGAAAGCTGATAAAAGAAGGTTTGCTTTTTGAGAACATTTATGCTTCAGGATTTCGAACCGACCAGGGGCTGGTTGCAATATTATCAGGTTTTCCGGCTCAACCTAATGTGTCAATTATTTGGAATGCTGAGAAACAGGAAAAGCTTCCGACCATTACAAAAAACCTTAATTCAGTTGGCTATAATTCAATGCTAATGTATGGTGGAGATTTAAGCTTCAGTAATTTTAAAGCCTATGCTTTCACTAATGAATTTAATAAAATTATATCGCAGGAAGATTTTCCTGTTTTATCTAAAACAACAAAATGGGGTGTAGATGATGGTAAAATGCTCGAAAAAGCTATTGAGGAAATAAGCTCTCTTCAAACACCTTTTTTTTCATATCTCATTACACTAACTTCACATGAGCCTTACGATATTCCTGAAGAACCACATTTTAAAGAGGAAGGTGTTGCCGCAAAATTTATGAGTTCGATTTATTATGTTGATCAGGAAATAGGAAAATTTATTGAAACAGCTAAAAAGAAACCCTGGTATAAAAACACAGTTTTTATTTTCTGTGCCGACCATGGACATCGTTACCCTTACAACCGCGAAATATTAATGCCGGGTGTTCATCATATTCCGCTGCTGATTTGGGGTGATGGTTTGAATGATCAGTTAACAGGAAAAAGAATTCGCTCTTATGGTTCACAAACAGATATTGCTTCTACTCTGTTAAATCAATTGAACATAAATTCAACAGAGTTTAAATGGAGCAATGACCTATTAAATTTTGCAAGAAAGAATTATGCATATTATTCTTTTGACGATGGCTTTGGCTGGGTAAGCCCTTCTGATACAATAGCATTTAACAACTATCCACCGCAGTTAATTTTTCAAACAAATACAAACAGGTCAGAACATCCGTGTATTGATACTGCGAAAGCCTATCTTCAATTATTATATGATGCTTACCTGAAATATTGACAATCTCGAATATTGAAGGGTCAATTTCTTAAAAGATTAAATATTCGTACAACTTCTGAATTTTAGCTTCAATAATATTTCGCTGGCAAACATTTACTTTAGCGCCTTAATTTTTAAAATTCAAGATGACATCAGTTTTCATTAAAGACCTGGCGAAGTATGAAGGTCAGGAAGTGCAATTGCAGGGATGGGTTTACAACAAACGCTCCGGCAAAGGATTATTTTTTATTGTGCTGCGCGATGGTTTTGGTTACTGCCAGTGTGTGGTAGATGAAAAGAGTGTGAATGCCGAATCATTTGAAGCATCAAAAAATTTATCGCAGGAAAGTTCATGTACCATTATTGGAAAAGTGGTGAAGGACGAACGACAAATAGGTGGATATGAAATTCACGCAACATGTGTTGAAGTTATTTCAATTGCTGAGGAATTTCCGATTTCAAAAAAAGAACACGGGGTAGATTTTCTGATGGATGAGCGTCACTTGTGGTTGCGTACGCAACGGCAGTGGGCAATTATGCGCATTCGCAACAAGATGATTTTTTCCATTCACAAATTTTTTCAGTCGAATGATTTTGTGCAAATGGATGCGCCGATTTTCACCGGAAATGCATGCGAAGGCACCAGCAATTTATTTGAAACTGATTTTTATGGTCAACCTGCATATTTATCACAAAGCGGACAATTGTATGGCGAAGCAATGGCTATGGCATTCAACAAGATTTACACTTTCGGTCCAACTTTCAGAGCTGAAAAATCAAAAACACGCCGCCATTTATCAGAATTCTGGATGATAGAGCCCGAAATGGCTTTTCATGATTTGGACATGAACATGGATGTGATTGAAGCGATGATGAAATTTGTGGTGAATGAATTGGTGGAGGTGTGCGAAGAAGAATTTAAAATTATTGGTCGCGATGTATCTATTCTGAAAAATATTAATCGTCCGTTTCCGCGTATTGCTTATGATGATGCGGTGGACATGATTCTCGGAAAGAAAGATGTAGATGGAAAAAACAGCATTAAACTTCTGGAAGGAGATTTGAAAAAAGTGCAGGACAGAATTGCTGAAGTGAAAAAAGAAACGGAAGAGCGCGAAGCAAAACTGAAAGATGCCGGAATGAAGAAAGGTGAAATTGCTTTCAACCAGAATAAAATTGATTCCCTGAAAAATGAATTGAAAGATCTGGAAGAAGATGAGCGCAACATTCCGAACTGGTTAAATTCTGCAAAGAATTTTCAGCGCGGCGATGATTTCGGTGGCTCTGATGAAACCGTACTTACCCGATTGTTTGATATTCCGATTATGGTTTACAACTGGCCGCACGAAGTGAAAGCATTTTATCTGAAGCGCGATAAAAATGCACCGCACTTGGCAAAAGGTGTTGATGTATTAGCACCGGAAGGTTATGGCGAAATTGTTGGTGGCGGCGAAAGAGAAACCGATATAAAATTATTGACTGAAAAAATCATTGAACACAAATTACCAATGGAAGCTTTCGAATGGTATCTCGATTTGCGCCGCTATGGTTCTGTAAAACATGCGGGTTTCGGATTGGGATTGGAAAGATTGGTGGCATGGGTTTGCAAACTGCCGCATGTTCGCGAGACCATTCCATTTCCGAGAATGTATGGAAGGTTGTTTCCGTAGCCAGAATGGAAACTTTCTACCTGCTTTAATCATTTGTATAAATATATTTATCATTCTAATGATTGATTTTTACTTCTTCATTTAAATCATGATTGCATGAAAGCATTTTCGTGGATAATAATTATTGTCGTTGTTATTGCTGCATTGGTATTTATTAAAATAAAATTTCTGACTGATAAAACTTCAGAAAACAATGCTTCATCAGCCGGAAAAAATTCTGTACTGGCAGTGAACATGAAGGTTGCAACCTCGGCTGAATTGAAGAATGAGTTTTTTACCAATGGAAATATTTTAGCGAACGAATCGGTTGAAATAAAAAATGAAGCACAGGGTCGGGTGGTGAAAATATTTTTTACCGAAGGCGCATCAGTAAAGCTGGGACAAATGTTGCTGAAACTGAACGATGATGATTTAATGGCGCAATTGAAAAAACTACAATCGTCGAAAAAAAATGCTGATGCAGAAGAAGCACGGCAACATCAACTGTTGCTGGTGAACGGAATCAGTCAATCGGAATATGATAATACATTGAACACGCTGAACGGAATAAAAGCAGATATTGAAAACATACAATCGCAAATAAATAAAACAGAAATCAAAGCTCCGTTTGATGGTGTGATTGGATTGCGCAATATCAGTGTGGGCAGTTATCTCTCTACAGGAACTTCTATCACTACGCTGCAACAAATCAATCCGGTGAAAATTGATTTTTTCATTCCTGAAAAATATGCAGCACTGATTTCAAAAGATGCAACCATCAATTTCACTGTTGAAGGAGTGCGCGATACTTTCACAGCAAAAACTTATGCTGCAGAACCGGTGGTGAATGCATCAACAGGCACAATAAAATTCAGAGCACTTTGTGCAAACCCAGGTGGCAAATTAATTCCGGGAGCATTCGCACACATTGTTGTTACACTGGAAACTATTGACGATGCCATTCTGGTGCCCAATCAATCGCTGGTGGCAAAACAAAATCAGCAATCTGTTTTTATTATTAAGAACGGAAAAGCAATTTCAATTCCTGTTACTACCGGAATAAGAAACGACAGCACCATACAAATTACCAGCGGAATTTCCATTGGCGATTCTGTTATCACCAGCGGAATTCTTGCAGTGAAAAACGGAAACCCTGTTAAAAGTTTACCGTCAAAAAACGCTGTTCAATAAGCTATGAGTCTGCCTTCCATCAGTCTGCGGCGACCGGTTTTTGCAACGGTATGTTCCATTACAATTATTGTATTTGGTCTTATCGGATTTAAGTTTTTAGGAGTGCGTGAATATCCTGCTATTGATCCGCCGGTGATTACAGTAAAGACAGTTTATACCGGAGCTGATGCTGAAGTGATAGAATCGCAAATTACAGAGCCGCTGGAGAAAGCCATTAATGGAGTTCAGGGAATCCGATCACTTTCTTCAACAAGCACACAAGGGCAAAGTACAATAACTGTGGAGTTTAATTTAGGGTCTGATCTGGAAACTGCTGCCAATGATGTGCGCGATAAAGTGGCGCTGGCAATAAAGCAATTGCCTAACAATATTGATGCACCACCGGTTGTAACAAAAGCAGATGCGAATTCTGATGCAATTCTTTCAGTGACTTTATCAAGTGATACACGCAGTATTCTTGAAGTGGATGATTATGCAGAAAATGTGGTTGCCGAACGATTGCAAACCATTTCGGATGTCAGCACCATTCAGATATGGGGGCAGAAACAATATGCCATGCGACTCTATCTTGATCCTGCAAAACTGGCCTCGTATAGTTTAACATCGCTTGATATTAAGGTCGCGGTGCAAAAAGAAAATGTACAGTTGCCGGCCGGAAAATTATCGGGAAGCACAATGGAACTTCAGGTAAACGCTAGGGGGCGATTGACAAGTGTGGATGATTTTAATAATCTGATAATTAAATCTGACAGCTCACGCATTGTTCGGTTGAAGGATGTTGGCACTGCCACACTCGGGGCGGTGAACGAAGAAACAACCTTGAACCAATCAGGTGTTCCAATGATAGGAATGGGAATTGTGCCGCAACCGGGTGCCAATTACATTGACATTGCAGATGAATTTTATAAGCGTCTCGAATTAATTAAAAGTGAAATACCGAAAGATTATAAATTGAATGTGGTGCTTGATAACACCAAATTCATCCGTCAATCAATTACTGAAGTACAAGAAACATTATTGCTTGCGATTCTTCTGGTCGTGCTCATCATCTATTTATTTTTCAGAGATTGGTTAATGGCATTGCGACCACTTATTGATATTCCGGTTTCGCTCATTGGCGCATTTTTTATCATGTATCTGTTTGGATATTCCATTAACATACTTACTCTTCTTGCAATTGTTTTAGCAACAGGATTAGTAGTGGATGATGGAATAGTGGTAACTGAAAATATTTATAAAAAACTGGAAGGTGGTTTACCAATAATGGAAGCCGCACGAAAAGGGTCAGAAGAAATTTATTTCGCGGTCATTTCCACTTCCATTACACTGGCCGTGGTATTCATGCCCATTATTTTTTTATCAGGATTCACAGGACACTTGTTTCGGGAGTTCGGAGTGGTGATGGCAGGAGCAGTTTTGATTTCAGCATTCGTGTCGCTCACGCTTACTCCGGTTTTAAATATTAAGTTGAGAAGAAAGAATAACTCGCATTCGAAATTTTATCATCGAACCGAAAAATATTTTGTGGCGATGATTGATGGATATAAAAACGCCTTGGAAAATTTTATGCGCCGTCGCTGGCTGGCACTCCCGATTATCGGAGTTTGTGTATTGATGATTTATTTCATTGGGAAATTATTGCCATCAGAATTGGCACCACTCGATGACAGAAGTCTCTTGCGCGTAAGTGTAACTGCACCCGAAGGAACTTCTTATGATTTCATGTATCAGTTCATGAATACTGCTGAGCAATTTATCATTGATTCGGTGCCTGAACGAAAACTGGATTTAAATATCGTAGCTCCTGGTTTCACCGGTAGTGGCGCTGTAAATACCGGAATGTTCCGCATAAAGCTTTCGGAACCCGATGAACGAAAAAGAACACAGGCACAGATTGCAAATTATTTACAGGGAAAACTCAGTGCATTTTTTCCGGATGCTCAGTCGTTCGTCATTCAGGAGCAAACCATCAGTGTGGGAGTTTCGGCGCGAACAAGTTTGCCGGTTCAGTTTGTTATAAAAGCTGCTGACCCCGAAAAACTTCGTACTGCTGTTCCTGCGTTTCTGGCGATGGCTAATAAAGATTCCGTTTTTTCTGTTGCCACGGTGAATCTGAAATACAATAAGCCACAACTCAATGTTCGTGTTGACCGCGATAAAGCAAAAACGCTCGGGCTTTCAGTATTTGATATTTTTCAAACTTTACAGACAGCTTATGGTGGTCAGAACCTCGACTACTTTACCATGAAGGGAAAGCAATACCAGATCATTCAGCAGTTGAATCGTGAAAACAGGACAGCACCCATTGACCTGAAAACATTGTATGTCCGAAACAACAATGGCCAGTTGATTCAACTTGATAATGTGGTCACTATTCTCGAAGATGCAACTTCACCTCAACTCTTTCATTACAACCGATATGAATCAGCAACTATTTCTGCAGGGCTTGCTCCGGGACAAACAATTGGAGACGGATTGAAGGAGATGAATAAAATTGCTGATCAGGTTTTAGACAAATCTTTTTCGACAGATGTAACCGGAGCTTCGCGTGACTTTGCCGAAAGCTCTTCTGATATTCAATTCGCATTCATACTCGCACTCATATTAATTTATCTGGTTCTTGCGGCGCAGTTCGAAAGTTTTATTGACCCGTTCATCATCATGCTCACAGTACCCATGGCTTTGGCGGGAGGTGTATTAGTGTTGTGGTATTTCAATCAGACACTGAATATTTTCAGTGAAATTGGATTACTGGTCTTAGTTGGTTTGGTGACGAAGAATGGAATTCTCATTGTTGAATTTGCCAATCAGCAACAGGAAAAAGGAATGAAAAAAATGGAAGCAGTAATCACCGCTTCAGCGTTGCGATTGCGACCAATCCTAATGACAAGTTTGGCAACTGCACTCGGTGCGTTACCCATTGCGCTCGCAATTGGTGCAGGTGCAAAGAGCCGCATGTCAATGGGAATTGTGATTATCGGAGGATTACTATTTGCACTCATTTTAACTTTATTCGTGATACCCGCCATGTATTCATTCATCGCAAAAGAGCAAAAGCATGACAAGGAATAGACGGATAAAATATTTTTTTGCTATTACAGTTTTGTTTCTCTCATCGATAAATTATTCAAGAGCGCAAACTGTTCTTTCGTTAGAAGAAGCGATAGCAACTGCAATGAAAAATAATTATGATATACTCATTGCTAAAAGTGAATCTGACATTGCGTCTAATAATTTATTTATTGGGAATGCCGGAATGCTTCCTTCACTTTCATTGGATGGCGGTTACTCGCAAAGCATCAACAACACACACCTTGAATATGCAAGCGGCGATGTGACAGACCGCAACAATGCATCTGCAAATAATTTGAATGCCGGAGCAAATATCACCTGGACATTGTTTGATGGGATGAAGATGTTTGCAACTTATCAGCAATTGCAATTACTGAAAGCGCAAGGTGAAACAGATTTTAAAAATACTTTGCAGCAAACTGTTTTGAAAGTAACTGATGCCTATTACAATGTGGTTTTACAGCAACAATTGCTTAAGATGTATCAGTTTTCTGATTCTATTTCCGATTGGCGAATGACACTTGCGCAAAAAAAGTGGGATGTTGGTAGTGGTTCCAAACTTGATTTTTTGCAGGCGAAAGTTGATCGCAATGCCGACCGCTCTGCTGTGATGCAGCAACAGGTTGTTTTACAAAATGCAAAAGTTGATTTAAATAATTTACTTGCTCGCGATATCACCACAGATTTTGAAACAGCCGATAGCATAGCAACAGTTTCAACTCTTACTCTCGAACAAATTCAAACACAAACATTAGAACAAAATCCTGAACTCATTGCTGCCGAACAAAGCCGTCGAATTTCAGACCTCAACATTCAGCAATTGCAGGGTGATTATTATCCCGCCGTTTCGCTGAACGGAAGTTATGGATACAATAATTCATCAACACAAGCCGGTTTTGTCTTGAACAATAAAACCTATGGTCCTTCATTCGGACTTTCTGCATCGTGGAATTTATTTAATGGGAACAAGCAATCGCACTCGGCGCAGGAAGCAAAAATAAATTCGCTCATCAGAAACTACCATTACGAGCAGGTGAAAACAAAGCTGACCGCACAAGTGCAGCAAGCATTCAATACCTACCAGAATAATCTGAAACTTTTGTTGCTCGAAGAAGAAAACACAAATGATGCAAAAGAAAATTTAGCAATTGCAGTTGATCGTTTCAAACTGGGTAGCAGCAATGCGCTTGATTTTAAAAATGCACAGCAATCATTCATTGCACAACAATCCCGGTTATTCAATGCGCGTTTCAACGCAAAAATTTCTGAGATTGAATTGTTGTCGTTATCGGGTAGGATTATGAAATAAAAATATTCTTAAAATATTATTTCGCTTCCACTTCAATCTCCTCCCCGTTCTTATCATAAAAATGATATTCGTTTATGGGGTTCGATTCGCTGCTGTCAATGGTAACCCACTGACCATACTTGCGGCGCCATTTCCATTGAATGGATGAAAACATGATTCCTTGTTTGAAATATGATTCAAGATAGGGATGAACGAAGAGTGTAATTTTTTTCTGATTCTGTTTTGTAATCAGGTGTTCAAGTTTCTTTTCAATATCATCGGACAATAAAATAGAAGGTCCAATTAAACCTGTGCCGTTGCAGGTAGGACAGGTTTCACTTGTAACAATATTTATCTGCGGCTTCACACGCTGCCGTGTGATTTGCATGATGCCGAATTTGCTCAATGGTAAAATGGTATGACGGGCTTTATCGGCCTTCATAAAATTCATCATCGCATTGTTAAGCACCCGTTTGTTTTCAGGGTTGCGAACATCAATAAAATCAATCACGATAATTCCGCCGATATCACGAAGACGAAGTTGCCGTGCAATTTCTTCTGCTGCTTCCATGTTCACCTTCATGGCGTTGCCTTCCATGTTATCGTCGTTGCCCATTTTGTGGCCGCTGTTCACATCCACCACATGCAATGCTTCGGTGTGTTCAATAATTAAATAAGCACCACTATCAAGATTTACTGTTTTTCCGAAAGTTGATTTTATCTGGCGGGTGATATCAAACTGGTCGAACAACGGTGTTTTACCAGAATATAACTGTACAATGTTTTCTTTATCAGGAGCAATCCGGCTTATGTAAGTGCGAATATCATCGAACATCTCCTTGCTGGTAACAACAATTTTGTTGAATGAAGGATTCAACATATCCCGAAGCATTGTTGAAGTCTTATCCATCTCGCTTAATACTTTTCGAGGAGCAACCGCATCTTTTAACGCAATTGACATTTCGTTCCACTTCTTGGTCATGGTCTCAATGTCTTCATGCAAATCGGCAACAGTTTTTCCTTCAGCGACTGTTCTTACAATAACGCCGAAATTTTTCGGACGAATACTTTCTACCAATCGCAATAACCGTTTGCGCTCGTCGCCTGAAGTAATTTTTTTCGAAATATTAATTTCATTCTTGAACGGAATCAACACCACATATCTTCCTGCCAATGAAATATCACAACTAAGTCGATGGCCTTTTGTACTTATTGGTTCTTTCGTAATCTGAACTAAAACAGGATCACGCTTGCTGAATACATTACCAATACGGCCTGTTTTATAAGTCTCTGGCTCTATTTTAAAGCTCGCCAAATCACCTGTGGCCTGACCGGCAATTGCCATGTTGGTATACTTCTGTACAGATCGGATTTGTGACCCAAGATCTGAATAATGCAGAAATCCGTTTTTCTGAAAACCAATATCAACAAAAGCAGCATTCAAACCGGGCAATACTTTTTGCAAACGAGCTAATACAATGTCGCCAATTGAAAATGATGAGTTGAGTTGGTCTTGTTGAATCTCAACTAATTTTTTGTCTTCGAGTAAAGCAATTTCAATTCCGCCACCAGCTGCCGTATTCACATACAATTCCCTTGTTACCTGAGCCGTCTGTTTTTTTACAGTCTTGTCAACTAATTCGGGTGGCTTGTTGGTGATAGTCTCGTCTGCCATTAAACTTTATACTACTTAAATACCTTAAAAATAAAACATACCCGACCGCAATAAACGGCAGCCGGGATTTAAGATTTTCAAATAAATGTTAAATTAAAAAAGTAACTCTGTAAATGAGTTTTTCCTTTTTCACATAAACTTATCGCATAGAAAAGAAAAATGAAAAAGTATCAGAGATACTCTTGAAAAAAAACAATTACTACTTGTTTTTCTTTTTATGTCTGTTTTTGCGTAATCTTTTTTTGCGCTTGTGGGTCGCCATTTTATGACGCTTTCTTTTCTTACCGCTTGGCATAGATTTTTAATTTTTTATTTGGTTAATGTATTCGTCTAACTGTTTTTGAAACGAAGGAGATTTTTCAAGTTCCTTGCACTTCTCAAACATTTTTATTGCTTCATTTTTTTGCCCTGTTGCCCTGTAAGCTTCTCCGAGGTGAAAGTAAACTTCCGTATTTTTCGGATACAACTTAATCATTCGCTCTAATCGGGTAATTGCTTTCGGATATTGTCCTGAAACAATTGCCAATCGACCCAAAGTTACATTCATCAGTTCATTATCAGGGTCTGTTTTTTCTACTTCTTTTAAGAGTAAAACTCCGCTCATCACATTTCCAACCCCATCAATTAAACTCACTGCCTCCAAAACTTTCAACTTTGTGTCTGTAGTATCAAATTTTGACGCTATTGCGTAACATTCAAATGATCTTTGACCTGCAAAAAACTTCGCTGCCGAATCTCCTGTATTTTGTAAGCCCACAAAATAGTAATCACCGGCGATTTTCCATTTGTCTTTTGTAGAGTCCAATTTAGCGGCCTCTTCAAAATAGTGCCCGCTAACAATCAGATTTTGTGTCCGAGCCCAAACATTTGCCAGTTTCTCAAGCGACTTTACTTTTTTAGAGGCTGGTGAATTATCAACTAACCTTTGAACCATTACTATTGAATCCTTCTGTCCGCTTGTTAAAGTACCTTTTGCCAATTCAAGCAATTTATCAAACGACATACTGCTTTTTCTATCAGGCATTTCGGCGCCCTGCATAGGACCTTTAGCTTCGGTAACAGGTCTTGTTTTTTTATCGCCAAAAAAATACAACCCAAGTACCAATCCTACTCCTGCGAGAATTAAAAGAGCTTGTTGTATGCTGGTTTTACTCAAGACAAATTATTTTTTCTCGGCCGCAGCTTTCTTGCCATTGGCATTCTTCACTCGATCAACAAAAACCTTCGCAGGTTTAAATGCAGGAATAAAATGTTCAGGTATCACAATGCTTTCGTTGCGTGTAATTATTCGCCCTATTTTGGAGGCACGCTTTTTTACTACAAAACTTCCGAAGCCTCTGATATAAACATTATCACCTTGCTTCAAGGACTCTTTTACTTCTTTAAAGAATGCTTCCATCGAAATCAGTACATCATTCTTTGGCAATCCGGTCTTTTCCGAAATCTTATTTATCAGGTCAGCTTTTCTCATTCAACTATGATTTACAGCCCTTTAGGTTTTTAATTATGAGGGGTGCAAATGTAACCCAACAATTCAATTTTCAAGGTTTGCCCGAAAATGAATTAGAAATATATTTTCCAATCTTTTCAAATTAATAAATATTTATTATAAATCGTATTTTAATTACTTCACATTTAATTTTTTTGAAACTTTAAAAATCAAAAGTATTTTGTGCCCTAATCAATACTATTAATACATTAAATTATTAATGAAACTATCAATTATAATTCCGGCATTTAATGAAGGAAAAACTATTCATTTTATATTAGAAAAACTAAAAGCCGTTGAATTAATAAATAATATTCTGAAAGAAATAATAATAATTAATGATTGTTCGACAGATAACACTGATGATTTTATTCTAAAATATATTCAAGCTAATCCGACTGAGAATATAAGATACAAAAAGCATGAAGTAAATAGAGGAAAAGGTGCAGCTTTGCATACTGGGATTGCAATAGCAACAGGAGATTTCATAATAATACAGGATGCTGACCTTGAATATGACCCACAAGAATTTAATATTCTTTTAAAACCTATTGTTGATGGATTCGCAGATGTAGTTTATGGATCTAGGTTCATTGGAGGAAAACCTCATCGTATTTTGTTCTTTTGGCATACTATTGGAAATCGTTTTTTAACATTCCTCTCTAATATTTTTACCAATCTTAATCTTACTGATATGGAAACTTGTTATAAGATTTTCAAATCAGATATTTTAAAAAAAATAATACTTAAGGAAAATCGATTTGGATTTGAGCCAGAAGTTACTTCCAAGATTGCAAAAATAAATAATATACGGATTTACGAGGTTGGGATTTCATATTACGGTCGTACTTATACTGAAGGTAAAAAGATAAACTGGAAAGATGGTTTTAGAGCAATTTATTGCATAATTAAATATGGATTTTAATTGAAAAGACATTTTGTTAATTTCATTATTTTATTTCCGTTTATTATTATAATAATTTTATTTTTCGGTTATTTTATTATTGGTTATGAGTTGTTTATGAAAAAAGCTATTGAAGCTATTGGTGAACAACGGCATGAGAATGAGATAATTAAACTTATTTCAAAAGAACAGATTAACTTGATTTTTTTGTTTTTAAGTGGTTTGCTAATTGTTAACCTTGTATTTGCTTTTTACCGATTTATTATTTTAAATGAGATTCGAAAATTTTATTATCAATTAAAATCTGCTTTTTTTCTTCGTTCTAAAAAAATCATTAATGATAAAGCATGGCTTCTTTTTTTGATTCCTGGAATTTTTTCAATATATCTTGCAATTTCTTTCCCAGTTACTTATGATGAAGCCTACACTTATCTCAATTATTCTTCGCGAGGTTTTGTAAGTAGTATTGGATATTATATAACTCCAAATAATCATATTTTAAATTCCTTACTTGCTTATTTTATGTTATTTGTTCCGATAAAGAATGAATTACTTCTTATTCGTATTCCATCAGTATTTTTTAATCTAATTATATTATTTTTTAGTTACACATTAATGAACGAATATTTCAACAAGCGATTTGCTCTTGTTTATGTTTCTATTCTTTCTATACTTTTTTACTCAGTTTATTATTCATACCAATGTAGAGGGTATTGTCTATTGGACTTTTGTTTTCTAATAATGATGTATTCTATATTTAAAATTTTAAATGAAAACAAGATTTTTTATTGGTGGATTTTTATTATATCAAGCATTTTAGGCTTTTATGTGATGCCTTCTTTTCTTTATCCGTTTCTCACTTCTATTTTTATAATTATTTTATTTTTAAAAAAAATTTCAATTCGACTAATTTTTTCAACTCTTATAATTGTAACCATTGTCGGAATATTATATACACCTATTATTCTAATAAATGGCTTAAATGCATTGGTAAATAACCGATTTGTTCAACCAATTGAAAGAGTTGAAGTTCTTAAAAAATTACCTTTGTTTTTAATTACTGCATTGAAAGAAATAACAGGGGTTCATTTTTATATTGTTTTAGGAATAATTATTTTAGGAATAATTATTATGATAAAAGAAAAATTAAAACCCGCTTTAATTATATCAATTGTTTTTTTACTCAGCCCAATTATCCTGTTAATTTCACATTCAGTAATTCCATTTTCTAGAACATTTGTATATTATGTTTTTATTTTTGCTTTTTTTGGCACTTTTTTAGTCGATAAGCTTATTAAAAATTTTAATCTAAATATTTTATTTTTGATTTGCATATCAATTCAATTTTTTAGCTTAATAAACTTTCAATTTATTAATAATCAAATTGAAAGTTATTCAATTCAAGCAGATAAGGACATATTTAAAATTATAGAAGGGAAGAAATATCTAGTTAATAATTGGACCTTCGATCCTTTCTTACTATTTTATTTAAAAACCGAAAAAAAGAAATTCAATATTGATTATATTCCTGAAATGCCTTTAAATGTAGATACTTTTAATAAAAAATTTGATTACATAATTATTGATACCAAATTTGATAGAACTTTACTTAAAAAACCTTATATTAATTACTCAAGATATCACATTTATAAATATTAGACATTTCATTGCTGTTTTTTAAAATTACATATTTCAGTTATACAATATTTGCTTGAATTGACCGCAATCAATTTATTCACTAAAAATTTGCTGGAATGGCACAAAAAAAACAAAAGGTCATTTCCATGGAAAGAAACGAGTGACCCTTATAAAATATGGCTGTCGGAAATTATTCTTCAGCAAACCAGAGTTGAACAGGGTCTTCCATATTATTTGAAAATGGTAAAACTGTTTCCAACTATTAAACATCTTGCAAGCGCAAAAGAAGATGAGGTATTAAAAGCATGGCAAGGGCTAGGTTACTATTCACGAGCAAGAAATTTACAGTCAGGAGCCAAATACATTCTGGAAGAATTAAACGGAAAGCTTCCAGAAAATTATGATGGCTGGTTGAAAATTAAAGGTGTTGGACCATATGCCGCCGCGGCAATTGTTTCTTTCGCTTACAACCTTCCTCATGCAGTTGTGGACGGAAATGTATATCGTGTTCTTGCTCGAAATTTTGGCATTGATCTGCCAATAGATTCTACCGAAGGCAAAAAAAAGTTTTCAAATCTTGCGAATAAATTAATTGCAAAAAAAGAAGCGGCGCTTTTCAATCAGGCAATAATGGATTTAGGTGCTACTGTTTGTAAACCATCCTCCTCCCCGTTGTGTAAAGTTTGTCCGGTTAATGAAAATTGTGTGGCTCTTAAAAAAAACATGATTGCATTTCTTCCTGTAAAATCAAAAAAAATAGTTTTAAGGAATAGGTTTTTTCATTACATCGTTGCCAAAAATGAAACCGGTTTTTTAATGGAGAAAAGAAAAGAAAATGATATCTGGAAAGGTTTGTATCAGTTTCCTTTAATTGAATCTGAAAAATTCCTTTCGTTGGTAAATTTATCTGCACATCCGACTTTTAAAAAAGTAACAAACGATAAGAATCTCAAAATTACAGCAGGAAAAAAATTCGTTTATCTGCTTTCACATCAAAAGATTCATGCAAAATTTTTTCTTGTTTCTACTGATAAAATCAATTCAAAAATCTATTCAGTCATAAAAAAGATACACTTAAAAAAATTAGCTGTTCCAAAAATTATTGAGCATTACTTAAAAAATATTATACATTAGTCTCATCATAAAACACCAAAACTATGAGAGGAGTTAACAAAGTAATCCTAATGGGCAACATTGGGAGTGATCCAGAAATTCAAACGCTTGACGGAGGAATTAAACTTGCAAAGTTTCGTTTAGCAACTACTGAGGGCATTAAAGACAAGAACGGAAACCGAATAACAGAATGGCATAATATTGTTGCCTGGAGGTTTCTTGGTGAATTTTGTGAAAAGTATGTTCGCAAAGGAGATTTAATTTTTATTGAAGGCAGATTAAGAACTCACAGTTGGAGCGATGCCAATAACAATAAACATTATAAAACTGAAATTATTGCCGATACCATTAACATTCATTCAAGAAAAGATAGCAGCAATAAACAAACAACTGAAACCACCAACACTGCTGTTCCTTCTGAATTACAGGTAGAACCTGGTTCATCAGATAATGAGGTTGCAGACGATTTGCCATTTTAATTTCCCTTTCTTCAAATTTTTATATTAATAATTGGAAATAAATTTTGATTCTGATAGTTGTGGGCGGTTGGTGATTATTTTATTCTCCCTTGGTTCTCAACCGCTCACGCTTTATTTAACTCTTCTTTCTCTGTTTGCCGTTTTTTTAACAGTTTCCATTGCGTTACTCGGTGGTGCGCAAACAGCTATATTTTCTTTAAGTTCTAAGGACCTTGAAGAATTACAATTGCGTTCGCCAAAGCGCTATCAATACTTATTGCGCATTATGGAAAAACCTCGCTACTTGTTGGCAACCATAGATATGCTTCAAACTTTTTTTACTGTGCTTTTGGTTTTATTGATCGGATATGTATTAGTCGAAGTATCAATCATAAATTTTTCTGATATGCATTTTTGGATGCTGTTGCCGGAAATTATTCTGCTCACTACTTTAATGATTGTTTTACAACATATAATTCCAAAAACTTTTGCTGAAAAGAATAATGTATCATGGACTTTATGGACTTTACCTGGTTTGTTTTTCCTGGAAAAAATATTCAGCCCGCTTACAATGCTTGCTATTCGTGGTGTTTCAGTGGTTGCACATCATAATGACGATTCAAAAAAAGGTGCTGTAAAAATTTTCGGGAGTAATGAAGCCACCGAAGAACAAACAACCGAAAAACAGGAAGCACGATTTTTAAAAGGCATTTTAAAATTCGGAAGCACTCAGGTAAAAGAGGTGATGAAACCCCGCTTTGATATGGTGGCATTGGATGCAGACAAATCTTTTGAAGAAATTATTAAAGTTGTAAAAGACTCAGGATACTCTCGCATACCTGTGTATCGAAATTCAGCTGATAATATTATTGGTATTTTATACACCAAAGACTTGTTGCAATTTCTTCAAGCGAATAGCGAAGTGAGTTGGTTAAAAATATTGCGTCCTGCTTTTTTTGTACCGGAAGGGAAAAGAATTTCTGATTTGCTGATTGAGTTTCAAGCCAAAATGTTACACATAGCTATTGTAATTGATGAATACGGAAGTACTGCTGGCATTGTAACCCTAGAAGATATTCTAGAAGAAATTATTGGTGAAATCCGTGATGAACTAGATGAGAAGACCGAATTTGATTTTGCTCAGATAGATAAGAATAATTTTGTGTTCGAGGGGAAAACCTTACTGAATGATATGTACCGTGCCATGGGAATTAAAGATCAGCCCTTTGAAGAAATTAAAGGTGATGTAGATTCTATTGGTGGTTTGATTTTAGAATTGAGCGGGAAAATTCCACAAGTGAATGAAGAAATTGAATATAAAAGTTTCCGTTTCAAAGTATTGAACCTTGATAGCCATAGAATACGAAGAGTTAAAGTGACAATTTTAGAGGAAGTTGAAGCATGAGAATTAATGCAGTTGTGTTTTTATCGTTGGTATTTGGTTTAACAGTTATTTCATGTAATGAGGAATACACACCTAAGCCAAAAGGATATTTCAGAATTTCTTTTCCTGAACATGAATATAAAATATACAGTCCTGAATATTGTCCCTTCTCATTTGAATATCCGGTGTATGCAAATATTTCACGCGACACAGTTTTTTTAGATACCCTTCCTGAAAATCCATGTTGGATGGACATTAATTTTCCTGATCTCAATGGCTCAATTTACTTGAGTTATAAAGAAATAAATAAGGATCATGGTTTGGCCAAATTGATTGAAGATTTTCATGTGCTTGCGTTTAAACATACAGTAAAGGCATCAGGAATAGATGAAAGTATAATCAATTCTGAAAATCATGTTTACGGTTTATATTATAATATAGAAGGAAATGCAGCATCCAATATTCAGTTCTTTGCAACCGACAGTTTTAATCATTTTATCAGAGGTTCACTTTATTTCAACAATGCACCTAATGCTGATTCACTGGCTCCGGTAATTCATTTTGTAGAAAAAGATATACGCCATATGATTGGCACATTGAAGTGGAAGTAAAATAAAAAATGTTGAAACACTTTTTATACTGTTCAACTATTTCCATTATTCGTTAATTTACTTTGTTGTACAGAAAGAGTTAATGGCAAGTCAATTTAATTTACTGGAGACACCAATTGAATACCTGAAAGGTGTTGGGCCAACTCGCGCTGATACATTAAAAAAAGAGCTTGAAGTTTTCAGCTTTGGCGATTTGCTTATGCATATGCCTTTCCGCTATGTGGACCGTACAAAAATTTACAAAGTGCGCGAGGTTAACCCGCTTTCTCAATATGTTCAGTTAAAAGGGATTTTAAAAGATATTGATGTAGCAGGGGAAAAACACAAAAAAAGAATGATTGCAAATCTGGTTGATGAAAGCGGAAGCATTGAACTGGTTTGGTTTGCAGGAGTTAAATGGATGAAAGAAACTTTGGTTGAAGGAAAAGAATACATAGTTTTTGGCAAGCCAACTGTTTTCGGGAAAAAATTAAACATTGTTCATCCTGATATTACTTCGACTGAAGATGAAAAAAAATCTCCTGCTGGAATTCTGCAACCATTTTATCCCTCCACCGAAAAACTTAAAGCAAAAAGTTTAGACAGCAGAGGAATTTCCCGATTGACAAGAACACTGTTTCAGCAAGTTACCCCTTCAGACCTTCCTGAAATAATTCCAAATTATATATTGGATAAATTTCGATTGCCCTCACGCTTCAATTCATTCCAACAAGTACATTTTCCTACCAATGAATATGAACTTGAACGGGCAAGGCAACGATTGAAGTTTGAAGAGTTGTTTTTTATTCAATTGAAATTACTTCAGGTTAAAATTGGAAGGAAAGAAAGTTCAGTAGGTTTTATTTTTAATAAGGTTGGAGAGTTCTTTAATCGGTTCTACAAAGAAAAACTTCCTTTTGTTCTGACAGATGCTCAGAAGAAAGTAATTAAAGAAATAAGAGCTGATCTGGTTTCCGGCAAGCAAATGAACAGATTAATGCAAGGTGATGTTGGCAGCGGAAAAACCGTTGTAGCATTAAGCATTATTTTAATAGCGCTTGATAATGGAATGCAGTCATGTTTTATGGTTCCTACCGAAATTCTGGCTCAGCAACATTTTCAATCTATTAAAGAATTAGTAACTGGATTGGGACTTAATATTTCACTTTTAACTTCTTCAACCAAAAGTGCTGAACGAAAAAAAATTCTTTCAGGAATACTTTCGGGTGAAATTCATTTATTAATAGGAACGCATTCATTAATTGAAGATACCGTTCAATTCAATAATCTTGGATTAGTAGTTATTGATGAACAGCATCGTTTTGGAGTAGAACAGCGCGGAAAAATGTGGACGAAGAATACTAATCCACCACATATTTTAGTGATGACCGCAACTCCGATTCCAAGAACCCTGGCGATGACAATGTACGGCGATCTGGATGTATCGGTCATTGACGAATTACCGCCAGGTCGAAAACCAATTAAAACGGTTCACTATGATGATAGCGCCCGTATGCGTGTATTCGGTTTCATGCGAGAACAGATAATGAAGGACCGGCAGATTTATGTGGTTTATCCTTTGATTGATGAATCAGAAAAACTAGATTATAAATACCTGATGGACGGATTTGAAAGTCTTTCCAGAGAATTTCCATTACCTCAATTTGCAATAAGCATTGTTCATGGCAAAATGAAAAACGAAGATCGTGATTTTGAAATGCGCAGATTTTTAAATCGTGAAACACAAATTATGATTGCAACAACCGTTATTGAAGTCGGTGTAAATATTCCAAATGCAAGTGTAATGGTGATTGAAAGTGCTGAAAGATTTGGGTTATCGCAATTACATCAACTAAGAGGAAGAGTTGGAAGAGGTACAGAACAATCCTATTGTATTTTAATGACTGATAGAAAATTAAATCCCACTGCAAGAAAACGAATGCAGACATTGGTTGAAACCAATGATGGATTTAAAATAGCTGAAGTAGACATGGAACTTAGAGGCCCGGGTGATATGGAGGGAACCCAGCAAAGCGGTGTAATGAATTTACGGATTGCTGATTTAATACACGATCAGAAAATTTTATTAGCTGCAAGAAAAGAAGCTGAAATTATTTTAGAAAAAGATGACCATCTGAAATTACCAGAACATCAATCGCTTGCAATATTTCTAACACATCAGCAACAGCGAAAGGGCGGCTGGAGTAAAATTTCTTAAGTACAAGTTTAAAAACTAAAGAAGGAAATGAAGGTTTATTACTTCTGCTTCTTCATATTTTTAGGCCAAAGTTCTTTGGTTTTGTCAGTAGAACCACCGGTACTGGTAGCAGCTCCATTCATATAAGCAGGACAAGTGGTTTTTGGACTACAAGCAATAAATTCAGAACCTGCAAATAATAAAATAAGCAGCCAGATAATTCTACTCTGTTTTTTTATAGCAGACATGATAAAAATTTTTTGGTGTTACGATTCAAAATTAAAAAGTTTCCATTCTAAAAAAATTCTTGTTGATAACAGAAACATCTTGTAATGTATTGTATCAATAATGGTTCCACGAATATTTATGTACTCAATTTTTACTAAAAAAAATTAATTGCCCTTTGAAACCTGCACAGGCATTGCTTTGTGAAGGTCGTATCTTTAATTAGTTTTATTAAAACAATATTTTTTAAACATTAAAAACGGTTACCGATGGTTAAAACAAGTAAATTATTGAATCTTCTGTTATCCACAGCCAGAGCGGATTTCAGCGATCAGATAAACAAAAAACATTTGAAAAAACAAAAAATACTTTTACATTTATCAGGCAAAATTTTTTAAACACCCAAAATCATTAACAATGAACAAAGGAGATTTAATTAACAAGATCAGCGCAGAAGCGAAGATCAACAAGACACAAGCCGGTGCAGCGTTAAATGCATTCATCGGAACAACAATGTCTTCATTAAAGAAAGGAGATAAGCTTACCTTGGTTGGCTTTGGCACTTTCTCTGTAAACAAACGCTCGGCTCGTATGGGTCGCAATCCTCAAACCGGAAAAGCAATTAAAATTGCAGCTAAAAAAGTGGTGAAATTTAAAGCCGGAAAAGAGTTTGCCACCAAGGTGAAATAATAAATACCAAACCAAAACCCAAGAAGAGAAGCAAGGCGTATTGTCTTGCTTCTTTTCATTTTAGACTACCTGATTTTATGATTGGCTTTTGAGAGTGCATAATTTCAATTAAGTTTGCGCACCAATAAAAAAAATAACAAAAACAAAAACAATGGGAAGAGGAGATAAAAGAACAGCAAAAGGAAAGCGATTCAAAGGTTCTTATGGCAATACAAGACCACAACGCGCAGCTAAATCTGCTGTTGTAAAAACTGCAGAACCTAAAGTAAAAGCTGCTGCTAAAACAGCAGCACCGGCTGCACCAAAGAAAACAGCAGCTAAAAAAACAGCAGCTAAAAAAACAGCAGCTAAAAAGAAAGCTGAATAATTTTTTTGAATTAATGCCTCAGAACCCCGATTCAAAATTGAGTCGGGGTTTTTGTTTTATGGAGATAGTCGTTCTATCAACCAGTTATCGTTTCCCTGATGCGTGTATCGGAGGCGATCGTGCAGGCGCGAGGTTCTCCCCTGCCAGAATTCAATCGCCGAAGGCAATACTTTAAAGCCTCCCCAATATGGTGGTTTAGGAATCTCTTTCCCCTCATATTTTTTTTCTAGAGTAATGTATTTATTATCAAGTTCAGCTCTACTTTCTAAAACAGAGCTTTGAACAGAACACCATGCGCCTAACTGACTTTCGCGCGGACGCGATTGAAAATAATCTTCTGATTCTTCCGACGAAGTTTTTTCTACTCTACCCTCAATTCTAATTTGTCGTTGCATTGGTAACCACAAAAAAACCATTGCCGCATACGGATTCCAGGTGAGTTCTTTTCCCTTACGGCTTTCGTAGTTGGTGAAAAAAACGAATGAATTATTTTCCACTCCTTTCAATAACATTACCCTTGCTGATGGTTTAAAATCAACCATTGCAGTTGAAAGTATAAATGCATTGGGTTCAGGAATTTTTTCTTGCACCGCTTCATTAAACCACTGCTGAAACTGAACGATTGGATTTTTGTCAATCATTGTTTCCAGCAATTCTCCTTTCGAATAATTTTCTCTGAGGTCTTTCATAAATAATTTTTCCTTTTCGATTTTCTGTTCAAAAGTAATTCCGATAATAGAAATTAATACTGATGAAAATCAAAACAATAAACTAGTGTGCATCCAACCAATTTGTCCCTACTCCAACTCCTACTTCAATCGGCACATTCAATTCAATGGCGTGAATCATTTTTTCTTTTATAATTGGAATGATAATATCCACTTCAGATTTATGCGCATCAAAAACCAATTCGTCATGCACCTGCAAAGTCATTTTTGATTTGAAATTTTGTTTGTGAAATTCTTTCTGAATATTAATCATTGCCACCTTAATCATATCAGCCGCTGAGCCTTGAATTGGCGCGTTAATGGCATTTCGTTCGGCAAAGCCACGAACAGTTTGGTTTCCTGAATTGATGTCGCGCAATCGCCTGCGCCTGCCAAGAACTGTTTGCACAAAACCATGCTCTCTGGCAAACTGAATATTATCACTCATCAATTGTCGCACACCGGGAAATTTCAGATTGTAGTTATCAATAATTTCCTTGGCCTCTGTACGAGATATTTTTAATCCTTGCGAAAGACCGAATGCAGTTTGACCGTATGCAATTCCGAAGTTAACTGCTTTTGCACGGCCACGCATTTCGCGTGTCACTTCTTTTATATCGACATTAAAAACCTGCGAAGCAGTTGCGGTATGAATATCCAATCCATCTTCAAATGCTTTAAGCATATTGGCATCCCGGCTCAATCCAGCAATTATGCGCAATTCAATTTGCGAATAATCGGCAGAAAGAATTACATAATCTTCATTTCGCGGAATAAATGCTTTTCGAATTTCTCTTCCGCGTTCTGTTCGAATCGGAATGTTCTGAATGTTAGGATCAGTGCTGCTTAATCTTCCTGTGGCTGCGACTGCCTGATTGAATGAAGTATGAACTCTTCCTGTTTTCGGGTTTATCAAAGACGGTATAGCATCTACATAAGTTGATTTCAATTTGGTGAACTCACGATAATCGAGCAGGTCATTAACAATCGGATAATCACCGGTGATTCGCGAGAGTGTATCTTCATCTGTCGAGTACTGACCGGTTTTTGTTTTCTTAACCTCGTAAGGAATCTTCATGCGATCAAATAAAACTTCACCCAATTGTTTTGGCGATGAAAGGTTGAACCGTACTCCGGCTTCCTTATAAACTTTCTCTTCAGTAATTTTTATTTCTTCTTCTAATTTTTTTGAATAATCATTCAGAAATATTTTATCAATTGCCACTCCTTCAAATTCCATATCGCATAATACATTCATCAATGGCATTTCAACTTCTTCAAATAATTTCTCAACTTCATTTTCTTTCAGCTTCGGAAGAAAAATATTTTCTAACTGCAAAGTCACATCAGCATCTTCGGCAGCATAGTCAGCAACTTTCTGCACTTCAATATCGCGCATGCTGAGTTGCTTTTTCCCGACACCAATTAATTCTTTAATGGAAACAGGTTTGTAATTCAAATAAGTTTCAGAAAGATAATCCATACCGTGTCTCATGTCAGGTTCAATGAGATAATGAGCGAGCATGGTATCAAATAATTTTCCGTTCACTTTTATGTTGTACCATTTCAGAAGCAGTAAATCATATTTTAGATTTTGTCCAACCTTGCCGATGTTTTCATCTTCTAAAATTGATCTGAATTTCTCAAGAAGATTCTGCGCTTCAATTTTATTCGCAGAAACAGGAACATAAAATGCTTCCTTGGGTTTTACTGCGAATGATAAACCAACCACTTCAGCATTATTAGCATCAATGCCTGTGGTTTCAGTATCGAAACAAAATTCTTTTGATGATGAAAGCAGTTGCAATAAATCGTTCAGTTTTTTTTCATCATCCACCAAAATATAATTGTGTTCAGTATCAGCAATGGTGTTAAGGTTTGTTGGAATTTTTTCTTCTTCACTGTTTGCTTCACCTACTGAATTGCCGAATAAATCTTTTTGTCCGCCAGAGACCGATTCAGTTTTAAAACCCGCTTCGGTCTTCGATGATGATGATGAAACCGTTTCAGTTTTACTTGCTGCAATAATTTCTGCATGCCCGACTGAAAATTTTTCTCCAAGAATTCTTTTTCCGAGCGTTCGGAATTCAAGATCGTTAAAAATCTCAGCTAATTTTTCGCGATTTGGTTCTTCCATATCGAAGTTGTGCTCATCCCAGTTAATGGGCACATCTAAAATTATTGTTGCGAGTTTTTTTGAGAGAATGGCTTTGTCTTTATGCTCTTCCACTTTCTCTTTCAATTTTCCTTTCAGTTTATCTGTATTGACAATCAGGTTTTCAATTGAATCAAATTCCTTGATTAATTTTTTTGCTGTCACTTCGCCAACACCCGGAATGCCGGGAATATTATCAACTGCATCGCCCATCAAACCAAGAATATCTTTCACTTGGTCAATGCGTTCAATTTCCCACTTTGCTTTTATTTCGTTCACACCGAGAATCTGTTCTGCATTTCCGAATGCCGGTGGTTTCCAGATAAAAATATTTTCGCTCACCAACTGACCGTAATCTTTATCGGGAGTAACCATGTAAACTTTAAATCCTTTTTGCTCTGCAACTTTTGCAAGGGTGCCAATCACATCATCGGCTTCGAATCCGTCGCATTCAATCAAGGGAATATTGAATGCGTGAATGATATCCTTGATGTATGGAATGTTCGAAACCAGATCTTCGGGTGCTTCTTGCCGGTTCGCTTTGTAATCAGCAAAGTCGGTGTGTCGCTCGGTTGGTGCAGCAGTATCAAAACATACAGCAATGTGCGATGGTTTTTCTTTCTTCAGCAAATCCAGCAGCGTGTTTGTAAATCCTTGTATGGCTGAAGTGTTCAGGCCTTTAGAATTTATCAATGGGTTTTTGCTGAATGCGAAGTAGGCGCGAAAGATGAGCGCGAATGCATCTAACAGAAATAATCTTTTGTCTTCGGGATTTCCGTTCATTTGTTATTGGGGAAGTTGTGATTGGGTAAGTTGAAAATATGGTTCTGCGAATTGGCTCCTGTAAACTGCCTACTGATTCACTGCCTCCCAGTATTCAACTGCTATGCGAGTGTGTGGTATCACAATGGTGCCACCGACAATATTGGCAATGGCGAACACTTCAAAAATTTCTTCAGTAGTAACTCCTTCTTCCTTGCATTTTCCGACATGGTATTTAATGCAATCATCGCAACGCAAAACCATTGAAGCAACCAAGCCTAGCATCTCCTTTGTTTTTACATTGAGTGCACCCTCCATGTAAGTATTTGTATCGAGATTGAACAAGCGGTTAATTACTTTGTTATTTCCTGCAGCAATGCGTTCGTTCATTCTTGCACGGTAATCATTAAAGTCTTTTACTAAGTCACTCATAATAATAGTATTTTGAAGTTGAAGGTAAATGAAATGAGAATTCAGTTAAGAATAAAATAATAAAAAAACCCCTGCTGAATCACTTCTGCAGGGGCGCCTAAACACTATCCGGAATCGAACACTAATCAAGTCCGGATACTTTAGTAATATTTTTAATTCTTCATTTTTAATATTTGAAAATGAATTGTTGCTTTAAAATTAACTATTTTATAAGTGTATCAAAATTTCAACATAAATTATTTTTCAGAATTAGGTTTCTGAAAGGGAAGTTTAAACGATTGAATACTCACTAAATAAACACCTGCAAAAATTAAAATCATTGCCAGAATTTTTATTCCGCTTAAATCATCTTTGCCTAAAATCATGGCAAAAATTGTTGCCAATGCAGGTTGTATATAAATATAAATTCCGGCAAGTGATGGGTCGGCATTTTTTAAAGCAAGAATATTAAACAGGTAAGCGAAAAAAGTAGTGGCAATAACAATGAATGATAGTTCGTACCAGATGGATGGTGAAAATGAATTCCAGTCAATGGAATGAAACTGCCCCCAACCTACAGGCATAACAAATATCCATCCGAACAAAAACACCCATTTAATAATTGTGATTGGATGATATTGCCGCATCAATGGTTTTACAATTACAAGATACACAGCATAAGATGCAGCATTCAGCATGATATAAATATCTCCCTCAGCAGTGGAAGTACTGAATGAAATTTCCTTTCCGAAAATTGTAATGACCAATGCGCCGCAAATTCCAATAAGAATTCCAATGATTTTAAGTGGGGTAATTCTTTCATCTTTTAATAAACCCGACAATACCAAAACAATGATTGGTGTTGTGGTCATAATTAATGCTGCATGAATTGGAGTTGTAATTGACAACCCTTTGAAAAATAAAAGTTGATTGATCGCAACGCCAAAAAAACCACATGTAATTAAGAGCGGAATGTCTTTTCGTTTTATTTTTTCTTTGATGAAAAAAGAATGTACAAACAGAAAAAGAACTAACGAAACGCTGACTCTAATAACTATGGCACCAAATGGTTGTATATAATGCGGAACAACATCCTTTGCAATGGTAAAACTGATTCCATAAATGAGATTGGCAAGAAATAAAAACAAATGCGCCTGAAAGGTTTTACTCATTGGCACAAATGTAGATTCAGAAAAATGCTATTGAAATTATTTACCTCTTAGTTCTTAACTATTAAAAGTCTGTTCCGATAGAGAAATACCATAAACCTTTATTCAAAACACCGCTGTCCCATCCTTTTGCATAATCAAGCTTAACAAAGTAGCCGAAAAGATTTGTTCGTGCTCCGGCACCAAAGCCAGCTACTAATGGTTCGCGGAAATAATTTACTTCAACAGTAATGGGTCCTTCGTTTATTATGGAGGTATTAAATGGATTGCTTTCGCTATAAGGAGAAAAACCCTGCCAGGCAGTTCCTGCATCAACAAATCCAACTAATTGAAAATTGCGAATTAACTCAGAACGAATTGGTGAATTAAACAAATAACTGAAAACAGGAAAACGAATTTCTGTATTTATTAATGCAAAAGAGTTTCCATTTCTGATATTCTGTTCAAAGCCCCGAATGTTTGTTGCCAAAGATTGAAATGCATAATTAGCTGTTTGGCTAACGGTAGTATTGGTATTGAATTTTGGAACAAACCAACCATCAATACCTCCAAGGTAGTAAACAACTTTCCCATCACCCCATGAAGAAGCTCCACACAACCGTGTTGCCCAAATGATGTTGCGATGAATTTTTTGATAATGACGATAATCCAACCCGGCTACAAAAAGAAAAGGTCCGTCCTTAGCTGCTAATCGCATTACATCAGAATAAATTTTATATCGCGTTCCTTCTAAAATGTTGGTCTGAAGTTTTAATGTGTTATCAAAAACATACTCTCCTCTTACTGAAATCCAGTTTTCAGTATAATTATCCAAACCAAGACTAAAGCTATCAGAACCAAGAAATACGAGTTGTTCCATTCTATATGAAGTAATTCCTCTTATGCTTTTTGTATAATCAAGTGGATAGCGGAATGCAGCTTCGAAATAATTAGTTTTAGATTTCCCGTAAAGCGGATAGGCCCAAAAGGGAGCGGCATCATATTGCTTTGCATCCACTCTTCTGTAAAAAGTATACTTTTTATCCAGTCTCTTTTTTATATCATCAAATGAAAAGAAATATTCGTTGCCGCCTAAACTTGTTGGAATTCTGAATCCTCCGGTGAACCTATAGTCTTCAAATAAATCTGTTGTACTGAGTTTTATCAATCCATTTAATCCGGGATTTACATATTGACCTCCGTTGGGAGCATAGCTCTGGTAACGATTTATAATTAAATTATTATCAAGTTGAGATACTACATAATCAGTTGAGAACCTGGGCGCATATGGAAGAATTTTACTGAATTTAATTCGCCAGTCTTTTTTCAGTGTAGTTTCTTTTTTTTCGTCGTCATTATTTTTTAATATGGTAACAGATTTTGAAGAAAACTCACTTTGGAAAATATAATTATTGATATCAATTTTTGCTGAATCACTTTTTGTTTTTGAAGAATCAACTGCAATGGCAGGTGACATTTTCTTTTTCTTTTCTTCAAGTGTTTGCTTGTCAATTATCTGTTGTGTGTATCCGGTATTTGGTAATGAAGTATGGTTGATAGTATCAATCTCTTTCAGGTTTTTTGTTTCAATGAAAAAATATTTTTCATTATCAAAAAACAATTCAGCCATTTTGCCGGCCTTCAGCGCATTTTCTTGTTCCAGAATACTATTGCCATAATTTGAATTACTGAATGAGTGTGCAACATCCCGGTACATCGGAATTTTTTTTGTTGAATCGGCATGAAGATTTCCTGAAGCGATTAAAGAATCAATATTGTATTTCGGATTCAGAACTACCGAATCGGGGAAATAATAAAAGTAATTGTAGTGATCAAACACTGAATCAATGTATGCCACATAGCGGTTATTGATTCCGTTCTTATCGCTTGCATAAGCAAAAAAATTATCGTTATACCCGGTTGCACTTCTTTCATCAGAGTTTGGAGTATTGGTAACTCTGGTTACTATTTTATCCTTTGTTTTCAGATTGTAATAGAACAAGTCGAAACTCCCTAAAGGCATTATGGTATCCAATTGCCCACTACGAAGGGTATCATCCATTCGGTTTGAACTCCACAAAACAATTGTTCGGTTTGTAAGTTTTACAAAATGCGGATCGAGGTCATCATAAAAATCATTGGTGATCTGATCAATCTTGCCCGAGAGGTAATTCATTATATAAATATCACTCTGACTTTTATTAACCGCACTCATTACTATATACTTTGGATCAGCACCAAATGATATACTCAAAACTTTTTGGAAATTGGTGATTTCTCTTTCCGTCTTTTTCTTCTTTTCGAAATCATAAACATCAAGAAACACTTTTCCTTTTTTCTCTATGACCATTGCAAGTTTGGTCCCGGTTTGGTCCCAGGCTGTTAATGGATAAGAATAGTCAATTGGCTGCGTTGTGTTTTTAAATCCACCGCGTAAATAAGTCCGGCGATGTTTCTTTTCAATGTCATAAACTTTCACTTTATACTTACCCAATTCATTCTCGCAATATGCTACCCTATCAAATGTTGGGTCGGGTTTAAACTGATAATATTTTCTTCCTTTTCTGGTTTTTACCAAAACTCTGTCAAGGGTAGTTGGATCTTTTTTTACCGATTGCTCCAATGCATATTGATTGCCATAATAATTATTGAAATCAGCAATTAATTGTTTCAGAGTTTTTCCAATTACAAAATTGAAACCGCTTTCTACACTTCGGTTTATACGAGTCAGGTATAAAATATTGGGGATTGAGGTAGCTCCATAATTACGAGCTATGTAGTACCACAAAGCCTGCCCGGCAAAACGCGCATCTTCACCTGAAAGGCGGTTAAAATTTTTGTACTTGCCCGAAATAATTCCAATCCGAAGGCGGTTATCCAATTCAGTACTCCATTCTTTACCAATGTAAGACGACAGTCCTTCAGTATACCACATAGGCAAATTCAGCAAAACTGCATTTTGCAAAACCTCCTGTATGTTTCCCCCGAACATCATATTGTCTAAACAGATTTTCGCAATACCTTCTCTAATCTGTTTTAATAAATCATTGTGATTGCCATTGAAATAAACAAACATTTTATTCCCAATAATTTTGGTTGTGCCACCGGTGTTATTTTGTTCAATACCATAGCCAATATTCGACTGTTTTAAATCACTCAGATTATTATAAATCAGAATATCAATATTATCATTCACTTTATATTCAAGTGCATCTTCAACACTTTCTATTTGTCGTTCACCTTCAGTAATTACAAATTTTCCAAGGTCTTGACCACCGAGGTAGAAATAAGCTGCAAACCGATCTGATTTATAAAATGACCAAATAAAATCGCCATACTGAACCCTGTTTTGTCCGAATTCTTCCTGCGTTGTTTGTGCTACAAGAGATGAACAAAAAACAGAAAACAGGAATACAAAAAATAACGGCCTGATTATTTTCATTACTGTACAAATATAATCACTCTATGCTGATGATTGATTTCTGCGAAAGAAATTACAATTTAGCAAAGAATTTAAAATTACCTCTCATTTTTGCCCCATGCTTCAAACTCATTTTTTCACTTTTAATCCGTTTCAGGAAAACACTTATATATTATTTGATGAAACAAATGAATGTGTAATTATTGATCCGGGTTGCAGTACAGATGCTGAAAGAAATGAACTCACAAAATTTATTTCAGTAAACAAACTGAAGCCTGTTTTATTGATTAACACACACTCCCATTTAGATCATATGGTAGGGAATAGTTTTATTGAACATACCTACAACATTCCATTTCTGCTTCATAAAAACGAATTGCCAATTCTACACTCAGCAGTTGCTACTGGTCGTATGTATGGTATAGAAATAACTCCATCTCCTGAACCAGACCGCTTTATTGAAGACGACGAATTGATTCACTTCGGGAATTCTGTATTGAAAACATTGTATACTCCTGGTCATGCGCCCGGTGAAGTTTCTTTTTATAATGCTGAATCAAAAATTGTTATTGCCGGCGATGTATTGTTTAACGGAAGCATAGGACGATTTGATTTTCCGTTAAGCAGCTATGAAAGTTTAATGCAAAGTATTTTTAATAAATTATTGGTTTTACCTGATGATGTAAAAGTCTATTCAGGTCATGGTTCTGTAACAACTATTGGGAAAGAACGAAGAACCAATCCGTATTTATTGGAATATGCTGATAGCTTAAACTGATTTCTCCATTTCTACTAAAATAAAAAGTTCCACCTCACTGTAGCAAGATGGAACTTCAATAAAAATTTAAATCTTATTTAATTAAAACGGTAAATCATCGTTGCCATTTGATGAAGCAGGCATTGCCGATGGAGCAGATTGATTGCTATATGAAGGTGAAGCTTGATTATAGCTGTTATTATTTGAGTTACTGTTTGAAGCTCCGCTGCTGATATCAATTTTCCAGGCTTTAATATCAGAGTACCACTTGCTGTTAAATTCTCTTGATTCGAGATTGAAAGCGATTCTTAATTCAGTACCGGGTTGGTAATTTGCAACCTGATCGGCTTTATCGCCAAAACAACTGATGCATACTTTCTTAGGAAATTGTTCAATTGTTTCAACAATCATGTCGCGTTTTTTCCAATCGCCGCGTGCGCTTTTTCCTGCTACTTCCTGATTTACCTGAATGAGTTTTCCAATTAATTCGAGTGCCATAATAATTTTTTTAGAGTTCAAATGTAAGTTTTGGATTCGGAGAATAAAGATTCAGGCGATAAATTATTTAGTCACAGACAATCCACAGATTTCCTTCGCTTACCCACAATTTGCAAAAGTTACCGTCCAAGATTACGAAAAGCCTTCAGAATTATTTCTAAATCATTCGCAGAAGTATAATTTCTCGCATATAAAAGGTTCAAACGATTAAGCGCATCTGCTGACGGTACTTTTGATAGAACATCAGATGAATTTAAAACTCCTTTTTTAATTTTTGGGAGTGAAGAAAACTGATCGCCCGAATAGCCTACCCAGGTTTTTTTTCCGAATAACACAGAAAATAAATTTCCAATCAGTCCGATAAAATTCTTCATCAGTAAAATCTGAACAGGAAGTGTGATGAGCAGAAAAAAACTGACCATTACATCCAACAATCTTTTATTGCGGCGGTTGTTTGGCAAATCGATTTCCATGCTGATATCAATGGTGTAGAGTTCGCCATTGGTGTCTTTTGAACCGGAGCCAATCACACTCAGACTTTCTTCAGGAACAATTTTATAATCCACCTTACTGCCAATTGCCGCCATCTGACTAATGATTTGCTGTGAGGATATATCTTTCGAACAAAAAATAATTTCATCAGGTCGATACAGTTCAACCAAATCGGTCAGTTGATTTAAATGCCCGAGCCGTTCTTCTTCCCTCAACTCATTCGGATACGATTCTGCATCAGGCAATACAAAACCCAAGTGCTGAAAATTTATTCTTGCATTGTTGAGTAACTGATAAACTCTTTTGCCTTCCACATAACTTCCTGCAATAACAATCTTACGCTGAAGCTCTTCGCCCCAACCAAAATTTCCGAATCGAAAATAATGGCGAATGAATCTCCATCCTGCTAAAAAGAAAACTCCGAAAACAAAGCCGAGTAAAATCATTCCGCGCGAGAAACGAAGACTTTCATCAAGAAAACCATAAACCGCCGCTATGATTAAAGTACCAATCACTAAACCGCGAATAATTTTTCCGGGTTTCGAATTGCGGTCGTAACCGCCGCTGAAAAAAACACTCAGCAACCAGACAGCTATATAAGCAGGAACAATTATGAAAATATACTCCGGCGGATAACTCACACCTTCAGTTGCTTTCACTTTTGTTTCCCACAAATTTTTGAAGAACAACATTGCAGCATACAAACCAATTGCATCGAAAGCCGGTGCTGCAATTGCATTGAGAAATCTGTTGATGAGTGCAAGGGAGGCGCGGAAATAAATGGCCACATTGAGCATCAGTATTAATCCACTTGCGCTGCCCTGCGAAAAATGTTTGCGCGCAAAAATGATCATGGCCATGTAAAACATGCGCACATAATTAAGCGAACCCTTCTTGGTGCTTTCTCCTTTGTAGTGAATGATGCGCGTATCGGCTAAGTAATAATTTTTGTGTCCTGCTTGTATCACACGATACGAAAGGTCAATGTCTTCGCCGTACATGAAAAAAGTTTCGTCGAGCAAACCGATTTCATCCAGCACTTTTTTTCGGAGCAACATAAATGCCCCGGCTAAAACTTCTACTTCATTATTTTCATCTGAAGAAAGATTGCCGAGATAGTAGCGCGCAAAAGTTTTTGACTTCGGAAAAAATTTAGTGAAACCAAATGCTTTGAAGAATGCCACCATCGGAGTTGGAAATCCTCGCTTCGATTCAGGTAAAAAATTACCGGAGCCATCGAGCATTTTCACGCCGAGTGCACCTGCATCCGCATGTGCATCCATGAATGCTACACACTTTTCAAAAGTGTCTTCTTCAACAACTGTATCAGGATTCAGGAGTAAAATATATTCGCCTTTCGCTAATCGTATCGCCTGGTTATTGGCTTTTGCAAAACCGGTGTTGTCTTTATTCTCAATGAGAATGACTTCAGCAAATTTTTCTTTCACCATCTGCACCGAGCCATCTACTGAATGATTATCAACCACAAAAACTTCCACCGCAAGATTGCGCGATGCCTTGCGCACCGACAGCAATGCCTGCTCTAAAAAGAACTTGACATTGTAGTTGACAATAATGACCGAGAGTTTAATCATTCGCGGTTTACAAGGTAATTTTCATATGGTAAGCGCGTGGCAATGGAACGCGCCAGAGTTAAATCATCTACATATTCCAGTTCGCCACCGAAAGCCACTCCGCGTGCAAGGGTGGTGATTTTTACATTCGGGAACTGATGCAGTTTTCTTGAGAGATAAAAAATTGTGGTGTCGCCTTCCATAGTTGCATTCAACGCCATAATTACCTCTTCTATTTCATTGCTTGCTGCGCGGTGAATGAGCGACTCAATATTCAACTGGTCGGGACCAATTCCTTCAAGCGGAGAAATCACTCCGCCGAGCACATGGTACAAACCATTGTATTGATTCACCGATTCGATGGCAATTACATCACGGAAATTTTCGACCACGCACACGAGCG
This sequence comes from Chitinophagaceae bacterium, assembly GCA_947469485.1. GTDB lineage: Bacteria > Bacteroidota > Bacteroidia > Chitinophagales > UBA10324 > UBA10324. Next base: position 7,669 of record CANIPU010000012.1, on the reverse strand, counting down.
AACGATTGCGCGCATGACTGTTGCATATGTTGCACTGCTCGCCATCAGAAATATTGTGACAGGTTTTACAAAATTTTATTTCGTTGCGCATCTTGGCAATGCGACCGGAAAACTGATTTACCGATTCAGGATTCTGACGCAACAGGTGAAGTACTAAGCGCAATGCACTTCGCCGTCCGATGCCCGGCAGTTTTTCAAATTCACTAACAGCATCCTCAATCAATCGCGATGGAAAATTCATGCGCTAAAAATAGTTGAAATGATTTGAGTAGAAATTCACTGATTTACTAAGATTTATTACTCATTCTGCCTTATTCAATATCCGCAGCTTGGCGTATTTGAGTAATATTTTTTTTGTGCCTGCTTCGCTGAATTCGATGGTGGCGATGCGCTCAAATTCGCTGCCTTCTAGTTTCAGAATTTTTCCGATGCCGAAGCGCTGGTGCTCTACTTCCATGGCTTCTTTTATTTCGCGGAAATCGTCGGGCTTGAAATCAACAGCTGGTTTGTAAGCAAAGGGTGGCGGAGTAAATTTTGGTGCGGCGGGTTTTGGAGCAGCAGAGGAAGCGGACGATTTTTTATTGGGATAATAACCGGGCTTACTGTAAGTGTCTTCGCCGAGAAAATTGGAGTGCGAAAAATTTTTTTGCGGCGCTGAATAAATATTATCAATGCTCTTGGGGTCAATTTCGTCAATGAAGCGGCTGGGGTCGCAGTAAGTGAGGGAGCCATAACGGTAGCGCGTGTTGGCGTAGGAGAGGGTGAGCTTTTGTTTGGCGCGCGTGATGGCGACATAGAAGAGGCGGCGCTCTTCTTCGAGGTCTTCGCGGCTGTTGAGCGACATGGCGCCGGGGAAAAGATTTTCCTCAAGCCCGACCACATACACACACTGAAACTCTAACCCCTTGGCGGAGTGAATGGTCATCATGCGGACACGGTCGTGGTCGTTGGTGTCTTTATCTGCATCAGTAAGCAGCGAAATGTTTTGCAGGTAAGATGCGAGCGATTTATCTCTGGTGAGTTCATCTTTTATTTCGCCATCGGCTGTGATGTCGGGCGCTTCGCTGTCGGTAAATTCTTTTATGCCATTGAGCAACTCCTGCAGGTTTTCGTAGCGGCTGAGTCCTTCAACTGTTTTATCGTCGTAGAGTTCTTTGAGTATGCCGCTGTTTTTTGCCACGAGTGCTGCGGCATCGTAGGCATTGAGAATGGTTAACTGGTTCGCCCAGTTTTTTACCATGTACATAAAACTTTCTATGTTGCCGTTGCTGCGGTTGCCGGGCATTTCGGTGGCAGCATTGAGCAAAACATCCCACAGGCGCATTGATTTTTCTTTGGCAATGACCATTGCTTTGTCAATGGAAGTTTGCCCGATGCCGCGCGCGGGGTAATTGATGACGCGCTTGAGGGCTTCTTCGTCGTGATGATTGACACAGAGGCGCAAGTAGCCGACAAGGTCTTTGATTTCTTTGCGCTGATAAAAACTCAGTCCGCCGTAAATGACATACGGAATATTGAGACGGCGCATGGCTTCTTCAAACGCCCGACTCTGTGCATTGGTACGATAGAGAATGGCGAACTCGTTGTGATGGCGCTGATGGCGCATCTTCTCCTCGAAAATGCTGTCTGCAACAAGCTTGCCTTCGTCGTTGTCGCTGAGTGCGCGAATGAGTTTTATTTTTTCGCCTTCGAGATTTTCGGTCCAGATTTCTTTATTTATCTGCAACTTGTTATTGCCGATTACTTTGTTGGCGGCTTTAACAATGTGTTGCGTGCTGCGGTAATTCTGTTCGAGTTTGAAAGTCTGCACTTCGGGATAATCGCGCTCGAAGTTTAAAATGTTGGCGATGGTAGCGCCGCGGAAAGAATAAATGCTTTGCGCATCATCACCCACCACACAAATATTCTGATGCACATCGCCGAGTTTTTTTACGATGCTGTATTGCGCGTAGTTGGTATCCTGAAACTCATCAATCAAAATGTACTTGAACCGCTGCTGGTATTTGTAAAGTATGTCGGGAAAGTTTTCAAGCATGTGGTGCATCTTGAAAAGCAGATCATCAAAATCCATTGCACCGGCTTGTTGCATTCGCCGCTGGTAGATTTCATAAATCTCGCCAATGCGCGGGCGACCGGAAGAACTATCGTCGCCCTGAATATTAAAATCCTGCTGGTATTCAGCCGGACCAACTAAACTGTTTTTTGAAGAAGAGATTCGGTTGTGAACCACATTGGGTTTGTAAAGCGAATCGTTTAAACCAAGTTCCTTGATAATGGCTTTAATAAGACTGCGCGAATCATCAGTATCGTAAATGCTGAAGTTGGTAGGATAGCCAATTCGGTCGGCATGGTAGCGAAGCACGCGCGCAAAAACCGAGTGAAAAGTACCCATGTACAGATTGCGGGCTTCAATGTTTGTTAACTTCTCAATCCGTTCGCGCATTTCGGCTGATGCTTTGTTGGTGAAAGTGAGCGCGAGAATATTAAACGGGTCAACTCCCTGCTGTAAAAGGTATGCAATGCGGAAAGTAAGCACGCGCGTTTTTCCTGAACCGGGGCCGGCAATAATCATCACAGGTCCGTCTGTTGCCTCCACAGCTTGCCGCTGCATTCCGTTCAGTTCATCCAAAAAATTCATGCGACGAAATTATGTTTCCGTTTTGGTGAATTATTAATTGAATTGTTTTTGTTGAGAAATATTTTTCGCAGATTGCAGCAATAATTATTTATGGAAGAAAAATCAAAACAATCGTCAATGGATTTTTTGTGGACACCGGGATTTGTGTTTGCATCAGTAATTCTGTTTTACCGATTAAATAATTCCGTTCATTTGATTGATGCACAATCGGTTGGTGGCGGAGTTGTGGTTGGTTTGGTTGGAGCTATAATTGGAATATTTCTGAAACGAATTACAGCTGCGCTTCCCTTTATTCAGCGAATTGCAATATTGATAGCAATTGTGGTAGTTGCATTTTTTATTTCATAGGAATCTGACAGACTTCAGATTCCAACCTTCTTTTGATCTTCTTCTGATAAAATATTTTTCAGGTGAGCAATAACATCCCATTCTAAATCTTCTTTTGTAGGAATATAATTTTCGAGCGAAGAATCATTTTTATCTAATCGTGCCACAGGTTTTCCGTTTTCGTATTTATAACTGAATCGCTCATTGCCTTCGTCAATTGCTTTTTGAATTTGTTCGGCATACGGTCCGAATAAATTCAAATCAAGTGTTCCATTGTTAAGCAAAACAAATTTTTTATGGAAACGATATTTTACTGAATCAGGATTATTGGTTCCAAACATTTTTTGTTCCCAATTCATCCTGAATGAATCAAAATCTTGTTTGTTTTTCGAATTGATTACACTTTGCCTCCAGTTGAAATATTCGTTTCGAAATAGAATCCGGTCAATGGCTTTTAATTGATGCAGATGAAAAACAATTGGTTCCGGAATTTCAATTACATCATAAAACAATGGAATTGTTAGCACATCAAATTTTCCATGTTCGCTGTAATTTAATTCTTTGGTTCGTTTCACTAAAAAAGCTTCTCCCTCATCCACAACTTTAAATAATCTCGAAACATGATGAAAATCGCCACTCAGATTTATTCGAGAAAGGCGAATGGCCGTTGGATAATTTATGTTTCTGATTTTTTCTTTCAGCCATTGCGAATTATGCTTTCCAATCTGCTGGCGAAAAACCATATCAGCATCCCATCGTAAATGCCAGTTGAACTTTGAATGTTGTAATCCGATATTTCGGCAGTCACCCAATAATTTTCCGGGCGCCTCAATCACTTCCACCAAAACCTGTGACGAAAACTGCTGTTGAAAATTTTTCATCCTCAGCAAACTATCATCACTCGAACCATTGTCAATGCAAATAATCTGGTCGGCGAATCCAATTAAACTTTCCAATACAATTGGCAGATTGTAAGATTCGTTTCGCGCAACTACTACTGCTGAAACTCCCTCCTTCCATTCGGATGATTCATATTTCTTTTTCGAAAGAAAATAGTTCAGCACAGCCAGAGGCTTTACTATTTTTTTCAGAAAAGATTTTGAAGAACTCAATGATTGAGATTGGATTTTTTATAAAGCTGTTTTCTTTTCTTTCGCTTTTATTTTCTCGAAAAAAGATTTTGCAAATACTTTTAAATCATCCGCTGATTCTTTATTCATTGTGGCTCTTTCAAAAGTATCGCTCATGGTCATTAGCGTTTGAAAGAAAAACAGATTCATTTCCTCTACGGTCATTTCTTTAGTCCATAATTCAATGCTGAGTCCGTTTGATGCTTTATGGTCCCACATGGAAAGCATAATAGCTCTGCATTCTTTCCAGCCATTAACACTTGAATCTGTTGCATCCCATTCAATTTTTTCAGGAATCAGTTTCTCATCTAAAGAAACGGCCACATTGATTGTGGATTTTCGATCAATATTATTTTCAACCATTATTTTTTTCTTAAGACCGCAAAACTAAACTTCAAACTGAAATGGATAGGATGAGTTGTTCAATTCATTCCTTACATCTTTCTGGTAACATTTCAGTTCTTCTTAATATTTTTTTTGAAAGTTAAAAGCGATGTGAACAAATTTTTTTACAAAAAAATTTTCCACACATTAAAAATTCATAAGCACCGCAATTTCAATGTGCTTGAACGAAATGAACTAGAATTTGAACAGTACGAAGTGCATAAAGGTTAACTAACACACTTGCATATCTGAATAGTAAAAAGGTATACTTGTATCACGGGTAGAGAAAATGGCTACAGTGATTAAGGAAAAACTCTACTCGAATCCTGAATACTTTTTGAGTCGAAAATTTTGGTGCTGTTTTTTTTCAATTGAAAAAAGACAAAAGGAATCGTCTCCTCAAAACGAAACGAAAATGTTGGTTTTAACCATAAAAAATATTTTAAATGAAACAAGATTTACAAAACGAGGTGCTGCTTAAGGAAAATAAAGAACGATTTGTTTTATTGCCTATAAAGTATGCCGATATGTGGCAGATGTATAAGAAACATGAAGCAAGTTTCTGGACTGCCGAAGAAATTGATTTATCATCCGACATTAAAGATTGGGACTCTTTAAATAAAAATGAAAAACATTTCATCTCACATGTATTAGCCTTTTTCGCAGCAAGTGATGGAATTGTAAATGAAAACCTTGCTACCAACTTCATGAATGAAGTTCAGGTTCCGGAAGCCAGATGCTTTTATGGATTTCAAATAATGATGGAAAATATTCATTCTGAAACCTATGCATTGCTTATTGATACTTATATAAAGAATGCGGAAGAAAAAGATCGCCTTCTTCATGCTATTGATACAGTTGATTGCGTAAAGAAAAAAGCTGATTGGGCATTACGGTGGATCAGTGGTGGTTCTTTCACAGAGCGATTAGTTGCATTTGCTGCGGTGGAAGGAATTTTCTTCAGTGGAAGCTTCTGCTCAATCTATTGGTTGAAGAAACGCGGTTTGATGCCTGGTTTAAGTTTCAGCAACGAGTTAATCAGCAGAGATGAAGCGTTACATTGTGAGTTCGCTTGCTTGTTATACAAACACATTGAAAATAAATTATCTAAAGAAGCGGTATACAAAATAATCAGCGATGCCGTGAAAATTGAAAAGGAATTCATTACCGATGCACTTCCTGTAAGTTTAATTGGAATGAATGCAAAATTGATGGCTCAGTATATTGAGTATGTAGCAGATCACTGGTTACATCAACTCGGTTATCCGAAGTTGTACAATGCAGTAAATCCTTTTGATTTCATGGAATTGATTTCATTACAAGGCAAAACAAATTTCTTCGAAAAGCGTGTTGGTGATTATCAAAAAAGTGGAGTAATGAGCAAAAAAGAAGAAAATGTATTTACTACTGAAGCCGACTTTTAATAAATCTATAGTTTTTTAATATTTAATTTTTTAGAATCTCTCCTTAACTAAACGCAACAACCCTCTTAAGATATGTATGTAATAAAAAGAGACGGAAAACAAGAACAGGTAAAATTTGACAAAATCACTGCTCGCATTGACAAGCTTTGCTATGGTCTTGATACTAAACATGTTGAACCGATTGAAGTTGCAAAAAAAGTCATCAATGGAATTTATGATGGCGTCACAACTTCGGAACTCGACAACCTTGCTGCTGAAACTGCTGCAAGTTTGACAACCAAGCATCCGGATTACGCATTGCTTGCTTCACGCATTGCTATTTCTAATTTACATAAGAATACCAATAAATCATTTTCGCAAACCATGCGTGCCTTGCATGATTACATTGATCCACGAAGCGGACAGCCTGCTAAGTTGATTGCTGATGATATCATGAAAGTGATTGAAGAGAATGCAGCAGAACTCGATAGCTCTATCATTCACGACCGCGATTTTGGTTTCGATTATTTTGGATTTAAAACTTTAGAAAAATCATATTTATTGAAGTTGCATGGCAAAGTTGTGGAGCGCCCGCAACATATGTACATGCGTGTTTGTGTTGGTATTCACCGCGATGACATTGAATCTGTAATTAAAACCTACAATATGATGAGTGAGCGTTGGTTCATACACGCCACTCCAACACTATTTAATGCAGGAACACCAAAAGCACAAATGTCAAGTTGCTTTTTGCTGACAATGCAGGATGATAGTATTGATGGAATTTATGAAACCCTTAAACAGTGCGCTAAAATTTCTCAGAGCGCTGGCGGAATCGGGTTAAGCATTCACAACATTCGCGCAACCGGTTCATACATTAAAGGAACAAACGGAACATCGAACGGAATCGTACCAATGCTGCGTGTGTTCAACGACACAGCACGGTATGTTGATCAGGGAGGAGGAAAGCGCAAGGGTTCTTTTGCAATTTATCTCGAGCCATGGCACGATGATATTTTTGATTTCTTAGAATTGAAAAAGAATCATGGCAAGGAAGAGATGCGCGCACGCGATTTATTTTTTGCCATGTGGGTGCCTGATTTATTTATGAAGCGTGTGGAAGAAAACGGCGACTGGTCACTCTTCTGTCCGAATGAATCACCGGGGCTTGCAGATTGTTGGGGACCTGAGTTTGAAGCGCTTTACGAAAAATATGAGAACGAAGGAAAAGCGCGCCGCACAATTAAAGCACAGGACTTATGGTTTAAGATTGTTGAATCGCAAGTTGAAACCGGAACTCCTTACCTGCTTTATAAAGATGCATGTAATAGTAAGAGCAATCAGCAAAATCTCGGAACCATTCGCAGTTCAAATCTGTGTACTGAAATAGTTGAGTTCACTTCGAAAGATGAAGTGGCAGTTTGCAATCTTGCATCTGTTGCGTTGCCACGATTTGTAAAAGATGGTGGGTTTGATTTCAATCGGTTGTTTGAAGTCACTTATCAAATCACACTCAACCTCAATAAAATCATTGACAATAATTATTATCCGGTTGAAGAAGCGCGCAACAGCAACATGCGTCATCGTCCGATTGGTATTGGTGTGCAGGGGTTAGCTGATGCATTTATTTTAATGCGTCATGCTTTTGAAAGTGACGAAGCCAAGCAATTGAATAAAGATATTTTTGAAACCATTTATTATGCTTCAATGACTGCTTCAAAAGATTTGGCAAAGCAGTATGGTCATTACGAAAGTTATTCCGGCTCTCCAGTTTCAAAAGGAATATT
>CANIPU010000011.1 GCA_947469485.1 Chitinophagaceae bacterium | reverse complement strand
TTGTCACTTCTCCAATCAAATATGGAATACAATACACAGCGTCCGAAGATGGAAATTCCGGAATATGGACGCATCACACAAAAATTAGCTGAGCATCTTTTAACAATTAAGGATCGCGATCAGCGCAATGCTGCTGCCAATGCACTCATCAATATCATGAGCAACAGCACACCGCAGTTTCGAAACATTGAAGAGTATAAAATGAAGTTGTGGGATCACCTCCACATCATGACCCAGTACAAGCTCGATGTTGATTCGCCGTATCCGATGCCCGAACCGCCGAGCGAAAAAGATTTGCGCGTGGCGCCGCTTGCTTATCCGAAAAATAAAATCAAGTATCGCAACTACGGAAAAAATCTGGAGCGCCTGCTCGAAAAAATTAAGGACGATGTAGCCGATCCCGAAAAGAAAAAAAGCGCTGCCGAAACTGTTGCTTACTACATGAAACTCGTTCACCTGCAATGGAACGACAACCAGCATGTGAGCGACGATGTTATAAAAAACGACCTCGATATTATCAGTGGTGGTCAGTTACAAATCGGCGACGATTTTAATCTCGACAATATCAAAGGTGCGCCGCTCAAAGAAAAAACCGGTCGCGAAAAATCATTCCGCAAAAAAGGATTTGTAAAACCTGCCCGCAGTGGCGGCGGTGGCAATCAGAAACACCAGCAGTTCAGAAGGAAGAGATAAAATTTATTTGTGCTCTTCGGAATTTTTATTTTGGGAAGAAAAATTTTTTTCTCTTAAGCCCTCAACTAAAACTTTAAACCTGAAACTCGAAACTTTAAACTAAGTGCGGCTGCTCCGGAACGGAACGAACAACTATATATTATTTTTTTGATGGAGCGTTAGTGTAACAGTCAAAGTCAAACCTCAAAAATTGGGTTTTGGTGTGAGCGATAATTTACGCTCGTACATTTTAATTTTGCTTAAGAGTCTTACAGTAGTAATATAATCTATTTTTAATTGGTATTGAAAGAAATAATAGAGAAGCAGTTTTTGCCATTCAATTTTTTTAGATACTCACAATAAATTCAATTTTTCAACAGGTTGAATAATTTCATCTAATACACTATATGTTCGTAAACGCTAACGACAATGGTTTGGCTTTTTTTTATGACAAAAAAGGTATGAATTGTTCATCTTTAATTTCATACTCATGAAATTATTATTTAAGAAATTCACACTTATACTTACAATAAGTATAAAAGTGAAGTGATGAAAAAGGGGAAAGAAATTTCCCCTTTTTAAAAAATGTTATTCTTTTCCATCTACTTTTTTCTTTTCATTTATTTTTTCTTTCGTTTTTTTCAAAATATAGTTTTTTCATCTACATATTCCATATATGAGATGACTAAAAAAAGGCAGCAAAAAGTGAATAATAAAAGTAACGCAGTTTTTTGCAGATATAGAGTACTACTCCAGTAATAAGCCAGCAAAAAATAAACAATCCAGTTGTTTCAATTGCATTAATAAACTCCCCAGGAATTTTCTCATACCCAAAATAAAATTCAAATGAAAATTTCAAGAATTGAAAAATGCCATAGATAACAAAAACCAGAAAAAGAAAATGTAAAATAAACAGACCGTATAAAAGGATTTTTAATTTTTCTTTCCAATTTGTTTTTATTGCAAAAAACACAATGTAAAAAGCCCCACTTAACAATGTTATTCCAAAATATACTAAAATAATACTACCTAAAATCATTCCTATAATATCCACCATATTCGTTACCGTCTTTGGAAGAGATAAGAAAGGACTTATCGCAGCGTATATTCCTGATATCATCATTAAAACAACCACTATAAGAATAAAAATTTTATTGACTCTTGAAATTTTTTGACTCATGGTTTTAACTTAGTCTCATGGTTTCCGTAATCAAATCAGTGCGTTTAATACGCTCACAAAATAATTAAAAACAAAAAGCAACCATCAAAAAATTTTTCTAACTTTAGTTGGAAAAAAGATTGAAAACTCTTCCACTGGAATATAAAATTACTTCTTAAGTTGCAGTTCAATTTCAATTGCTCAATTAAGAATGCTGACAATAGAAAATATAAAAACAGAAGAGGATGTAGATAAATATTCTCCGAAGGAGGTAAAAGAAATTTATGAAAACTATACAGAAGATGATGATGACAATTGGTTCGCCATTTTATTTGTTGATGAAGAGTGTCCGCATTGTAAAGGATACGCACTTCAGTTTGATAATTTCAGGCAAGACAATTCGTATGTTAAATGTTATAATGATTCATGCAGTCACTACGGTCAGATTGTTGACCGATGGTACAAAGCAGATAGTTACTATCGTGGGTTTATTAAAATGATTTTACCTTACAGGAAGGAAAGAAAAAAATAAATTCACAGAAGAAAAGTTTTTCTCTGCGCCTCTTCGGTAAATAATAATTCTGTTCACTCCCTCCTTTCATCGTGAATAAAATTTTCACACACAAAATAGTTCGTGTGAAATATCAGTTCATCTTCGAATCCTGATTTTTTTTAAAATGATTATGCTGTTTGTATTACAAATAACTAATCAACCAATCAACAAATAACTTTTTCACACCATGCCTGATGCATTTGAAGTAACCGGCGGTTACAAACTCAAGGGAGAAATAACACCACAAGGAGCCAAGAATGAAGCGCTGCAGATTTTATGCGCGACACTGCTCACTAATGAAACTGTTACCATCAGCAACATCCCAAACATTGTGGATGTGAATATGCTGATTGATTTGCTCCGCGATTTCGGGGTGGAGATTCGCAAACAGAACGAAGACACTTATTCGTTCCGCGCTGATAATATCAATCTCGATTACATGAACACCGACGACTACGCGAAGAAAGCGGCGCGCCTTCGTGGTTCGGTAATGATGATTGGTCCGCTGCTCGCGCGGTTTAAAAAAGCATTTATTCCAAAACCCGGTGGCGATAAAATCGGAAGAAGAAGATTAGATACACACTTCATCGGTTTCGAAAAACTCGGCGCGAAATTTAATTTCGATAACAAAGAAAATAATTTCACCATTGATGCTTCGCAGTTAACGGGCACTTACATGCTGCTCGATGAAGCATCTGTTACAGGTACTGCCAACATTGTTATGGCAGCATCACTCGCCAAAGGAACCACCACCATTTTCAATGCGGCATGCGAACCCTACCTGCAGCAGCTCTGCAAAATGATAGTGCGCATGGGCGGAAAAATTGAAGGCATCGGTTCCAATCTCTTAACCATACACGGCGTGCAATCACTCGGCGGAACAGAGCATCGCATGTTGAGTGATATGATTGAAGTGGGAAGTTTCATTGGCATGGCAGCGATGACACAAAGCGAACTGACCATTAAAAATGCGCAGCCCGAACAACTCGGATTGATTCCAGATGCATTCCGCAAACTCGGAATTGAACTAGAAATTCGTGGTGATGATATTTATGTTCCTGAACAATCATCCTATAAAATTCAAACTTTTATTGATGGAAGTGTGATGACCATTGCCGATGCAATATGGCCCGGGCTCACTCCTGATTTGCTTTCTGTTCTTCTGGTTACAGCCACACAGGCAAAAGGCACAGTGCTCATTCATCAGAAAATGTTTGAGAGCCGTTTGTTCTTCGTTGATAAATTAATTGAGATGGGTGCGCAAATAATTTTGTGCGACCCGCACCGCGCCGCTGTCATTGGATTGAACCGTCAATTTCCATTGCGTGGAATCAGCATGACGAGCCCTGATATACGCGCAGGTGTTGCTTTGTTAATTGCTGCGATGAGCGCCGAAGGAAAAAGCATCATCAACAACATCAATCAGATTGATCGCGGTTATCAGAATATTGATGTGCGGTTAAATAAACTGGGCGCAAAGATTAAGCGGATCTGATTTGGTGCTGAACTTATTTTCAATGAATGCAGAGTATTTGCATGAAAATAATTTTGTTTGCACCACTTAAATATTTCAGATGAAAAAAATTGTAGTACTCGGTGCGGGCATGGTAGGTCGCACTATTGCAAAAGACCTCGCAACAGATTATAAAGTGCTGTCTGCTGATATCAGCGACGAAAGTTTATCGCAACTGAAAAACAGCACGAACATTCAAACCCAGAAATCAAACCTTGCTGATGAAAATGAAATTGAAAAATTAATTGCTGATGCTGATTGTGTGGTAGGTGCGGTTCCGGGCTTCATGGGTTTCGAAACTTTAAAAACTATTTTAAAAAACAAAAAGCAAGTCGTTGATATTTCATTCTTCCCCGAAGATGCTTTTCTGTTGGATGATTTAGCAAAACAAAATAATGTAACAGCCATTGTTGATTGCGGTGTTGCGCCGGGCATGGATAACATCATTCTCGGTTATCACAACCAGCGAATGAAGATTGAAAACTTTGAATGCCTGGTAGGCGGGTTACCCTTCGAACGCAAATTGCCGTTTCAATACAAAGCACCCTTCTCTCCCATTGATGTGATTGAAGAATATACCAGACCTGCACGGTTGGTGGAGAATTTCGAAACTGTTACACGCCCTGCATTGACAGAACCTGAATTCATTCACTTCGAAAACATCGGAACATTGGAATCATTTAATTCAGATGGCTTGCGCAGCATTCTGAAAACGATGAAGATTAAAAACATGAAGGAAAAAACTTTGCGCTATCCCGGCCATCGCGAAGCGATGGAACAATTGCGCGACATGGGATTTTTCAGCGAAGAAGAAATTACAGTGAAAGGAAAAACAATTCGACCAATTGATGTTGCTGCTGCGATTATGTTGCCGCAATGGAAATATAAAACCGGCGAAGAAGAATTCACGGTGATGCGTGTAACAGTCGAAGGAAATGAAAGCGGAAAAAACATCCGTTACACTTACGACTTGTTTGACCAATACGATAAAGCAACGCAAACATCATCAATGGCGCGCACCACGGGGTTCACTTGTACAGCAGCAGTTCGATTGTTGCTTGAAAAAAATTATTCGCGCATAGGAATTAATCCTCCCGAATATTTGGGCGAAGAAGAAAATAATTTTCAATTCATGCTCGATGAATTGAAAAAAAGAAATGTGATTTATAAAATGAAGAAAGAAGAAGTTTAGCTTTTTCTTTTTTTAATAAAAACAAAAAAGCCCTTCAATAACTGAAGGGCTTTTTTATTTATTGCTTTAACAAGAAATTTTACTTCTGAATAATTAATCGCTGTGTAAGTGTTTGTTGATCGTTGTTCAAAACCACTTCATACAAACCATCGGCAACATTATCGAGTGCAACAGTCAGCGACGAAGCACCTTCTGTGGCGGCAAGATTGGAACGATAAATCAACTGACCGGTGATATTGTAAATCGAAATCTGCGATTCAGTATTCAACGAAGGAATCTGAAGAGTGAAACTTCCGGTGTTCGGATTTGGGAAAATACTGAATGTGTTTTCAGCTTCAGTATCCTCTAATCGTGGAGCAGTGGTAAATGTTTGCAATGGAGTGAATGCTGAATTTATTCCTGTTCCACATCCCGAACGAACTCTGAATTCATATGCAGTTGCATTAATTAAATTAGATAATATAACGGTTGTGTTGGTGGTAGTGATGTTTGTCCATGAGGTAACTCCAACTTTTCGATATTGGAATAGGAAATTTACAGGAGAACAAGCCGTTGACCAGGTAATTGTTGCTGAAGTATTCGTTAAATTCGTGACAGTTGGATTTATTGGTGCAGTACAAACTTGTGTCTTACCATTTTTTGTTCTCCAGCCTAAATTCTGATTGCTGGCACAATAAGCAGCAACCTGAAAATTATAAGTGGTATTTGCAACAAGCCCAGTAAAGTCATAAAGCAATACATTACCTAATGTAACAACCGGGCTCCAGGTTGTAGCACCTGAAATTTTATATCGTACTTTATAATAAGAAGCTGTAGGAGTAGCCGTCCAGTTCAAGCGAGCGCTGCAACTATACAAATTTGTTACTGAAAGAGTTGGATTATAAGTACCGGGACTTACAGTGTATGTGGTTATTACAACACATGGTCCTGATGTCACTGTCAATGTATAATTACCGGCAACTAATCCAGATAAATTTTGTGTGGTTGCTCCGGTACTCCAACTAAAATTATATGGAGGATTTCCACCACTTAATGTAATTGCAATTGCTCCGCTGCCAGGACAAGGGCTGTCATTTGTGATACTTGCAATAACGAAGGGTTGAATTTGAACAGTAATCACAGATGTTGCTGAAGCTGAACAACCAAGTGCGCTTACTCCGGTTACTGTATAAGTGGTAGAGTTATTTGGAATGGCAAAAACACTTGAACCACTTGTTCCGCTTAATCCTGCTGAAGGGCTCCAGGTATAAGTTGAGGCACCGCTTGCAGTAAGCTGTGTTCCTTGTCCTTTACACAGTGAAAAAACTGAAGGAGATACAGTTACAATCGGCAAAGGATTTACTGTTACTACAACTGCATCAGTTGCCGAACAACCTTCTGCATTTGTACAAGTAACGGTATAAGTTGTTGTAGTTGTTGGAGATGCAACCGGCGTTGCTGATGTTGAATTATTTAAACCGGCAGAAGGTGACCAGGAATATGATGCACCACCAGTAGCAGTAAATGTAGTTGAAAATCCAGAACAAACAGAAGCATCAGTTCCTGCATTTGCAGTTGGTAAATTATAAACTGTTACTGTTTGCGATGATGAATTGCTACCTGTTGCATTGCTTACAGTTAAAGAAATCGTGTAACTACCGGAGTTAGCAAAACAAACATTTCCTGGATTTTGTGAAGTAGATGAAGTAGGATTCCCACCACCAAAAGCCCAGTTCCATGATGTTGGAGTATTTGTACTTTGATCATTAAATGTGATACAGTTGGAAGGGCAAATTGTGTTGTCACTAATGTTAAATGCAGATGTTGGAGCTGTGCCTAACGAAACACACGAAATCTTTTTTGATTGAGGACAGGCACTCATATTTAAAGATGTTGCGTAACCATTACCACATGCAAGCACTTCACCATTTTTTCCAATTGCAACATCATAAACAACATTTGGGGTATTTGCTGAAGAAAGCAAATTAAGAGCAGCATCATATTTATGTACCTTATTATTAGAGCCGACATAAACATTTCCGCAACTGTCAATAGCAATTCCGTTGTTATTTGGTGAAATGCCTTGAACAAAAAGCGGATCAGTATAACCCCCTCCAGGAATTGCTGCTTGATTTATTACAGCACCGGTAGAAATATCTCTTCTGAAAATAGTTTGACCATTCATTGTATAGATATAGTTGCTGGTAGCGCGTATTACATGTTGTGGCTGAGGAGTAAATCCATAGCTAGGACTGCTATATGCAAAACTATATGAAGTTAGCAATCGCCAGTTTATTACCATCGATTGAGTTAATGCTCCAATTGTATCGAGTGTGTGGAAGTAATAATTTCCATTTGGAGAAGAACATATTGATCGGATTTCATTCGGATCATTGATTATAAAACTAGGAATTGCTTTGGCAACTGTGATACTGCTAATAACATTTCCGTTAGTCATATTTATGTCAAATGCTTTCCCATCTCCTGTTGGAATAAGACCAGTAAGTCGGGTTCCGCCACAAATCAGTTTAGTATAATCACAATTAAAAGCGAGGGACCAGTATTCATCTAAAAAACCACCGGAAGTATTCCATTGTGTAACACCCGCTGTGTTTACTTTTTTAATTCTAGCACTAGAACCAACTGTTACATAGCTGTTTCCAACAAGGTCGGTCGCAAGAGTTCCAATCCATGAACTGGAATCATATCCGGCTGTTGTGTTTGTCCATTGCAAAACACCTGAAAGATTATATTTCTGCAATTTACAATTTGGCCAATCACCTCCATAGATATAGGCATTTCCACTGCTGTCTGATTCTATTTCCCAAACCTTTTGAGAATTAGGCATTGCAGGATTAACGGTCCAGGGATCAATAATTATTTCTTTTGTGTTGTCATAACTGTTAAGCAAAAACGAAATAGAATTTCCTGTTTTTACAAATGAAGATGGAATGCTGGTTTTAGTTGAAGCATAAAAAGTTTGAGGTGCATGGTCAGTTATATCGCCAAATAATGTTGAAATTTTTAAATCGCCATTGGCTTGTAGAATCAATTTTTTATTCCCTGAATATTTCATTTTGATCATAGAAATATCGGCTCCTGGATGAACAATAAAAGAATATTTAATTCCTTCAACAGCGTGAAAAATATACTCTACATCAATACCGGGATATAGATTTTTATAGGTGATTTTTTTATATGCAGGAATCTCATTTATATCTTTTGCTTCACCGTTTTGAAAAAAAGTATAGTTGAAATATGCATTGGTTTTTTCTTCTGGAATCAAAACAACATTTTGGTTAGCATTTTCCCAATTCATACTCACTACATCAGCTAAAAACGATACTCGTTTTTCTTCTTCCTCCTTTTCTTTCCATTTAGCGGCATCTCCATTTTCAAACGCATCATTCTCCCTTTCAATTTCTTTTTTATCCTTTTCAATTATTTTTTTTAATGAATAAGTAACACCTGTTTTAGTAAAATAAATCACGCTTGCTCCATTGTCGAAAGCATACAAAACACTTTCATTCCCTAAAGTACTTGGTAGATGAAACTGTCCTTGATTTTGTATAAATACTTTGGGGTTTTCAGCAGAGACTGTCCAATTAGAGGTTCTATCGCCCGCAAATGATTGAGTCAAAGTGGCGAAAAGAAAAAAGGCGAAAAGACTAAAAAATTTTTTCATGAATTTGAGTTTAAGTTTTCCTATTTGAATTTAGCTATGAAGATAATAGAAAAAAATTAAACTATATACATTTTCGATGAGCGGACTAAAAGTCGGTTCAACGACAATAAAATCACGATAAAAACAATTGAATTATAATTCAACAGAAAAAATCAGAATCCGAATTGAATTCTTGCTCTGAATCCAAATTTTGTTGCGTTTGCCAAATCGCGATATGTCAATCGCCAAAAAGCATCGATTCTTAATATTCTAAAAATATTTTCAATACCTGCCCCAGTTTCAAAATATGGAATTGAATCCGGAATATGAATTTCATTTTTGTAGTTTGCTGCTTTGTTATTTGGGCTCATTCCACCCCAAAGCAATTTTGCATTTGCAACTGAACGCCACTTAAGTTTTTTTATCAAAGGAAAATACCTGAAAGGAAATGTTCCAAAATGTTCAGTAATCATAACACTTGCATAATGATCAGTAACGAATTCATAATTATTCATCCCGTTAAAAGAATAATTGCTGAAATAGTAGGTTTCGTTGCCATGCGCCACATTCAACGCTGGATACGGCAGAGTTCCATAAGTTTTTCCTGCAGCAATATTGTATTCCATTCTTCCAAAAAAATGCAGATTGATTTTATCACTTACTTCCAAATACAATTTTTGATAATCAAAATTGCTATTGAACATTCCTTTTATAGCCCTTGTATATTTAAATTCAATAATTGGAAACTTGCTACCCATGCTGGTTCTTAAAAACTCACCAGTATAAAATTTTTCCTGCCAAGCAAAGCGAGCTGTATATGTAATTTCAGAAAGAGTAATAGCTGCATTTTTTATTTCTGCAGATTCAGCTGATGGTTGAAAGGAATAATTCCATGATGGGAGAATAGTTCTGTGTTGAAAAATGAATTTGTTGCTGAACCCAATCAGCCATTCTTTTTCATAAATAAATTTTTCGCTCTGCATCCAAACAGTTTTTAATGGAATGTCTTTTCTGAAAAACCCTGCAAAAACATTATCGCTGCCTAATTCATTAAAATGATCACTGCCATATGCGTAGTCCCTAATTATGTCGGCACTAATAATTTGCCGGGGAGTTTTACAAATCATGAATAGAAACCCACCATTGTACTTCCATTTATTATCGGCAGATCCATAAGCACTATAACCATACAGCATTAAGTTTTTGCTGAACTTGTTGCTGGTGCGCAAACCAAAACGATAGCGCGTTCCTTCAATACTGTTCTTTGTAAAAAAATTATAAAACGGACCAATTTCAAATAATCCTTTTGTTAAGTAGCCCGTGCCGAGTGTATTTAAAATGGTGTAATAATGTTTGTAAACCTTACTGTTGAGCAACGAATCCATCATTCTATAACTTTCTTGTTCCTGCGAATTAAGTTGTGTGTGTCTTGCTTCTGCCCAATATTCATCGCTCTTTTGTAAAATTTTTCCGTCCAGCTTTACAGATATTTTATCATCAAAAATTTCATAAATAGAATTATCATTTACAATTGCGTTTTTATATGAGGTTTGTTTTTTAGCAACAACTCCAAACATCTTTTGCGGAAGATTAAAATGTACTTCTAATTCATCTAAGATCACAATGGTTTTACCTCCTCTTACTTCATCAAATTTTTGATGAAGATTGAAATCTTTTACAAAATTCAAATTCGCTTTTGCCGATAAATTCATTACAATATCTGTCAATGCGAATGATGAACTATCAACCCAAAAATCCCCGACAAATGTGTTTTCACTTGGTCGACGGGGCTTGAATTTTACTTTATAAGATTTTGTGATTTGAGTAGATAAGCTATCGGTTATATAATATTTATAATAAGCTAAACCGTTATCTGAAATCGGACTGATGAAATTGGTTTTAAAAAGAGAGAGGTAATTTTCGTAGACATTGATTTGCTGATATATACTTCCGGTAAACTGAGCAATACTCTGATTTTTTATTCCAGTGATTTTATTTGAGAGTATAATTTCTTTTTCTGCTTTTGGTTCCCGAATGAAATAATAATCAGAGATGGTTTCAGATAAAAACAAGGGTAATTGTGAGTGACCGTTGATGCTATCTGAGTTTTCAAAAACAAAAGCAAATGGTTTCAGTACATGTCGAGTTTTTAATTTTTCGCTTACATCTTCCATGCAAAATTGAAGTTTGTTATAAACTTCAAAGCTGTATGATTCAAAATTCTTTTGGTCGTTTTCCCATTTGTGTGCAATTATTTTTTTAAACAAAATATCAGCTGGATTTTTTCCGGCATATACACTTATTTCATTTAGCTGATAATCAGTTGATGATAGTGAGATTTGGACTGGAAATTTAGATTGAGCTGTAACTTCATGCTCTAAAGGCTTGAATCCAACCGCAGAAATAATTAGTGAATCTACTCGATATGAACATGAAAGCTGGAAACAACCTGACGAATCCGATAGAGTACCTTTTCCAGATTTAATTAAATAAACAGTTGCAAAAGGAATAATATTTCCGTTTGAAGCATTTAATATTTTTCCACTGCATTGAAATAATTGCGCGCTTACCTTAATCGAAGGAAGTGAAACAATAACCAGCAAGCACAGTCGAATAAAGCGAAATGTTATAGCCATGAATCTTAAAAAAGTGTTGCACGGTAGAGGCGTGTTTCTTCTTTCTTACTTAACGATTCAAATAAGGTTTCTATTCGTAGTAAAGGAAATTAAAAACTATTCAGCAGGTTTATCCGAAGCTGAACTTTCTTCTGTGCTTATTGAAATATCACCCTTGTTTTCAGTTGATTTCTCTAATTCGGGATCTTCTTTTTTGAAAAATCCTTTTTGAAAAATTAATATAGTAATCACACCTGTTGAAATAGAAAAGTCAGCCACATTAAAAATGGGACGGAAGAAAACAAAGTACTCGCCACCCCATAGCGGAATCCATTCTGGGAATGTTCCTTCAAATAGTGGAAAATAAAGCATGTCCACAACACGACCATGAAGCCATGCACCATAACCACCACCTTGTGGAAACAAACTTGCAACCGGACCTGCAGGATGGCTTTCTGAAAATATTACTCCATAAAAAACAGAATCAATAATATTACCCATTGCACCTGCAATAATCATTGAAACACTGATTATAAGACCCCAATGAGCGTTTTTCTTAACCAGATTCCAAAGCCAGTAACTGAAGAACGAAACTGCCGCGATTCTAAAAAGCGTTAATAATAATTTACCGGCCTCACCACCCCACTTCATACCAAATGCCATTCCTTCATTCTCAATGAAATAGAGATAGAACCAAGGTGTGATTTTAATATTATCAGTTAGGGGTAAATGCAGTTTAATCCAAAACTTTAAAGTTTGGTCAACTGCAAGTATTAATAAAATAAGGAGTAAAGGTTTAAGAAACTTCAATGTTACTTGCTCTGTATCATTTTAGCTTCAATGCTAAGAGTAGCGTGAGGTACCGCACGAAGTCTTTCTTTGTCAATCAACTTTCCGGTAACTCTGCAAATACCATAAGTTTTATTATCAATTCGCATTAGAGCTTTTTCAAGATGATCTATATAAGTTGCCTGACGAGTGGCCATTTGTGTCATGTATTCACGCTCCATTGCAACAGAACCATCTTCAATAGAACCGAATTTGTTTTCAGTATCGTCGGTTCCATTATCATCTTTTCGGTTAATTTGATCGTTTAGGTATTTTAATTCTTGTCTTGCAGCCTCTAATTTCTCGTCAATGAGATTTTTAAACTCTAATAGTTCTTTATCGCTGTAACGAGCACGATTATCATCAGACTTATGCGCTCTTGGTTGAGCCACAAGGTTTTGAGCATGCCTTTTTACCTCGGGTTTTGGCATATTTTGCTTTGGAGCAGGTTTTTTCTCAACATGCTTTACAGCAACCGGTTTAGCAACCACTTTTTTAGCTGGTATTTTTTTTGATTTTGGGGCTGCTTTTGCAGGTTTTTTGCCTAGTGGTTTCGCTGCTTTTTTTGCAACAGGCTTTTTCGTTTTAGGGGTAGCCTTTTTAACAACTTTCTTTACAGCCTTTTTAACAACCTTCTTTGGGGCTGGTTTTTTTGCAGTTTTGATTGGTTTTTTTGCCATAACCTGCTCTATTTTTTTTGTTTGAGAATAATTTTAATTGGAAAATCATTTACCTCAACCACCTCTGCATCTGATAATTGCTCTACCATTTGCAAATCATCCGCTAAAATTTCGGCGCAAATATAGTTTTTAAAATTAAGTATAGTAGCATTTATAAAGTCATGTTTTTCAATTGATAACATCACTCGGTCGGTTATATTAAAACCGCCATCTTTTCGCATTTTTTGCAGTTTGTTAACCAATTCTCGAGCATTTCCCTCTTCCTGAAGCGATGTTGAAATTGTGATATCCAAAGCAACGATCAGTTCATTTTTATTGGCAACCTGCCATCCAGGAATGTCTTCAGAAAAAATTTCTACTTCCTCTAAAAGAATTTCCACCGGGTTATCATTAATTAAAACCGCAATAGCCTTATTTTTCTCTAATTCAGCGATTTCTTTTTGATTAAAGAGGATTATAACATCTGCAGCTGCCTTCATGTTTTTTCCAAGTTTTTGACCAAGTAACTTGAAATTTGCTTTGGCTTTCTTCTTTATAACTCCTTCAGCATCAGTAATAAATTCAATGGCTTTTACATTTACTTCGGAAAGAACTAAGTCTTGAATTGCTTCAACCTGGCTTTTAAAAGTTGTATTTAAAACAGGAATCATTATTTTATTCAGCGGCTGACGAACCTTGATATTTACTTTTTTGCGTAATGAAAGAACCAGAGAAGAAATATCCTGAGCAATCTGCATTCTTTCTTCAAGCGAAGAATCAATTTCTTTATCATTTGTTTCAGGCCAATCGCTTAAATGAACAGATTCTGCATTTTCTTTTTTACTAACAGAATTTAAATCGATGTAAAGCTTATCGGCAAAAAACGGTGAAACAGGAGCAATAAGTTTCGATATAGTTAGCAGACATTTATATAGTGTTTGATAAGCGGCAATTTTATCTTCAGTGTAATCACCTTTCCAGAATCTTCTTCTGCATAATCGAACATACCAGTTACTCAAATGCTCATCTACAAATTGTTGAATGGTGCGAACGGCATGAGTAGGTTCGTAATTTTCAAAATCGGCTTGAACGGTTTTAACGAGACTATTTAATAATGAAATAATCCATTGATCAATTTCAGGCCTTTTATTTAACGGAACCTCATCTTCGGAGTAATTGAATTTATCAATATTGGCATAAAGAGCGAAAAAATTATATGTGTTATAAAGTGTTCCGAAAAACTTGCGTTTCACTTCATCTATTCCGGCGATATCAAATTTTAAATTATCCCAAGGTTGCGAATTAGAAATCATGTACCACCGAGTTGCATCGGCACCATATTTATCTAATGTTTCAAACGGATCGACAGAATTTCCAAGCCGTTTCGACATTTTGTTTCCATTCTTATCAAGCACTAAACCGTTGCTGACAACATTTTTGTAGGCTACAGAATCATATAATAATGTAGCTAATGCATGAAGCGTGAAGAACCAACCACGGGTTTGATCAACTCCTTCTGCAATAAAATCGGCTGGAAAATTTTTAGCAAATAATTCTTTGTTCTCAAATGGAAAATGCCATTGTGCATACGGCATTGCACCGCTGTCGAACCAAACATCAACAAGATCAGGTGTGCGGGAAAGTTTTTTTCCTGTTTTTGAAATCAGATAAATCCTGTCGATAAACGGGCGATGTAAATCTTTTAAATTTCCTGAAATACTTTGAACATCATATTCCAAGCCGAACTGCTTTGCATTTTCAGCTGAAAGATTTATTTGTTCTTTTAAATCAGCAATTGAGCCAATACAAACCACTTCTGTTTCATCTTCCGATTTCCATAATGGGAGAGGAGTTCCCCAAAAACGAGAACGCGATAAATTCCAATCTTGCAGATTCTCCAACCAATTACCAAAGCGCCCGGTGCCGGTAGATTCTGGTTTCCAATTAATCGTGTTATTCAACTCCATCATGCGGTCTTTTGCGGCGGTAGTTTTTACAAACCAGGAATCGAGAGGATAGTAAATTACCGGTTTATCGGTTCGCCAGCAATGAGGATAGTTATGTTCGTACTTCTCGACTTTAAATGCTTTGTTTTCTTTTTTTAGTTTGATGCAAATAAGAACATCAGGTGATTCATAATTTTTGTCATCCTTGTAATTCTTCACATACATTCCAGAAAATTCACCAACACCATCAACAAATTTTCCCTGCTTGTCAACTAGTGTGAGCGAACCAAGGTTATATTTTTTCGCCATCCTGAAATCATCAGATCCAAAACTAGGAGCAGTATGCACTATTCCAGTTCCATCTTCTGTGGTTACAAAATCACCTGTTACAACTTTGAATGCATCACCATCTGTTGGCTGTTGATACGGAAGGAGTTGTTCGTATCGAACTCCATCTAAATCTTTTCCTTTAAAAGTTGAAAGGACTTTCCAGGGCAATTCTTTTTTACCCGCTTCAAATTTCATTTCGGCATTTTCAAAATTGCTTTCAAAATATTTAGCAATAAGTGATTTTGCAAGAATGACATTAATCGGAATTGCAGTATAAGGATTGAATGTTTGAATAAGTGAATATTCAATTTCTCCGCCAACGGTTAGAGCGGTATTTGAGGGAAGAGTCCATGGTGTTGTCGTCCATGCTAAAAAATACACAGGGAGTTGTACATCATGAAATAGAAATTTTGACTTTTCATCATTCACAACTTTAAACTGGGCAACAACTGTAGTATCCTTCACCAGGCGATAACAACCAGGCTGATTTAATTCATGCGTACTTAATCCGGTTCCCGCAGCGGGTGAATATGGTTGAATGGTATAACCTTCATACAAAAGACCTTTGTCATACAATTGTTTTAGCGCCCACCATAATGTTTCAATATAATTATTATCGAAAGTGACATATGGATTTTTCAGATCAACCCAGTAGCCCATTTTATGTGTGAGTTTTTCCCAGGCATCCTGATACTTTAATACTTCGCGGCGGCATTCTGCATTGTATTCTTCAATCGAAATTTTTTTGCCGATATCTTCCTTTGTTATTCCTAAATTTTTTTCGACACTTAATTCAACAGGTAGTCCATGAGTATCCCAGCCGCTTTTTCTGTTTACCTGAAAACCTCTTTGTGTTTTGTACCGGCAGAAAAGATCTTTAATTGCCCGCCCCATTACATGGTGAATGCCAGGCATTCCGTTGGCTGATGGAGGGCCTTCATAAAAAACAAATGGTTCTTTTCCATCACGGGTTGAAATACTTTTTTCAAATATTTTCTTCTCCTCCCAAAATTTACCTACTTCATTTTCCAATGAAGGCAGATCAAGTGATTTATATTCTTTGTAGCCGCTCATATTCGGGCGCAATATTCGGAAAAAGATTTTTAAGAAGGTGTTTTTATAATCGCATCATTTGTTAATTTTATCAAAATTTAAATTCCAATGAAAAAATTATTTACAGTTTCTGGAGTAGCAATTATCCTTTTAAATTGTCAGATAGCATTTTCTCAAGTTACTAAAATGCCTTTATTAGAAGAATTTACAAGCAGCACTTGTGGTCCTTGCGCAGCTAATAATCCAACTTTTGATGCTATGTTGAATAATAATATCGGAAATTTTGTTTGTGTTAAATATCAAATGAACTGGCCGGGAAGCGGAGATATTTATTATAATAATGATGGCAACTCCCGTAGAGGTAATTATTCGGTTACCGGTATACCTGACTTAAAAGTTGACGGTAGTGCTTTTGGTCAGCCGGGAGGATATACTACTTCAATGCTTTTGACTGAAAAATCAACTCCTTCCAATTTGATTATTCAGGCCCGATATACATTGGTTGATTCAATACTTACTGTTTATGGAAATCTTTTTCCTCAAAGCGATATCACGGGAAATAATCGTCGATATATAGCTATTGTAGAAAATCCAACTCATGACAATGTGAGCAGCAACGGTGAAACTGAATTTTCTTATGTTGAACATAAAATGCTTCCAAATGGAGTAGGAACTTATATGACCGGATTGACTGGCGGATTAACAATACCTTATACTCAAACAATTGACCTTCGAACAGTTGCTGATATTGAAGACATAAACAATTTAATGTTTGCGGTTTGGGTACAAAATTCTTCAACCCGTGAAGTATTACAATCTGCATGGGCTGTTTTACCAACCGGTGTTCAGGAAATTTCAAATTCTTCCAGCGGAATAATCAAACTTTATCCAAACCCAGCACTAAGCCAAACCACAATTAAATTTCAATTACAGGATAACTCATCTGTTTCTCTTAGAATATATAATTCTCTTGGACAAATGAATACAGAAACAGATTTGGGTAATAAAGGATTTGGAACGCATGAGGAAATAATAAACACTCAAAATTTATCTTCAGGAATCCACTTTGTTGATTTACAAATCGGCAACGATCATTATCGTCAGCCTTTGATGGTTAAATAGAAATTGTTTTTGTTAAATTGAAAACAGAAATGGCTGCTTCTTGAAGAAGCCATTTCTGTTTTGTGAATTTTAAAATAGTATTTTACTCTATGGTTAATTTATACTTTGTTCCATGCTGGATTTTACACGACCATTTTGCACCATTTGTTTCTTCAACTTCCATTTTACAATAAACATTGTAGTTGTTATAATCTTCAACTGTATAGTGAAACGGAACTTCACTTGTATATGCTACTTTACCTTCGTATGAAATAGTAACCTTAGCTCCAACAGGACTTTTCATTTCAATTTCTGGGGCCGCCATAAATACTTCAGATTTTGAAATGCTAAACGAACGACCATCGCTCAAACTGATTGCATCTGATGAAACTGTTGCAGTTAATGGCCCTCCTGGTGTTGAAGTAACTGGTGGTGGTGTATTGATAGGTGCACCAACTACTGGAGCTGGACCAGAAGGAGCAACATATCCTGGAAGATTAATTACTGACGCAACTCTTGCCACAATTTCTCCTTTCTTATTGCGTTTGATGTTTACAGTTACCTCTTGAAAATATTGAAAACCAAAAGTCTTGATTATTTCAGGAAGATTTTTGTCTTCGAAAACTATCCTTGCTTTAATGACATTTTCTTTCAATCCATCACATCGAACATTTGTTTGAAAATCTGTGTTTTTTTGAATGCCATTGACATATAAAATAAACTTGTCGCCGTCTTCTGAAAAGAAAACCATATTGCCTGTTTGAGCCTTTATACTCATTGAAGCAACAATAAACAACAGTGAAAAAAGTAATTTCATAAAAGTTTTTTGAGGTTTAGAATTTAAAATTAATTTGTTAAAAATAACATTTTGAGTTCGCTTATAAAATCCTTTTCTTTAAATGTAGTATCAAATAAATTTTTATAAAGGCACTAGATTATGATTTTTTATGCTCAATGATATCCTGCTCTGCTTCAGCCAATTTATCTGCAGGAGTTGTTTTGAACAGAGATTTTCTATCAGCCCAACTCTTTAATGTCAGCAACATACTTGGCAATAAAAGTAAATTGTTAAACATGGCAACAATCAGTGTAATTGAAGTAAGTAAGCCGAGATAAAATGTTCCACCAAAATGAGACGCAGTAAAAATGATGAAGCCAAAAAATAAAATAATGCTTGTATAAATAATGCTTATACCGGCTTCATGCATTGCAAGGCCTACTGTTTTTGTTACATCAAAATTATGCCTGTGTAATTCTTGTTGGTACTTAGCCAAAAATCGTATTGCATTATCAATGGCAATTCCGAATGCAATGCTATAAATGAGAACTGTTGATGGCTTAAGTGGAATATTAAAGTAACCCATAAGACCAGCGGTTAAGGCAAGAGGAACCAGATTGGGAAGCACGCTGAAAAAAACCATTCGGGCAGAACGAAATAAATAACCCATACACAAAGCAATAAGAACAAATGCAAGTGCGAGGCTTTGCAGCAATCCGGCAATAATGAAATGATTTCCTTCCAAAAAAACCACACTCGTACCGGTCATCGTCACTTTGTATTTCGAAGTATCGAATATCGAATAAACTTTAGGCTGCAATTCCTGAAAGAGCTCACTCATGCGGGAAGAGCCGACATCAGCCATGTTCACACTAATGCGACCTGTTTGCGCCAAGCTATCAACAAAAGGAGTGATGATGCTTTTGTCTTTAACCTGTTTCAAAAGATAAGTAAATGTTACAACATTTCGGTCAACTCCGGAAAGCCCGCTGCCACCTTTAATCATTTTGTACTGCGAAGGGTCACCTTGTGCATTCGCCTGATTAATAAATTTAATTGCTTCAATTATGCTTATTGGCGATGAAAATTCAGGATATGATTTTAAAGTATCCTGAAGCTGATTCATTTTTAGAAGAGTGCCTCCTTTCTTAAGCGCATTTTTTTCTTTGCCTTCAACTAAAATTTCAAAAGGCATTACTCCTTTAAAATGCTGTTCGAAAAATTTAAGATCAGTGTATAGTTTGTCGTTATGTGGAATATCATCAACTATAAAGCCCGTTGAAGTGAGTCGCAACATTCCAATAATTGAAAACACTACAATAACAGCCGTTGTTATATAAATTATTTTCCGGTAATTATTGACCCAGTGATTAAATGTATCGAGTATCTTATTTAGCAAGATCTGCTTCAGATAATTTAACTGCAATGGTTTTGGAGAGGGCAGATAACTGAAAACGCATGGAATGATAATAACTGATACTACAAAAATTCCAGCAATGTTTAATCCTGCAACCAACCCGAATTCTTTTAATACAGTACTTCTTGTAAAATAAAAAACCCCAAACCCGATTGCCGCAGTAAGATTTGTGAATAATGTAGCGAGCCCGATTTTTTCTATCACCAATTGAAGGGCCTGCATTTTATCACCAAGCCTTACAAACTCAATGTGATATTTATTTAATAGATAAACACAGTTAGTGATGCCGATTACAACAACAAGCGGAGGAATTAACCCGGTCAGAAGTGTGATTTTAAAACCAAACAAAACAATGGTTCCAACCGACCAGACCACACAAACACCAACAACCAGTAAAGAAAAAATTACTGCATAAAACGAACGGAGTAAAATCAATAAAACCAATCCGGTAACTATTGCCGCCATTAAAAGAAACAGATTTAATTCAGCAGCAACCTGAGTTGCCATCACAGTTCGAATCATTGGCAGTCCGCTGTAATTAACTTCAATTCCGGATCGCTGATGAAAATTTTCGCCGAGTTGTTTTATGCCATTTACAATTGCTATCCGCTCCTTGCTATCAAGTTTTTTCTTATTAATCCGAACCGCCATTAGTGTTGCACCGGTTTCGGGGTCGTACAATTTTCCCTTATAAAAAGGAAGCGAATAAAAAACTCTGCTTAAGCTGTCGAGTTCTGGAAATGATTTTGGTATTTGAGTAAAGATTGGTAACAGCGAAATTTTTCCTGTTGAAGTATCTTTAACTGCATTGTAACTGCTGCAAATTGAAAGTACATTTTCAACTCCATCCAGTTGCTTTAAACTATCAGCAAGTAAGAACCAGGACTTAAAAAATTTGTAATCGAAAAGATTTTCAGGCAATACGCCAAGCACGAGCACATTGCCATCCTCTCCGAATTTATCCTTGAAATGTAAGTAGTCAATGTATTTTGGATTGTCTGTTGGAATTACCTTCGCAAAACTGTAGGTCAATTCAACATCCTTGGCTTTATAGGCCATGAAAACTGTAATTGCTGCAACAATAATTAACAGCAACAACCTTAATCTTAAAACTCCGGCAGCGATTTTATGCCACATTCTTTAAAGAAGTATTTCGTGGCGAAAGTAATTATTTGTTGCAGTTATGTTTTTTCTGAATTGCCCGGATGATAAAAATCATTAAAGAAAATAGTTTCCCCATTCATTGAGTTTCAAGTACTACAATTCAATTTCATCCGTTTAGCTCAGCTAGCTTATTTTTAACGCGATGAATCGATTAATATTCCCGGTAATCTTATTTGTTTTTTTCTTTCAGAATCTATCTGCTCAAAATATTCCAATAGGTAGTTGGAAAGATGAATTGCCATATCTGCACGCTGAATCAGTAGCTCAGTCGGTAAATAAAATTTATTGTGCTACCAGTGTGTCGCTTTATTCGGTTGATAAAACTGACTTAAGCCTTGAGAAATTAAGTAAGGTAAATGGCTTATCAGATATCGGGTTTAGCTTCTTGCATTTTGATACCGATAGAGAGCAACTAATAATTGCATACAACAACAGTAACATTGACATATTGAGCTCCGGCGGAGTTTATAACATTGCCGATATCAAGCGAAAAAATATTGTAGGTAATAAAAACATAAACAGTATTTATCAAAAAGACAATAAAGCTTACTTGTGCTGCGGGTTCGGTATAGCAGTTTTGAATTTAGATAAACTGGAAATTGCGGATACTTATTACCCCGGGCAAACAACTTCGTTTAATAATGTCAACGCTCTGAGTACCGATAATAATTTTTTTTATGCAGCTACTACAACGGGTCTTTATCGCGCTTCACTAACATCACAAAATCTTTCCGACTATTCTCAATGGCAAAAAATAAATCAGAGCACCGGTTTGGTTGATGACGAGGTAAAATTTATTGCAAGCAGCAGCCAATCGCTTTATTGTGTTGTAAACGATTCGCTTTTTAAATATGATGGCGCACTGTGGAATAGAATTTTCAATAGGGCTAAAATGTATGTTTCTTCAATAGCTGACGATGGAAACGAATTGTTGGTTTGCATGAATTCCGATAGCGGACTCACTTCACGCGTAATGAAAATTCTGAATGATAACACTATTGACTCCATTCAAACATCATTCGGCGCACCACAACAAGCTGTTAAAGGCGCAAACGGAACTTATTGGATAGCCGATATTCAAACAGGATTAAAATATTTTTCAACTGCAGGCTCTGGCCTGGTTTTTCCAACGGGACCTTTATCTGAAAAAGCTGCTGATATTGCTGTATGGAACAGTACCGCATTTGTGGTTCCGGGCGGAGTAAACAACTGGAATTACTCAGGTGAAGCAAGCGGATACTACCTGAGTTTTAACGGTTACTGGATTAATTTTAATAAATACATTACGAGTGGTGCTTTGGATACAGTTACCGATTTATTTAAAGTTGCAGTAAATCCAAAAACCGGTGAAGCATATCTTGGTTCATTTGGCTGGGGAGTTATAAGATTAAATATTGATGGCGGATATAACAATGTATATAAATTCAACAGTTCATTGCAGGCACCTCAACTTGACCCTACAAGAGTAAGGGCTTCGGGATTAGCGTTTGACAGTGATGGAAATTTATGGGTGAGTAACTACGGAGCTGCAAAACCACTTTCAGTAAAAACAATTAATGAGGAGTGGAAAGCATTTTCGCCAACTACAAATTCTGCCGGTGGTCAGCTGGCTGATATTGTGGTTGACCAAAGCAATTTCAAATGGATAGTGTTGGCGCGAGGTAATGGAATACTTGTGTACGACAGCGGCGAAGATCCACTGGCTACCAACGATGACCAATGGAAAACCTTAAGTACCGGAATCGGAACAGGTGGACTGCCAACAAAAAATGTGCAATGCATGGCCGTTGATAAAGATGGATACATATGGGTGGGAACCGATCAGGGTGTTGCGGTTTATTATTGTCCGTACGATGTATTCAGTTCTTCCGGTTGCGATGCGCAACAGATAATTGTGAAGCAGGATTTATACAACGGATATTTATTGGGAACAGAAACCATAAATGACCTGGCGGTTGATGGTGCTAACCGAAAATGGTTTGCAACAAACAATGGTGCTTTTTTAATGTCGGCCGATGGCACCGAACAGATTCAGCATTTCACTTCTGATAACAGTCCGTTGTTTTCCAATAATATTTTATGCATAGCTATAGATAATGAAAATGGCGATGTGTATTTCGGAACCGACCTTGGCATTATTGTTTACCGTAGCGATGCAACTGAAGGAAACGCTGAAGGAAATTTATCGGACACGGCATTTATTTTTCCGAATCCGGTGCGCGAAAATTTTTCGGGAGTAGTTGCCATTCAGGGGTTGGCTTACCAGGCACAGGTTAAAATTACCGACCTTGCCGGTGTGCTGGTTTACGAAACTGAATCAAACGGCGGCGAAGCCATTTGGAATGCAAAAGATTTAAAAGGCAACCGGGTGAACACCGGAGTTTACTTAGTGTATGCCACCAATGCCGAAGGCACTGATAAATTGGTCGGGAAAATTGCGGTGATAAAATAACATGAGAAAATATGTTGTATTAGTCCTTTGTTTCTTTTGTGGATGTCAGCAAAAACCAAATATTCAGTATCAAACCAAAGTGTTATCGGTAGAAGGAATATGGAAACTACAGGTAACACCTGATTTTGCTGATACCTTGAAATTAATTTCAAGTGACAATTCATACTATTATTCATGTGAAGAAAATTATACTTCTGATATAAAGTATTTCGTTTCTGCTGATACACTTTATTTAGATGGATATGATTATGTATCAAATATTGATAATTCAAAAGGGAAAGAAATATCTTCTAAATGGAAATTGATAATTATTAAGGATAAACTTAAACCAATTTATATTGCTCATAAATATAAAGGCGGTTATGAAGAAGTGAGTTTGAAGGTTTATGATAGTATTGGAGAATTTAATCTTGTGAAATAACAGCACATTAAGAAAAAAATAATTTCCCCTTCCCTCCAACTATGGTCGTTAAGTTTGTGAGAGAAAATTTTTATGAAAAAAAACATCCTTGTACTTTTTACGATAATATCTCTTTACCTATTTGGATGTGGGTATAATTTTTCAGATTATTCAGAAGAATTATCAGGAAATTATTTTTTTAGAGGTGAGGGGGGTGAATGTAACGATATACTTCCTCACCGAGGAGGGTATGAAATACCAGGCGAAGTTCTAAGCTATAACTACAATCACGATTTTATCATTGCTTCACAAAAGCCGGGAGGCTGCGGTCCTTATGATAATCGCCCAAAATATAAAGAGGGAAAACAAGCTACTTATTATTGGATAATTGTTCATGCACAAAAACTTGTTGTAGGCCCAATGAATAAAACTGAATTTGAAAATGCAAAACTGAAATATAATGTTCCTGCGGATTTAGAATTGAAACCTGTTGATTGAATAAATAATTTCCCTTCCCTCCAACTCTGCTCGTTAAATTTGTGAGAGAAAAAAAATATGATAGCAACTTTACTTCTATTAACAGAATTGCAATTTGCATCAAGTGCTATGGCAACCATTCACTTAGAATACAATCTATTGAAGGCAATATGAATCGTTCACAATTATTAATAAGCCTAATTCTTTTATTCTATTCTTGCAAAACAGATTCTAATTCTAAATCTAATAAATCAATGATTACTCTTGAAACGCTCCAAGAATATTATGCTCGCATGGATTCAGAAGGAGTGAATACTGATACAATTATGCTGTATGGTTATTTTTTTACTAATGATAAAACAGAACCATTCAATAAAGTGGTAGAAGAATTGAAAGAAAAGAATTTTAAATTTGTAGAAATATATCAAGGGGAAGACAAAATTTATTGGTTACATGTCGAGCGAAAGGAGAAGCATGATGCAAATTCACTCTTTCAAGTAAACAAAGAACTATATGCAATTGCAGATAAATATAATCTCGAATCATATGACGGTTTTGATATGGGTAATGTAGATAATACAAAAGCTATTGAAAAGACAAAAAAATAATTTCCCCTTCCCTCCAACTCTGCTCGTTAAATTTGTGAGAGAAAAAATATCATGACAAAAAAACTATTCCTTATAATTTTTTCTTTCTCCCTGCTATTTGCTTGTCATCAATCTTCTCAAGAAAATAATTATAAAAATGGGAAAAAGGATGGGCTGTGGATAGAACGCTATCCGGATAGAAAAGTAGAATCAGAAACAAATTATGTGAATGGAATAAAAGAAGGAGCACAAAAGGAATATTTTCAAAATGGAAATATTAAAGCAACTGCAAATTTTAAAAACGGGGAATTCTATGGCTGGTTAAAAATGTATTATTCAAACGGGAAAATCAATTTTCAGGAATACTATAATGAAGAAGGAAAAAGCGATAGTCTTTTTCAACTCTGGTTTAAAAGCGGAGGTCTTTCACAGCAAGGATTTAATAAAAACGGAAAGATGAATGGTGAATGGTTTTATTTTTCAGAAAAGGGAGATACAATTAAAATTAATACTTATAAGAATGACACTTTGCTTTCTTCAATAGAAAAATAATTCCCCCTTCCCTCCAACTCTGCTCGTTAAATTTGTGAGAGGAAAAAATATTATTCAAAATGTCAGCAATCGAAAATGTAAGGGATGTTTTTTCAATCTCCGCCTTTGTGGGTCGCCTGACCAACAACTCATTTTAAAAACTGTTAGACTCAATCATCCCCTTCTGTTCTCCCAATCATTTTTCCATTCTTCCAGCCGGTTTCTATTTCGTCCAATTCTTTTTGTTGTTCGGCGGTGAGGGGTTCATCTTTTAAATTATTCAAATCAGGTTTGCCTGCATACACCCAGGCGCTGTACCAGAAACTTCCAACTGCAATAATGGCGGCGCGCATTTTCCGCTCAACCATTCCATCCAGTATCTCTTCATATTTTTTTGAATAATCTTTTGAATAAACTTTTACAGAATTGGTGCCGCGCATTTCGTAACCGTATTTTTTATCGCTGGGATAATTCTGGCTCAGCAATTTTTCAAGAGCGAGTACACTGTCAACTTCTGATGCACTGCCTTCAATAACCTTCCACATAAAATCATTCGGCTTATCAATCACCTCTGCTTTGCCCACAAAAAAATCATAATCATCACCAAACAATTCAGGTATGCGGCTCTCCCAGAATCCATGAATCCCTACTTGATTCGTAAGCTGTCCGTTATAGTTATGTGTGCAATGCAGCGGCACATGCGCATCGGCAATGTAGTGCCCGATGTCGGCACTCAGGTGCAGTATGCGCACCTTGTTTTTTTCTTTGAACGCATCCGCCAGGCGGTAAAACATTGAGTTCACATACCACGGCACAATGCCGTGTGCATTCAAAGTGTCTTCGCCATAATGCGCAATGGCATCGTTCCAGTAATGCGGAATTTTTTTATAGGGCGGTGTGTCGTAAAATTCTAAATCAATGTAGTGGCGAGGCGCTTCGGCAGCTACGGCATATCGCCGTTTATCAGGGTCAACTGCGTGTTCGGTTATAAAGTCAATGTTCTCTTTATAAAAAGAAAGCATCTCCGGCGGCAATGTAAAAACCGCAATTCGGTTTATGCGCTTATGCCCCCAGAAACCCCAGCTCTGTACCTGCAGTTGCAAGCACACCAGTACAAGAATTATTGTTATTGAAAAAATCTTTTTCATTTTTTTATTGAATCAGTATTGTCGGCGAAACCTGTTACACCACCGCTCACCACAAACTTAAGCGCATCTGAAGAAGCTATTCCCGAAATCGGTTTTATGTTTTCTACTGGAACCAGAAATAAATCACCTGCAAAATTGTACGACATTGGAATATAAACCGCTACCATGTTTTTCAAACCTAAATCACTCAGGTCAGTTTGCGTCACAAATCCCATGCGGTAAATTCCGGTTTCTTTAAAAAATAAAACCATCACCGGTTGGTTAAACATTTTTTTCTCCCCCATAAATGCACCAAACAAATCTTTGATGCTTGAGTAAATCATTTTTGTGAGTGGAGATTTTAACATCATGCCATCCAACCAGTCAAGCACATGTTTGAAAACAAGACTATATGAAAATATTCCAACGAATAAAATGAACGAGAGAATTGTAATTAACCCAAGCCCCGGATAAGTACCGGGAATTATTGAATCAGCAAACTGTACAATGCCTATGAAAATATAAATGGTAATTGCCGCAGGTGCCACTAACAATAAACCACGCAAAAAGTAAGTAAGCAGCTTGCCTCCTATTTTCTTTAAAGGATTTTTCATTGAAAAAATTTTGTCACCACAAAGTAAACAGTTTGTTTTTTGCTGTTGGTTAAATTCAGAGAACGGTAAAAAAATATTTGTTCAATTTACATTTAACCTCTGTTGCAAAATAAATCAGGCAAACGGATCGTTTATCTTTTAAATCAATTCAACATGAAAATTAAATTGAGTTCTGTTTTTTTACTGATGCTGACTTTCGGTTTTTCCAATGCTCAGGATCAAAGTATAAGTGTTAATCCGGGTTCAGCCGGTATTGGAATGCGTACATCTTCAAGCGTATTTCTTGGCGATAATGCTGCCGGCTTCGGAGCAGGTGGCCAAATAAAAATCTTGTTTTCAAATAGAGTAAACTCCGAATGGTTTTTAGATTACATGAATTCATCAGCCGGGTTAAATGGTTATAGAAAAGACACCCACATTGGCTGGTCGGTTCAGTTTGCTGTAAACAAGGGAGGCTATCAAACACGAATGCCAGTTCCGTTTGTTGAAGCAGGGCAGTGTTTCGACTGGACAACAGTGGGCTTTGTTAAAAATAATTCATCAGAAAATGCAATGCCCCAGACTTCGGTTCGCAATCAGCCAGTATTCAGCGCTGCTACCCAAGCCGGTGCAGGTGTTGCATGGTTTCCGATTTCGCGGTTAGAATTAAATGCACAGGTTCAATACATGATTCATTTAGGTAAAGATGTTCATCTGGAATTCGATGATGACAATTATGCATATGAAATAAGCCAATCGAAAGGGACAAGTTTTGATGGACATATTCTCGGAACCATTTCAATAAGCTGGTATTTAATACAACCACAAAAAAAGAGAGCATGAAACGAATATTGATTTTCATTTTGCTGTTTATATCAGTTAATTCCATTGCACAAAAAAAGCCAGGTCCGGGAATCAGGAAAGGACTATTGCGTGCAGAGGGTTCCCTTGCATATGGATCAGGAAACAGTTCCAGGTATTATTTACAGGGAGAATTGGAATACCTCGTTCACAACAGAGTTGGAATAAACGGAATGACTTACATAAATATCGGCCCAGCAGGAAATTATCCGAATTCTGTTCACACTATTTTTTCAGGTCCGGCTTTTCATTTTCCTATGAGCAAACAAATGGATGTTTCGCTTGCACTTCAACCGGGTTTAAGTTTTGTAAAAGATAAAGGCTCAATTGAAAATTCAGCGGTAAGCGAAATGGTTCCGAATACTTCTATAATGGGTGGACTTGCATATTATGGTTCATTTTTTCATTTGTTTTTTCAGATGCGTGCAAATTCGGCTTACACCAATGACACAGCTGAGCGGCAAAATTTATCAGACCTGCGTATATCATTTGGCTTGGGTTGGAACCTGAATTTGAAATAAGAAATTTTTCAATGCAGGTAACTGATACCGTTTTGATGATTCGACCTTCAAGGTTTCGATTCAATCAGCAAACGGCATCAACCAATATATTTCAAAGTGAAAATTCAGCGGACGAAAATTCAGCAATGAAAGAGTTCGATGATTTTGTTTCAATGCTTCGTGAAAATGAAATTGAAGTGCTGTTGTTCAATGAAAATATAAATGCAGATACACCGGATTGCATGTTTCCGAATAATTGGCTGTCTATTATTAATAAGAATTTATTTCTTTTTCCAATGCTTGCTGCGAACAGAAGAACTGAAAGAAGAGATGATATTGTTGAATCATTAACTGATAAGTTTCAATTAAAAATCAACTCGGATTTTATACCATTTGAAAAAGAAATGAAATACCTTGAGGGAACAGGTTCTTTAGTACTGGACAGAAAAAATAAAATTGCCTACTGTAATCTTTCTTCAAGAAGTAATGAAGAGGTGTTAGACAAATTTTGTAAAGCATCAGAATATTCTAGTATAAAATTCACAGCTGCAACACCTGAAAATAAAGAAGTATATCACACCAATGTTATAATGAGTATCGGAAATTCTGTTGCTGTTATTTGCGATGAATGGATTAGAAATGAAACAGAAAGAAAAAATGTTTTGCAGTCATTGTCTGAAAAACACACAATAATTCATCTGACTTCAGAACAGGTATTTTCTTTTGCCGGAAATATGTTGTTGTTAAAAAACAAGTCAGGAAAATGTTTTTGGGTAATGTCATCACAGGCATTTAATTCGTTAACAGAAAATCAAAAAACAAAATTAGAATCCGACGGAAAAATTATTCATTCCCCCATAAACACCATTGAATCTCTGGGTGGTGGAAGTGCAAGGTGTATGCTTGCTGAAATTTTTCACTGACCATTCATCCGATAAATTCAGCCATTTAAATTATTGATTGTCCGACCAATTCCTTTTTGGTTTATATTGGTCTTTCAAAAATTTTTAATCATGGCTTTTCGTTGCAATAAATTATTCTTAGCTGTTCTGTTTTGCATTTCTTTCTCATTTGCAAATGCACAGGTTTTCTGGACAGAAACATTTACAAATGGTTGCACAACAGGTTGTGCAGCTTTCACAGGTGCAAATGGTGCGTGGGCTATTACATCAACCGGAACAAACGGAGCAAAAGCAAATACCTGGTATTTCAGTTGTGCTGAAAACGGAAATGCAGCAGGCACCTGCGGAACAGGTTGTGGCAACGATGCTTCATTGCATATTGGCAATGTTGCCGGTTCGCCGGCTGCTGCATTCTTTTGCCCCGGGGGCGATTGCGGTGCTGCTTATGATGCAACAAACGCGCAAGTTGTTACAAACAAAAGAGCTGAATCACCTGCAATAAATTGTACAGGAAAATCAAACATATCTGTTTCGTTCAATTATATTGAAAAAGGACAAGGAACTTCAGATGATGCATCTTTCTGGTATTACGATGGGGCAGCCTGGGCGCAATTAAATGCCCTGGCAAAAACAGCAACAGGTGCTGGTTGTGGTTCACAGGGATTTTGGACAGCGATAACAATTTCACTTCCGGCTTCGGCAAATAATAATGCAAATGTTAAAATCGGAATTAACTGGACCAATAATGGCGACGGAACAGGTAGTGATCCTTCAATTGCAGTTGATGATATTACAGTAAGTGCACCTGCGGGAGGAAATGCTCCGGTTGCAGCATTCACAATAAGCGACAACACAATTTGTCCTTCCACATGCATCACATTTACTGATCAAAGTACAAATACCCCTACATCATGGAGCTGGACTTTTTCAGGTGGAAATCCTTCAACATCTTCTTCTCAAAACCCTGGAAGCGTATGTTACAGTAGCTCAGGCACCTACACAGTAACACTAACAGCTACCAATACATTTGGAAATAACAGTACATCACAAACAATTACAGTTTTCAGTTTACCTACACCTAATGCCGGAGCGGACACAAATTTTTGTGCAAACTCATCTGTTCAGTTAAATGCAACTGGCGGCGCATTATATTTTTGGTCACCTACAATTGGATTAAATAATACAACCTCAGCAACTCCAATTGCTTCTCCAACAGCTACTACAACTTATACTGTTACTTGCACTAATGCCGAAGGTTGTTCGTCGGCCGATGCTGTAATTGTAACAGTAAACCAACTCCAAGGTGTTTCAGTATCTCCATCGGCTTTCTCGTTGTGCAAAGGGCAGGGAACACAATTAACCGCAAGCGGAGCTTCAACATATACATGGAGTCCTTCTGCAGGATTGAGTGGAACAAGTGGTTCGAGTGTATTTGCCATTCCTAATTCCTCAACAAACTATACTGTTACCGGAATTAATGCTTTGGGATGTACTGCCTCTGCAATTTCAGCTATTACAGTGCATGATCAACCTTTCGTAATAGCAAGTATCACTAACGACAGCCCATGTCCTGGGAGCGGAGCAATTGTCGTTTCTATTATTGGGGGCAATCCGCCTTATAATTTTATCTGGAACACTGGAGCAACAACACAGAACCTTACAAATATTATTGCCGGAAATTATACTTTAACAGTTACTTCCGGACCATGCTCTGTAGTAACTACCTATACTGTTAGTGCCGGAACTTATAGCCCAACACTAACTGTTACAAATTTATATAGTTGCAGTGCCCGTTTGAACTGGACTGCTACTCCATCTGCATCTTATTATAAAGTTCGCTATAAAATAACCGGCTCTACAACCTGGAGCCCGGTTGTTACTTTGGGTAATGTGTTATTTTATGATTTCACAGGTCTGGCATCTAATACCACTTATACTTTTCAGGTTGCAGCATTCTGTTCTAGCAATCAGAATTTAGGATGGAAAGCTAAAAGTGGAAAAACACAAATATGTACCTCGCCAATTAATCCAAGCATAACAAATTTAACCAGCACATCAGCAACTATTAGTTGGAATTCGGCTTGTTCACCAACTAATTTTCTTTTTCAATACAGAAAAGTTGGCGTGACATCATGGACTAGCATTACAACAGTTAATACAAGTGTTATTTTAAATAACTTAATAAATGCTACTGCTTATGAATTTAGAATTCGTTCCGGATGCGGTGCTGGTGTTAATTCAGCCTTTGCAGCAATTCAAACTTTTACTACTGCTCCGAGATTGGAGGATACAGAAGTTGAAAACTCATTCAGAATTTTCCCTAATCCAAACAACGGAAGTTTTATGTTAGAACTGCCGGCTTTATTTACTGAGTCTTTAATTTCTATTTATAATATCACAGGTCAATTAGTTTATTCTTCAAATCTTGCGGCAAGTCAAAATCCTTCCTCACAAAAAATATTACTTAAAAATATTTCGGACGGATTATATGAAGTGGTGTTGACTAATGAAATACAAAGACTTACTCAACGATTGATTATTCTGAAATAGAAATATTTTCTAAACGATTTTCATAAAAGCCCTTCATTATTGAGGGGCTTTTGTATTTTAATGAAAGATTATCTTTACCAAATGAATCAAGCAGATATTATTAGTGGTGCAGGAGTGTTGTTAATTCTCGCAGCATTTTTTCTTAGCACTTTTAATTTACTAAAAGAGAAAAGCAAATTATTTTTTATTCTGAATTTGTTAGGTGGAGCTCTTGCTTGTTGGGGAAGTGTATTGATTCATTCTGTTCCGTTTACTATATTGGAAGGAACATGGGCAGCAGTTGCATTAATCGGATTAATGAAAAACAACCGGAAATGAAAAATTAATCTTATCAAATACTTCTCACCAAAAATTGATACTTAATTTTTCTCAAATTAAAAACTCAGGCGAAAGATTCCTCTCTTCCTAATTTTCGCATCAAGCGAATATGAGATAGTAGTGCCCCTCCAAAAGTTTTACTTTCCAGATACGGAAGATTAAACTCTTCAGCAGTTTGCTTTACAATAGGAGCAATTTTTTTATAGTGAATGTGACAGATTTTTGGAAACAGATGATGTTCAACCTGAAAATTTAAACCACCAACCAAAAAACGAACAAGAGCGCTGTTGCGAGCAAAATCT
Organism: Chitinophagaceae bacterium; assembly: GCA_947469485.1. Taxonomy (GTDB): domain Bacteria; phylum Bacteroidota; class Bacteroidia; order Chitinophagales; family UBA10324; genus UBA10324. The sequence goes on along the minus strand of CANIPU010000011.1, from coordinate 68,916 downwards.
ACAGTAGTATAAAGCTGATGAACAGCCCAGTTGTTTTCTACTTTATCTTCTTCATCAGGAATTGGAAATGCAGCACCTTCAACAACATGTGCCAATTGAAAAACAATGGCAAGTGTTAATCCTTGGATGGCATGCATTAAAACAAATCCAACAAGAATCCAGTACCATGCAATATTCATAACTAAAAACGGAAGCACGAGGTAACAGAAATAATAAATGGCTTTGTAAGAAATAATTCTCAGAAAAGCGCCTTTTGGATGTTTGTTGTTTTCATAATAACCCCACTTCTTGCGAAAGAAATTTTTATAATCATTCACAAAAACCCAAACGATTGTAGTGAAACAATACAACAGAAAAATATAGTAGTGCTGAAAACGGTGATACCATTTCAGTTTGCGTGATTGTTCTATTCGTATTAAACCAATCTGGTCAATATCATCATCATGTTCAGGGATGTTGGTGAAAGTGTGATGAACAATATTGTGCTTTATCTTCCATATGTAATCGCTTGTTCCAGCGAAATTGAAAGTGGTTCCCAGGATTTTGTTCAGGCGAACATTGGAAGAATAAGAACCATGAACTGCATCGTGGGAAATATTAAATCCAACCAAGGCAGTAAAAAACCCATGTACTAAAATAGAAATCAGCATTGCCCATAACGGAAGAATTCCAATGATGACTAAAACATAACTCGCAATGAAAACACCCAAAATAAAAATGGTTTTAAAAACCATAGCGCCATTTGCGTGGGTGGAAAGATTGTGCTTGCTGAAATATTCATCTACCCGCTTTCGAAGTGTCGGATAAAATTCGGCAATCTTGTTTTTGTCGAAAATAATTTTTCTGTTTTCTACAACTGTACTCATTTTATATTCTAAAAGTTTTTTGGGGTGAACACACCTAATCAGCTTTTTAACGCCGCTAAAATCGGACATAAAAATTTAAGTTGTATTTATTGGTAATTTCTTATCAAAAATCTACTTGTATTCAACAATAGACGGTAATTCTCCATTTGTGTTTTGAACCTTGCCATCCGATAACGACTTTTGCCCCTCAATTTTTTAAACATGTATCGGACACACACTTGTGGTGAATTAAGAAAAGAACATTCTGGTAATACTGTTTCACTGGCCGGATGGGTACAGCGTGTGCGCGACTTAGGCAATCTTGTTTTTATTGACCTGCGCGATCGCTACGGAATCACACAATTGTTTTTCGATACCAACTCTCCATTAGCAGAACAGGCAAAGCAACTTGGTCGCGAATATGTGTTGCAGGTAACCGGGTTGGTGCGCGAGCGCAGCAGCAAGAATGCACAAATGGAAACCGGGGATGTGGAATTGAAAGTGGAAGTGCTGAACATTCTCAACGAATCAAAAACTCCGCCCTTCACCATTGAAGAAGAAACTGATGGCGGTGATGATTTGCGAATGAAATATCGATACCTTGATTTGCGCCGCAGCATCGTGAATAAAAATTTATTGCATAGGCATCGTGTGGCGAAAGCAGTGCGTGAGTATATGGATGGACAGGGTTTTGCCGATGTTGAAACTCCGTTCTTAATAAAATCCACACCGGAAGGAGCACGCGATTTTGTTGTGCCTTCACGGTTGAATCAAGGACAGTTTTATGCATTGCCACAATCGCCGCAAACTTTTAAGCAATTACTTATGGTTGCAGGCTTTGATCGCTACTACCAAATCACAAGATGTTTTCGCGATGAAGATTTGCGTGCCGACCGTCAGCCCGAGTTCACACAGATAGATTGCGAGATGGCTTTTGTTGAACAAGAAGATGTGTTACAGATGTTTGAAGGAATGGTGAAACATGTTTTCAAAAAAGTGCGTGGAATTGAATTAGGTGATTTTCCAAGAATGAGTTATGCGGATTGCCTGAAATATTATGGCAACGACAAACCCGATTTGCGATTCGGTATGAAACTTATTGAGTTGAACGATTTGGTAAAAGGAAAATCATTTAAAGTTTTTGATGATGCAGAATATGTGGTAGGAATTGTTGCGGAAGGTTACAGTGAATACACACGCAAACAAACCGATGAACTAACTGAGTGGGTGAAGCGTCCGCAGATTGGTGCTGGTGGTTTGGTGTTTATAAAGTGTAACAGTGATGGCTCATTTAAATCTTCAGTTGATAAATTTTATTCGGAAGATGACCTGAAAAATATTGCAGCGATTTGTAAAGCAAAAGCAGGCGATTTGATTTTAATTCTTTCAGGTGGTTTAAGCAAAACCAGAAAAGCAATGAGCGAGTTGCGATTGGAAATGGGCGCTCGTTTAGGTCTTCGTAAAGTAGAAGATTACAAGCCACTTTGGGTGGTTGATTTTCCATTGCTCGAATGGGATGAAGAAGATAAAAGGTGGAATGCAATGCATCATCCGTTCACTTCTTGGAAAAAGGAAGACAATGAACTAATCAATACCAACCCCGGAGCAGTTCGTGCAAATGCTTATGATGTGGTGATTAACGGAGTTGAGTTGTCGAGCGGAAGCATTCGCATTCACAACCGAGCACAACAAGAAAAGATGTTTTCATTGCTGGGATTAACCGATGAAGAAACACAATACAAATTCGGATTTATTCTCAATGCATTTGAATATGGTGCGCCGCCACATGGTGGAATTGCATTTGGTTTCGATCGCTTTTGTTCCATCGTAATTTCAAATCTCGATTATATCCGCGACTTCATTGCCTTCCCAAAAAATAATTCTGGAAGAGATATGATGCTGGATGCCCCTTCTGATATTGATTCCCGATTAAAAAAAGAGCTGGGATTATAAGATTCACCTCATTTGTATCATTATGCATTCTTATTTTGTGAATTGGAATGCAGGGTTATCTTTGCCGTCCAAATTTTAAACAGTTAATAATAATGGCAAATACCAAAAACGCGAAAAAAGCTGATCGCCAATCAAAAAAGCGCAGAATTGAAAATCGCTATGTAGCCAAGACTACCCGTAATGCAATGAAAGAAATTCGTGTGAGCGAGAATAAAGCTGATGCAGAAAAAGAACTACCTAAAGTTATCAGTATGATTGATAAACTTGCCCGTAAAAAAGTAATTCATCCAAACAAAGCTGCTAACCTTAAATCAGGATTGGTAAAAAAGGTGAATTCTTTAGCAAAATAAATTTAAACACTTTAAACTGAAAAAAGCCGCTTTCAACCGAAAGCGGCTTTTTTATTTTAAAAACTAATGTTTTAGTTAAAATAATCTTTCATTTTCTCAAAAAAAGATTTTTCACTTTTGTTGTGATGGGGCTGAAAATTATGATGACTTTTTAGCTTTTCCAGCATTTTTTCTTCTTCTGGAGTCAGAGTTTTTGGAGTCCAGATGTTTACATAAATCAATTCGTCACCTTTGCCATATGCATTTAAGTTTGGTAATCCCTTGCCTTTTAAACGGAAAATTTCACCTGCCTGTGTGCCGGGTTTTATTTTTATTTTAGCTCTTCCATCAATGGTTGGCACCTCTATACTGGTACCAAGTGATGCATCCATAAAACTTATATGAAGATCATAAATAATATTAATTCCATCTCTTTTGAGTTCTTCATTTGGTAATTCTTCTATCTGAATAACAAGGTCGCCGTTCGCACCTCCTCGTTCTCCAGCATTGCCACGCCCCCCCATGCTAAGTTGAATTCCTTCTGTTACACCTGCAGGAATATCAACTGTAATTGTTTCTTCGCCCCACATACGACCTTCGCCTTTACAGGTATTGCATTTTGCTGTTATTGATTGTCCTTCACCATTGCAAGTCGGGCATGTGGTGGTTGTTTGCATTTGCCCGAGAATTGTATTAGTCACACGGCGAACATGACCTGATCCTTTACATGTATTGCATGTGCTAAAAGACGATTTGTCCTTAGCCCCATTGCCATGGCAAGTATCGCAGGTAATGTATTTTTTAACTTTAAGTTTCTTTTGCGCTCCTTCAGCTACCTCTTTTAATGTAAGACTGATTTTTATACGAAGATTTCCACCTCGCACACCACGACCTCTTTCACCTCTACTGCTTCGACCACCTGAAAAAAAACTTTCAAACGGGCTACCTCCTCCACCTCCTTGACCACCGAACACATCACCAAAGTGAGAGAATATGTCTTCCATATTCATTCCCCCACCACTGAACCCTCCATTTCCACCTCCGTTTCCACTCATCCCCTGATGACCGAAACGATCATAACGATCTTTTTTTTCTTTATCAGTTAATACATCGTAAGCTTCAGCTGCTTCCTTAAATTTCTCTTCGGATTCTTTATCGCCCGGGTTTCTGTCAGGGTGAAACTGCATGGCAACTTTCCGATATGCTTTTTTTAATTCATCAGGTGTAGCGCTACGGTTTACACCTAATATTTCGTAGTAATCTCTTTTTGCCATATTAGTTATTTTCCAACTACCACTTTTGCGTAGCGAAGCATTTTATCATTAAGTGAGTATCCGCATTCAACTTCATCTACGACCTTTCCTCTCATTTCCTCATTTGGAGCAGGAATTTCCGTTATTGCTTCGTGTAATTCAGTATTAAATTCATGACCTATTGATTCAATTTGTTTTAACCCTCTTGCTTCAAGCGTGGATTTAAGTTTGGAATGAATTAACAGAACGCCATCTTTTACTGAAGAAATATCTTTTGATGCTTCCATTTGTTTTATAGCGCGATTAAAATCATCTAAAGTTGGAAGTATTGATTGAATAATATCCTGACCTGCATTTTTCATCCACTCTAGCCTTTCTTTTGCGTTTCGCTTTTTATAATTATCGAACTCGGCAACAAGTCTAAGATGGCGGTCATTCATTTCTTCTAATTTCTCTTTTAACTCCTGCGCTTCTTTTTTATGCTTTTCTTTTTTACCAAAGCCAATTTTCTCTAATAGACCCTCAGCTTTTTCCTCTAATTCTTCATATGACCTTTTTTGATCATCAGGCACATTTTCAGCTGATTCATTTTCGATTTCATTAATAGTTTCTTCTGCTGATTTTGCAGCCGGTGGCTGAATGTTTAAGTCGTTTTCGTCAGTATGTAAGCCTTTTTCTTTATTTTCCATGATTTCTGCTTGAGTAAAGTGCATTTGTCAAACCATTTGCCATCAAATAATTCGGGACAATGTGACACTGTTAAACCGTCAAATCTAAGTGAAATGACAAAAGCGGGTTTATTGAATATTATTTTAATCGTTTTGTTAGTACCCCTTCCAATTGCATAGGTGAAAGATTTACTCCGATTACCATTTCTTTTTGATCAATTAAAAATGTTGACGGAACAGAATGAACATTAAATTTTTTTGATATACTTTTTTCAAAGTCAAGTGAATCGTTAACATGATCAGGCCAAAACATTTTATCCTGTTCAACAGCTTTTTTCCAACTAGATTTATCTTTATCAACTGAAATACTGAAAATCTTAAAAGTACCTCCTTCCTTCATTTCAAGATTTTGAAATTTTGAATACAAGTTTAATAATTCTCGATTTTCGAATCGGCATGGACCACACCAGGAAGCCCAAAACTGAACTAAAACAATATTTCCTTTTAATGAATAAAGAGAAATTGTATCATTTATTTGGTTTGGAAGACGGATGTCGGGAATGATATCACCATTTGAAAATTCAGGAGTATGATAATAGCTGTAAATTTTCCATGAGGCGAAAACAATACCTGTGAAAACAATAAAACCGGCTATAATTTTCAATGATTTCTTATTCATATTTCTGCAAAGGAAAATCAAATGATGAAACTTCAAACATCGGAATACAGAATTGCTGATTTAATTTGTGTTTCAATATGAAATTAATATCTCCACCACTTATAATAATCGGTATGCATCGTTCAGGCACAAGTATGCTTGCCCGAATACTTGATAAAGCCGGTGTGTATATGGGATATGATTTAACAAACGATCATGAATCATGGTATTTTCAAAGAGTTAATACTGCATGGATGGACCGTGAAAAACTAACATGGGATAATCCGTCAGTACCCGAAAAAGCAGATCTAAAGTTATTTAATACCTACTCTTTTCTTCGCCATTATGCCCGGATTACTCTGCAACCGTTAAAACCAATTTCATTTTTAAGATCAGATAGCTGGGGTTGGAAAGATCCGCGAAACACATTTACTGTTTCACAATGGTTAAGGATTTTTCCAAAAGCAAAAGTGATTCACATCTTTAGAAATGGAATGGATGTAGCAATCAGTTTATACAGGAGAAATCTGAACTTTGATTTTACTGATAAATGGCATTCTGCCAGACTGGAAAACAAATTAGAAGGCTTAAAACTGTGGGAGGAATATGCAGCACAGGCCTATAAGTACGATTATTTATTTCCAGGGCAGGTATTTCATGTGTGTTTTGAGAAATTAATTTCGGGTGATGAAAATTCAATTATGCAATTAGAATCTTTTACAAACTGTAAGCTTTCTGAATTTATAAAACAGGAAATTGACAGTGAACGAACAGCGCGATTTAATAATGATGAACATAGAGAACTAATGGATTTTGCCCAGAATAGTGAATGGATGCATAAACTTAATTACCTCTAAGCTTTGAATCATTTTCAAAATATTAATTCTCCAATAGTTGTGGGTGGTGTAGGAGGAAGTGGCACTAGGGTAATTGCCCAAATGCTAATAGAGGCCGGCGTTTATATGGGTGATATGCTTAATGAGCCAAAAGACAATTTATGGTTTACACTATTATTCAGAAGACCTAAATGGCTGTCGAACGCCAGTGAAACGAAGCAACTTGAGTTTCTTGAAATATTTCACAAAAAGATGATGAATGAAAAAATTTCATTTTCTGAAAAATTTAAAGTCAGAACTGCAGAATTTGAATTTATAATTGAAAAATATATTCGTAATAAAGATTGGTTTTCACTCCCAGTGAAGATTTCGAAATCAATACGCAGTAAAGGAGATTTTTCTGATAATAAATATTGGGGCTGGAAAGAGCCAAATACCCATCTCTACATTCAAATACTTGCAAAAAAATATCCGGAGATGAAGTATTTGTTTATAATGCGAAACGGCTTGGATATGGCATTTAGTGATAATAAAGTTCAACTCAGAAATTTCGGAAGGCATTTTGGAATTAAAGGAAATTCTACTGCCGATTCACTTGAATTTTGGATTCGTGCAAATAGCAAAGTAATTGAATCCGGGAAAGAAATTTTAGGCGAGCGATTCAAAATTTTACAGATGGAAAAATTGTGTATGAATCCAAAACAAGAAACAGAAATACTTCTGAAATGGGCAGGAATTAAATACAATGATTCTTTATTAGAAAAAATTTATTCAATCCCCAAACTTCCATCAAGCACCAACAGATATAAAGAATTTAATTTAAGTGTTTTTTCAAAAGAACAATTGTACGCTTTGAAGCAACTTGGTTATAACCAGTAAACCATAAACATGTCGGGCATTTCGAGAATATTAATCAACTTATACTTTTTCGTCTTCTTCTGGTTTTGGTGGATTGTAGTTTGGATTATTACTCTGCTTTTAAAAATTTTATTTTTCAAGCAGATTAAAAAAATTATCAAAAAATTCTTTTTTGCAAAAAGAAAAAAGAGCATTTTTTATTTTGAAGTATTTGCTCCTGAAAGCGCTGGCAACAAGTATAGGACACAGAAGTGGATAGAAATTCTTAACAGAAATAATTTTAAAGCTAAATCTGCTTATGTTTTTGAGTATCGTGAATATTTGCAATTAACTTCAGAAAAGAGTTCAATGCCTTTTTTTCATATGGGATTTATGTGGTTTCGGTTTTGGCAGATACTGAGATCGGCCTTTTATGATATTGTTGTTGTTCGCCGTGAATTACTCATGTTCAATGATTATGGAAATCTGTTTTTCGAAAAGTTTCTTTCTTCAATTCACTCAAATCGAATTTTGGATTTTGATGATGATATAGCTGCTGCAAAAAGGGAGCCCCGGACTATTTCAACTTATGGAAAATTATTATTAGAACATCCAAAAAAATTTTCTGATTCATTAAAAAATTACACTCATTTTTTTCCTGGAACGAATTATCTAAAAGAATTATTAACCAAAGGAAATTCTCTAGCTTTGGAAGAAAATATTTTAGTTCTTCCTACTTGTGTTGATTATGATATGCTTGCAAAGAAAAATTATAATTTACTAAAGGATGAAATAACTATTGGTTGGGTAGGGGCCAGAAATAATTTACATAACCTGCAAATTGTTGTAAAAGCACTTAACATGCTTTCGTCGAAATATAAATTCAGGCTTCTAATTGTTAGTGATGCGCCTTTTATTGCCCCATTAAATTTTCCAATTGATTTTATTCGTTGGTCAGAAAAATTTGAAATCGAAAATATTCTTAAGATGGATGTGGGAATTATGCCGCTTGAAAATACTTTGGAACACAAAGGAAAATGCGGATTTAAATTGATACAATATATGGCTTGCGGAGTTGTTAGTATTGCTACGGCACTTACAGTTAATAATGAAATCATTTCGGATAATATAAATGGATTTCTTGTTCCGCCAGATTCTGATTGGACTACATATTTTGAAAAAGCTTTTCAAATGAGAAATAACTTTGATGAAATTGGAAATAAAGCGAAGGAAAAAATTAAAATTGAGTACACTTTCAAGGCAAACTCTAAAAAGCTAATAACATTATTAAATAAAATAGATCATAAAAAATGTGTGGAATAGCTGGAATTTATAATTTAAATAAAAATATTGAAATAGCAATTGTAAAAAAAATGACCGATGCGATCGCATCTCGTGGCCCAGATGGAGAAGGTCATTGGATATCTGAGGATAAAAAAATTTGCTTAGGGCATCGTAGGCTTTCGATTATTGATTTAAGTGATGGTGCCGCGCAACCTATGCACTACTTAAACAGATATACAATTTCTTTCAATGGTGAATTATATAATTATATCGAATTGAGAGATAAACTTAAAAAATTGGGGCTGAAATTTTATACCCAATCTGATACTGAAGTAGTATTGGCAGCATTTCATCAATATAAGGAAAATTGCTTACAATATTTCGATGGAATGTTTGCATTTGCTTTATGGGATAATGTCGAAAAAAAACTTTTTTGTGCTCGTGATCGATTTGGAGAAAAACCATTTTTTTATCAATATGAACAGGGAAATTATTTTCGATTTGCATCTGAAATAAAGTCTTTAAGAACTTTTGAAAAAACGGATTTTAATAGAAAGATGTTATTCAGATATATGGTTTATAATGTTGCACAAAATCCGGCAGATATAACCGAAACTTTTTTTACTGGTGTTTTTAGTCTTGCACCTGCACATTATCTTTTTATTCGCGAAGGATTAATCATTGAAAACCATTGTTATTGGAGAATTAATCAGGAAGAGCAAATTGATATTTCTTTGTTGGAGGCAGAAGTAAAATTTAAAGAATTGTTTTTCAACTCAGTTAAAAGGAGATTAAGATCAGATGTCCCTGTTGGATCAAGCCTTTCCGGAGGACTTGACTCCTCATCTGTAGTATGTGCTATTAATGAATTGAATGAAAACAACCTCTATCCTCAGAATACTTTTTCAGCCAGATTTTTTGATAGTAATCTAGATGAAGGGAAGCACATTAATGAAGTTGCTAATTTTGTTCCATTAAATAAATTTGAAACATGGATTCACGAAGGAATACTTTTTGATGAAATTAGGGATGTAATTTATCATATTGAAGAACCTCTTCTTTCATCTTCCCCGCTTGCTCAGTGGAGCGTAATGAAACTTGCCAAAGAAAAGAAAGTAACTGTTCTTCTAGACGGACAAGGTGCAGATGAGGTTCTTGGTGGATACATGCATTTTTTTCGACCCTATTTTGCTGAGTTATTTCTATCAAATAGGCAGGAATTTAAAAAACAACTTGAAAAATATAAAGATCTTAGGGGTAATGAATTTAAAGTAACATATAGATTTAAATTAGAATCAAGATTTAGAAAGGTTTTTGAAATTTTAGGAAAAATGAGAAGATTGTTTTCTACACCTGATTATATGGAGTTTCTTCATCCTGATTTTATAAAAAATTTTAAGAAAATTCCCCCTCCATTTAAATCATTTAATCAATTAAAAGACTCATTGAATTTTTTCACCACTGAATTTGGATTAGAAAAATTGCTTTCCTATGCTGATAGAAATTCAATGGCCTTTTCAAGAGAAACACGATTACCATTTTTATCTCATGAATTAGTTGAATTTATTTTTTCATTGCCGAACAATATGAAAATTAATAATGGTTGGACAAAATATATTTTACGGAAATCTATGGAAGATTATATACCGAAATCAATTGCATGGAGGGTAGATAAAATTGGATTTGAAGCCCCAACTGATACTTGGTTAATTCATCCAAAAGCAAAACAATTAATTTATGAATCAAAAATATATCTGGAAGAAAAAAAATTAATTAAAAAAGACATAAAAATAAAAGGTCGAGAATGGATGCTTATAAATACAGCTTTGTTTCTTCAAACTTTTGATTAATTCATCTCCAGTTTTGCGAAAAACAATTGCAATACATCAACCCAACTTTATTCCATGGCTTGGATATTTTAATAAGATTTATTCAGCTGATTTATTTGTTGTTTTAGATAATGTTGATTACCAGAGTGGCAATGCCAACTCAATTACCAATCGCACAAAAATTAAAACCGCACAAGGTGAATTGTTCATTTTTGTTCCGGTTAAAAAAAATGCAAATAGTAAATTGATAAAAGATATTGCCATTGACAATCAACAGCCCTGGCAAAAAAAAATGCTGAAAACCATTCAGCTTAATTACTCAAAAGCAAAATTTTTTACTGAGGTTTTTCCAGCGCTAGAAAGAGTGCTCGGAGCAAAGTATGAAATGTTTTCAGCTATGAATGTTGAACTCATAAAAATTTTTTGCAGAAATCTGAATATCACAACACCAATCGTTCTTGCATCAGAAATGAATTTATCATCTGATGAAAAAAACAACCGGATTATTGAAATTTGTAAAACTCTTGAAGCAACTATTTATCAAAGCGGCAATGGTGCACGCAAATACAACGACGAAAATTTATTCGCTGCTAATAATATAGAACTTCGTTACACTGCGTTTTCTCCAGCTGAATATCCACAATTACATGGAGCATTTATTGCCGGATTAAGTATAGTTGATGTGGTGATGAATTGCGGATGGGAACAAACAACTGTTCTTGTAAAGGGCAACCAATTATAATTCAGCAAGCTTTTTTTTTGCTGCTAAAAATTCTTCCCATATGTTTTTTACAATTTCTGCTGCGGGTTTTATTTCATGCACCTGCGCGCTCACCTGACCGATTTCCAACTCGCCTTCTTCTAAATCGCCTTCAAACATGCCGCGTTTCGCGCGTGCACGACCGAGAATATTTTTTAACTCATCAATGCTTGCCCCTTTTTGTTCCGCCTCATTTATGGTGTTGAAGAATTTATTTTTTATCAGCCGAACAGGAACTAATTTTTTCATTGATAGCATGGTGCCACCTTCGGGAGTTTTAGTAATAATTATTTTAAATGAATCGTGCGCCGATGATTCTACGCTCGCAGCGAATCGTGTTCCGATTTGAACTCCGTCAGCACCTAGTGCAAAAGCGGCAAGCATACTTTTTCCATTGGCAATTCCACCTGCTGCAATCACCGGAATTTTTACGGCCTCCTTCACTAATGGAATTAAAACCATAGTGGTAGTTTCTTCTCTTCCGTTGTGTCCGCCTGCTTCGAAACCTTCAGCAACTATTGCATCTACTCCGGCGGCTTCAGATTTTTGTGCGAACAGTGCGCTACTAACTACATGCACAACAGTTACACCTTTTTCTTTCAGTATGGAAGTCCAGGTTTTAGGATTGCCGGCTGAAGTGAAAACAATTTTTACTCCTTCGTCAATAATAATCTGAATGTGTTTATCAATATCAGGATACAGCAACGGAATATTCACAGCGAATGGTTTTGCAGTTGCGGCTTTGCATTTACGAATGTGTTTGCGAAGAATATCAGGATACATACTGCCCGAACCAATTATACCGAGTGCGCCCGCATTGCTGACAGCCGATGCCAACTCCCAACCTGAACACCAGATCATTCCCGCCTGATTGATGGGATAATCTATTCCAAAAAGTTTTGTGATTCTGTTTTGCACGAGCTAAATATACCTTGGATAAATTTTTTCTTCAACTCAAATCAATCTCAGTATTGTCGCCAATATTTAAGCTCTGACTGTGACCACGAATAAATGCATCGCTGCCGATTACAGAGCCATGCAAACTCACTGATTCCAATTGAGTGAAATTCCCAATTATGCTTTCTTTAATAATTGAATTCTGAATAGTTGAATTATCGCCAACTGTAACATTTGGCCCGATTATGCTGTTTGAAATTTTGCAACCCTCACCTATGAAAACAGGGTCTATAATTATGGTTCGCTCAAATTTCGGATTGCGAATGGTGGCAAACCCCGCTTTGCGTAAAAGAGTAGAATTCGTTTCCAATAAAACTTCTTTTTTTCCGCAATCGAACCAACTATTTAATTTATAGGGTTTAAACTGAACTCCAATATCAATCATGCGCATAATGGCATCAGTCAATTGAAATTCATTTTTAGTTCGGATATTATTGCTTATGAGATAATCCAGTGAATCGTAAAGCGCTATCGTTTCATTTATTTTATACAAACCTACCAAGGCGAGATTGCTTCTTGGAATTTGAGGTTTTTCTTCCACCCTGATAATCATATCATCATCATTCACTTCTGCCACACCAAAGCTTCTCGGATCGTCAACTTTTTTTACTCCGAGCAAAGAATATTCAGATTCTACAATTGATTTCATGTCAGCATCAAACACACTGTCGCCAAGAACAATTATGAGTTGTTCTTTTTTTTTTACAAAGTCCTTGGTTAACCAAATTGCGTGACCTGTTCCTTCACGGGTTTCCTGTTCAACAAATTTTACTTTCAGATCGGGAAATTTCTTTTCTACATAATCACGAATTTTTTCACCTAAATAACCGATTACAAATATGTATTCAGTTACTCCTGCTTTTATTAATTCGTCAATAATGAAACTAAGAATTGGTTTTCCAGCAACAGGAATTAAAGCTTTTGGCTGTGTATAGGTATGAGGTCGAAGTTTGGTGCCGGCACCGGCAACTGGAATAATGGCTTGCATAATTTTATTTCAAGTAGAAATTATTGAATGGCAAATTTCAATATAGTTTTTCTGATTTTTAATGAAAGTTGAATTTATTTATAGTGAATGAACCTTTTTAAAACAACAAAGCCATTCTTTTGCAAGAATGGCTTTGAACATTATTTAAATTCAGCTTAAATTAAGCTTCGTCCATTTCAATTTTCTCGTTCAATCTTGTTCTGATTTGCATTTTCTGAGTTCCGAAATTGATTAATAAGCCCATTTCTTTCTCAGATTTTTTCAATCCGTTACTGAAATGTACCATGTGCGGAACCTCAAGACGCGGAAGCGCTTTCAATTCAATCATAATGTTTTCGACAAAAAATTCCATTCGGCTTGCACCCATTTGCACACCATCCAGCATTCTGGTTTTAGCTTCCTTGGTTGTGTAATTAACCTTAGCGCGTGTAAGTTCTTTAATCATTGCTTCCTGATAATGTTTTTCAGGAAAGCCAGGACCCATGTTTTCATGCACTGTAGTTGCGCAAGCTGTAATCCTTTCTACGAGTTTCTCAAGGTCTGTCATAAGTGGATTTTTTTAGAGGGACACAAAAGTAAGTCATTTTTGTTCAATTATTTCTTATTTGCTAACTGACCACAAGCGGCATCGATATCACGCCCTCTGCTTCGACGAATGGTCGCATTTAGCCCATAACCTTCAAGAATGGCAGCAAATTTTTCCATTTTATCAAAAGATAGTCCTTTGTAAGGAACTCCCTGAACCCTGTTATATTCAATCAGGTTCACATGAATCAATTGAAATTTCTTACAAAGAGTAACAAGATTTTTTGCATCTTGCAAAGTATCATTTACACCTTCGAAAAGCACATATTCAAACGAAATTCTATTGCCAGTTTTCTCCCAGAAATATTGAAGTGATTCAGTTAAACTTTCTAAATTGTTTTCCTGATTAATTGGCATCAGCCTGCTTCTCTTTTGGTCGTCAGCAGCATGAAGAGATAACGCTAGGCGGAATCTGACTTTGTCATCTGCTAACTTCCTTATAATTTTTGATATGCCGGCTGTACTTACTGTAATCCGTCTAGGTGAAATTACAAGTCCATCGGGGGCGCTGATTTTATCAATTGCTTTTATAACATTGCTGTAATTGAGCAATGGTTCTCCCATTCCCATGAAAACAATATTTGTAAGCCTGCGGCCGTGTTGTTCTTCAGATATTTTGTTCAACTGAACTACCTGATCAAATATTTCATCGTGAGTTAGGTTTCTTTCACGGTCCATAAGACCTGTAGCACAAAATGTGCATGTTAAACTGCAACCAACCTGAGAAGATACACAAGCGGTAATTCTGTCAATCGCCGGAATTAAAACTCCCTCAATAAAAAAATTATCTGATGTTTTAAAACGGACTTTAACAACGCCATCGCTGCTTCGTTGAATTGTATCAACTGAAATTGAATAGAGGTCAAAATTTTCTTTTAATTTTTCTCTTAGTTCTTTTGAAAGGTTGCTCATATCATCTATTGATGCAGCCCCTTTTTGCCATATCCATTCCCAGACTTGTGTAGCTCGAAAAGATTTTTCTCCTTGTTCTTCCAACACCTGTTTTATTTCATCTAATGAAAGGTGCCGAAGGTTTTTTTTCTCTTGTATTTTCATTGCGGAGGCAAATGTAAGCCATTCCTGTTTTCTCAATTTTAGATAGCTAAAAACCATTCTATTACATTTGGTTTTTAATGAAGAAATTTTCAGCAGCAAAAATTTTTACAGGTAAAGAAATTCTTACGAATTCTGTTATAATAACGGATGATAACGGCAAAATTCTTTCGCTTGATTCCTTAAAAAATCATGAAAATTCAACAATTCAGTTTTTTGATGGAGCCATTTGTCCAGGATTTATTAATGCGCACTGTCATTTGGAATTGTCTTACATGCGTAACAAAATTTCAAGAGGAAATGGGTTGGTGAGATTTGTAAAAGACCTCTTAAGCATACGAAATGAAAAAATGGAAGTGATTCTTCAGAAAATTGAAGAAGCTGATATTGAAATGTTTAACAATGGAATTGTAGCTGTTGGAGATATCAGCAATGATGATCATTCTCTTTTAACTAAAAAGAAAAGCAAAATTTATTATCACACTTTTGTTGAGGCATATGGATTTAAACCGAACGAAGCAGGTTATTATTTCGAAATTGCAAAACAGGTTTTTTTAAAAGCAAGGAGCTTGAATTTACCATCGTCTATTACAGCTCATGCTCCATATTCAGTTCCGAAAGAGTTAATGAAATTGATTTATAGCTGGAAAGAAAATTACCCTGTGATATATAGCATTCACAATCAGGAAACAGAAGCAGAGACACAATTTTTTCTTAATGGAACCGGTGATTTTAAAGTACTAATTGATGATTTTTTTAAACTTAATTCTTCGGAGGTATTTCAACCTACAGGTGATAGAAGTATAAATTACTTGTTGAAGTATCTTCCAAAAGTAAAAAATGCATTACTGGTTCATAATACATTTTCAACTGAGGAAGAGATAAATAATATTTCAGAAGAGTTTAAAAACTTGTTTTGGTGTACTTGCCCGAAGGCAAATTTGTATATCGAAAATCGGTTGCCGGATTATAAGACTTGGTTGCAGGTGACAGATAAAATTTGTATTGGAACTGATAGTCTTGCATCAAATAATTCTCTTTCCATTTTAGATGAAATACGAACTATTCAAACAAATTTTCCTGAAATAAAAACTGAGACGCTAGTGAATTGGGCAACAATAAATGGAGCCAGATTTTTAAAAATTGATGAGCAATTTGGGTCAATTGAGGAAGGAAAAACTCCGGGATTGAATTTTATAACCGAAATTAATGATGATGGGAGGTTAAAAGTATCCTCCACTTTAAAAAGAATTATTTGAGCTTATAAATTAAAACTCCTTTATAATTAGCAAAAGGAATTTCCTTTCGACAATAGTCTTTTAAAACCGGCACAATAATATTAGCCGTGTCGTGAGCAATAAAATATTTTGCGCCTAATTTTTTAAAATCATCAATGGTCTCACCATTATAATAGCCTTCGGTTCTGCCAATGCAATTCATTAAGTACAAACTCATATTTGGACTTGGGTCAGTAGCACTAATTACAAATTCTTGTTTTTTTATTCCAATGCTTCTTAGATAAGTACCAATTTCATATACCGCGTCGGGCATGTATTTGAATTGTGAATCTGTATATCTGAAATTCTGAATGCGCGCTGAATGTTTAACTCCCCAAGCTAATGAAACAATTATTAGTGTTAATAAAACAAACTTCTGTTTTAAATTAACAAAGTGAAGCTTTTCAACCAAAACACAAAAACACAGAACAAATAAGATTGGAAAGAAAAATATGTTTATCATATAATAATCATGATGATAAAAGGCGCGAAACCAACCAAGGGCATAAATATGTACGCCAATAAATGAAAAGAAAGAAATGGAATACAATTCTTTCGGTAAGAATTTCTTCTTTAAAAAAAAGTAAATAAAAGCAGAGATGAAAAAAAATAGAGTAGATACTGAAAAAATATCCCAAATCCAGGATTTAAAAAAACGAGAAAACACATTTTTAATTTCAATAATGTCAGCATCCCAAATCCCATAAAATCCCAATAAATTTCCAAAGTAATTATGTGAAGCATTATAACTTTTAGCAAAATCAATCCAACTTAGAATTATTATCCATGAAAAAACGAATAAGAAAAACGGAAGGATAATATTTTTAAGATTTAATTTTCTCTCAATGCTAAATTTACTAAAATGATGAATAAAAAAAGAGGTTATTGAGGCTACCCATAAAATTCCGGCAGATATTTTTAATAAAGCAGCAAGAGTAAAAAACAGGACGGATATTATTAATTGAATTCTTGATTCACTTTTTATAAAAACCAAAAAATGATAAAGACCTGCAAACGCAAGACACATTGCAGGAACATCAGGTAAGAAATTCGCCCCATAGTAAAAGAGATAAGGAGAACTCAGAGCGAAAACCGCTGGTACAAGTTGAAGAACTTTGTTTTTTAGATAGAGTGATGAAATTAAAACAAGATAAATCAGCCCTGTTATGAATAAAAATATATTTATTAATCGGATGTAATAATCATAAAAGCCAAACCATTCATATAATTTTCCAGCAAAAAAATATATGGCAGGAAATTCACTTACAGTAAATCCGCTATCAGGATTCCTGCTCATAACTTGGGGTTGAAAAAATGAATTTTTATTTTGAAAATAATTTAATGCGTATGAGGCACAATCAGTCTGGCGCCACATATGAACACTACAAGGACGATAGAATATCGTTTCGTAAGTATTATTTAAAATTATTGAAATGGTTATAATTGTAAATAACCAAAACCAAATGTTTTGTAAGATTTTTTTTAATAAGAACATTTCAATTCAATTATAAATCAATAACAAATATGATTATACTTTTTTATATGAATTTAATGAATAAGGCTCTTTTCAATAATAGATTATAAACAATGCATAAATTCTAACTTTATTGAAATGTATTCGCAATTACATTTGCGCCTTCTTAAAAAATCATCATGAATTCTGTAAGCATTAAGTCAGCACTTATTTCAGTTTATTATAAAGATAATCTTGAGCCAATTATCAGAAAACTTAATGAGTTGGGAATAAAAATGATTTCGACCGGAGGCACTTATGATTTTATAACTTCGTTAGGCATTGCTTGTGAAAAGGTTGAAAATATAACAGGGTTTCCTGCAATTTTAGGAGGAAGAGTCAAGACTTTAGACCCGCATATTTTTGGGGGAATATTAGCCAGAAGAGATTACGATGTTGATTGGGTTGAACTTGCTCAACATAAAATAGATACAATTGATCTTGTGATTGTGGATTTATATCCATTTGAAGAAACCGTTAAGAAAACTAATGACGAGATTGAAATTATTGAGAAAATAGATATTGGTGGTATCAGTTTAATTCGGGCTGCTGCAAAAAATTTTAAAGATGTTTTAATCTGTTCTTCGCGAAATCAATATGCTGATTTACTTGAATTAATTGGTTCAAAAAAAGGAACTACTGAATTGAGTGACCGGCAACTTTTTGCGGCTAAAGCCTTTTCTGTTACCTCAAATTATGATACAGATATTTTTAATTATTTTAATTCTTCTGCTCAATTGCCTGTTTTTAAACAGAGTATTCATGAGTCAAAGGTTCTTCGATATGGTGAAAATCCGCACCAGAAAGGTGTGTTTTATGGAAACCTGAATGAACTGATTGAACAGGTTCATGGCAAAGAATTATCATACAATAATTTGGTTGATGTGCATGCAGCGATGGAGTTGATTAAAGAATTTGAAGAACCAACCTTTGCAGTTATCAAGCACACAAATGCATGCGGTGTAGCAAGCGATAAAGTTTTGAGCGAAGCATGGAAGAAGGCTTTGGCTGGAGACCCCGTAAGCGCATTCGGTGGGGTGATTGTAACTAACAGGAAGATTGATGAAACAACGGCACAATTGGTGAATGATTTGTTTCTTGAAATTCTTATTGCACCTGATTATGATTCGTCAGCGCTTGAAATTCTGAAATCGAAAAAGAACAGAATTATTCTGAAACAGAATAAAAATCTTCCGAATGGAAAACAATTCAAAAATATTCTGAATGGAGTAATCGAACAGGATGAAGATTTAATAACCGATTTATCAGAGAATTTTAAAGTTGCAACGAATAAATCGCCAGAAAAAAGTCAATTAGCTGATTTGGAATTTGCCTCCAAAGTTTGCAAACATTTAAAATCAAACACCATTACACTTGTACGGAACCAACAATTGCTCGCTATGGGTTGTGGTCAAACCTCCAGAGTTGATGCGCTAAAGCAAGCAATTGAAAAAGCAAAAAACTTTGGATTCGATTTGACTGATTCTGTAATGGCTTCTGACGCTTTTTTTCCCTTTCCGGATTGTGTGGAAATTGCAGATAAGGCAGGAATTTGTGCTGTAATTCAACCAGGCGGGTCAATTAAAGACAAAGAAAGCATAGATTATTGCAATCAGCACAACATGGC
Organism: Chitinophagaceae bacterium; assembly: GCA_947469485.1. Classification (GTDB taxonomy): domain Bacteria; phylum Bacteroidota; class Bacteroidia; order Chitinophagales; family UBA10324; genus UBA10324. The sequence continues at coordinate 49,664 of CANIPU010000011.1, read as the reverse complement.
CATGGTACTTACCGGAATCAGGCATTTTAAGCATTGATTGGAGTCGTTAATTCTAAAATAAAAGAAAATAATATTCAGGTTTGAGTGCAATACACATCCATTAACAATTGGTGTGTTGATTCCTTTGGTATAATTGAAAATAAAATTGAAAGCAATTATATTTTCTTTCGAAAGGAAAACAGGCGTGTAAATACAGAATAATTATTCCAACTTTGCGCACTCAAGAATTTTCCTTTTAAAACACATGGGCTTATTTAATTTTCTAACTCAGGATATTGCAATAGATCTGGGAACTGCAAATACTGTAATTATTCATAACGATAAAGTTGTTGTGGATGAACCCTCTATTGTAGCAATAAATAAAATTACCGGGAAGGTAATTGCCGTTGGCAAGCGTGCAAGACAGATGTATGAAAAAACCCATGAGGATTTAAAAACTATAAGACCTCTTCGTGATGGTGTAATAGCCGATTTTAACGCAGCAGAAATAATGATTCGAGAGATGATAAAAATGATTCATCCGAAAAGTTTTTTCTTTACTCCATCATGGCGAATGGTAATTTGTATTCCATCGAATATTACAGAAGTTGAAAAGCGTGCAGTAAAAGATAGTGCAGAGCAAGCAGGGGGAAGGGAGGTTTATTTGATTCATGAACCAATGGCAGCAGCACTCGGAATTGGAATTGATGTAGAAGAACCAATCGGACATATGATTATTGATATTGGTGGCGGAACAACCGGAATTTCGGTTATAGCACTTGCGGGAATTGTTTGTGATCAATCTATTCGAGTAGCAGGTGATGAATTCACGGCTGATATTATTGATTTTGTTCGTCGCCAACACAACATGGCAATTGGTGAACGCACAGCTGAGGATATTAAAATTAATGTGGGCTCAGCAATTCCTGACCTGGAGAACCCACCGGATGATTATGCGGTGCAGGGAAGAGATTTGATGACAGGAATTCCAAAACAAATTACTATTTCATATGCCGAAATAGCACATGCATTAAACGAATCGATTTCAAGAATTGAAGAAGCAGTTCTAAAAGCATTGGAGTCAACTCCACCAGAATTGGCTTCAGATATTTACCGCACCGGACTGCACATTACAGGTGGAGGAGCCTTATTGCGTGGTTTGGATAAAAGATTAGCACAAAAAACAAAGTTACATGTGTCGATTGATGATGATCCGCTTCGTGCTGTTGTTCGAGGTTCAGGTATCGCTTTGAAAAATATTTCGCGCTATCCCTTCCTGATGTCTTAATACTGTTTTTCCGAATCTTAACTAAAATAATTCATTAAGAAATTTTATAGCTCTCCAGGTTGAATGCGCAACATTTTTTCATTACTCGTTCGCTATCATGCATTCATACTTTTTATCTTATTAGAAGTGAGCAGCATTATTTTATTGGTAAATAATAAAAGTTATCATCAGGCAGCTTTTATTAATTCATCAAGTGAAATTTCTGCTAGGGTTTTTACAGTTTATAATAATTTCATTGAATATATTCATTTGAGTCAGGAGAATAAAAGACTTTCTGACGAAAATGCATTGCTCAGAAATCAATTAAAGAATTCATTTTACGATGCATCCTTTCAACAAATTACAGTGAATGACTCGGTTTACAAACAATTATATAAATACATTCCCTCAAAAGTGGTAAACATTACCATAAATAAACTCAACAATTTTATAACCATTGACAAGGGAAAAAATCAAGGGGTTGATATTAAAATGGGAGTTATTGGGCCCAATGGAATTGTTGGAATTGTGAAAGATGTTTCTGACAACTATGCTTCTGTAATTCCAATACTTCACAATGATTTCAAAGTGAGCGCAAGGGTTGGTACTGGCGGAAATCTGGGCTCTCTTTCTTGGGATGGAAGCAGCCCCGAATTTGCCCAGTTAGATGGAATTCCGAAGCAGATAAAAATTGCAAACGGCGATAAAATTTATACAGGGAGTGAAACCAAAAAATTTCCTGAAAATATTTTAATCGGAACCATTTCTTCTTTCACGCCAAATACCAATGATAACTTTTATGACATTGAAATAAAACTCAGCACTGACTTCCGAAGCATTTCATATGTATATGTGGTGAACAACTTGATGAAAAACGAATTAGATTCTTTAGAGCAACATTCACAAAATGATAATTGAGTTTTTAATTCAGCTTATACGATTTATAGTGCTTGTGCTCATTCAGGTATTGATCTTAAACAATTTGCATTTATCAGGAATTTTTAATCCATACATCTATCCATTGTTTTTATTGTTGTTGCCCTTAAAAATGCCAAAATGGGTTTTACTTATACTTGGATTTGTAACTGGTTTAACAATTGATATGTTTTCAAACACAATGGGATTGCATGCTGCTGCATGTGTTTTGTTTTGTTTTATGCGGCCACAGGTTTTAAAATTAGTTGAACCCTCCGGTGGTTACGAACAAACCGATAAACCAACTTTAAGCTACATGGGATTCAGATGGTTTGCGACTTATGCATCTATATTGGTAGTTATTCATCATTTATTTTTTTTCTTTTTAGAAACTCTGGAATTTGGTCAGGTTGGATTTATGCTTCTTAAAATATTATTAAGTACAGCACTTTCTTTATTACTGATATTTCTTGCAGAATTTTTTTTCATCAGAAGAAAAGCGATATAACTTTAAATGGATACACTCGCATCAAGACGAAAAGTGGTGCAAATGGTGTTCATCATCATTTCAGTAATTTTCATTTTGCGTTTGTTGTTCATTCAGGTATTGAATAAAAACTATCAGCAACTTGCTAATAATAATGTGTTGCGTAAAGTCACTTTGTATCCATCACGAGGTCTGATTTATGACCGGAATGGGAAACTTATTTTATTCAATCAGGCAGAATACGATTTGTTAGTAATACCTGGGCAGCTTAAAAAATTTGACACTGCAAATCTTTGCAAAACATTGGGTTTGGATGTTGAGGGCTTTAAAAAAGAGTTGTCAAAAGCATATAAATATTCAAAATTTAAACCCACGGTTATTATAAAAGGAATTCAGGCGGAGTTGTATGCTCAATTACAGGAAGACATGTTTTTATATCCCGGATTTTATGCTCAGGTACGAACAGTAAGAACTTATCCGATTTCTGCAGCAGCACATATACTCGGATACATTTCTGAAGTAACTCCTAAACAAATTGAAAAATCTGATGGATATTATCAGCAAGGTGATTACATAGGTACCGGAGGTCTGGAACAGTATTATGAAAAAATTTTGCGTGGAAAAAAAGGTGTGAAATATGTTTTGGTTGATGTTCACAATCGGGAACAAGGATCATTTAACGATGGACAGTTGGATACCCTTCCTTCACCTGGTACAAACATGTATTCTACACTCGATATTGACTTGCAGCAATACGGTGAAAAATTAATGCAGGGAAAAGTTGGAAGTGTTGTAGCAATTGAACCTTCAACGGGAGAAGTGCTTGCAATGATTAGTAGTCCATCTTATGATCCAAAATTATTAACCGGAAGAGACCGCGGAAAAAATTTCAGTAAACTTTATGCGGATTCTTTAAAACCATTATTTGTCCGGCCACTTAAAGCATCTTACCCCCCTGGTTCAATTTATAAACCACTACTTGGCTTAATTGGAATGCAAGATGGAGCAATTCAACAAAACACAACCTATTCGTGTCCTGGTGCATATTATGTTGGAAGTTTAAGGGTAGGATGTCATCATTCAGGGTTTGTAAATAATATTATAGAAGCCATTCAGCATTCATGCAATGCTTATTTCTGCATGACATTCCGCAGAGTAGTTGATAACAATAAATATAAAACAGTAGCACAGGGCCTGGATGGCTGGAAATCATACCTTGCAAGTTTTGGTATTGGTGTAAAAATGGAAACCGATTTGCCAGGAGTAGGATATGGTTTTATTCCCGGATCGGATTATTACAATAAAATTTATGGAAGTGGAAGATGGAATTCTGTTACCATTATTTCTTTAGGAATTGGTCAGGGAGAAATTGGGTTTACTCCGTTACAAATGGCTAATGAAATGGCTACTATAGCAAACCATGGTTGGTACTATACACCGCATTTAGTTCGAAAAGTTGATGATGATACTTCAACAGTTTTGAAAAAATTTAAAGAGAAGCATGTGATACCAATTGATAAAGGTTGGTTTGATATAACTGTCGATGCAATGAAAGAAGTTGTAGAAGCCGGAACAGGTAGAATTGCACAAATCCCGGGAGTAACTATGGGAGGGAAAACTGGTACTGCTCAAAACCCGCACGGAAAAGATCATTCGCTTTTCATTTGCTTTGCTCCGGTTGAAAATCCGAAAATTGCTATTGCTGTTATTGTAGAAAATGCCGGATTTGGTGCAACTTATGGTGCACCAATCGCTAGTTTAATGATTGAAAAGTATTTGAACGATTCAATTTCAACTCCTAGAAAATATTTGGAACAACGAATGTTTGATGCTGATTTAATTCATAATAAATATCAACCGACCCCTGAACATTAATTCAAAAAAACTCAACCAGCCCCGTGATTGATAAACGCAAAACAACCAACAACCTCGACTGGGTCATTATACTATTGTATAGTGTTTTTGTGGCTATTGGTTTACTGGTTGTTTATGCATCAAGTCACGATGAGGCTAAACCATTTTTTGATACGCGGCAGTTGTATGTAAGGCAATTAATTTGGGTCGGTACTTCAGTTATTCTGGCGGGTTTTATTCTGGTTACTGATAATAAGATTTATACCACATTCGCATACTTCATCTATGGATTGATATTGTTAATGGTAATTGGAGTTTTCTTTTTCGGACATGAAGTAAACGGAAATAAGAACTGGTTTGAGATTGGAAGTTTTCAGTTACAACCATCAGAGTTTGCAAAATTTTCCGTTGCTCTGGCGCTTGCAAAATTTCTGAGTAATCAAAATATTAATCTGAAAAATAACAGGACAAAAATGATTTCATTGGGACTTATTTTTTTTCCTGCTTTGCTCATTCAGTTGCAGGGCGATACCGGTTCAACTCTGGTATTTCTTTCTTTCTTTTTAGTGCTATATCGTTTTGGATTGCCAGGCGAAATACTTGCGCTTGGTGTCGGTGTACTGGCGCTTTCGGTTTTTTCATTAGTGATTGATAAATATATTTTAATAGGTATTTTATTAATTCTGGCCGGAGCTTCGTTGTATTTTATTAAAAGAACGCGCGCTGCATACTTTGCAATTGCAGGTTTATTTATTGGCGCATCGTTATATGTAACCACAACTAATTATGTTTTTAATAATGTGTTGAAACTTCATCAACAACAACGAATAAAAGTTTTGCTCGGTCAGGAAGTAAATGTGAAAGATGCCGACTACAATGTAAGGCAATCGAAAATAGCCATTGGTTCAGGTGGCCTTTTAGGTAAGGGCCCATTGAATGGCACCTTAACAAAATACAATTTTGTGCCTGAACAACATACCGATTTTATTTTCTGTACCATTGGCGAAGAGTATGGTTTCTGGGGAACCTCCTTGTTTGTAATTCTTTTTTTGTTTCTGCTCACGCGAATTCTATCGCTGGCTGAACGACAACGATCAAAGTTCTCTCGCATATATGCATATGGGGTTGCATCAATATTATTTTTTCATTTCTTAATTAATATCGGAATGACTATTGGGCTTGCTCCTGTTATTGGTATACCATTGCCTTTCATAAGTTATGGCGGTTCCTCGCTTTGGTCGTTTACGATTTTACTTTTTGTATTGATAAAATTAGATGCTGATAGGTTGGCGGTGCTCAGATGATTTATATCATTCAAAAAAGCGACCTGGTTATTTTTCTTCGTGAAAGAAAAAAAATAAGCAGTATGAACTCATCAAAACAACCAACAAAAAATTCTGAAGCAACCATTTGGTTTGTTTTAATTTTTCTTTTTCTGATTGGTGGTTTGTTGGTTTATTTAAAAACTCATCAGTAAATTCTAACTTACCTATTGGACATCTGTTTATAAAGAAATAAAAATCTATTTTAAGTACAGTTTGCAACTACTGTTTATATACTTAATACTTTTGCCGTTAACAACAATAAATTTTGAACGCACACGCACTTTCTGAGGGAACTTATACCGTTGATGAATCGAAAAATTTTATTCCGTTCAATAGTATATCAGATTCAATCAAAGATCGCCCTGGTTCCTTGTTGGTAGAAATTTGTCCGTTCTTAATTATTTCAGTAGAAGGAATAATAATTATTGATCCGGGATTAGGATTGAAAAACAAGTCAGGAGAATTTCAAATTATAAAAAACCTTTCGCAGCTCGGATTCAATTCAACTGATATAAATATTGTTTTACTGAGTCATCTTCATAAAGACCACATTGGCGGAGTTGCATATGAAGAGAATGGAATAATGAATCCCATGTTTCCCAATGCCCAATATGTTTATCAGGAAGAAGAAATGAATGAAGCACTTTCAAAACTTCCATCAAAATCATTTGAAGCAAGCAAATTGAAGTTTCTGAAAAGCTATAAGAACAAAAAGGAGCTCAGCGGAAACACACAATTCAGTAAAAACATTTATTGCGAAATATCTGGTGGACATACAAAAAACCACCAAGTATTTTGGTTTAATACTGCAAACAAAAAATATTTTTATGGTGGCGATGTGTTACCTCAGGGCACCCAACTCATCAGAAAGTTTGCTGCCAAGTATGACTTCAATGGAAAAGAATCAGCAGCACTTCGAATTCAATACGGTAAAAAATGTGCTGAAGAAAATTATGCTTGTTTGTTTTTTCATTCTTCAGCTCATCCAATATCAAAAGTAAAATATGCCGATGGGCGATTTGAATTATTGAATAACTGACAAATATCTATCGCCAGAAAAAAACTTTCTCTCCGAGAAATTTCAAGGGCTTTGGAATTTTTTTTCGCATGAGCCAGGGTTTGTCAGTAGCATATCGTTTAATATGATTCATCGTTTCCTGTATATCATCAGTTACTAAAAACAATTCCAGATCTTTTGTATCAATGGTTTTATTATCCTCCATTGTTTGCAGTTGCTTCAATAAATTATTCCAGTAGTCTTTACCAAAAAGAATTACCGGAAATCCTTTAATCTTTCCGGTTTGAATTAATGTAAGTGCTTCAAATAATTCATCCAAAGTTCCTAATCCCCCTGGCATCACCACAAAAGCATAAGAGTATTTAAACATCAAAACTTTCCGAACAAAAAAGTGCTCGAATGTCACTTCTCTTGTAAGGTATGGGTTCTCTTTTTGTTCATGAGGCAATTTGATATTGCATCCGATTGAAATTCCACCCGTTTCAAAAGCTCCTTTATTTGCTGCTTCCATCACTCCGGGGCCACCACCGGTCATAACACCAAATCCAAGTTTTGAAATTTCAGCGCCCATTTCAACTGAACTTTTATAAACCGGGTGATCTGCACTAAATCTTGCCGAACCAAAAACAGTTACACACGGACCTGCAAAGTGCAATGTTCTGAACCCCTTGATAAACTCAAACATTATTTCAAGAGTAAATCCAAAATCCTTAATTCGAGAGTGAGGCCCTTCAAGAAAATAGCTTTCCTTGTTTATTATAAAATCTGTAATACCTGCTTTTTTATTCATAACTATGTTCTTAAAACAGATAAGAAAACCAATTCAACTGTTTCAATGTCAAACTTAACGGAAAATTGAAATTAAAGTTTGTTAGCCAGTCTGTTTTGTTTTTAATACCCTGTCTCGTTCCAAAAGACAACTTTCTTTGCAACCATCTCAAAATAGAATCGTAGGGGAGTGAAATTTTTACAGACTCATGCGTATAATTTTACGATCCGCAGCATTTTCCTTACTTGTTTTATTATTCAGTAACGAAAATTCTTTTTCGCAGGAATTAAATAACCTTACTGTTAAAGGTGAAAAATCAATCTCGTTAAATTTTCATTTGAAAGAAATTTCAACCGGAAAGAATGAAGTAGAATTGAAAGACTTTGAGGTGGTTCCTTATCGCACTAAGGAATTTGTAACTTTTAAGCAAACCGGAGAAACAGGAGTACTCGTAATTCTTAAAAATTCAGCAGGTGAAATCATTTCACAACAAAATATTGCTTCACCTTTAACTGAACATCTGGAAATACCGGCACAAGATGGCCACATTGAATCTGCAGAAATAATAAAACAGGAAGCAGATTTTAATGTAAGGTTACCATATAATATCACTGCTCAAAGAGTTGAGTTGTATCAGCTTAATGATCATAGAAACCTTTCATTGCTTGCCACTTTTGTTTTGAGATAATTAAATTTTTAAGGAAGTGTTCTAAAACATTCCGTTTTACTGTTTCATAAGTTGTTTAATAATAAATTTTTTGATATGAAATATTGGTTGTTCGCCTTGTTGATTCAAGGATTTTTTTTAAAAAGCACTTCAGCTCAGGTTGTGGTTGGAGTTGATACTCTGATTAACAATGGAAATAAAAACAACAGGATAAACCTGGTTTTCATGGGCGATGGATATACATCTGCTCAGCAGGCACAGTTTATTTCTGATGTAAATACAATAGTCAATAAATTATTTATCACCCCACCTTTTAATCGCTACACAAATTTTTTTAATGTGTATGCTATTAAAGTTGTTTCGGTTGAAAGCGGTTGCGATCATGCGCACACTGCTGGTGATTGTAATTTTGCAAATCCTATAGTACCGGATGCTACTGTTAATACAACACTCGGAGCTCAATTCGATTATGGAGGGACACATCGTTTATTGTATTGCACAAATACAACCAATATCAATAGTATACTTCAATCGTATGCACCTTTTTATGATAAAGCATTAATTGTAGTTAACTCACAATACTATGGAGGTTCAGGCGGCACCTATCCTACCTGCTCTGTAGAATCTAACAGTTCAGAAATCATGATTCACGAATTGGGGCATTCATTTGCAGCTCTTGGCGACGAATATGGAGGATCATACTGTAGCGGAACTGAAAAGCCTAATTGTACCCAAGAAACAAATTCAACTTTAGTTAAATGGAAAAATTGGTTTCCGAATGGAATTGCTATTCCAACCCCTGCAGGTACAAATTGTTCTTCAATCGGATTGTATCAGGGAGCAAATTATTGTAACACTACTTGGTACCGACCAAAGTGCAATTGCAAAATGAATCAATTAAACAACCCATTTTGCGAAGTGTGTTCACAGGAAATTATTTATTGCATTTCTAATGGAATTAATTTGATTGAGTCGACTTCGCCTTCAAGCTCAACACTAACTTTGTCAAATGGGCAATCGCAAATTTTTAGTACAAGCGTAGTTGTACCCACACCAAATTCATTATTCATAACATGGAAAATGGATAATAATATCGGAGGAGTAAATACAACTTCTTATACTGTTGACGGAACTACTCTTTCAACCGGAACACATACACTTATTTTAACTGTTAGTGACACAAGCAGTTTGTCGAAAAAGCAAATGGCACAATACACAGCTGTCTGGACCATAACAAAAACTGGTACAACAGTTACGCTTAATCCTTTTAACCCTACTTGTTCAAACACGACAGAATTTTTATTGACAGGAGGAAATCCAACAGGTGGAATTTATAGTGGCCCGGGAGTAACTAGCGGATATTTTTATCCTTTACAAGCCGGAGCCGGAATTCATTCAATAACCTATACATACAACGGATCATCAGCAACACAACCTATTACGGTTAATGCACAACCAAATGTTTCTGTTTCTGCAAACGCTACTATATGTGCAGGGGCATCTGCCAATTTAATTGCAAGCGGTGCTACAACTTATTCATGGTCTCCATCGATAGGGTTAAATGCGACTATTGGTGCAAGCGTAATTGCTTCACCGTCTTCAAATCAAGCTTATACCGTATTAGGAAATACAAGCGGGTGTACAAAAAGCCAAACTGTTTTTGTGTTTGTTAATTCTGTGCCGGTTGTAAGTGTTAGCGGAGCAACTTCAATTTGTAAAGGAACCAATACAGTATTAACTGCAAGCGGAGCAATTACCTATTCATGGTCACCTTCGGCAACCCTAAGTTCTTCAACCGGAACAAGTGTAACGGCTTCTCCAAACACAAATACCACTTATACCATAACAGGAAGCAACAATGGATGTGTTTCTTCTGCAACAAAAATCCTGACAGTAAAAACAACACCAGTAATTTCTGCAACTTCAACAGCTACTTCTTGTCCATCATCTAGTGATGGATTAATTGATTTAACAGTAACTCCATCAGGCCAAACATTGTCTTACCTATGGTCAAATGGAAATACAATTGAAGATTTACAAAACATTGTATCCGGAAATTATTCCGTTTCTGTTACAAATTCACTTGGATGCTCAGCGATAAAAACATTAGCTGTTGCTGCTCCTTCGTGCAATGGTCTGTCAGGAATGTCAGTAGGTAATGTTAATTCTTCTTCTGCAGTTATTAACTGGAATACTAATGCATGTGCTTCATTCATTAAGCTGAGAAGAAAAGCAACTACTGAATCAATTTGGAAGTATGTAGAAATTAACGGGACATTAGGTTCAAAATCATTCAATAATTTATTGCCTGGGAAAACTTATGAAGTACAAGCAATGAGTTATTGTAATAGCAGTAAGACTGATTCTTCATCTTATTCTTCATCTGTTTATTTCACAACAACAAATACCTGTTCAGTTCCATCAGGCATGAGTGTTGCAAATATTTCTTCAAATTCAGCAACTGTAAACTGGACAGGTACAGGAAATCCATATAATTACAAAATTCGATATGCCATTTGGGGGGGAACCTGGAGTCAGATAAATATTACACCTGGTTCAAATCAATTTACTTTTAATAATCTTTTACCAAATACTACTTATCAATGGCGAATAAAGAGTGTTTGTGATTCGGCTGCAATTGATTTTTCTTCCTTTAGTACTAGCCAATATTTTACAACAGCAACAATTTCAAAACTTGAGGATAATGGCAACAGTATTGCTACTGATTGGGAAATTTATCCTAACCCAACCAATGATAGAATTATGGTGAGCAATGGTTTTTCATCAGAAGGAAAAACTGTTTTTGTTGTGAGTGATGTGTTGGGAAAAGAATTGTTTAGGAAAACAATTGTTGAATCAACCTCATTGAATACTGAATTGGACTTATCAGCTTATTCCGCTGGAACTTATCTGTTGCAAATACAATCTAATGAAGGAAACCTCAACAGTAAAATAATTAAGCAATAAGCTTACTTCATTTCTATCGGATTAAAGTTGTATCCTTCATCCTTAAGAAAATTTAATACGCGCGGTAATGCATATTTTAATCGTGGTTCAGCTTTAACGCTATCGTGAAAAACGATGATTGAACCAGGTTCGGTATTATTCAAAACATTCTTAACAACTTTTTCTTTTGGTAATTCAGTATCAAAATCGCCACTTAACACATCCCACATAATAATCCGGAATCGATTACCTAAACGGCGAGCTTGTGCACGGGTAATGCGACCATAAGGCGGACGAAATAAATTACTTGGCACAGTTTCACCGCATTTTAATGCACTCTTTGTGTAAGAAGGCAAAGTTGTTCTCCATCCATTCAAATGAGTAAAAGTGTGATTGCCGATTGAATGACCTTCTGCTAAAATCCGCGCAACAATCTCAGGATGATTTACAGCATTTTTTCCAACTAAAAAGAAAGTGGCTTTTGCTTCAAATTTTTGTAATGTATCCAGCACCCATTCAGTAATACCGGGAGTTGGCCCATCATCAAAAGTGAGAAAAGCTGACTTTTCAGCTACGGGAATATTCCAAACCTGTTGAGGAAATAATGATTTAAGGAGAGTAGGGGTCTTTATAAAATACACTTTCAGTAATTCAGGACTATAGACAACGAAATAAAGCTCTTCGTTGCATGAGCCCTATAAAATTTTACAAACCAGTGAATTTCTTGATGTTAAGCCAGTTTCATGGGAGGCTCCATTACATGGCCACATTTTTTGCAGGTTCGCAAATCAACACTTCCATAAAATTTATCGAATACTCCACCAAAATCCTTTTCAATGTCATTCAGTCCAAAATATTCTTCGAAAAGTTTGTTGTTACATTTTTCGCAAAACCAAAGAAGCCCGTCTTTTTCGCCATGATGTTTTTTGTGTTCAATCACTAAACCAACTGTATTAGCTCTACGGCGTGGCTGATGCGGAGTGCGTGGCGGCAGCATAAAAATTTCTCCCTCGTTAATTGGAATGTCAACTGCCTTTCCATCTTCCTGAATGCCGACTACAATATTTCCCTCGAGCTGGTAAAAGAATTCTTCGCCTTCGTTGAAATGATAATCCTTACGCGAATTGGGTCCTCCAACTACCATAATAATGAAGTCAGCATCTTTGTAAACAACCTTGTTTCCAACGGGTGGTTTCAGTAAGTGGCGGTTATCATCAATCCACTTTTTAAAATTGAAAGCTCTTTGAATGGACATAAGGAAAAAATTTTCTTGGTACGAATCTATTTGGTTCTGACGAAAAACTATCAACTTCGCCACAAGAAATTTTGAATATGGATTTTTCGTTGAAAGGAAAGAATGCGCTTGTCTGTGGAAGTAGTAAGGGAATCGGGAAAGCAATTGCGATTGCATTATCTGAACTCGGAGCAACTGTTACACTTGTTGCGCGCAATGAAGACAAACTGATTGCCACCAAAAAAGAATTGAATACCGATGCAGGTCAGGAACATAATATTTTGCTGTGCGATTTCAGTAAGCCGGCAGAGTTGAAAGAAATAATTCAGTACCATCTGAAAAACTATTCATACCATGTTCTGATAAATAATACCGGCGGACCACCAGCTGGAAATATCTCTGATGCTAAGGAAGAACAGTTTATCAGTGCGTTTCAGAATCATTTATTGTGCAATCACATTTTGGCGATGGCGTTGATCCCGGGGATGAAGCAATCAGGTTACGGTAGAATTGTAAATGTGATTTCTACTTCTGTAAAAATCCCCATTAAAGGATTGGGGGTATCAAATACCATTCGTGCCGCAGTTGCCAATTGGTCGAAAACTTTATCAAATGAATTAGCACCTTTCGGAATTACTGTAAATAATATTTTGCCCGGCGCCACTAAAACCGAACGGCTCGAAGAAATAATCCGCAACCGCGCAAACAATTTAAAGGTGGATTCAGAAAAAATTGAAGAAGAAATGTTAGCCGAAATTCCGATGGCGCGGTTTGCTGTTCCGGCGGAAGTTGCTGCTGCTGCAGCTTTTCTTGCTTCTCCTGCTGCTTCATACATCACTGGAATTAATATTCCGGTTGATGGTGGAAGAACCGGGTCATTATAAAACGATTTTGAAATGAAAATTTTAAACTACATAAACGGAGAACTTAAAGAACCTGTTGGCAATTCGTGGATTGACAATTACGAACCTGCAACCGGAGAAATTTATTCGCAGATAGCCGATAGTGATTTGCGTGATGTGGAACTCGCTGTTGTTGCTGCTGAAAATGCTTTTGAAAACTGGAGTAATACTCCTGCTGAAGAGCGAGCAAAAATTTTATTGCGCATTGCAGATATCATTGACAGTAAACTCGATTTTCTTTCAGAAGCAGAAAGTCGTGATAACGGCAAGCCGATAAAGCTTGCATCAGTTGTTGACATACCAAGAGCATCAAGCAATTTCAGATTTTTCGCAACGGCTGCTATGCAGTTCTCTACGGATTCACACATCACCGAAAACACTGCGGTTAATTACACCACGCGCCAACCAATCGGAATTGTCGGTTGCATTTCTCCCTGGAATCTTCCTCTGTATTTATTCTCCTGGAAAATTGCGCCTGCACTTGCCGCCGGAAATTGTGTGATTGCAAAACCATCGGAGATAACTCCGCTCACCGCTTTTGAGTTATCGAAGATTTGTATTGAAGCCGGATTGCCTGACGGGGTTTTAAATATTGTTCATGGCAACGGACCACGATGCGGAGCAGAAATTGTGAAGCACCCTAAAGTTAAAGCGATATCGTTTACCGGAAGCACGCGCGCCGGAAAAGAAATTGCGAGTGTGACCGCGCCGATGTTTAAAAAAGTTTCACTCGAGTTAGGTGGGAAAAATCCGAACATCATTTTCGCAGATTGCGATTTTGAAAAAATGATTCACACCACCATTAATTCTTCATTCAGCAATCAGGGAGAAATTTGTTTGTGTGGTTCGCGCATTCTGATTGAGCGGAGCATTTATGAAAAATTTAAAACTCGTTTTGTTGAAGAAACTGCAAAGTTGAAAGTCGGCGACCCGAATGAAAAAGGAGTTAGGCTTGGTGCTATTGTTTCGAAAGTTCATTTTGAAAAAATTATATACCACATCAATCTCGCGAAAGAGGAAGGAGGGAAAATTTTATTCGGAGGTGAACAAGTGAAATTGGATGGAAGATGCAAGAATGGTTTGTTCATTCAACCAACCATCATTGAAGGATTGAAACAAAATTGCAGAACGAATCAGGAAGAAATTTTCGGACCGGTTGTTACTCTGCAACCATTCGATACTGAAGAAGAAGCATTGCAATTGGCAAATGATTCTTCATATGGATTGTCGGCCACCATCTGGACAGAAAATCTGACCCGAGCACATCGTTTTGCCGCAAAAGTTCAGAGCGGAATAATCTGGGTTAATTGCTGGTTGTTCCGCGATTTAAGAACTCCATTTGGTGGAATGAAAAATTCAGGAGTTGGAAGAGAAGGTGGAAATGAAGCGATGCGTTTCTTCACTGAACCAAAAAATGTTTGCATTAAACTTTAATTTAAAAAATCATGTCAGAAAAATTTTCTACAGATAAAGCACCGAAGGCGGTTGGCTTGTATCCGCATTCGCGCAGGGTTGGAAATCTTTTGTTTCTCTCCGGAATTGGTTCGCGTGAAGCTGGCACTAATAGTATTCCGGGAAATGTATATGATTCAACGGGCAAATTAATTAATTACAGTATTGAATTGCAGTGTCATTCTGTTTTCAAAAATGTGCGAACAGTTTTAGAAGAAAGCGGAAGCAGCTGGGATAAGCTGATTGATGTAACAGTTTTTCTTACCAACATGAAAGATGATTTTGAAACTTACAATAAAATTTATGCGGAATATTTTAAAGATAATCAACCATGCCGCACAACAGTTGAAATAAAATCTTTACCCACGCCAATTGCTATTGAGTTGAAGTGCATCGCAACTGTTTGAAGTGCATTTAATTTCATAGGATATACACTTGATGAAAGAAAAGAAAAAGAAAGCGCCATTAAATTATGCGGAGGGGTTGGTAAAAGCCCGCAGATGGTGTGCTTTGCAGGAGCGCAATCACAATGAAATCAAAGAAAAACTGTTTTCCTACGAGGTTCGATACAACGATATTCAATTAATAATAACAGAATTAATTGGCGAAGGATTTTTAAGTGAGGAGCGATATGCAAAAGCGTATGCCGGCGGAAAATTCAGAATGAAGCAATGGGGGAAAAATAAAATCTCGCAACAGTTACAGGTCAAAGGTGTTTCAGAAAAAAATATTGCAACCGGGTTGAAAGAAATTGATGAAAAAGATTATCATAACACAATAAAAAAACTAATTCAGAAAAAACTTGCCTCAGTAAAAGAGTTGAATGATTTTCAGAAAAAAGGAAAGCTGGCTCAGTTCTTAATGACCAAAGGTTACGAAGCTGAATTGGTTTGGAATATTTTGAATGATGTAATTGAATAGTTATTAAAGCCACTTTTTCTTTCTGAAATAATAGACCATCCCGGCTGCAATTCCTGCCATTATCACCATGATTAGTTGATAGCCATATTTCCAATGTAATTCAGGTAGGGTGTCGAAATTCATTCCATAAATACCAACAATAAAAGTGAGGGGAATAAAAATAGTAGATATGATAGTGAGCACTTTCATCACATCATTCATCTTAAAACTTTGAACCGAAAAATTTACATCAAGAACACTTGCTAAAGTATCGCGATGCGATTCAATGGAGTCTATAACCTGAACTGTATGGTCGTATAGATCGCGGTAAAACAGTAATGTTTCCGGTTTAATTTCTTTCACTTCGCCACGCAATAATGTATTAATCACTTCGCGCAACGGCCAAATGGTTTTACGAAGCAACACTAACTCCCGACGGAGGTGGCTGATTTCGCGAATAAATTTCGTGTCTTGTTTAGTAAAAGCATTGTCTTCAATTTCTTCTACGCGCTCCCCCATTTTTTCCATAATAACGAAATAATTGTCAATCACTTTATCCATTAAAGCATAGGCGAGGTAATCTGTTCCGTATTTGCGGATGCGTGAATCAGGATTTCGAACACGATTTCGAACTGAATCAAAAATATCTCCTATATTCTCCTGAAAAGATATCAGGAAATTTCTACCAACAATCAAAGAAAGCTGTTCTACTTCTACAGTTTTATTTGTGTTGTTATAGTCAAGCATTTTAAAAACAATGAAATTATAACCTTTTCCTTCTTCAACTTTTGGTCGTTGCTGTGAGTTTACTATATCTTCCAGAAATAAAGGGTGAATATTAAAACCAGTTCCGATTTTATCTACCACATCAGTATGATGAATGCCATCAATATTAATCCAGGTTACTGTTTCGGTTTCTTTAAAAGCGAAACAGTCTTTTAAATCTTTAATCTCTCGCTCATTATAGTTGTCAGAATCATAATCAATAACCGTTATACGAACAGGGCTTGTGTTTTCCTTTCCAATATAAACCAGCCGTCCGGGAGGTAACCCCATCTTACTGGCCATTGTTGATTCTTTAATTTTATTTGTGATGTTTTTCATCTGAACAAAAATGAAATAAAAGAGTTAATGTTAAATGGAATCTAATCAACAGTAATGTTGTTCTATTTTTGTCGTTTTAAAATCTGAATTATGGAAACCTTGCAATTGATACCTACAAATGTTTATACAGAAATGACTCCGAATCCGGAGACAATGAAATTTGTAACCGATAAAATTTTAGTGCTTGACAATTATATTGAGTTCAAGGATATTGAATCAGCAAAAGTCTCTCCGCTTGCTATAGAGTTATTTTCATTCCCGTTCGTGAAGGGAGTTTTCTTCATGAACAATTTTGTCACTATTACAAAAGATTCGAATACAGAGTGGATGGACATTAATACTTCATTAAAAGATTTTATTAAACAATATTTTGATGAAGGGAAACCGATTTTTGTAAATGGATTTAAACCAACTCCATCTGCCGAAAAAAAATCTGAAACAGTAGCCTCATCAGATATTGAAATTGTATCGAAGATTAAGGAAATGCTTGAAACATATATAAAACCTGCAGTTGAAATGGACGGGGGAGCTATACAATTTAAATCTTATAATGAAGGCCGGGTTGCCCTTGTTTTACAAGGAAGTTGCAGTGGTTGCCCATCCTCAACTATTACTTTGAAAGCCGGAATTGAAGGGCTATTAAAAAGAATGATTCCTGAAGTGACAGAAGTGGTTGCCGAGGCAGGGTAGTTGCATTGAAATATTATTTCAACTCGTACTCCAAGGTAACCGTTATTGAAATTGTTTTCGCTTTAGAAGTAGTGTTATAGCTGCCACCATATTCATATTCTTCAGTTGAGTTTTGTGCTGTAATTTGAAAAACTCCCATGTAAGATTTTACAAGGTTCGATAATCCGCTTCCGGCATTCGTGGTAATTGTTTCTGCGCGCTTCCGGGCATCTTCTGTTGCTGCCTTCAGTAATTCTATTTTCAAATCAGAAAGTTTGGTAAAAAAATAACTGGGCTCATTGCTGTAAAACTCAACCCCCTGATTTATCAATTCGGTTACTTCACGAGAGATTTGTTCAACCTTATCTACTTCTTTTGATTCAATAGAAACATTTTGTGTTAGTTCATAGCCTTTAAAAATAGTTTGAACGATATATCCTTTATCGTTATAAATACTTTCAAATTTTTTATCAATTGTAATAGAAGAAAACTTTATTTCATCCTCTTTTACTCCTTTTTGCTGAAGATAAGCATTTACTACATCCTGATCTTTTTTTACCAATTGATAAGCATCTGAAAGGGTCTCAGATTTTTTACTGAATGAACCATTCCAAACAATTAGATCACTAGTAAAATTTCTATCGGCCTTTCCGGTAACCCGTATAGTCGTTTTATTTGAGTCGTTCAGATGAGATTTGACCCATGCACCTGAAAGCAAAACAGCAGTTATTACAATGCAAGCTCCGATTATAATCGAGTTGATGTGATTTTTCATAAACCGTATAACGATGAAAACTTAGTTTTCTGATAATACGCCGATGGTATTTTCCTCCGGCTGCTCAATGTCCTTAAGTTTAGGTAATTCACTCGGAGAATTAATTCCAAAATAATTCATGAAGAAAGTGCTGACTTTGTATAAAATAGGTTTTCCAACCTGTGCGGCCCTGCCACTAATTGCAATTAAATCTTTCTCCAACAATTTTTGAATTGAATAATCGCAATTAACGCCACGAATTGATTCAATTTCAGGCTTCGAAATTGGTTGTTTATATGCTATTATACTTAATACTTCAAGTTGATTTGTGCTAAGTCTTTTATTCATTTTGCTTTTCAGCATTTCAGCCACAGTCCCGGCATATTCATTTTTGGTAAAAAACTGATATCCATTCGCCAGATGAACAATCTGAAATGCATAATCAGTTGATTCATATTTTTTTACAAGTTCATTTATATGATTTTCAATTTCAAACTTACTAACCTCTATCTCGGCAAGTTTTGTTAAGGTTAATTGTATTTCATCTAATGTGATAGGCTGATCAGCCGAAAACACCAAAGCTTCAATATGAGATTTTAATTGTTCTAACATTTAAAAGTTCGTTATGGTGTAAAAGTCTTAAAACACAAGTCCTTTCCCAAACTTATATCGATAAAATTTTATGAACAAGTAATTAACTTTTTATTAATTCTTCATCCTTTACTATAGGTTTAAATAATACATAATAGATACTTACAGATAAAACTATTAATAACAACATTCTTACTGGAATTGTATATCGTGATTGAATAACAAAAGGAACATGAATTAATCCAAAATAAATTATGATTATTAGTATTGAATGAAGTTTTGCATATAGAATTTTGAATTTTATAAATGCAATTGGAATAAAAATGATGGAAAGTAAAAAAATAAACCCGGTTAAAAACATTGGACACAAAAGAAGTAATTTTACTTTCAATGTTGCATTCCTGAATTTAGCTAGTGGTATACCTGTAACCCATAATCTGATTGCAGAATAAATTTTTGACTTGATGACATACTCTTTATCATTAATAATATCTTTTAATGTAACATCCAATATTATTTTTTCTCTTTCAATTGTATAGCGGCTACTAAAAGTGATTGGAATAGAATCAAATATTGAATGTTCTTTTAGTTTATTTCCAATTATAGATGAATAAATGCTTTTATGTGACGGAGAAATTGAATCATATATATGGTGTTCTTTTAAATTTTTTCTAAATTGATCTGCCTTTTTCTTTTCAGCTTTTAATTCTTTATAAAACATATCAACATTTGTTAAATACTTTAAACTAGCAGAATCAATATAATCCCATTCTTTATTATAATTTTCAATATTCCTAGATTTATCCTTAAGATTAATAAAAAGAAGCGGTTCTTCATAAAACATATTCCCGAAGGATCTATGTTCTTCATAATTTGGGATTTTTTGAGCCCAATATCCGGAATTCAAAACTTCTGCACCCCCTTTTAAAGAAGTAATTTTAAAAACTCCATGATGAAAATAATTCCATAAGCCAAAAGGGATCATTGAAAGAAAATAGATGAAAATCATCGTCAAATATTTAATGAATTTAAAATTGGTGCGATTTAAAAAAAAATCGATTACAACTTTTAATATTGGAAAAAAAAGAAATATAGGTCGAACTTGAAAAATTATTCCATATAATAATCCAAGAAATAGAAATTTAAAATAATTATTTTTTGTAAATTTAAGTTCAAAATAAAAGGAAAATAGAATCAAAAATGACATTAATATTTCTGGTAGAAAATAAGTGGAAAGCATTACAATGTTTATATTGATCAACAAGAAGAAAAGGAATAAATTTTTTATGTAATCGTTGTCGTTAAAATAATGATTTAGTATTTTTATAGAAATAATAATAGTTAAGAAATAAATTGCTAGTTGAACTATTTGCACAAATATTATTGAAGGGGAAAATATTTTTAATATAGCCAAAAAAATTGGATAGCCAGGGTTTCGATAGGTATCTGGAAATTTTTCTTGTAAAAAATAATACATTGAATATTTTCCTTTCAATAGTCCTTCCGCCAAACTGGAATAAGTAGCGTAATCACCGCCGAGGGAATTCCTGTTAAGAATAAATACAGTTATGCTGACAATTAAGTTTAAGAAAATTAAAATCCAATAGGTTTTTTTATTGCTTAATATTTCGATCAGTTTATGACTTAACATCAGCTTTTTTCTGTTTATAGAATGAAATTCAAAGCAAACAATTTAATTTTCTAAATCCGGTCGATTTAATAATATAACGGTCATTTATTCTTTAGTAGCAGTCACTAAAAATTGTTTCCCCATAAATTTCCATGCCAATGGAATAGATAAATACAAACTAACCAAAAATTTGTTTACAGGTAAACCGCCTCTGAATGAAAGAGGTAAAAATTTAGGGTGAATTTCATTAACTGTAAATCCGGCACCATATAAATGTTCTGCTAAACCAAGTTCTGAAAGTATAACTGTGTGATCGGCAAAATCAAAATACTGTTTGTATACAAATTTAAAGTTGGGTCCCATTACTGCAATCTTTCCGCCTTTTCGCAATGACTTAAATAACTTTTCCAGCAAGTCAGCAACTTCTTCCTGTGAATGCAGGTGCTCCAGAAAATTTGAAATAAATATACCATCAAAATAATTTTCAGGTAAATTGATTTTGAAAACATCTCCAATAAGAATTTTCACATCGCTATCAGCCCATTTTTTTATAAACTCTTCATTTAAATCAATCGCCCATTTTTCTTTTGCCGGAACCAAATTGATAAATTCGCAAAGTCCGGCAGCAGGTTCTAATATTTTTTCAGGCTGAGCTAATTTTTTAAAAATGAATTTTGATATTTCAGTCCACACAATTTTCTTTTTCTTCTGATCAATTCCCTGAAACCGGTATTTATAAATTCTTTCGTAGTTCATTTTTGTTCGGGATTATTAATTTAATTCTTTCCAATCAAAATTATGAATGCAATAAAACAATTTAATTTTTCATTCAATCTATAGAAAAAGAAAATTCTTTTTACTCAGAATCAGCTATTGTATTGAAGAATCCAGAATTGAACTTTGATTTACTCAGAATATTGAGAGCATTTTTAGAAATCTATCCAGAATACTATTGATTATCAATGCCAATTTCGCCCAACATTTTTAAAATATCAAAATAAAAGTTTGGAAAAGCCGATTGAGCCGTTACATTTGCCGTCCCTTAAAAAAAAGAAAGTAAAGTGGATACGCTTAGTTACAGAACCAAACACGCCAATTCGGCAACAGTTAAACGCGAGTGGCATCTAATAGATGCTGAAGACAAAGTACTTGGTCGACTTGCATCAAAAATTGCCATGATTCTCATGGGCAAAAACAAACCATCTTACACAGCTCACTGCGATACCGGTGACTTTGTTATTGTTCTAAATGCTGGTAAAGTAAAGTTAACCGGTAAAAAGATGGATACAAAAGAAACAATACATCATACAGGTTACCCTGGCGGACAGCGGTCAGAAATTGCCCGTGATTTGCTTGCCCGTATACCTGAGCGTATGATTGAAAATGCAGTAAAGGATATGTTGCCTCATACAAAACTCGGAAACGCAATGTTCAAGAAGTTATTTGTTTATGGTGGAACTGAACATCCTCATCAAGCTCAACAACCAAAAACCATCAAATAATATAGCATGGAAAAAACTATCGCACTCGGAAGAAGAAAAGAAGCAACAGCCCGTGTAAATATTATTTCAGGCGGCTCTGGAAAAATTACAATAAATGGTGTTGAATATAAAAAATATTTTCCTCAGGCAATATACCAGCAATTGCTTGAACAACCATTTATGCTGTTAAACATTGTTGGTCAATATGATGTAGAAGCAAATACAGCAGGTGGTGGCGTAAAAGGCCAGTCTGAAGCTATTCGCCTCGGAATATCACGCGGTTTGTTAAAAATAAATGCGGAATACCGTGTTATTTTAAAACCAAACGGATTACTTACCCGCGATCCTCGTTCAGTTGAGCGTAAAAAACCAGGTAAGAAAAAAGCACGCAAGAGCTTCCAATTCAGCAAGCGTTAATCTTTTCAATTTAAAATCTACAATTCATTACATCATAATGGAAAAACTAACCCACACCGATTTATTAGACGCAGGAGTTCACTTTGGGCACTTGCGCAAAAAGTGGAATCCTAAAATGCTTCCTTATATCTTCATGGAGAAAAAAGGAATTCATCTTATAGACCTTAATAAAACCATTGAAGCATCTGAAGCTGCAGCATCTGCATTAAGAAGCATTGCACGCAGTGGAAAGAAAATATTGTTTGTTGCAACTAAAAAGCAGGCGAAAGCAATTGTTGCTGACGCAGCCACTCGTGTTAACATGCCATTTGTTACTGAAAGATGGCTTGGCGGAATGTTGACAAATTTTTCTACCATTCGTAAGTCAATCAAAAAAATGCAGAGCATTGAGAAGATGATGAACGATGGAACATTTGAAAACATAACTAAAAAAGAGCGTCTTCAGTTAGAGCGTGAAAGAGCTAAACTTGAAAAAGTACTTGGCGGTATTGCTCAACTTGGAAGACTACCTGCAGCAATTTATTTAGTTGACATTACACATGAACACATTGCTTTAGCTGAAGCTAAAAGATTAAATATTCCAACTTTTGGAATGGTTGATACTAATTCAGACCCAACAACAGTTGACTTTGCTATTCCTGCTAATGATGACGCTACAAAATCAATTTCTATAATCACAAATTTCCTAACAGAAGCAATGATTGAAGGATTAGGTGAAAGAAAGAAAGATAAGGATGTGGCTTCTGAAGGAGGCGAAGATGGCGATGATCATCAGGAAGGAAGAGGCGGTTTTGTTGAAGTTGAAGAAGGTGGTGATGGAGAAAAGAAAAAAGCACCTAGAGGCGCAGGTAGCAGAGGAGGAAGTAAATCCGGAGGACCTGGAAGAAGCGGAGGGAGCCGTCCGGCAGGAGCTGGTGGCGGAAACCGCACTCGTAAATAATTTATAAAATATAAACCTAGAATAATAAAATGGAAATAACTGCATCAGCCGTTAACGAACTACGCAAAAAAACAGGCGCAGGTCTTATGGATTGCAAGAAAGCATTGGTGGAAGCAAATGGAGATTTTGAAGCTGCAATAGATATACTCCGGAAGAAAGGACAAAAAGTAGCAGCACTTCGTTCTGATCGCGATGCGAAAGAGGGAGTAGTAATTGCTATTACTTCAATTGACGGAAAATCAGGTATTGCATTGAATCTTGGTTGCGAAACCGATTTCGTTGGGAAAAATGAAGAGTTTGTTGGTTTTGCAAAAGAAGTAGCTGAACTCGCATTGATTAACAATGTAAAAACTGTTGCCGAAGCGATGTCGCTTCCTTATGAATCTCGCACAGTTGGAGACAGAATTTCTGATCTGGTTGGAAAAATCGGCGAGAATATTTCAATCAAAAAATTTGAACGCATTGAAGGGGCACTCGTTGTACCTTATATACACACCGGTTATAAAGTTGGTGTTTTAGTTTCTTACAGCATTAATTCACCTAAATTAGAAACAACCGGAAAAGACATTGCCATGCAGATTGCTGCTATGAGTCCAGTATCCGTTGATAAGGATGATGTACCGCAAGCAACAATTGATCGTGAATTGGATATTGCACGCGAACAAATTAAAGCCGAAGGCAAACCTGAAAACATGATTGATAAGATTGCTGCAGGTAAGTTGCAGAAATTCTTTAAAGAAAACACTTTGGTGAATCAGCAGTTCGTAAAGAACAATGATAAAACTGTGGCGGATGTGTTGAAAGAAATTGACCCGAATTTAAAAGTTAATTCGTTTGTGAGAATGTCACTGAGCTAAAAAGAAAAAAGCTTCGATTTTATCGAAGCTTTTTTTTTGTGATTACTTTTCGCCCGCTAAAAAAAATTCCTTTTCACTTTTAATTTTTCACTTTGTAATCATGCCATCCAAATACAAAAGAATCCTGCTAAAGCTCAGTGGAGAATCACTAATGGGAAAGCAGCAATTCGGAATTGATCCGGAAATGACCAAGCTCTATGCTCAGGAAATTAAAAGTGCAGTCAATGCAGGAGTTCAGGTAGCAATTGTTATTGGAGGAGGCAATATTTTCCGCGGAATGGATGCTGAAGGAAGCGGCATTGACCGTGCCCAAGGTGATTATATGGGAATGATGGCTACATTAATGAACGGCATTGCCTTGCAAAGTATCATTGAACATTCAGGAGTTCCAACTCGTTTACAATCGGCAATAAAAATTGAACAGGTTTGCGAACCATATATCCGCCGTCGCGCAATTCGTCATTTAGAAAAAGGAAGAGTTGTGATATTTGGAGCCGGAACCGGTAATCCATATTTTACAACAGATACTGCAGCTGCTCTTCGGGGAATTGAAATTGAAGCAGAAGTATTATTAAAAGGAACTCGTGTGGATGGAATTTATTCAGAGGACCCTGAGAAAAATAAAAGTGCAAAAAAATTCGAAACCATTTCATTCAAGGAAGCATATCAGAAAAATCTTAATGTAATGGACATGACCGCATTCACTTTATGCCAGGAAAATAATTTACCTATAATCGTTTTTAATGCTAATGAACCCGGTAATTTATTAAAAGTATTACAAGGAAAAAAGATAGGCACTTTAGTAAAGAATTGATTTTAATTTTGAACACTTTAAAAAAATAATTATGACGATTGATAGTTTATTGAACGACTGCCGTGGACACATGGATAAAATTGTGCAGCATCTAGAAGTTGAACTTTTAAAAGTTCGTGCCGGTAAAATTACCCCCAATATTGTTGATGGAATTACAATTGATTATTACGGAACACAAACTCCGATCAATCAGGTGGCGAATGTAGCGGTTGCCGATGCACGCACACTGAATATTCAACCATGGGAAAAGAAAAATCTGGAGTTGATTGATAAAGCCATTCAAGCAGCTAACCTTGGCATTAATCCGCATAACGACGGAAACACTATTAAACTTTTTATGCCTCCTCCAACTGAAGAGCGCCGCAGAGAATATGTGAAGAAGGCGCATGTGATGGCTGAAGCTGCTCGAGTGAGCATTCGCAATATCCGTCGCGACACCAACGAACACATTCGCAAATTAGCAAAAGAACATGTTCCGGAAGATGCAATAAAAGATGGCGAAGCAAAAGTTCAGGCACTAACCGATAAATATTCAGGAATAATAGAGAAGCATATGGAAACAAAGGAGAAAGAAATAATGACTGTTTAACAAATAACTAAAATTGAAAAACCAAAAAATCAAAGGGCAACAAAAGTTGCCCTTTGATTTTTAATAGATTTGAAAAATATATTTTTGAAAAAACTAAATCAGAAAGAATGTTAGAGCTAGCAAACATCACTACGGGAATTGATTTACCAGGGTATAGAATCGTTCGCAATCTGGGAATTGCACAGGGAATAATGGTTCGCTCGCGCAGTATTTTCGGAAACATTGGCGCAAGTTTTCAGCAATTGCTCGGTGGAAATATTACGCTCTATTCTGAATTGTGTGAGCGTACACGGTTGGATGCAAAAAATGAAATGATAAGCAAAGCAATGCAGATGGGAGCCAATGCTATTGTCGGATTTAGGTATGATGCAAATGAAATTACTGATGGAGTAACCGAAGTGCTTGCATATGGTACTGCTGTGTTCGTTGAAAAAAATTAAGTGAAATTATTTTCACATTGAATTATTCACTCCACACTTTTGTTCCCTCTGTACAATTAGTACATATATCAATTTCACTTCTGGCTTTTAATAAGGAAGTACGGAAATTCTGATACGATTTATTTCGCCACAACTCTTTAAAACTTTGTTGCTTCAGAGAACCGAGTTTGTGTTGAGCATCTTTATCGAAACAACACGGCACAACCCAACCATCCCAGGTAACTACACATGAATGCCACATTTTCCAGCAGTGATTGAGCAATTTATTTTTGATACTCCATTTGCCCGATGAATTCTTTTTGTAGCGTGAAAATTTTTCTATAGTCGGAATTAAATCATTTCCGTTTTCGTAATCATACACCTGCGCGGTTTTAAACCACACATCATCCACGCCTAATTCCGTCCCTAGTTTTTTTACTGCTTCTATCTGATGTTCGTTCGGCTTCACTACCAGAAATTGAAAAACAATCATCGGTGTTTTGCTTTTCAACTGTTTGCGCCACTTCACAATATTTTTTGTGCCTTCAATTACTTTAGAAAGTTGTCCGCCCACACGATAATTTTCATACACATCCTGTGTGGTTCCATCAATAGAAATAATTAATCTGTCCAATCCTGATTCGATAGTTTTTTTTGCAGCTTCATCATTCAGGTAATGCGCATTGGTGGAAGTTGCTGTATAAATTTTTTTCGATGATGCGTGTTTCACCATTTCCAAAAATTTTGTGTTCAGATACGGTTCGCCTTGAAAATAAAATATCAGATATATCAGGTGTTGATGCATTTCATCAATCACTTGTTTGAAAAAATCTTCCCGCAACATTCCGGTATCGCGCGTGAACGAACGCAAACCACTGGGGCATTCCGGGCAGCGAAGATTGCAACTCGTAGTTGGCTCAAATGAAATGCTGATTGGTGAACCCCATAACGATGCCTTGCCAGTTGTTCGCGAATAAAAATAACTGCCCAGTACTTTACCGGCATTCAATGCACGGCGAGGTGTAAGTTTTGAAATAAAATTTGTTGAATCGCGAAAAGAAAAAGACATCGCTTCAAATGTAAGTACTGCTACTTGTTGTATTTATAAAATCCTTCGCCGGATTTTTTACCGAGTTTTCCTTCATCTACCAATTTTTGTTGTGTAACACTCGGTTTGAATTTTTCTTCATGCTCCATCAATTCATACAATGATTTGGTGACATTGAGATTTGCATCTACTCCAATCAGGTCAATCAGTTTGAACGGACCCATTTTAAAATCGCTTGCCTCCATCAATGCATCAATGGTTTCCACATCGGCAATTTCTTCTTCCAGAATTTTTATCGGCTCGGTGTGATAGAGTTTTCCAATGCGATTAACAATAAAGCCCGGACGGTCCTTCGCCATCACCGGATGCTTGCCCAATTTTTTTGATAAATCAAAAATCAGTTGCGCAACTTCATCAGAAGTTTCATTTCCCGAAACCACTTCCACCAGTTTCATCAGGTGAGGCGGATTGAAAAAGTGCATGCCGGCAATTCTTTCCGGATGAGAAATTCCCTCTGCATTTTTTGTGATTGGGATGGATGAAGTGTTTGTGGCAAGAATGCAATCATCGCCATTCACTTCTATCACTTTTCTGAATAGTTCTTGTTTCACTTCCAATTTTTCAAGCACCGCTTCAATCAATATATCGCACTTCAAATCTGTAATTGCAGTGGTGGTTTTTATTCTTGAAAGTGTTTTCTGTTTTTCTTCTTTACTCAGTTTCCCTTTCTCAACTGCAACAGAAAGATTTTTTTCAATTAGTTGCATTCCTTTTTGCAAAGCAGTTTCAGCAACATCATACAACCACACATCATATCCCGCTTGCGCACACACTTGCGCAATGCCTGCACCCATTGTGCCTGCGCCTGCAACTGCAATTGTTTTTATTTCAGATAGAGGATTCATTTATCAGAGTTGAAAGTAAACTTGCTAAAACAAAATTGCATCCTAAAATATTTTTCTAATTTTCACCAAACAAAATAAAATGAACAACACTTTTTCATTGACAGAGCATAAAGCGGAAATAATAAAATTGTTTTTAGGTGGAGTTTTATTAATCGCGATTACAGATTTTTCTCTTTCATTTGGAAATCCGAAAGTTGTTTTTTTTAATGGTGCTACTTCTTCATTTCAATTGGGAATGATTTTTAGAAATAATCTTTATCCGAATTTATTCTTGAAGGGAATTGTGTTAGGTCTTCCAACTGCGCTTCTCTTTTACTTCGCATATCTATTTCTCAATCCGGTTTTATTCTTCACCATAATTCCAATTGCAAATCTTCTGAGTATTTATTCCGGACTATTCCTAAAAACTTTTGACAGAAACAGAATTGGATTCATCGTGATTTCAATAATATGGTTTTTAATTGTTGCAGTGGTTTCAACTTATGTAATTATTGACAAATGATTTCAGTTAAGCATTACTAAACTGCCTCAAGAACCGCACATCATTTTCAAACAACATTCTGATATCAGGAATGCCGAAGCGCTGAATGGCGAGTCGCTCTATTCCCATTCCGAAAGCAAAGCCCTTGAACTCTTCGGGATTGATGTTACAGTTCTGTAACACTTTTGGATGCACCATTCCGCATCCAAGAATTTCCATCCATCGTTCGGTTCCTTTTTTTCTTATATCCATTTCTGCTGATGGCTCAGTGAACGGAAAATAACTCGGACGAAAACGGATTTCAAAATCTTCGCCGAAAAATTCCTGCACGAAATAATAAAGTGTCTGCTTCAAATCGGCAAAGGAAACTTTGTGGTCAATATATAATCCTTCCAGCTGATGAAAGAATACATGATGCTTGTACGATATTGTTTCATTGCGGTAAACTCGTCCTGGAGAAATAATTCTTATCGGAGGCTTTGTTGTTTCCATCACACGAACCTGAACGGTTGATGTTTGCGAACGCAACACCAATGCAGGGTCTTGCTGAATGTAAAATGTGTCAGTCATGTCGCGCGCAGGATGGTCATCAGGCGTATTGAGTGCTGTGAAGTTGTGCCACTCATCTTCAATCTCAGGACCTTCGGCAACAGTGAAACCAATGCGTGCAAAAATTTCTATCACTTCATTCTTCACAATGTTCACCGGATGGCGCGAGCCCTTCCACAAGGGGTCACCGGGCATTGTGAGGTCAATATTTTTTCCGGTAGAAGTTTTTTTATCGCCGCCGATTTTTTCTTTCAGCGAATTGAATTTCTCTTCGGCAATTTGTTTGAGTTCATTCACCACTTGTCCGAATTCCTTCTTTCTTTCATTTGGAACTTCTTTAATGGAGTTGAATAAATCTTTCAGTACATTTTTACTGCCAAGATATTTTATTCTGTATTGCTCCAATGCTTCTGCCGCATCAGGCAACTGATTTTCAATTTCGGATTTTAATTGTTTTGCTTTTTCGAATATGTCCATGAGAAATATTATTTATCGGCTATAGTTCGGAGCTTCTTTGGTAATTACCACATCATGCACATGACTTTCTTTCATTCCTGCATTGGTGATTCGGACAAATTTTGCTTTTTGCAAAGTGGAAATATTTTTCGAACCGGTGTAACCCATACCTGCACGCAATCCACCGATGTATTGATTCATTACTTCAGCCAGTGTTCCTTTAAATGGCACACGACCAACAATTCCTTCAGGCACTAATTTTTTTATATCATCTTCTGCATCCTGGAAATACCTGTCCTTACTTCCTTCATGCATGGCTTCAATGGAACCCATGCCACGATACGATTTGAATTTCCTGCCTTCATAAATAATGGTTTCGCCCGGTGATTCTTCCACACCAGCGAACAATGAGCCAGCCATAACACAATCAGCACCTGCTGCAATTGCTTTTACTATATCACCCGTATATCGAATTCCTCCATCGGCTATCACGGGGATTTTTCCTTTTAATGCTGCTGCTGCTTCCATAACTGCGGTGAGTTGTGGAACTCCAGCACCGGTTACAATTCGTGTTGTGCAAATACTTCCGGGACCAACACCTACTTTAACTGCATCGGCTCCTGCATCTGCTAAAGCTTTTGCTCCTTCGCCGGTTGCAACATTTCCTGCGATGAGCTGTAAGTTTTTAAATTCTTTTTTTAGGCTCTTTACCATTTTCAATACACCAAGTGAATGGCCGTGAGCCGTGTCCATAGTAATAACATCACACCCGACCGCCAGCAAAGCGTTAACACGATCAAAAGTATCGGCAGTTACACCTACAGCTGCGCCAACAATTAATCTGCCTGAATTGTCTTTGCATGCATTCGGGAAACTTTTCAAACGCATAATATCTTTATAGGTTATGAGCCCAACGAGTTTTCCTTTTTTATTTACGACAGGTAATTTTTCAACTTTATAATCCTGTAAAATAGCTTCGGCTTTCTTCAGGTCTGTCCCTTCCGGAGCAGTAATTAATTTTTCAGTTGTCATTACTTCACTCACTAATCGTTTCATGTTTTTTTCGAAACGCAAATCGCGATTGGTGAGAATTCCAACTAACTCTCCTATTTTATTGATAATCGGAATACCTCCAATGCGATTTTCACGCATAATTTGAAGCGCATTTCCAATTGTTGCATTTTCAAGCAGGGTAATCGGGTCAGTGATCATTCCGCTCTCAGCTCGCTTCACACGGCGCACTTCTTCAGCTTGCCGATCAATCGACATATTCTTGTGTAGCATTCCAATGCCTCCAATCCGAGCTATTGCAATAGCAAGTTCCGATTCTGTTACCGTATCCATAGCAGCTGAAACTATAGGAGCATGAATAATTATTTCATTGGTTAATCTGGTATTGATGTCGGTTTCACGAGGCAAAACTTCCGAATAAGCGGGAAGCATTAATACATCGTCGTATGTTAGACCTTCGAGTGCAATCTTGGAGTTGCTCAGTGGCATAGAAAAAATTTTAGATTGCGCGCAAATGTAATTATTAATAGGGATGTATGTTTAATGATTTCAAGACATAAAATATTTATTTTGACCGGATATTTACAATCATTCGCAGTCATTTCTATCATCTCTTCATTATTTTCACTTCCGAAATAAAATTTATGAAAATCGTATCCTACCTTTTAAGAATCACAATGGCTGTCGCTTTTGTTTCAACAATATTTCTCCTGACAAAAAAAACTTCATTTGATAAAGTATTTTTAAGAGAAGAAATTTCCCGAAAAGAAGAAGATTTAAATGAAATAAGCGAACAGTTTTTTTTACAGCGTAGTTTTCCTGATACTGTTTTTGCAATTAATGCGTATGATCAAGCAATTCAACAAGCATTAAAAGATTCAAAACATTCACGCTCATTAACAGGATTTGATTTGCCATGGCTATTGGAAGGCCCCGGGAATATTGGCGGAAGATTTAATGTTCTAACCATTGACCCGAATAACAATAACATTATGTATGCGGGATGTGCGAGCGGCGGTGTTTTTAAAACTTCTGATGGAGGAACAAACTGGATTCCTGTTTTTGATGATCAACCCTATCTTTCAATTTCCTGTATTACCCTCGACCCATTAAATTCAAATATTATATATATAGGAACTGGTGATTTGAATATCAGCGGATTTCCATTTATAGGAGATGGAGTATATAAATCAATTAATGGTGGAGCCACATGGACTCATTTAGGTTTGAGTGATCAACGAATTGTTTCAGAAATAAAAATTAATCCAAATAATACTCAGATTATTTATGCAGCTACAATGGGTTTGCCCATGGTTCGAAATTCTGATAGAGGGTTATATAAGTCTGTTGATGGTGGTGCAAACTGGAGTCAGGTTTTATATATGAATGACTCAACTGGAGTAATTGCTTTGCAAATGGATTACAATAATCCGAATACATTGTATGCTGCCACTTGGAATCGAATCAGAAACAATCATGAAGGAATAATATGGGGGGTTGATGCGCATATTTATAAAACTACCGACGGTGGAGTCAATTGGAATATTCTGTCTAATGGTTTGCCTTCAGGAATATTTTCAAGAATCAGTATGACTATGTCTGGAACAAATTCGCAAATTCTTTATTGCACTTTTGTTGATACGACACTCGATTTATATGGTATTTATAAAACAAGCAACGGTGGAAATAATTGGACTCAACTAGCAGCAAATGGTTTGAATAACCCATTAAACGGACAGGGTTGGTATAGTGGCGGAATTTTTGTGAACCCAACAAATAACAATGAATTATGGTTGTGCGGAGTTGATTTATGGAGAAGCGATGATGGAGGTGCAAATTGGGTTCTCGGTGCTCCAGAATGGTGGAACTATATTGTACACGGAGACCATCATTGTGTGAGCTTTAGTAATACGAATGTTTTTGCCTCGACTGACGGGGGAATTTATTCAAAACCTTTTGCTTCTTCCAATTGGTCTGATATTGAAAACATTCCGGATAATCAATTTTACAGAGTTGTAACTCACCCTTTTCAAAGTGGATTATATGTTGGTGGTGTTCAGGATAACGGAACAACCGGAGGAAACACAACTGTATTAAATAATTGGGATAGATATTATGGAGGCGACGGATTTCAGGCGAGATATAATTCGCTAGACCCTGACTTTTTTTATTTTGAAACACAGAATGGGGGAATCACAGAAACAACTGATGGAGGAAATAATTTCAATGATGTAGGAGCTTTAACTGACCCTAACGACCGGAGAAATTGGGATATGCCATATTTTCTGAGTCCACAAGATCAATACACTATGTATCTCGCCACAGATAAAATTTATAGTTATTCAGCCGGAGGCGGATTTGTTTCACCAATCAGTAATGATTTAACTGATGGAAATATTTTCGGAGAGCGGTTTCATAATATTTCAACAATTGACCAGTCTGCTATTGATGGAAATAATATGTATGCAGGAACAAGCGATGGAAATGTTTGGCGCTCTTTAAATCAGGGGGTTGGCTGGAATAATATTACTGGAGTTTTACCGGAAAGATATGTGACTAGCATTCATGCTTCACCAAATTCAGCGGCCAGCGTTTATGTAACTCACTCTGGTTATAAAGAGAATGAATTTATACCTCATGTTCATCGTTCTGATAACAATGGAACAACTTGGATAGATGTTTCAGGAGACCTTCCTCAATTAGCCGTTAACGATATTTATATTTTACCTGATCATAATGATTCAGTATTATTTGTTGCAACAGATGGAGGAGTATATGCAACAATTAGTAGTGGTAACCACTGGGAAAGATTGGGTATTGGAATGCCTGTTTGTGCAGTTTATGAAGTTGAATATGATACACTAAACCACAAGCTATTAGCCGGAACATTTGCAAGATCATTAATGAGTTACAATGTTGATTCTATGTTATATGTGGCACCAAAGGATACCACCATTGATACAACTTATATACATGAAGTTACAGCTATGATTTACAATGTCTATCCAAATCCGGCAAGTAGTTATATAAAGGTAATTTTGAAAAACACCAATGATCAATCAGTTGTTTCTATATCAAATTCAGAAGGAAAAATATTAAATACTGTTCCTGTTAAAAATTACGAATCTGAAATTGTTGTAAGTGAATATGCTGAAGGGGTATATTATATTACAGTAAAGAGAAATGAAAAAAGCTTTTTTAAAAAAATTATTGTGGTGCATTAATTTAACGAAGCAACATCACTGTTCCTTTTCGCTCAGCATTGTGTCCTTGGTTGTCAATCACCTGAACCAGGTAGGCATACACTCCTTGTTCTGCTAATCGCCCCTGATAAAAACCATCCCACCCTTCAGCAGCATCTTTTGTAGAAAACAACAATCCTCCCCAACGATTATAAACTTCAAACAAGTATGATTTGTTATCGGCAAACCGCAATACAGGCTTAAAAATATTGTTCTTGCCATTTGGTGCAAAAGCGTTGGGTACTAAAATTTTTACGAGTTGATCAATGCATAATTTGTTGGATGAACTGCGGACTGTATCAATAATTCCATTTGGAAAATTTATTGTATCAGTTGCCACAATCACATAGCAAAGTGTTCCGTTTTGCTCAACATATTGTGCAACCGACTCTTCGAAATCTAATTTTGAAAATGAAACAGAAGTAACTGAGTCATATGTCGTGGTTATTTTTCTGTAAATAGAATAAGTAGTTACATCGCCATAATCAATGGAAAAACTCTCCCATTCCAGATGGTTAATCAAACTGCTATAAGCGCCACCATCCAACCAGATGCTCTTTCCTATAGTTGAAAATGTTTCTGCTCCACAACTATCAAGAGCCTGTAAGCGATAGTAATAACTAAGTTGATCAGTTAATGGAGTGCTGTCGGAATACATATTAATAATCGTTAAGTCTGCAGGAATATCAATAACAGAAATAGCACTAAAATTTATTCCGTCAGTTCCCCGTTCCATTTTTAAGGTTCGTACATCAGAATTCTTATTCATACTAAAGTATATATCTATTATACCATCACCTGAAACTGTAACATTTCGAATATAAAAATCCTGAACTGGGCTGCTTGGATTTGGAGGCAAACAATAAACATTTGAAAAAGATGTAAATAGAGCATTGCCTGAATAAGCAACTATTGTAAAACACATACTATCTGCTCCATAAGTAAATGTAACAGATGTGTCATTCGTACTTACTAATAAACTATTTGGTTGATTTGCTATTGAAACAAACACATCGTAATGATTAACACCACCCAGCCAGTTTCTGTATTTATTCCAGACGAGTTTTCCTGTGGTATTGCAATTAGTGGTAATAGCTGATACATAAATTGTGTTGTGAGGAATAGTGCTTATTAAACCTGTATTGCCACAGCTATCCATTGTAGCAATTGTGTAAGTAATTGATCCTGTTCCTGAATCATAAACTGAATCAATATATTGTGTAGCATTACCATTGTAAATTGTATCAATGGGAAAGTTAATACCTAAAACTACTTTATAAATAATGTATGCATAAGCGTCTGGAGATGTGCTTGACTGAAATTGGATTAAAACATTTTTATCTGGTGTAACAGAAACGAAATCAATAACAGGTGCTGTTGGCAGATTTGTGTCAAGTGTATCACTTGAAAGCGGAGTAAAACCTGCACACGAATAGGCACTCTCCATGTAAAAATTCCATGTGCCCGTTAAGCCTGTTGCCGTATAAGTTGTTTGAGCCTGATTAAAAACAGTATCAATTAGTACATAAGCACCGCCATTGCTGCCCCAAATAACATAGCCAAAAAAAACACCACATGCATCTGGCTGCGGAACTGACCAGGTAAGTAAAATATCTCCATTTGATAAAACATTAACGCATTGCAAATCGGGTGCTTGTAATGGTTGAGACTTTACAATACCAGAAAGGCAAATCAGAAATAAAAGAGAAACAACTATTTTTTTTAGCAACTTCATTTACCGTTGTTTTGTAAAGATATGCTAAGCTGAAACGAAGTGGTTTCAATTTTCTTATAAAATCTTACGGGTTTGATCAGAAAATTATTTAGGTTTTTTTACTTCTTTCCTACAATTACATCAATCATTGAATCAGAAACAAAGTATTTATTAGCGAGCGAGAGAATGTCAGAAGAAGTACTGCTCATCATATCTGAAATTCCTTTTTGGAATTCCGACAGGTCCAAATCATAAACCACTAAACTTTTTACAATTTCTGAAACATTAAATGGACCATCTGTATCAGAAAGGATGGTGCCCATAATGTAGTTTTTTACCAGTGTTAATTCTTCTTCAGTTACTCTTTCGTTGCAAAGTAATTTTAATTCATGTTTTATTTGAGCAACTGCATCCATAGTGGAATCAGCATTGACTTCAGCAGCAATACACAAATACCCATCATTCAAAAAAGATGCAACGGAAGAATAAACGCCATAACAATAACCTTTATCTTCTCGAAGGTTTGACATTAAACGGGAACCAAAATATCCGCCAAAGATCATGTTCATCACTTTCACCTTTTGATAATCTGCATGGCGACGATTAATAAATCTTTTCCCGATTCTAATAGCTGACTGAACTGCATCAGTTTTAAACTCATAGTGTTCATTGCCGGGAGTTGGAATTAAATTCGCTGAAAGAGAAGTGATTTTGGTTTCTGAAATAATATCATTTCCAAAAAACTCCTCAATCAGTTTTACTGTTTCATCTGCTACTCTTCCTGAAATAATTGCAGTACAGTATTGTGGTTGGAAACGAGCCTCATAAAACTGTTTAAGTAAATCAACCGATAAGTTATTTAAATCAACATCATTGGTTGTGTATCCTATCGGGTGATTTTCTCCGAATAATGAAGAAGTGAATTTTCGTTGAGATAAAAATTCAACCTTTTCTAGATTAACAAGAAGTTTTTGTTTGTTGTTCTGGATGTAGGTATCCAATTCTTTTTTTGGGAAAACAGCATCGGTTAATACTTCTTTCAATAGAGGCAGCAGCTTTGATAAATGCTTATTGAGAGTATAAAGCGTGACAGAGGAAGTATCAATAAATGCCTGTGTGTTTATGGATGCTCCGTAAAAATCAAAAGTTTCTGAAATTTCTTTTGAACTATGCTTACTCGTTCCGTCGCGTAACAACTGACTTACCGCAGCAGCCACACCTTTTGCATTTTCATGCATGCGACCTGCTTTAAAAACAAGCTCTAATTTTATTACATCTTGCTCGCCTGCATTAATTATGTGGGCCGATAATCCGTTAGCAAATGAAATTTTATTTACCGGAAGCAATTCGATTTTTTCAATTGCTCTTAATGTTGGTTCAATAGTTCTGTCGAAATTCATAGTGACTGCAAAGAAAGCAAAAGAAGGAAGTGTTTTAGTTTGGGTTGACAACTTCTTTTTTTTAATAAAAAAGCTTCCGAAATCACTTCCGAAAGCTTTTAAAATTCAGGTTAAATTAATTTACAATGCTTTTATCATTTTTTGCGAAATCTTATTGCCAGACGGATCTTGCAGATTCACAAAATATATTCCGTTAGGTAAATCATTGATATCTATTTTTATTTTATTTTTTCCTTCTTTTAAATCAACTGTTATACTTTTTGAAATTTTTCCGGTAATACTTACAACCACTATTTGAGAAGTTGATAGGCTATAGGCGTTTACATCAACATAAACACAATTCGAAGCTGGAATCGGATAAACATTTATATTGTTAGCGGGAGGAGTAAATTCATTATTTACTGATTGTATTGCGCCGTAATGATATTCTCCGCCAATGTCGGTGTACTTTAATCGGTAATATGAAATACCTGTTAGTGGGTGCATATCATTATAAGTGTAATTTAACTGGGTATTTGAAGTTCCGGCACCTGCAATTTCAGTCAATTGAGAGTAATCAATTCCGTTTGCACTTCGCTGGATGGTGAAGAAATCACAATTTAACTCCGATTCTGTGACCCAATAAACCTGAACAGTAGTGCCGGTATTATTTAGTGTTGCGGTAAAAAGAGCAATTTCTGTAGGTAATGTACTTGCTTTGGATGATTGTGTTATTGAATTAAAATAAATAATTAAACCTGTTGATGTGCCAATTAATAATATTGATACAACTGCAATATATAGTATTTTCTGTTTTAGGGATAGTTTTAGTTTAGAGAGTTGTAAAAGTTTAAGTTTCATAAATTGACTCTTTTATTCACTGTTCTTTACACGATGAAACTTAAAATGTTTCTGAAATGAGAAAGGCAATCAAATGGATTGCCTTTCTTAATTGATTCATATTATTAAATAAGTATACTTCTGTAAATCAGACTAATTTTTGTTGAATTTTTGTTGTAATTGAATATCAGTTCCTCCTTGTAAATTAAAGAGATAAAGACCGCTTGTTAATTCACTTAAGTCAAATGTAAATGAATTGTTTCCTGGGGTTAAATCCAGGGTTTCCAGAAACACCTTTTGTCCTGCAATATTGTTAATTGAAATTTCCACTTGACGATCATCCGGAGAAGCAACATTAAAAAACAAACGGTCACTTACAGGGTTTGGATACAGTTGAGTTAGTTGAATATTTGTACTGTTGAATTGCAACACCTCTATTTCAGAATAAGTAGTTGTTTTATCAAAGTCAACTTGTTTTAAACGATAATACCAGATTCCTGATTTAATTGATGATGTATCAATCAAAGAATAATCTAATTGAGAATAAGAGGTTCCTGCACCAACCACTTCACCAATTTTTATGAATTTAAGTTTTCCATCTGATCCGTTTTCTGTTGCTGCCTCCACTTCAAAGTGGTCGTTGTTTTCTTCAGAAGCTGTGCTCCATTTCAGTAATACATCTTTATCTGCATTAAATTTTTCAGCAGTAAAACTTAACAATTTAATTGGTAAAGTTGATCCTACAGTAACTGTAATAGTTGTTGTTAAAGGTTTTATACATGTTGTGGTTGCATTGCTTGCAAGTACATTAAAGGTTGTTGTTATTATTAAATTGCCTGTAGGTAAATTAATGGTTCCCCCAGTGCCTGCAACCGGAGTACCTACATTTACATTGCCGATATTATTTCTTAATTGGTAATCCACACCAATCTGAGAACCTGCTACCACTACACTGGTTGATGTTCCAGGGTTGATGGTTACAGTTCCACTTGGAGTTATATCTGTTGGTAATGAATTTATTGTTGCACTTGATGTGCTTCCTGTTACCACGCACGAATGAGCATCTGTTACTGTTACACTATACACTCCTGAATTTAATGCCGTAGGACTTGAAACTGTATTTGATACAGAACTAGATATAAAGGAATTTGGCCCAGACCATGAATAGGTCATTGGATATTCCCCGCCAAGAACATTAGCATTAATTGTTAAAGCATTCCCTGCGCAAACCGGACTGTTAGTAGTTGGTGTTACTGTTAATGGAACGGTTGAAAGTGTGCTGCATGAAATATCATCCAACGCAAAATCATTCCCTCCGGCTGCAGTCTGTAAATCCTCAATAGAAACTGTAGCTGATGTAGATGAACCTGAATTCCAATACGCATAAAATCTGGTCCATGTAAAAGGACCGGCAGTTGTGTTTACTCCTGCTGGTAAAACAGCAGTTGTTCCAATAACTACTCCATCCATTGCAAACTTAAGCTGTGCAAATGGTCCAACATTATTTACACTTCTTGCATAGGCTGAGAAATAATAGATTGTATTTGGTATCACCGTAATATTCTCCTGCCATACTGTTACTGGTGTAGCTGATGTTGAACCATTCACAATCATAAAATTTCCTGTTCCGGTAGTATGGTCTTTACCGAAGAACAAACTGTGATAATTATTTGCATTGGTTCCAACAGAATACAAACCCTCAGGAACCAATTCCGAATTTCCTGTTACATCGGCGGTATAAGTATATGAAGTTGTAAATCCAATATTTCCTGCAGAAAAATCTCCGTTAACGACAAGTTCAAGTGCTACTAAATAAGAAGAAGAGCCTGTGCAACCGGAAACATTTGTAACAGTTACCCCGTATGTTCCTGCCATATCAACATTCATTGCATTTGTTGTTGCTCCGGTACTCCATAAGTAAGATGTTCCTGCTGAAGCAGTTAATTGAACATTACCTCCACCATTACAATAATTCGGAGTTATAGAAACAGAAGGAACAGAACTAAGTGTTACAACAATTGAATTGGTTGCGGAACAACCTGTTGCTGTTATTGTTTCAGTTAAAGTGTAAGTAGTAGTAGTGGTAGGAGTGCATGTTGGATTTGAAATAGCTGCATTGTTTAAAAATGTTGCTGGACTCCAGCTATAAGTTCGACCTGCTGTGCTTGCTGACCCTAGAGACACACTGTTTCCCGTGCCACATACTGTTTTATTGCCACCGGAATTATTTCCGGGAAGTGCGTTTGCAGTTATTGTAATGGTTCCGGTCATTTGCAAACTGCATGAAGTTGAAGTTTTTGTTGCAAGTACATTGTATGTTGTTGAAGAAGACAATGTGCCTGTTGGAAAATTAATAGTGCCTCCAGTTCCTGCAACCGGAGCTCCAACATTGGTATTGCCGCTATTATTTCTTAACTGGTAATTGACCCCAACTTCAGAATTATCAATTGAAATATTAACTGAATTTCCTGAACATATACTTGTAGCTCCGTAAGGAGTTTTTAGAACCGGCGCTGCATTTACTGTAACAACCATACTATTCGAAGATGAGCATCCGGTTGCTGTAATTGTTTCAGTAAGTGTGTAAGTTGTTGTAGTGGTTGAACTTGCAGTTGGGTTGGCTGATGTTGAATTTGTTAACCCGGTTGAAGGACTCCAGCTATAAGTTCTTCCGGAAGTGCTTGAAGCTCCGATTGAAGTACTTGAACCATTACAAATAGTTTTATTTCCACCACTATTATTTGATGGCAAGGGATTGACTGTAACTACAGTTGAATTTGTAGCAGAACAGCCTGTAGCTGTAATTGTTTCAGTTAAATTGTATGTGGTGGTTGATGCTGGTGAAACTGTTGGATTTGAAACTGTAGAACTGCTTAGCCCTGTTGAAGGGGACCAGCTATAAGTACGACCTGCTGTGGACGCAGCGCCAATTGTTGTGTTTGATCCTGTACAAAAGGACTTGTCAATACCTGCATTATCTGCGGGTTTTGCATTAACAGTTATTGATGATCCGCTTGTTGCTGTTCCACCAGGTCCTGTAACTGAAATTGTTCCGGTTGTTGCACTCGCCGGAATTGTAACTGTAATTGATGAAGATGATACAATTGAAAAAGT
This sequence comes from Chitinophagaceae bacterium, assembly GCA_947469485.1. GTDB lineage: Bacteria > Bacteroidota > Bacteroidia > Chitinophagales > UBA10324 > UBA10324. The sequence goes on along the minus strand of CANIPU010000011.1, from coordinate 8,945 downwards.
TGGGGCATTGGTTCCGTTGACTGAAATAGATGACACGCCTGAAAAGGCTGTACCAGTAATTGTTGCTGTACTTCCTGCACATGCACTTGCTGAAATACTTGTTATTGTTGGTTTAGCTGACCAGGAAATTGTTCTAGAGCCGTTTGAAGTATTACAAGAGGAATTTGTTCTAACCACCACATAGATAGTAGTTGCTGTTGCTGTAAAAGTTACCGGAGAAGTTCCACTTGTAATTACAGTTCCACCACTACCAGCACTTCCAGTCTTTACGGTAAGAAAATCAGAACTTGATGAACTTACTTTATAAACTGATCCATTTGTTACGCCGGTTAATGTTTGGTGGCTGTTTGCATTTTGCGACCATGTTTGTGTTGATCCTGTATTGTTAGAAGCTACTGAAGCATTCTGAGTGGAGCTGTTACATTGAGCAAATGAATTATTATTCCAAAATGAAAATGTAATGATAACTGCAGTCACTAGCAGAAATTTAGTGGTGATTTTATTTAGCTTTTTCATGAGTGTTTTTTCTTGTTGTGGTACAGATAAATAATCCAGGTTGATATTTACTTTTCTGTATTTAACGAAGCCTGAGTTCCGGATTCATTATTGACAAAACTGATATTGGAGTAAGATATTTTTCCGTCTGCATCAATTTGTTTAATCCTGTAAAATGATTTTCCTGGGATTGGATTTGAATCTCTCAAATTGTATTCAATGGAACTTGTGTTAGTTTCTTCAGGAATTAACTCCCCAAGAGACACGAAGTCATTTGCATTGGAACTTCTTTCAGCAATTAGTGAAGAATATTTTACTTCAACCGAAGTGCGCCATGTTAAGTCGGTAAATTTTTTATCAATCAAAGTTGCGCTAAATGAAGATTGATAAAGTAATAAAGCTGCATCACTGAAGCCAATTGTAAAATCTCCCATTGAAGTTACCCGGGTTCGCGCTGCAGTTACAGTTCCTTGACTCACATGTTGTGTTTTCATGGAATGAATTCCATTTAAATTCCAAGGTGAAGAATTATTTTGCCTGTTCAGAATACAATAACACCTTTCGCTTTTTGCATGATTGCTTTGCCCTTTTGCATTGAGCGTAACAGCATAATTACCTGAAGTTATTTCACCATTTGGTGTTAAAGTCCAATAGCCATAATCAAGGGTGCTGCTTACCAATGAACCATTCAATCTTATTTCCGCCATTGGTTGTTCGTCGGGATTTTCTTTTGTGAAATGCGCAAGAATATTTGTAAACCCTTCAGTTTTTGACAACTTAATATTCAGTAATTCATAATTTCCTGAAGTTCCAACAGGGAAGTCGTAAACACCTTTTCCATCCACTGCTCTTCTTAAATTTCCGACTACATATCCGGCCGATGAATATCCTTTCAAACTTTTCTCTGCATTGTTTTTCAGATTTACATTATAGTTTCCGGTTACAATTTTTCCTTTTAAAAATTCCAGTGAATTATTTACAAAAACAGTTTTGCTCAGAACAACATTTCCATCGCAATTAATTTTAAGATTGGCTAATGCAATGTTTGAAGTTGAAAGTTCTTCGCCTGTAATGCATGGTGCGAAATAATTCAGGTTGTAAGTTCCCGCAAAAACCGGCTCACCTGACAATGAACCATTGGTTCTGTTAATAGTTACCTCATCACCAATTTTTAATGAAGCATTGTTAAGAAAATTGATTTTACCATTAACAAGTTCAATCGTTTTGTTAACCGATACATTTCCATCAATACTAAATCCCACTGGATTGTTGAAGGTTACATTTTGTAAATTCCATTGGCCACGAATGCTTTGCTGTGCTTTTCCATTGAAAATAATATTGCTTTTGTTCTTTGTTTCAATTTTAGCATTATCATAAACAACCGCATCACCATTTAGTGTTGATGTTCCGGAGAAAGCAATTGACTTGTCGGAAGAACCTGTTGATTTTATTTCTAAACTCCCATTCACAGTAAATTCTGCAGGTATTGTTAAATCGACATTTTGATTGGGGCAATCCCAAACAAAATTTCCGAAGGACTGGCTTAAATTATCAGGTAGATTATGGAATACACCGGTTATTATACAATTCGCACCCGATTCCCAGGTTGCCTTTGGAATTCCATATTTGGCATTTTCATTTCGAGCATAAATAAATTGCGATCCATTTTTAAAGGTCAAAAAGGTGGTTTCATTTTTTAATTCTCCTTTCAAAACTATTTTTCCTGAAACATCAACTGAAGAAGTTCTATCAAATGCAAGAGTTGCTTCTTCTTCAATAGTTAAAGTGCTGTTTTCCGGAATATATAATCCATCCAGTTTTACATTGGCATTTAAGTTTTCTGAAATATTATTTCCATTCAACACAAAAATCCGTGCGGCATCCTTTGCATCTGAAAAATTTACTTCATTGTTTCTTTCATAAATCAAGTAAGTAAAAGTTCCGGAAAGAGCTTTTTCATCTTTGAAATTTGAAATCAGACTTCCGTAATAAACTATATCCCATCCGTTGTACGAGGTTTTAGCTTCAGCTGAAAAAGACGCATCCAACGGTTGATCTTCGCAAATCAATCCTTGCCTGCGAAGAATTAAAATCCCAGTTGTTAGAGTTTCCTCTGTTTTTTTCTTAGCAATAATGTTTGTCCAGCTAAGTGAAATCTGATTCTCACGAACTGAAACTTTTATTCTTGAGGGACCTTCTGGAGCAATTGAATTGTTGGAGCCATTTTTCTGATTTGCTGCTGCAAGCGATTCGGTGTTGTTTCCAAAATTTCCAAACATGAAAACACTGATGCCGAATAACAGAGCAACGGCGAGCATACTGCCGCCAATAATTAATCGTGTTTTTGTTTGAGTTTTAACAGCAGTTTTTGTAACAAACTGCAGTCTGTTTTCATTTTGAACTGACATAACTTGGTGTTTTATTGCACCTCATTACTTATTGAAACTCTTATTGTTTCGTTTGCAGATTTAACTGAATAAAACGAGCAATTGCTGGACTTTAATCAAAAATTTGGCAGAAAGCATATAAAAAAAGGCGACCAGATGGGCCGCCTTTTTTTTTAAAATTCTGAATTTTTAATTCTTTAAAAACTTTTTCAGTACCGGAGTTTGTCCTTCAGCACCAAACTTTACAAAGTAAAATCCGGTTGGTAAATTATCGAGTGGCAATTTAAATTGGTTTTGTCCTTCGTAAAAACTTTGTGATTGACTGTAAACCACTCTGCCTGATAAATCAATAATCTGAATTTCCTGGTCACCTTCTTTTTTGATTTGAACCGCCACATTAATTTCTGTAGTTGCGGGATTAGGAAACACATTAACATCGTCGGCTGTTAGAACAACCTGAGCATTGTTAAGCGATTGAATCGGACTATATGAAAACGGACCATCAAAGTCAACTTGTTTTAATCTGTAATATGAGGTGCCTTCTAAAGGAGTTTCGTCTTTGAAACTGTATTCATTTTTAACAAGGCTTGTTCCATGACCTTCAACTCTTCCTATTGTTTCAAAATCTTTTCCATCAGCGCTTCGCTCTACATTAAAATATTCGTTGTTCAACTCTGCTGAGGTAATCCATTCGAGATTTACATATTCGTTATCAACCAAACTTACAGTGAACGATGAAAGAGAAATTGGCAATGTGCTTCCACCGCCGTATCCGCCACCGAAATCGGAGAAGCCTGTTAATCCGGATGAAGCAAATTGTAATGGATTGCCACTTGACTGACCACTAACAGTTATTTGTGTTCCAAGGGCCTGCCATGCACTTGATGAATTTGCACGCTTGAGTAAATAATAATTTGTATTAGCATTTAGTCCGGTGTTTGTATATCCTGTTAGCAAACCGGTTGATGCATATGAACCACCTGTCATTGCTGAGTTTGGAGTCATGGTCCAGTACCCATAGTTAAGCATATTATTTACTGCAATACCACTAACAGTAATTCCTGTTGGAGTCCCCGGAGCAGTTGCATTGAAATAAACCAGCAAACTTGTTACACCTGTTTGCAGGGTAAAATTTACATTCATCTGTTCGTATTTTGTTGATGTTCCAACCGGAAAATAATATGAACCAGTAGTGGCAACATTTCTTCTTAAATTTCCAATTACATAACTGTTAGAACCATAACCGGTAATAGCAGAAGTTGAAGTAGTTAAAAGTTTTGCTTCATATGAACCTGTTTCTAATTTCCCGCTTGTAAAGTTCAGTGAGTGATTAATGTAAGCATTAGTTGATAGAATTACATTGCCGGTTAAATTCAAATTCATACGATAAACAGCGTCAGTATAAGTATCAACTAATTCATCACCTGTTGAACAAGCATTTTTATAAGTCAGATCATAGAAGCCGTATGGATAAGGTTCGCCTGTGATGGTTCCATTTTCGCGAACAACCTGAGCCATATCTTCCAAGTCCCAATATTTTCCATTAAGGTTTACATTACCGTTTCGTAAAATTGTTATTGAATCAACCAAAACATCATCCAATAATTTTATTCCTGCAGCATTATCGATTATTACATTTTCAAACCAAAGCGTTCCTCCTGTATTATCAATGTTTTGCAAAGTTGTTCCGTCGAAATAAATCGTGCTTCCAAAATCGAAATTAATATTGCCAGTGGGTTCAACATGCAAATCGCCTTTAATGTGATTGGTGCCATCTAACCAAACCGTTTTCGGTATGGAATTTCCAAAACCACTATCCAGAATGTTTATATTTCCGTTGCATTGAAAATTTGGACTTAAATAAAGATTGTTCGCAGTTTGTAAATCGCAATTCCAGGTAAAATGATAAAATGTCTGACCTGTACCTAATGGAACTGTATTTGTGATTCCGGTAACCAGGCAGGTTGAACCTGTTGACCATGTTGCAGTTGGAATTCCGGTACCTGCAGTTGCGCTTCCATTTCGGTTATAATCAAAAGTGCTTCCGTTTGCAAAAGTTATGTTTCCATTATTTGTAATTATTCCTTGTAATTTTAATTTTCCGCTAATTGTTAAACTGGTTCCTGTTCTTAATGTTAAAGTAGCAGCTGAACCAACGGTTAAAGTATTAGTAGCTGGAATATATAATGCATCTATTGATGTACTCGATGAGACTGTTCCAGTTAAAGAAGTACCATTCATTACCCAAATTCTGGTAGCTGACGAAATTATGGTATAGTTATAATTTTTATCACGCATATATATAAGATAGGTGTAAGAACCGGTTGAGCCTGGATTGTCTGTATAGGTAGAAACAGCAGAACCGTTGTATACAACAGAATAACTGCCTGCAGTTGTTGGACCTGAAGTGGAGGTGGTTGAATAAGTTGTTTGATTGTTTACAGTTTGATCTGCTGATTGAATGCCTGATTGACGAAGAATCAAAATTCCATCAATGCCGCTTGCCGCATCGGTGCCTTGCATAAAATTAAATGTATTACTTGTTCCAGAACTTGATGCAGTTACCGCTGTTGCAGCAGTAGGAGCAGTTTGGTCTGTGGTTGCAGATGTTGAAGTATACATCATCACATCGTCAAAATAAACATCAACTGATCCTGCAGTATTATTTTTTGCATATAAAATAGGATAATAAGTATGTCCATTTGTTGCACTGAAAGTGTAGCTTGCAAATGCATAACTTGCAGTGGTTGATGAATATGTTGGAGCTATTGTTTCAGTACTGTTTGTTACATCATAAATAGCAAAACGAATACGACCATTTGTTGAACTCCCTAAAATCCAAGCCGAAACTGTTATATAATTTGTTCCGCTTGCAGGAACAGAAATTGTGCAACTTGAATTTTTTAATTGTTTATCTACGGTTGTATTTGCCGTATTTTTTACTGATTTGCTGCCACTTCTAACTTGACCTGCTGTAGCGTGTGAAACCCAAGTTCCACTTCCTACTGTCCAGTTCGTTAAAGTGTTTTCAAATCCCATATTTGAACTAAGAGCTGCTAACGATTCATTTGAGTTGCCGAAGTTTCCATACATGAAAACGCCGATTCCGAATAATAAAGCAACTGCAAGCATTGATCCGCCAGCTAATAATCGTTGTCTGACTTGAGTTTTTGCTTTTAATGTTGGGGTGAGTTGAAGCCTCATCCTGTTTTGACCTGACATAATTTGGGTGTTTTATTGCACCTCATTACTATTCAATTCAAAAAAAGTTTTCTGTTGAAATTATTTTTTGATTCCTTCCTATTAATAATTTTTCTTTTCTATAAGTTTAGCCTGAATAGCAACCTAATTGTTTTCGGTTCGTTGAAAGCCAAAAATCTTTAAATAATGAAAACACTTTTTCTTTCTTCCTTCATCATTATTATCAGTTTAGGAATTTGTAATGCGCAAACTTCAACCGTATCATCAGGAAAGCTAAATGCCAGAACAGAAAGTGTTACAAGCAACCTAAAGACCCAGTTGGGTTTAAGTCCGGTTCAGGAAGAAAAGGTTAAGAATTTATATCAGGAGAGTTTGCAACAAATTCAACAAGTATTTGAATCGAACAATGGCAATAAATCAGCAGCAAGTGATCAGATACAAACCCTGATACAACAAAGAGAAACTGCTTTGCAAACTATTTTAACTCCGCAGCAATTATCAATTTATAATACTACAAGCAGAAAATAATTTTTCAGTTTCAATAAGTTATCAATTGTTGTTCGGTTTCAACCGGCAATGCCCTGAAGTCATATTGCTGAGTCCGTAATTGAGGTGTAAAACCAGCATTTCGAATTGATTCCTGAATTCCATTTGAGGTAAAACGATGTGGTGCTCCGGCAACACTCACTACATTTTCTTCAATCATAATTGAACCAAAATCATTTGCGCCGGCATGCAAACAAAGTTGAGCCACTTCTTTTCCTACAGTTAACCAACTCGCTTGTATGTTTTTAATATTAGGTAACATGATTCTGCTTAATGCAATCATGCGGATATATTCATCACCTGTTACATGATTTTTTATTCCGCGGACTCTACTTAGCAATGTTCCTTCATCCATAAATGGCCATGGTATAAATGCTAAGAATCCTTTTGCATTTTTTGGTTTTTCTGATTGCACTTGCCGCAACCAACTCAAATGTTCGAATCGCTCATATATGGTTTCAACATGACCGAACATCATAGTTGCTGATGTAGTGAGGTTTAATTGATGTGCTGCGCGCATTACATCTAACCACTCTTGCCCACCACATTTTCCTTTTGAAATTAAGCGGCGCACTCTGTCGTTTAATATTTCTGCTCCGGCTCCTGGTAAAGAATCTAAACCTGCGGCAATTAATGCTTTAAGCACCTCTGTATGAGTGCCTCCTTCCAGTTTTGTTATGTGTGCAATTTCGGGTGGGCCAAGTGAATGCAATTTTAAATTCGGATAAAGTGATTTCAGTTGTTTAAATAAATCAACATAAAAACTCAACCCCAAATCAGGATGATGACCACCCTGCAATAACAATTGTTCGCCTCCTAACCTTAAAGTTTCTTCTATCTTTTGTTTGTATTGTTCAATAGTGGTGATATATGATTCTGCATGCCCGGGGCGACGATAAAAATTGCAAAACTTACAATTGGCAATGCACACATTGGTTGTATTCACATTGCGATCAATAATCCATGTTACAATTTTTTCCGGTTTCTGTTTGAAACGCAATTCATTTCCAATAAACATTAACTCGGCGGTCGGCGCATTTTCAAAAAGAAAAATCCCTTCTTCAATCGATAGCCATTCGAAAGCAAGTGCTTTTTTATATAAATTCATTAATTGCATCAGGAGCAAAAATACAAGTTGACAATTTGCAAAATGCAGTTGAATGTAACTTTATAAAAACTTAGTATTGAAAACCTATTTTCGCCCTTAATGATTCACTACGAAAAATTTACTTTAAATAACGGAATGCGGGTATTAGTACACCGCGATACCACTACACTTCTTGCAGCTTTTAATTTGTTATACAATGTTGGCGCTCGTGATGAGACTGAAGAGAAAACCGGGTTTGCTCATTTGTTTGAGCATCTGATGTTTGGCGGGTCTAAAAACATTCCATCATTTGATGAGCCATTGCAAAGAGCCGGAGGAGAAAACAATGCTTTCACCAGCAACGATATTACCAATTACTACGAAACTCTTCCTGCACATAATCTTGAAACCGCTTTTTGGTTAGAGAGTGACAGAATGCTGGAACTTGATTTTGAAGGGCGAGCTTTAGAAGTGCAACGGAAAGTCGTTAGCGAAGAATTCAAAGAACATTACATCAATCAACCCTATGGAGATGTCTGGCATAAGTTGCGGGCACTTGCTTATACCACTCATACCTATAAGTGGCCGACAATAGGGAAAGAACTCTCACACATTGAGAATGCAACAATTGAAGATGTAAAAAATTTCTTCTTTAAAAATTACCGTCCGAATAATGCAATACTTGTTGTTGCCGGAAATGTTGAGCTGAATGAAGTAAAAAGATTGGCCGAAAAGTATTTCGGTACTATTCCATCTAATCCAACAATTGAAAAAAATATTCCTGTTGAACCAAAACAAACTGAAGAACGCAAACTGGAAGTGAGAGCTGATGTGCCGTTGGATGCATTGTATAAAGTTTATCACATGCCTGGAAGATTGGATATAAGATATTATCCGGTTGATTTATTGAGTGATATTTTATCAGCAGGAAAATCATCACGCCTTTATCAAAGTTTAGTAAAAGAGAAAAAATTATTCAGCGAAGTAAGCGCATATATTACCGGAAGTATTGACCCGGGATTATTTGTGTTTGAAGGAAAATTAGTAAAGGGTGTAAAAATGCAAGATGCAGAAACTGCTTTGCAGGAAGAAATAAATCTCATCATTGAAGCAGGAGTAGACTCGGTTGAATTGGAAAAAGTAAAAAATCGAGTGGAATCGCAAATTGAATTTGCAGAAATGGAAGTGTTGCACAAAGCAATGAGTCTAGCCTATGCTGAATTGTTAGG
>CANIPU010000010.1 GCA_947469485.1 Chitinophagaceae bacterium | reverse complement strand
CAGGTATTCAAAATTGCAATATCACATTCAGAAAGTTTTGCTCCGCCTTGAGGCATTGGAATAAATCCTGAGCTATGATTAATTGTACCCATTAGTTTTCCATTTTGCTGATAGGTAATAACATTTGCATAACCTTCAAGGCTTACACCTCCCAAACTGCTTGCATTGCTATGACAAGAATTGCATTTTGATTGAATCAGCGGATAAACTTTTAAAGAAAAAGTAGCATTTGTAGTATCACAGTTACCCCCGCCATCTATGGGTTTTGGATATAACTCCTGTTCGTTATCATAGTAACATGATGAAAACGAGGTGGCTATTCCTAAGAAAATAAAAGAAAGAGCTAAAAAATTTCTAAAAGTGTTTTTCATTCTGTGGATAGAATTTCTGAATTATAAAAGGTGCAATTTATTAAATCAAGATTCATTGTCAATTTATGTTAAACAACTATTTATGAAAGTTATTTCGTCATTATGATTAATAATAAAAGAAAAACTAGGCATGATTAGTTCAATGGTTTACTTAATTATTTGGTGCGCCGGCATTTACCCAAATTCTTATTTCATCAAGTTTGCAATTTGGTAAGGCAGGACCACCTTTTGGCATAAGCGGAACGCCATTTGCCGAAACGGAATTATATAAGCTATCACTTAACGCAAGAGAACTCACATAACTGTACGCGTCAAGACGAATTCCACCTCCCTGATTACTTGCATTGTGACAACCTTTGCAAAAAGTATTCATCATTGGTGCAATGGTGCCACTGTAGGTAACATTAGTTGTATCACACATTCCATCGCAATGATTGTTTTTACAACCTTGTTGAATCCAAAGTTGAAGCAACGCAATTTCATCTGCCATAAGGCTTGCACTTCCCGGTGGCATTTCTCCATCTAAAATGCTATTCATAATGTTTCCGCTTGTTGGGTGAAAAGCAGAAATTCCATGCGACATAATAGTTGAATAAGAGATTAATGTATAACCATCTTTATGAGAAGTTGAGTTGTGACAACCAGTTTGTGCACAGTTTGAAACAAATAATGGAAGAATCTGTGAATCAAAATATACCGAATCCGGATCACACGGAATCCCTACTGGTGGAGGATTATTTCCTGTAGTATCTGTGGTATCAATTGGAGGATTATCAGTTACAAGAAATGGTGTGTGTTTGCATGAAACTATTCCAATTAAAATGGAACAAAAAAACAGAGCCAGAATCAGTGTAGTTTTCATCTTTAATTTATAATACTCCAAAATTGAGATACAAAGTTTGAATTTTATTAATGGAGATAGTTGAATGAGAAAAAAAGAAGGTTAAATAAGAATTAAACATCAATTTTAATTGAATCAGACATTCCAATAAGCCAATCTTTAAAGTAGGGTGATCGCTCGGTGCTGACAATTGTTTCAAATGAAGGTAGTGGCTTGAGAATTATTTTAACCCGTGCTTTGGAATAAGCAATCATCTTTTCAATTGCTTTGAAATTGATAATTACCTGACGATTTATTCTGAAGTAATTTTTCGGATCAATCATGTGGTCTAACTGATCGAGTGTGAAATCAATTGGATAGCGCTGGTTGTCGAAAGTAAATAAGAAGGTGTACTTTTCTTCAGTATAAAAAAATGCAATGTTTTCAATATCAACTGTTTTTATTACATCGGCATATCTGACTACAATTCTTTTTTGATATTCTTTGTTTACCAGATTTTTCAGAAGATGGGCGTAATCAATATTGCTTTTATTTTTTTGAAGTGAATGAAATTTTTGTAAGCTTTTTTCCAGATCATCAATTTTAATAGGTTTTAAAAGATAGTCAATGCTGTTAACCTTAAAAGCATCAATTGCATATTGATTAAATGCAGTAGTAAAAATTATTGGAGAACTGATTTTAATTTCCTTAAAAATATTGAAACTGCTGCCATCAGCTAATTCAATATCCATAAAAATCAGGTCAGGCATATTGTTTTCATTGAACCATTTAACTGCATCTTTTACTGACTCTAAATGCATGACTAATTCAGCATCGGGTTCAATTTGTTTTATTAATTTAAATAACCGCTGTGCTGCAGGCTTTTCATCTTCAATAATTAAAAGCTTTATCATTTTTTTAAAGAATTGAATTTAAAATATAATTTCCTTCAAAATTACTTTACGACAAATAAAGCAGGAGTGATTGATATCATATCTGATTGTTTTTTATCGGCAAGTTTGAATTTTACAATAAAATGAGTTTCAGTTTTTTCTACTTCAATAGATGGTAACCCAAGCATTTCCATTCTGCGGGTTATGTTTTGCAAACCGGTTCCTGTTGAAGGTTCCTTATTCAATTTTGGTTGAAGGTTGTTCTTAACAACAAAGAATTCATAGTCAAAATACAAATCAATTATCAATGGATTTGAAGTGGTTAATGAATTATGTTTTATTGCATTTTCCACCAATAATTGTAAAGCTAATGGAGGAATTAAGTAGTGGCGCGATTGATTTTCAGAAACAGTAATATTAATGACCAATGCATTTTCAAATCGTTGTTGTTGCAGGTACACATAGTCATTAATAATTTCTAATTCTTCTTCAAGTTTTATTAAATCTTTTTCGCGATGAATCAATATCTGGCGGAAAAAATCAGTAAGCTTTTCAATGTACTCAATTGCCTTGCCTTTGTCCTCATCAATAATATTAGCAAGAGTATTAAAACTGTTAAACAGAAAATGAGGGTTTACCTGATTTTTAAGAGTTTCAAATTGTGATGCTAGTTTTTCTTTTTCAAGTCGCTGAACAAAATTTACTCTTTGATCTCTTATTTTTAAAAATATCCAGGTAATAGCAATCAGAACAATAATAAGTAATGTTGTAAACCACCACTGCTTATACATTGGATTTGCAATGGCAAATGAGTAAATTATTTCGTTGCTGCCAGAGAAATCAGTAGTTTTTGAGCAGCGCAATCTTAATGTATACCTGCCGGGATCTAGGTCTGGAAATGTTGCTGTTTTGTCACGGGTATTTATCCAATCACGATTTAATCCTTCCATCTTGTATTGATAATTTACATCAGTTGGATTACTGAACCAGATTCCCTGAAAAGAAAAGGTAATGTGATTTTTGCTTGCTGGAATGGTTTGATATATGCTGAAATCAAAGGGGTCCAGCAATGCTGTAATTATGTTAAAAGACAGGTAAGGAGTTTTTCGCAATTTTTCGAGCGAAGTATTTATTTCAATAAATTGATTTTTTGCTCCAACCCAAATAACTCCGTCTGGTGCTAATGAAGTTGTATTTAAGTCAGCATCAACAGTATTAATCCCATCTGATTCTTCCAGCCAACTAAAAGATTCTGAATCAAGATTAAAGAGACCGATTCCATCATTATAAACCACTGCAACATTTCCTACATTATCAGCACAAAGACCTGATATATGCAGGCTCTGCAAACCGTTACTTAAGTCGTAATGGTAGAACTGATAGTTTTTAGTCTTTTGTAATCCGGTTAAAAAATTAATCTGAAAATTTTGTTGATTTTTATAACGATACAACCCATTATTTGCAGATGCAAACCATATTCCTCCATTAATATCTTCAGTAATTGAATAAAAAGTTTTTGCTTTTATTCCATCTTCTTCTCCAAATTGATGAAAGCCATCTCTGTCCAGCATACTGATTCCTTTTCCATCTTGTGCAAACCAAACGCGGCCTTTGCGATCTTGTAAAACCTGATAGATAAAATTATTATTCAAACCATTTTCAGAATTGAAATAATCAACCTGATAGGCACAATTAAGTTTGAGCGCGTCATCACCTAATTCTATTTTAATTGCACCACTTAGTGATGCCAACCATAAAGTACTTTGTTTACCTGAAATTGATAATACGCTTTGATTTGTTAAACCTTTTTTATCATCAATTTGAATGGACTTTCCTGTTGCAATTTCAATTCTGAAAACGCCATGATCAAAAGTTCCGATCCATATAAAGCCAAATGCATCCTGATAAATTGAAAGTATTTTAAACGGCAACTTTAATTTAGGAATAACAAATGAGGTATTCACTATCGTTCCATCACTTATAAATGATAGCTGGTGCAAGCCTTCTTCATCTGAATACCAAACATTTTTATTCCTGTCAACTAAAACAGAATTAATATTTTTAAATGGAATTCCATTTATTGATTTTAGAAATTCAATTCTTTCTCCCGGAGATTGTGCAAGATGATCCTTGCTTGCAATCCAGATATTTCCTTCATCGTCACGGAATAAACATTGAACAGAAGAATAATTAAATCCAGCGTTACCATAAAAATTTCTGATTCGGTTATTACCTGAAAATTCGTAGTCAATCAATCCGTTTTCATTAGTACCTATCCATACCTCATGTTCCATCAATAACATTGATTCAACTGAACCTTTATTCCATGCAGAAAAGGATTCAGGAATTACTACTTTATTGCTGTCAGGATATAACTTTCCAATACCAAAATTGTCGGTGCCAAACCAAAGAAATCCATTCTTATCCCAGATCAGTCTTTTAATAATATTATCACTTAATCCATCCTTAGTTGAGTAGTTTTTAATTTGTTTTTTTTCATTCAGGAATGAACAAGCTGTAATGCCTGCATCAGTACCACACCAGACATTTCCTTTATTATCGGCTACTAAGCAGTATGCAGATTCATCATCAAGGCCATCCTCTTCACCAAAGTTGTAAAAATTTTTATGATTCCATACATATAATCCCTCGCCATAAGTTGCAAACCAAATGTTGCCATATGTATCTTCCGCAATTCCGTTAATTGTCTCTTTTGGATTTCCTTCTTCAATGTCAAAAGGTTTTATAGAATCATTTTTAAAATAAAATATTGAGCCTTTTTTTAAACCAACCCAAACAACACCCTTGCTGTCACAGAATAGAGAAGTGACAGAAATTTCTTCGTTTTTATTGTCTATTGTAATTGCTTTAAATGAAGTTCCGTCATACCGATATAAACCTTTGTTTGTTCCAAGCCACATTAATTTATTCTTGTCCTGAACTATTTCCTGCACCTTGATATCCTGAATTGTTTTATCAACTTCTATAGTTCGTATAAACGGTGTCTGAGCAAGAATAATTGCCGGAATGAAACCTATAAACAAAGTGATAAAGCCCTTTATTAATTGTTTTATCATTCAGTTTTTTGTTTTAATGTCGCAACAACGCTAATTTTTATTTCAGGTGAAATTTTATCAAAAACAATTCGTGGTATGGCAATACCATGATCAACTAAATATACTGAAAAATTACTTACAACCTTTATAGTTTCATTTTCAATTGTGAGCTCACATTTTATTATTCTCTCTTGTTCTACTCCATGAATATTTAATAATCCTTTTGCTCGTACAGAATAAATTCCGGGAATTTGAAATGGTACTTTCTCAATTATTTTTCCGGTAAAAACTGAACGGGGGTTTTTTTCGCTTTCAATGTAGCTCTCTTTAAAATGTTCGCTTTGCAATAAACTGTTGAACCCTTCAAAAGAACTATTCGAAACAAAAAACGCAAATTTTTGATTTGATGTATCCAACGCACCCGTTAACTTTTCTGAGGTGGCAGTAATGGTTTCAAAACTTGCTTCTGACGAAAAAGTAATTTTACCTTCAGTAATTTTATAAATAGTATTGATCTTTGTAAATGCAATCAATAAAATCGAACAAAATAATATTCCTGATATTTTAGCTAAAGTAAACTTCACACGATAAATGTATATTTTAGAATATAATTTCTTTTGTCCATTCTTATTAAAGGGCATTTTATGTGCGTAAATCGTGAATAACTTTATAAGTCTGTTTTTATAGCAATCAAATAGTTGAGTTACTTTTGAAGAAACTTTAGGGGTGTTTCGAAAACCATCGAAACTGAGAGCATACTCTAAAACCTGATACGGGTAATGCCGGCGTAGGGAAAAGTTAACTGAAGAAATTATTTCTTTGGCTTTATTCCATAAGCTGATATTATCAAAAAAGCAGAAATGGAATTATGAAAATATCTGTAAATGATAAGCCGATTGAATTGCAAAATGGTAAATCGCTGCGCGATTTATTGCAACAGCTTTCTTTGGATTCAAAGCGGGGAATAGCGGTAGCTTTAAATTCAGAAGTAATTCCGGGAGAAGATTGGGGAAAAAAGCAACTAACTGAGAGCGATAGAGTAATTGTGATTCGGGCCGCTCAAGGTGGTTAAAAATTACTGCGGCGTATTCTGCTGTTTTAAAGAAGTAAAATAAAATTTGAAATGAAAGAAAATCAGAAATTGAAAGAAGAGAAAATTTCAACCAAACCATTTCCCCGTTCGCAAAAAATATTTGTGAAAGGAAAGTTGCATGAAATAGAAGTTGCAATGAGAGAAATTGAAACTGATGACATTGCAGATAATGGAATTGAAAAAGAAAAAATAAAGATTACAGTTTACGATACAAGCGGTCCATTTACCGACCCTTCAAAAACGATTGAAGTAGTAAATGGTATTGAGCCAATTCGATTAAAATGGATTACTGAAAGAAATGATGTTGAAGAATTAAATTTTTCTTCATCAGAGTATACGCGTTCTCAGGCGCAAAAGGAAGAAATTGATGCAATTCGTTTTAACAGGACCCGGAAACCACTTCGTGCCAAACAAGGAGGTAATGTTTCTCAAATGCATTATGCCAAACAAGGAATTATAACTCCGGAGATGGAGTACATAGCAATTCGCGAAAATCAACGCTTTCACGAATCAATGGGAAACAATAAAGAGTTATCGTTTCAACACAAAGGAGAAAATTTCGGAGCGGCTGTTTCTAAAATGATAACTCCTGAATTTGTTCGTGATGAAGTTGCAAAAGGGAGAGCCATAATTCCTAATAACATTAATCATCCGGAATCAGAACCAATGATTATTGGCAGAAATTTTTTAGTTAAAATCAATGCGAACATTGGCAACTCAGCAGTTACCTCTTCAATTGAAGAAGAAGTTGAAAAAGCAGTTTGGGCTTGCAGATGGGGTGCTGATACAATAATGGATTTGTCAACCGGAAAAAATATTCACGAGACAAGAGAATGGATAATCCGAAATTCTCCGGTACCAATCGGTACTGTTCCGATTTATCAGGCATTAGAAAAAGTAAATGGCGTTGCCGAAGATTTAACCTGGGAAATTTATCGTGATACTTTAATTGAACAAGCTGAACAAGGAGTAGATTATTTTACCATTCATGCAGGAGTACTGCTCCGTTATGTTCCAATGACTGCTAAGCGTGTTACCGGAATAGTTTCGCGTGGTGGTAGTATTATGGCAAAATGGTGTCTCTCACATCATAAAGAAAATTTTTTATATACGCACTTTGAAGATATATGTGAAATAATGAAGCAATATGATGTTGCTTTTAGTTTAGGAGATGGATTAAGACCAGGCTCGATAGCTGATGCAAATGATCAAGCTCAATTTGCTGAACTAAAAACCTTGGGAGAGCTGACAAAAATTGCCTGGAAGCATGAAATACAAACAATGATTGAAGGCCCGGGACATGTGCCTATGCACATGATAAAAGAAAATATGGATTTGCAATTACAGGAATGTGGCGAAGCTCCTTTTTATACGCTTGGACCTTTAACAACTGATATTGCTCCTGGTTACGATCATATAACATCTGGAATAGGTGCGGCCATGATTGGTTGGTTTGGATGTGCAATGTTGTGTTATGTAACACCTAAAGAACACCTTGGTCTTCCAAATAAAAAAGATGTAAAAGATGGGGTAATTACTTACAAAATAGCAGCGCATGCAGCTGATTTAGCAAAAGGTCATCCCGGAGCACAGGTGCGCGATAATGCTTTAAGTAAAGCAAGATTTGATTTTCGATGGCAGGATCAATTTAATTTATCGCTTGACCCCGATACCGCAAGAGAGTTTCATGATGAAACTTTACCCGCCGACGGAGCCAAGGTTGCGCATTTCTGCAGTATGTGCGGACCGAAATTCTGTTCTATGAAAATTACTCAGGAAGTTCGTGAATATGCTGCTACTCACAACATGATTGAAGAAAGTGTGTTGACTGATGGAATGACTGCAATGTCAAAAAAATTTAGTGAAACAGGCAGTAAACTATATGTAACACAGGAATGATTTTAATTTAATAAATAGTGAATAATATAATTAACCAAAAAAAACAACAATGAATTCTACAATTATTGTAATAAGTGATACGAAAGATATAGATGGTGAACATGAAATAATTAATCAGCTTTTTGAGAACGGATTGGAGATTTTACACATTCGTAAACCCAAATATTCAACTCAGGAAATGAGAACCTATATTGAAAAAATTAATAAAATATACAGGAGCAGAGTAGTTATTCATTCACATCATGAATTAAGTGTACCGTTAAAACTAAAAGGTATTCATTTAACAGAGAGGCATCGGAAAAAGAATTTTTTCAGATCATGGTTTATGATGCAATGGATAAAATTTAAACGACCTGATATTGCTATTACAGCTTCGTATCATTCTCCGAATAGTCTGCTTAAGCACAATCCTGGATACACATATATTTTTCTTAGCCCGATTTTCGACAGCATTTCAAAAATTGGGTACAAGAATACATTTAATGATGATTCTCTTGAAGTTGCTTTAAAGAAAACAACCTTTAATGTAATTGCTCTTGGAGGGGTTGATTATACAAAACTTGAAAAAGTAAAAGAATTTGGATTTAAAGGTTGTGCATTAGTTGGAAGTATATGGCATACAGAAAATCCGGTTGCTGAATTTGTTAAAATTTTTGATAAGTGGAAACTTTTAGAAAATACTGTATCAGCATAGCAGGTCTTGACTCCAGTGGCGGAGCAGGATTATTAGCTGATATTAAAACATTGGAGCAATTTCATGTTCATGGTTTGGGTGTTTGTACTGCTATTACTTATCAGAATGAAAATAAGATTGAGAAAATTGATTGGCTTTCTACAGACCAGATAATTCACCAGTTGAAAGTTTTGTTTGATTTGTATAATCCTGTTGTTGCAAAAATCGGAATTGTTCGAAATGCAGAAATGTTAAATGATATTATTAAATTCTTACAGGCAAGAAATAAAAAAATTTCGATTGTTTGGGATCCTATAATAAAAAGCAGCAGCGGTTATGATTTTCATTCTGCTAAAATCGACTGGCTATCTTCCATTAAAAATATATTTCTTATTACTCCGAATATATCAGAAGCAAAAATGCTGACGGGGATTAATGATGAGGGAAAAGCCGCATTATATCTTTCCAAATTTTGTAATGTTTTGCTTAAAGGAGGACATTCAATATCTGACCGAAGCGATGATTTGCTTTTTATAAATGAAAAAGCAATTGCGATTCCGGGCGACAGAATGAATCATACAAAACATGGAACGGGTTGTGTGCTTTCTTCAGCAATTGCAGCTAATCTGGCTTTGGAAAAAAAACTAATTGAATCCTGCAAACTAGCTAAAGAATATGTGACCAAATTTATTTTGAGCGATAATGGATTGCTTGGATGGCATCATTCATTTAAAATTAATGAATATGGATTTGAGGCTTGAACACATTCAGTTTATAACCGCTGCAAATGAAAACCAAAATCATTTTGATGTTGCAAAAAGGGCTTGTGAAGCTGGAGTGAAATGGATTCAGTACCGAAATAAATTACCTTATTCAAAAAGTATTTTGGATGAAGCATTGAAATTGAAATTTTTATGCAAAGAATTTAATGCAACATTTATAATTAACGATAATCCCGAACTTGCATTTGAAGTAAAGTCTGATGGTGTTCATTTAGGTAAAGAAGATATTTCAATTCAAAAAGCTAGAAATATTCTTGGCGAAAATTTTTTAATTGGCGCAAGCTGTAATACAACTGATGATATTGATCTGGCACAGATGAATGGAGCAAATTATGTTGGTCTTGGCCCCTTTCGTTTTACAAATACAAAAACCAATCTGAATCCTGTTTTAGGTGAAAATGGATTTAAACAGATTATGCAGGAATATTCTAACAGAAACCTTTCTGTACCGGTTTTTGCAATTGGAGGAATATGTGCTGATGATATTGACTTTCTGAATTCAATTGGAATTTACGGTATTGCTGTTTCATCTGTTCTGGCAAATTCTTCAGACACAAAAGCGTCATTTAATCAGCTGAATGAAAATTTTTTAATCAAAAAAAACATAACTGCTTAAAAAAATAAATCAAAAAATGACCATTAGAAAAATTTTAGTTTTTACATCAATTTGCCTGACTTTAAATTCATGTGTCAGCACAAAAAAATACAAAGCACAAGTATCTATATACGATAAGCTGAAAAGCGATTATGTAATTATAGAAGATCAATTAAAAACCTGCCTGACTGAAAAAGACGCTTCAAAGAAAAAACAACTAGACCTTGAAGATCAGATTGCGGAGCTAAAAACAAATCGGAATATCATGATTAATCAGCTTTCAGATCTTTCCGTAATTTCAAAACAGCAGGCTGAGAGCATTCAAAAATCATTAGAGAACATTGGGGCAAAGGACAATTACATACAAACCTTGCAAACTCAAATGTCAAAAAAGGATTCACTAAACATGACACTTGTTTTGAATTTGAAAGGGGCACTTGGTGATATAAATGATTCTGATGTTCAGGTGAAAGTAGAAGGAAGCGCAGTTTTAATAAATCTTTCAGATAAAATGCTTTTCAAGAGTGGTAGCTATGAAATTACAACTCAAGCCAAAACTATTCTCAGCAAAGTAGCTCAGGTATTGAATGCACAACCCGGAATACAATTTATGATTGAAGGCAATACAGATAACAAGCCAATCAAAACAACTTTTATTAAAGACAATTGGGATTTAAGTGTGCTCCGCGCTTCATCTGTCGCCCGAATTCTTCAAACTGAATATGCAGTTGCGCCTGAAAGAATTATAGCCGCCGGAAGAGGAGAATATCATTCAATTAGTTCTAATGAAACTGAAGAGGGGCGCACATCTAATCGCCGAACCAGCATAATAATTCTTCCACAGCTCGATCAGTTCTTCAAATTGCTTGAGCCGAAATAATATTTTATGAAAAATAAATTATCAATTGCAGGCAGGGAATTTTCCTCCAGATTATTTCTTGGAACCGGAAAATTTGGTTCAAATGAGTTGATGAAAAATTCTGTTATTGCCAGCGGTACCGAAATGGTAACTGTGGCTTTAAAGCGGGTTGATGTTTGGAAGGAAGACGATGATATGTTAATACATCTTCAGCTGCCGGAAATAAATTTATTGCCAAATACAAGCGGAGTACGGAATGCAAAGGAGGCAGTTCTTGCTGCGCAAATGGCTCGCGAAGCCTTACAAACTAATTGGCTTAAGCTTGAGATTCATCCTGACCCCAGATATTTATTACCTGACCCGATAGAAACTTTAAAAGCCACAGAAGAATTGGTTAAACTTGGTTTCATTGTTCTTCCATACATCAATGCCGATCCGGTCTTATGTAAGAAATTAGAAGATGTCGGAACTGCTGCCGTAATGCCACTTGGCTCACCCATTGGTTCAAACAATGGAATACAAACCCGGGCTATGCTTGAAATTATAATTGAACAAAGCAATGTTCCTGTAATTGTTGATGCAGGAATCGGTGCTCCTTCACATGCTGCATTTGCTATGGAGTTGGGTGCTGATGCCGTACTGGTTAATACAGCAATTTCAATCGCTGGCAATCCGATTAGAATGGCAGAAGCATTTAAACTTGCAGTGAAGGCTGGCAGAATGGCTTATGAAAACCAACTTGCTTCACCTGGAAAAGTTGCCATTGCTAGTAGTCCGTTTGATTTATCATTACTTGATATAAATTAACTAATGAGCAAAACTTCTTTCACTGATATTTTTAGTCAATATACTTGGGAAGAAGTATGCAATGGCATTTGCAATTCAACTGATGAAAATGTAAAACGGGCTTTGAATAGAACAGGAAGATTAACTCCTGAAGATTTCATGGCTCTAATTTCTCCTGCAGCAAAAAATCATTTGCAGGAAATGATTAACAAAAGTTATTCGATCACTCGCAGACGATTTGGAAATACAATACAGATGTATATTCCAATGTATCTGAGTAACGAATGCAACAATGTTTGTACCTATTGCGGATTCAGTTTTGGAAATAAATTGCCGCGCATCACACTCACTGATGAAGAAATATTAAATGAAGTTACCGTTATAAAAGAAATGGGTTATGATCATATTTTATTGGTAACCGGCGAAGACAATATGAAAGTCGGAGTTGATTATATTGCTCATGCCATTGAAATTATTCGTCCGCACTTTGCTCATATTTCGCTGGAAGTGCAACCGATGGAAAAAGAAGAGTATGAAAAATTAATTCCATTTGGGTTGAATACGGTTTTGGTTTACCAGGAAACTTATCACGAAAAGAATTATAAAACCTATCATCCGAAAGGAAGAAAATCAAATTTTAATTTCCGTTTAGAAACTGCCGATAGATTGGGAGAAGCCGGCATTCATAAAATCGGTTTAGGTGTGTTGCTTGGATTAGAAGACTGGCGGGCAGATTCTTTTTTCACTGCACTTCATCTTCAGTACCTGAATAAAACTTACTGGCAAACAAAGTACTCAGTTTCATTTCCACGATTGCGACCTGCTGAAGGAGATTTTGAACCAAAGTATCCGATGAGTGAAAAAGAACTAGTTCAGTTGATTTGTGCTTTCCGGATTTTTGATGAGAATGTTGAACTATCACTTTCTACAAGAGAATCACCCGCTTTCCGTGATAAAATTTTTGAATTGGGAATTACAAGCATGAGTGCCGGTTCTAAAACTGAACCCGGTGGTTATGCAAGTAACAACCATGCACTTGAACAATTTCACATCAGCGATGAAAGAACTCCAGCTGAAGTCGCAGATGTAATTCGCGCAAGAGGATTTGAAGTGGTGTGGAAAGATTGGGATGCAGTGATGTAATAGAAGTATTGTGAAAGCAGTTTGTGTCTCACAACTAATTACTTTGAACTTTGAAACTTAAACTTTGAACTAATAAAAACCATGTTGTTCGATTCAAATTACCTTACACAAGACGAGCGAAATAGATATAGTCGTCATATTCTTTTAGATGAAATAGGGGAGAAAGGGCAATTGAAATTAAAACAAGCTTCTGTTTTAGTTGTTGGTGCCGGCGGGTTAGGTGTTCCGGTATTACAGTACCTGGTTGCTGCCGGCGTTGGGAAAATTGGAATTGTGGACGATGATGTTGTGGAAGAAAGTAATTTGCAACGGCAGGTTTTATACAGTACCGCGCATATTGGAAAAAAGAAAGCTGATGTTGCAGCAAAAAATTTATTCCTTCTTAACCCGAATATTCAGTATCAATCTTTTCTGGAAAAAATTCATTCAGACAATGCATTTGAAATTGTAAATGATTACAACATTATTGTTGATGGTACAGATAATTTTCCTGCCAGATATCTTTTAAATGATTTATGCGTGAAACTTGATAAGACTTTAGTATCAGGCGCGATATTTAAATTCGAAGGACAGATAGGTGTTTTCAATCATTTGATGAGTGACGGAAAAAGAAGCGGAACTTATCGTTGCTTGTTTCCGCAAGCACCATCAGCAGATGATTCTCCTGATTGTGCAACAACCGGAGTTATGGGTATTGTTCCGGGTTTAATTGGAATGATGCAGGCTGCTGAAGTAGTGAAACTTATTACAGGTGTTGGAAAATTATTGGTGAATGAATTATTGTTAATTGATATTAAAGAAAATTCGTATCGCAATCTTTCATTTCATAGAGATGAAAAAGCTGCTGCAAAAATTAAAAATGAACCACTAAGCTCTTCAGAAGACTATAAAAACTTTTGTTCAAGTAATGAAGTTGTGAGTTATGATATTGCTGAAATTTCTTCCAAAGAATTAAAGAGGAGAATTAAAGCGAAGGAAGATTTTCAGTTGATAGATGTAAGGGAACCTTCAGAACACGAACTCATAAACATTGGAGGAGAACTTATGCCTATGAATGATATATTTTTTCATACTCACAAAATCAACAAACAAAAACCTGTTATAATTTATTGTAAAGTAGGAGAGCGCAGCGAGTGGGTGATAAGGCAATTGCAGGATAAATACGGATTCAATAATTTATATAATCTTAAAGGAGGAATGCGAGCTTTTTTGGCAGATGGAAATTGAATTTGTTTTTTAAAAACGCAACAGGAATTTTTTATCTCAAAAAAACACCCGTTTACCTGTTTAGTTCTCAGGGGTAATAAAAACCTGATAATTGCTGTTGCTGATCTCATTTGGTTTCATATTTTCGACATCCCAAAACAAAATCAGAATATGAAAAAAATTCTCTCTCTGCTATTAACCATTTTAACTTTTTCTGTTCTTCAATCGAAAGCACAAACTTTCGGGGGTGTTCCACAAAGTTTTTCTAAGAAATTTCTTTCAAATAATATTCCGGCCAAATCAATGGCTCCGGTTGATGTTGATGCATTAATGGCAGAAGATGCACTGAATACAGGGAAAGATATTCCTTACCGTTTTGGTTATAATCATTATGTAAATATTAATGCCGACCAGCAAGGTTTATGGGAAACTTTGCCAAATGGAGATAAAGTATGGAGAATGAAAATTGTTTGCCCTGATGCGTTGAGCATAAATCTGGCATTCGATCAGTTTAATATTCCGCAGGGGGCTAAACTGTTCTTATATACACCAGACAAAAATTATGTTGTTGGTTCTTATACAAACGAAAATATTCAGGAAGATTTTCAATTTGGTACTGATTTAATTCCGGGTTCAGAGGTGATCGTGGAGTACAACGAACCAGCCTTTCCTTCATTTCATGGCCAACTGAATATTTTCAGAATAACACATGGTTACCGGGACATGTTTAAGTATGCAAAAGCATTTGGAGATGCGGGTAGCTGTAATGTTAATGTGAATTGCACACAAGGGGCTAACTGGCAAACAGAAAAAAAGGCAGTTGCTATAATTATTGTTGGCGGGAGTGGAGCATGCACTGGTGCAATGATTGCAGATGTGCCTCATTCCGGTACTCCTTACTTTTTATCGGCTAATCACTGCGGAACAACAGGAACAAGTACCTGGGTTTTCAGATTTAATTATGAAAGTCCGGGTTGCACTAATGTAAACGGACCAACAAACCAGTCGGTTAACGGAGCAACATTAAAAGCAAATAAAGCATCTTCAGATTTTACTTTGCTTCAGTTAAGCAACATCCCTCCTCAATCATATGGTGTATATTATGCGGGGTGGAACAGAGGTACAGCAGCATCAACTTCAAGTACTTGCATTCATCATCCCAGCGGTGATATCAAGAAAATTACCTTTGATTATGGCACTGCTACCAATAGTAGCTGGGCAGGCACTCCGGCAAATTCACATTGGCATTGCACATGGGATTTAGCTGTAACAGAAGGTGGTTCAAGCGGTTCGCCATTGTTTGATCAGAATCATCGTATTGTCGGACAATTGCATGGTGGTGCTTCTTATTGCGGTGGACCAGATTTGTCGGATGAATACGGAAAATTTTCGTTGAGTTGGGATTTAGGTACAACAAACGCCACACAATTAAAACACTGGCTTGATCCGAATAATACCGGCAACATGACAGAAGATGGGTTTGATCCTTGGGCACCTATTGATACTATTAATTTATCGCTTCTGAATTTTAACAGCACCGGTGCCAGCGTATGTTTAGGCGATACTGTTGTTCCTGCATTTACCGTGAAGAACTTAGGCATCGATACAATAATTACTTTCAATATTCAGTATCATCTGGATGGTGCAGCTAATCAGAATTATATCTGGAATGGTTCATTGCCGCATAATGCAACTGCAACAATTACCCTTCCTTCATTTGTTCCAACAACCGGAATTCATAATTACTGGGTTCATGTATCAAGTGTTAATGCAATGGGTTCTGATGAACAACCTGCTGATGACACGCTCGAAACTTCATTCACAGTTATTTCAGGAATGCACCTGGCTGTTACTCTTACCACCGATAACAACGGCGGACAAACTTCAATTAACATTAAAAACTCAGCAGGTACAATTGTTAACTCGTGGACAGCGTTTTCAAATAACACCACTTATAATTTAAATGCATGTTTAGACTCGGGCTGTTACACATTTACCATTAACGATGCGGGCGGCGATGGAATTTGTTGCACCAATGGTAACGGACATTTTCATGCTGAAGATGAAGCAGGTCATGTTATTGCCGATGGCGGAACATTTACTTCAGTAGTAACAAAACAATTTTGTTTAGGTGTGCCGGTAACTGCAGCTTTCACGGTAGTAGATAATACTATTTGCCAGGGAAAATCAATTAATACAAGTAACACATCTGTAAACGCATATTATTACAGCTGGACTTTAACCGGACCTGCAACACAAACCGGAACCAGCACAACATTCAGTTACTCGCCTTCAATGGCAGGAACTTATGTATTAACCTTAATTGCAAATAATGGTGGTTCTTACGATACCAGTTTTCAAACAATAACTGTTTTCCCGGTTCAAACAATTAATTTCTCAAATACGCAGGCAAGTTCTTCAACAGCTGCCGACGCAAGTATTAATCTTTCAATTGTAGGCGGAACTTCACCGTTCACTTTTCATTGGGCAAATGGTGCAACTACTGAAGATTTAAGCAACATAACAGCCGGAACCTATTGTGTGACTGTTACCGATGCCAATGCCTGCACAAAATCAACCTGTATTACTGTTCCATTCTTTGCCGGGTTAACTGAATTGTATTTTTCTTCAATAAAAGTCTTCCCGAACCCTGCCAACAATGAACTGGAAATTGATTTAGGAGGAATAAAACTGAACAGCATTTATCTGTTTGATGAAACCGGAAGAAAAATTTCTGCTTCATACAACGAAAAGAACAGCAACATTTATTTCGATCTGAAAAATGTGGCTGCCGGAGTTTATTTCCTTCAGGGAGAAAATGAAGTTGGAACTTTCACCCGCAAAATAATTGTACTGCACCCATAGGCAGTTTTAACTTTTACAACGGAGAATATTGCGTGAAAAGATTTTCACAAAGTATTCTCCGTTTTTTATTTCATTCGTTTACTATAAAAATCAAAATTCGTAAAAACTGTGAGCGCAAAAGAACTTTATCAGCAATATGTAACTGCAATGAGAAAGATTGCCGACATAAAATATTCAATCGCATTGCTTGGATGGGATCAGGAATGTTACCAGCCGAAGAAGGGTGCTGAGTTTCGTGCCCAGCAGATAGGAACACTAAGCGGAATGGCGCACGATTTATTTGTGGATGATAAACTCGGCGAAATTTTATCGCAGCTTAAATCAAGTAACGATTTGAGTGAACTGCAGAAACGAAATGTGGAAGAAACATTTAAAGATTACACTCGCGAAAAAAAATATCCGACTTCGTTTGTTGAGAAGATAGCGCAGGTCACTTCGCAAACTTATCAGGCATGGTTGAAGGCGCGCGAGCAAAATGATTTTAAAGTTTACAGCCCGATGCTGGAAACAATGATTGATATGAAGCGCGAAGAAGCAGAGATTCTCGGTTATGAAAATCATCCGTACAATGCTTTGCTTGATTTGTATGAACCCGGTGCGAAGACTGATGAGCTTGATGTGTTGTTCAAGGAGGTTCGTTCGAATTTGGTGGACTTTGTAAAAGAGATTGCTGCGAAACCGCAGGTGCGAACTGATTTTCTGAAACGGAATTATCCGTACCAGCCGCAATGGGATTTCGGAATTGATATGCTGAAACAGATGGGTTATGATTTTGATGCCGGTCGGCAGGATGTGTCGCCGCATCCGTTCACCACTAATTTCAGTATGCAGGATGTTCGTGTCACCACGCGTGTGAATGAAAATGATTTCAGTACCATGCTGTGGAGTTGCATTCACGAAGGCGGACATGCCTTGTACGAGCAGGGATTACTGGTGGAGAATTACGGGCTTCCGTTGGGAGAGGCGGTGTCGCTTGGCATACATGAATCGCAATCGCGCTTGTGGGAAAACCTGGTTGGCCGCGGTTTCGGTTACTGGAAAGGAAATTTTAGGAATCTGAAAACTGTTTTTCCCGAACAGCTGAAAGATGTGAGTGATAATGAATTTTATAAAGGAATAAATAAAGTGCAGCCAAGTTTTATTCGGGTGGAAGCCGATGAACTCACTTATCATTTTCACATAATGGTGCGGTTTGAAATTGAAAAAGGATTGATGGATAAAAGCATTCAGGTAAAAGACTTATCGGAAATATGGAATGCCCGCTACAAAGAATACCTGAATGTGGATGTGCCATCAGCTAACAAGGGAGTGTTGCAGGATATACACTGGAGCCATGGCAGCATTGGTTATTTTCCTACTTACTCGTTGGGAAGTTTTTATGCCGTGCAGTTTTTCAATCAGGCAACAAAAGAGATTGCGGGCTTGAATGAGCAGATAGAAAAAGGTGAACTGTTACAGTTAAGAGAATGGCTGCGCGAAAAAATTCATGTGCATGGCAGAAGATTTACCGCCCGCGAATTGTGCGAACGCATTACCGGCGAGCCGCTCAACTTCAAGTACTTTATGCAATATGCGCGGAAGAAGTATGAGGGGATATATGGTATGTGAAATTTGTTTGGTTGAAATATGATTGTTGCAATGGATATTAAAAAAAGAACACAAAAGAAATTAGAGCCCATTTAGATTTATGGAAATACAATTGAAAAAAAATAAAACTTTGAAGAAGGTTGTAATTTTTGTAATGGTATGTATTCTGCTTTCCATAATTATAAAATCCTGTTCAAAATATTATATGGATAATTATTGGTCTCCAGGAATAGAAAAAATTCTGTTAAATGACTGTATAAATGGTCTTAATGGGTATACAAATGAAGGAGTCGAGATTTCAATTGAGGATAAAAATTCTTATTGTAATTGCAATCTTGAAAAAATTAAATCTAAATACAAACCAAAAGAACTTTCAAAAATAAGTAAGACTGAATATGAGCAGATTGCTATGAAGTGTTTATATATTCTTAGTGACAGTGCTTATGTTCAAAGTCAGTAAATTTTATTTCAGTTATTAAAACCCATCTCAGCACAGTTTATAACCCTGCAGCATTCATGTGTTTAATCAGTGCTTCTGCTATTCTCCTTCAAACCCACAAAACATCAATCGTAACTTTATTATGTTTGAGGGGAAGATGAGGAAAAAGAACTAGGAATTTATTAAATGACTATTAAAAAACTAATACTTCTTATTTTAGGTTTTCTAATAACAACAAATGTTATGGCACAAAGCATTTGTTCCTGCAAAGATGATTCATCATTGACCGATTACATTCCCTGCGATACAACTTACTTTACAAATCATTCATTTATATACACACAATTTGATTGCGATTCATCATGGTTAACATTTGAAACTGCTGATGGCAATAAGCAATTACTATTCTTTCTTGAAAAAGATATGATTGAACTCATGGAGAGATTAGAACCTAAATTTATAGCAGAGTATAAAACCACTTTATTGTTTGGAAGAAGATTATCAAGTGGGTCATATTTTGAAGTTTCTTATTTTTTAATGAATAAATCAAATGGAAATCTTGTTGCAGATTATGAGTCTCTTATTTGTTCTTCTGAAGATTCATCGCTTGGATTCCTTTTATATTTTTCTGATTCCACTTTAAATACAATCACCATTTATTTTTGTAACACCGGATTAGAATTCAAATTCAAACTACCTGAAAACAGAATTATGACAACTATGTTACAAGCAAGTCATTTTTATGGATCACCGGAAGCATTGTTTGATACTCCAATTATTAATGAAAATCAATTAAGTATTTCATACCGATATCTAAATAAAGGGGATTCTCTAAATATGAAAAAGGATTCACTTAAAATTAACCTGAATGAATATCCGCACTAACACTTTCTGCTTCAGCTATTGTTGTTCTCAAGACCAACAGCACAAACAATTTCACCCAATCATTTCCTTCTTCCTGTTAGTGGTCCATATAATTCCGGCAATACCAATAAGCACCATCAGCACCGCAATAATTTCTGCCTGAGTGGGAGCAAATCCAAAAATGTGGTATTGCGAATTCACCCGTATCTGTTCAATAGAGAATCGTTCAATTCCATTCAGTATTAAGTAGATGCTGAAAAGCAACCCCGCAGTAGTAATTCGTTTGCGCAAAAACCACAGCACCCCGAAAATAAACAGGCACATGATTACCTCGTAAAACGGAGTAGGATAAACAGCCACCGGTAACTCATAACAATGGCGGCCAATGCAATTTGGAATTTCAACTCCTTCGTTAATTACATTATGCGGAAACTTGTAAGCCCACATCCAGTCGGGCAAAAAAGAAAGCGATGCGGGTTTTGGTGCGGTGTTATTAATTCCCCAATCGCCATCGCCGGCAAGCTGGCAACCAATGCGCCCCACTGCATAACCAAGTATAAGAGTTGGCCCCATGGCATCGGCCATATGAATCACCGGAATTTTATTTTTAATGCAGTAATAAATAATGGCTGCGGCGGCCAGTATTAAACCACCATACCAGGTTAATCCGCTGAACGATATCATTGCTTCAATCGGATGTTGTAAAAAGAACGACGGGTTTTCTAAGTTGTCGAAAATTTTTGCGCCAATCAATCCGAAAATGGCAGCATAAATAACAATCTCGCTCACCAGCTGACTTGGATATACCTGTAAGCTCTCGGTTTTGGGTTCGGGCAATTGTTGTTTTTTCTTCTCGTAATATTTTGAGTAGGCAAAAAATGCAGCAATGGCAATGCCGCCAATCCAGCTTCCCTGCGTGGAGAAAACAAAAGCCTGCGGGTTGGCAGTGAATATGGAGAGACTGAAAAATATTCCTATCACTTTAAATCCAATCAGAAAACCCATAATGCCATTCAGTACCAATTCAAATGGTGTGGCAGGTGTTCCAACAATTGTGCTTCTGATAATGGGTTGCAGCAATCCTTGTTTTTCTTTCCGGGCCAGTTCTTTGAACAACACATAAGCAGCCGATAAAAAAGCAACCGCCATCATTAACCCGAACATTTGAAAAATATAGAGGAACGATAAATCAATTCCCGTTAAACTCTTTACTAAATCACCAAGGGTTGGATACATTTCTTTTAAATGAAAAATTAAAAATGGTTTGACAGTTCGGTATTGGTTGTGCTCACTTTATCAGCGGAAATTATTTCTCCTAACACATAATCATCTTCAGGTGAAATAAGTTTAACGGAAAAAATATTATTTATTAACGAGGAGTGATATGGAACCTTAACCTTTATGTAATTATCGCTGAAGCCTTCGAGCATGCCATTGTGTTCATCTGATTCAAACAATACATTTCGTGTTTCGCCAATGTGTCGGGCATAAAAATGGCTTCTCTTTTTTTCAGAAAGCTGGCGCAGAATTTTATTCCGCTCCTGACGAACGCGCACCGGAACCTTATCGGTCATAACAGCTGCTTCGGTATTCGCCCGCTCTGAGTAGGTAAATACATGCAGGTACGAAACATCAAGCGACAAAAGAAAATCGACCGTTTCGTTAAACAGTTCGTCTGTTTCACCGGGGAAACCAACAATCACATCCACACCAATGCACGCATGCGGCATTACCGCTTTTATTTTTTCGACACGACTTACATAAGTATCGCGCTGATAACGGCGCTTCATGTTTTTTAAAACCTCATCAGAACCTGATTGTAAGGGAATATGAAAATGCGGCATGAAATTTTTTGACTTCGAAACAAAATCAATCATTTCATCTTTTAATAAATTGGGTTCAATGGACGAAATCCTGAACCGGTCAATGTCAGTTTCAGCATCTAATGCCTGAATGAGCTCAAAGAAATTTTCGTTTCGTGAATTGTCGGCGGCATTAATTCCGAAATCGCCAATGTTTACTCCGGTCAGCACAATTTCTTTTACCCCTGCTTTTTCCAGTTCTTTCGCCTGAATAACAACATTGGCTGTTGAATCGCTGCGGCTTTTTCCGCGGGCCATTGGAATGGTGCAATAGGTACAGGAGTAATCACAACCATCCTGCACCTTTAAAAAGGCACGGGTTCTTTCGCCCAACGAGTAACTGCTTTTAAAAAAATTTACTTCGCTTATATCGCAACTGAAGAAAACGGCTTTCTCGCCATGTACCTTTTCTTCAGGTAATTGTTCAAAATATTTCGAGAGATTGAATTTGTCGTTAGTACCAACTACCAGGTCAACCCCTTCAATAGAGGCAATTTCTTCAGGTTTTAATTGAGCGTAACAACCAACCACTACAATTTTTGCATCGGGAGAATTACGGAGGGCACGCTTAACAATAGTTCGTGTTTCCTTATCAGCATTTTCAGTAACCGAACAGGTGTTTATTAAATAAATATCGGCGGCTTCATCAAACTTCACTTTGTTGTACCCTTCTTTTTCAAGATTGCGGGCAATGGTTGAAGTTTCTGCAAAGTTGAGTTTGCATCCCAATGTGTGATAAGCGATTGTTTTTCCGGTGTCGTTCACGCTGTAAAAGTAATCGTTGAACGCTAATCTGTTTTTTACCTTTCAATTACATTTCACTTCTTATTTTGCGACCCCTAAAAAAAAGTTTTCGCCTCAAACAATAATATTCAATAACTAAAGTTAAAGTGCAATTAGTCCCTCATTTGAAAACACCTTTTACGCTTCTGTTTCCTGTTATTTTTTATTTAATCGCAGTTTGTTTGCTGCCATCGTGTAATATCATAAACCCTTCGGAACAAATACCGGCCTACATTCAAATTGATTCTCCGTCGGTTAGCATAATATCCTCCGCTCAGGGAACCTCATCACACAGAATTTCCGATGCATGGGTTTACATTGATAATTCCCTGCAGGGTGTGTACGAAATGCCCATGACTTTTCCGTTGCTTAAAGAAGGAACCCAGGAAATAGTTGTTGTAGCCGGAATTTCTCAAAATGGTGTGGCAGGTACCCGAATCGCTTATCCGTTTTTTTATCCTGATTCCTTTGTTGTAAATCTGCAACCAAAGGAAACTTATCACCTGAAACCCGTCTTTTCATACAAGCCGGGAACCTTGTTTTTATTAAATGAAGATTTTGAATCAGGAAATAATTTTATAAAGCTTTCCGGCGATACAACCCTGGTAAGAGCTAGTGGTTCAGCAGTTTTTGAAGGTGATTATTGCGGGTACTTCAAACTGGATGATTCATTTGTTTTTGGTGAAAGCAAAACAGCCGTTACTTATCCGTTTACCAATAATGGCTCACCGGTTTATTTAGAAATGAATTATAAATGCAATCAGAAATTTGAAGTAGGAGTTCAGGCAAATACCACGGGAAGTTCAATCAAATACTATAATTGGAACATTACACCAAAAGGAGAGTGGAATAAAATTTATTTAAATCTGACGGAGGTTTTACAATCAATTATACCTGATGATTATAACATTATCGTTCGTGTGCAAAGAGATACCAGTGTTGCCACCAGTGAAGTTTTTATTGATAATATTAAATTGATTACTCTTCAATGAAACCTTATATCCGTTCCGGTATATTAAAATATGTGATTGCTGATGTGATCAGCACACTTATCGGATGGATGGTGTTTTTTGTTTTCCGGAAAGTATATATCGAAGATTTTTCTTTCAGTGATATTAAAATATTGGTTGCCGATAAGCAGTTTTTTCTGGGAATAATAATTATTCCTTTTGGTTGGGTTCTTATGTTTTGGATGCTTGGATTTTACACCAACATTTATCGCAAGTCGCGGATAAATGAACTGGCAAAAACTTTTTTAGTAATTGCTTTAGGGGTAATCGTTTTGTTTTTTGCCGTAATGCTCGATGACCGGATTGTTGATTACCGGGATTATTACATAGCCGTTGGATTCTTACTGATTTTGCAATTTTTAATAACCGGTTTATTTCGTTCGGTTGTTTTGAATAATGCAAAACGACAATTGACCAACAAAAAAGTTGGATTCAATACTTTAATTATAGGGGGAAATACAAGGGCAATTGAGATTTATAACGAGATTACAAAAGATAATTTTCAAGGGTACAATGTTGTTGGGTTTGTTGATACAAATGGTAATTCAACCAATGGCTTAGCTGCGCATTTACCTTGTTTGGGTAAATTGCTTCAATTACAGGAATTGATTCATAAATATGATGTTGAGGAAGTGGTTATAGCAATTGAAACCTCCGAACATCCAAGGCTGAATAACATTATTAACCTTCTTGTAAACAGAAATGTAATTATTAAACTCATACCTGATACATTCGATATTTTAAGCGGATCGGCACGCATGAATCATTTGTTAGGTGCTGCGTTTATAGAAATTTATCCGGAGTTAATGTCGCAATGGCAATATAATTTCAAACGGTTAACAGATATTTTTGCTTCAGTTACTGTATTGATTATTCTTTCACCTGTTTACCTCTTTTGCATATTCAGAATAGTATTTTCAGCCAACGGAAAAATATTTTATAAGCAGGAGAGAATAGGATTGCATGGAAAACCATTTACCATCTATAAATTCCGTTCTATGATTGAAGGCGCTGAAAAAAATGGTCCGGCACTCTCCAGTCACGATGATGATAGAATTACACCATTTGGAAAAGTTATGCGGAAATGGCGATTGGATGAACTGCCACAATTTTTCAATGTTTTGAGAGGGGAAATGAGTTTAGTTGGCCCGCGACCTGAAAGGCAATTTTTTATTGACCAGTTAGTTCAACTCACACCTGATTATGTAAATATTCAAAGAGCGAAACCGGGAATTACCTCTTATGGAATGGTGAAATTTGGTTATGCATCAGCAGTGGATGAAATGGTGCAAAGAATGAAGTTTGATTTGTTATATATTGAAAATATGTCGTTGATGCTTGATTTTAAAATCATGCTTTATACAGTAAAAACTATCTGGCAAGGAAAAGGAAAATAATTTCTTGATTGAATACAGAATACCGGCTATGCTATTTTAAGTGGTATTTGTTTTTTGCAGGCTGTCCCCAAATATTGTCTTTAATGCAGTAAACAGTTTGACAAGAATTTAACTGATTGCAAATAGCATCAACTCCACCCCAGGCATAATTACAATTGCCAATTATATCTCCATTTATATCATAAATTGTTGATCCTGCATCAAAGGCATTTATTGACCCTGAAAAAACTGTTTTTCCTTTATACCTGCACTCCTCAATTTTACCATCTTTATATAATTTATAAAGTTCATTAAGTGTAGCATCTTTTTGGTTATTCTTTTTGCAGGAAATGGATAATGCTGAAAAACCCAGAATTAAGCAGCCAAATAGAATGAATTTAGATTTCATTGAGTTTAGTTTTATTATCTGACGGGCACAAGTAACTTTTTGCTGCATTTTTTATAAAAAAAATATTTTCTTTTAATTCAACCAATTAATATTGCCACATGAAAAAGTGGTACGCTAATAATAAACAATCAATAACATATTGGTTTAAGCGTGTTGGCTTTATTGGGTTTTTATTCTTTTTAGCTAAAGGACTTTTATGGCTTTTACTTGCTTATGTTGTTTTGAAATAATCAATTCAAAACATTTTTAGTTCTGTCTTTTCATTTTCTACAGTTAGTCCGTATCGCCCTCCAATTATCAAAGCTCTGTTATCATTTTCGTGCCCGGCAGGAAATCCAAAACATACGGGATAGTCAAACTCTTTAACTGCTTCAGCAACTATTTCTTCAGCAGTTTTACCAAACGGGTTTTGTTCGTTTAAGTTTTTCATTTTACTTAAATGACCTACAACCAATCCTGATAGGTTATTCAATTTACCACTTCTTTTTAACCACTGAATCATTCTGTCAAAATGATATAAATACTCATCTACATCTTCAATAAAGAGTATTTTTTCATCAGTTTCTAAATCCGAATCGGTTCCTGATAAATTCTGAAGCAGTGACAGGTTTCCACCGCATAAAATTCCTTCTTCCGTTCCTATTCTGTTCAATTTATTGGCTGCAAACGAGTAAGAAACATTTTCGCCGAAAAGAATTTCGCGCAAACTTTCTAGTGAGTCTTCAGTATTCTCTTTGAAGCTTAATGGCATAGTTGAATGAACAGATGCAATATTATATACGCCTAACAAGTGCGAATGCAAAACCGTGATATCGCTGTAACCACAAATCCATTTTGGTCTCTTTGAAAATTTCCGGAAATCAACTTCATCAATAAACCTTACAGTACCATAACCGCCTCGGGCACATATTATTCCTTTTACCGAATCATCATCAAGCATGTTTTGAAAATCAGCCAGTCTTTCTTCATCAGTTCCAGCAAATTGAAAATCCCCTTTTCCGATTGTGCTGCCCAAAACTACTTTCAGTCCCCAGCCATTTATAGTATCAATTGCAAATTGAATTTCCTGCAATGATATTTTTCTTGCTGTTGCTACAATTCCGATTTTATCTCCAGCTTTTAATTTTTGAGGCGTAATAATATTTTCAATCATGCACGAAATATATAGTTCACATGTCTGTGTACTTGTTATTTTTAATTCACAAAAAAATCAGACAATGAACATTTTTAACAAAACACTTTTACTTTTCACACTGTCACTTTGCTCTTTCTTTTTTTCTAAAGCACAGTGTTCTTATGTAATTCCGGCTGATGTACATGTTATATCCATTGATTCAAGCATCAATAATTCTTTTTTACCGGCTCAGAAATTTTTGATTTGTCCGGGTTCAACTTTAACTGTTTATGGAAACTCTACAGGGTTTAATAAATTTTACTTAGAAAGCGGAGCTGCTGTGATATTCAGCGATTCAATGGGAGCAACTCCATATGGAATGTATAGTTTTTATGCAAAAAGCGGTTCAACAGTTCATTATAATGCAAGTTCAAATGTTGCATTTCCTTTTCTGGATACACTGGTTTGGGAACCGGGAGCAACTTTAATTGATACAGGGGGATTGTTTAATTACGATTCTTTATGCAGTTCATTAATTTTTGATTATTCATTAATAGGAGGAGCCCCGTGCAGTGGAACAAATTCTGATAATGTGAAATTGACACAAAACTTCTCCATTACACCAATTCCATTTTCAACTGAATTAAATATTTATCTCGCTAATACATTTTCAGAAAGTGAAGTGATATTTTATGATTTATCAGGAAGAATATTAGAACAAATTATTTTGAGTGATGAAGCCTCGAATTCAATAAAATTGAAAAACAATTGGAGCGGTGTTTCAATAATGGAATTCAAAAACAAAAACGGCGAATCCCATTTTGAAAAAGTTATAAGGTATTAATTTGCATAGTAAAACTATTATATGAATTCTGTTGAGCCTCGGCCGCAATTGCAGCATAGTCATACAACCTATATCAATATTATTTGCTTTTTTCTGATGTTGTTCTTTGGCTTCGTTGGAGGGATGCTTCCGATGTATGGCTACTGGCAAAATATTTCGTGGGAATTAGCAAATGCATCCTTTATTACCGGTTGTGTTTTGTCAAGTGTTCAGCTTGCTGATAAAAAATGGCTGATTCCATCGGCCGGATTTGTTTTGATTTCAATATCCTTTATTGGATTTTTTACACTGATTCCATGTGATACACCGGAGAAAATTCAGGAAGTTGCAAAAAATGTAATTCTGATTATTCCTTCTATGATTATGATAAGTTCATACCGTCCTTTTCCGGTGTGGGTTCGTTTCTTCGGGTTTGTTGCGTGTGTTCCATATGTCATGATATTGGTGCTTGCAAAATCAGAAATAAAACAAGAGTACTTCCAGCTTTTGCTCGGTTTTGGATATTTTCTGATTGAAGTTACTGCGGTATCATGGGGAATTTATTTTCTTAAAATCCTCAAAGCGGATCGAAAAAAATAATTTCCACATAACTGAGTAACTGTAATATGTATTTTACAATCTGCAATCGTTAATCCACGATTATATTTATCGGCGAAACAACAGAGTGATTTTTTTGAATGGAGAATAAGTGGAAACGATATACTATAACAGCCGCCCTTCCTTATGCAAATGGCGGAATTCACCTTGGACATTTAGCTGGTGCCTACCTGCCTGCTGATACCTATGCGCGTTATCGTCGATTGCAGGGTGATGATATATTATATATCTGCGGAAGCGATGAGCATGGAGTTCCTATTACTCTGGGCGCACGCAAAGAAGGAATTAGTCCTCAACAATTCGTCGACAAGTATCATTCTTTAATGAAAAACTCTTTTGAGGAGTTTGGAATTTCATTTGACATCTACTCGCGTACTTCTAATAAAATTCATCACGAAACAGCGCAGCAATTTTTTCTTGATTTGTATAACAAAGGAGTTTTTACAGAACAAACTTCGTTGCAGTACTATGATGAGAAAGAAAAAATGTTTCTCGCTGACCGTTATATCATGGGTACTTGTCCTGTTTGCGGAAACGAAAAAGCCTACGGCGACCAGTGCGAAAAATGCGGGAGCAGTTTATCACCTGATGATTTAAAAAATCCTGTTTCAGTTCTTAGCGGAAATGTTCCGGTGAAAAAAGAAACGAAGCATTGGTACCTGCCCCTCGATAAATATGAACCTTGGTTGCGCGAATGGATTTTAGAAAATCATAAAGACGATTGGAAACCCAATGTTTATGGTCAGTGCAAAAGCTGGGTTGATGGAGGATTGCATCCTCGTGCAATGACCCGCGATTTGGATTGGGGAGTGAAAGTGCCGCTTGCCGATTCAGAACATAAAGTTTTATATGTGTGGTTCGATGCGCCTATTGGTTACATAAGTGCGACAAAGGAATTGCGACCAAATGATTGGCAAAAATACTGGAAGGACCAAGACACGCGCCTGTTACATTTCATTGGAAAGGATAATATTGTTTTTCACTGCATTATTTTTCCAACCATACTTCATGCGCATGGCGAATACATTGTTCCGGATAATGTTCCGGCAAATGAGTTTCTCAATTTAGAAGGAGAAAAACTTTCTACCTCTCGAAACTGGGCTGTGTGGTTGCATGATTATTTAAAAGATTTTCCGGGTATGCAGGATACACTTCGGTATGTACTAACTTCTATTGCTCCCGAAACAAAAGATAGTGATTTTACCTGGAAAGATTTTCAAGACCGTCACAATAATGAACTCGTTGCTATTCTTGGGAACTTTGTGAATCGGACAATGGTGCTCACCCATAAATTTTATAACGGAAAAATTCCATCATACGGAAATTTAACTGAGAGCGACCGTGAATTAATTGCATCAATAAAAGTAGCTCAACAAAATATTTGTGACTCGCTGGAAAAATTTCGTTTCCGTGAAGCGCTTCAGGAATTAATGAATCTTGCGCGAGCAGGAAATAAATATTTAACAGATAACGAACCCTGGAAAATTGTAAAGACAAACGAAGAACGATGTGCCACCGTGATGTATCTCTCAATTGAAATCACAGCTTATCTCGCACAACTTATGCAACCATTTCTGCCGGTAGCAGCTGAGAAAACACTGGGTATGTTAAATCTTCCGAAGAAAAACTGGAGTGCTGAATTGAAAGGGCAATTGATTCATCCCGGTCATCAATTAAATGAAGCAGGATTAATGTTTAGAAAAATTGAGGATGAAGAAATAACAGCCCAGGTTGAAAAATTAAAAGCCAATCAAAAACAAGTTGTGTTGCAAACTGAACCCAAAAATCCTGAATCTGAAATAGCTAACTCAGTAATTAATTATGATGATTTTGCTAAACTTGAATTGAGGGTAGGAACGGTAACTGCTGCAGAGAAAGTAAAGAAAGCTGATAAATTGTTGCAGTTGACAGTTGACATGGGAAATGAAGTTCGCACCATTGTTTCTGGAATTGCTGAACATTATACGCCTGAGCAGATGATTGGAAAACAAGTAAGCGTTGTTGCCAACCTTGCTCCGCGAAAAATAAAGGGCATTGAATCAAAAGGAATGATTTTGATGGCAGAAGATGCCGATGGAAAATTAAAAATCGTTTCACCTACAGAAACGGTAAATTCCGGAAGCAAAATATCCTGATTTCAATATGGTTATTTCAGAAAATATTTCACTTCTACCATTCAACACTTTTCATATTGATGTAAAAGCAAAATATTTTACTGAGATAAAAACCGAAAATGATTTCAGCGAATTATTAGGGGAAGAAAAATTCCGTTCACAACAAAAATTAATTCTCGGTGGTGGCAGCAATATTCTTTTCACCAAAAACTTTGATGGAATTGTAGTGAAAAATTCTTTCGCCGGAATTTCAGTAGTAAAGGAAGATGAAAATTATGTGTGGGTAAAAGCTTCAGCAGGTGAAGTATGGCATCAGTTTGTACTGTGGTGCATTGAAAAAAATCTTGCAGGACTTGAAAATCTCTCGCTCATTCCGGGGCAAGTTGGAGCAGCACCCATGCAAAATATCGGAGCGTATGGGGTAGAGATAAAAGATGTGTTTGATGAATTGGAAGCAATTGAAATTGCAACCGGAGAAAAGGTGAATTTCAAAAATGCTGAATGTGAATTCGGTTATCGCGAAAGTGTTTTTAAAAATAAATTTAAAAATCAGTTTCTGATTTCTTCTGTCACCTTTCGGTTAAGTAAGAAACCAAAATTCAATGTCAATTACGGTGATATAAAAATGACATTGGATGAAATGCGGGTAAATGAACTTACAATAAAAGCAGTGAGTGATGCAGTCATAAAAATCCGGACTTCAAAATTACCTGACCCTAAAGTGCTTGGCAATGCAGGAAGTTTTTTCAAAAACCCTGTTATTACAAAAGATGAGTTTGATATTTTTATTTCTAAAAATCCGCTTGCATCAAACTATCCGCAAAAAGACGGAACAGTAAAAGTTCCTGCCGGCTGGCTGATAGAGCAATGTGGCTGGAAAGGAAAAGTGGTTGGACACACCGGCTCGCATAAATCACAGGCATTGGTACTGGTTAATTATGGTGGATCAACAGGAAATGAAGTTTATCAACTCGCACTCGATATTCAAAAATCGGTTTATGATAAATTCGGAATCACTATTCAGCCGGAGGTAAATCTGGTTTAAAAATTATTTTTTCCTTCATCTGTAACTTTTTCGTCCTTTTGCATTTATAGTATAAACAACATTATAAAAAATGAACCGGACAATACTTATTTCAGCAACTCTTCTTGCTTTTTTTCTACAATCATGCAAACGCGAAAACTGGCCATGCATTAAGGGCAAGGGTAGTATAACTACGGAAACGCGCACTGTTTCTGATTTTAATTCAATTGAATTTCAAACCGAAGGAACAGTTTACATTACAAAAGGCACTACTTTTGAAGTAAAGATTGAAGCCCAGCCGAATATTATTTCTGATATGAAAACTGAAGTAAATGGCTCAGAATTGAAAATTTACAACCGCCACTGCCTTCGCGACCATGACCAGATTAAAGTGTACATTACTCTTCCTGATTTGCGTGGTATTGATTTAACCGGCTCGGGCAGCATGTTGGTGCAAAGTATTTTCCAATCTCCTTTCATGGATGTAAATGTGAGCGGTTCTGGAAATATTGAAATTCAAGACAGCTTGTTAGCCGATGCTGTGAATGTAAATATTAGCGGCAGTGGAGATGTACTAATGAATGCCTGGTGCAGCAGTTTCTCAGGAAAGATTTCAGGTTCCGGAAGTTTGCGCGTAAACGGAAATTCAGTTACTGAGAACCTCACTATAAGTGGCTCAGGTGAAATTCATTCATTCGATTTAACAGTTGACCAAAGTGCAGTAAACATAAGTGGCAGCGGAAACTGTGAAGTGAATGTGGCTTCAACGCTTGATGTGTCTATCAGTGGCAGTGGTGATGTTTATTATAAAGGAACACCGGTTGTTACTACGCACATAAGTGGCAGTGGTAACCTTATTCATGTAAACTAAGAATTGATAAATTGACGATAGAAAATAATCTGTGAATCTGTGGCAATAACAAACAACGAGAGCGAATTGATTGAAGCGGCAAAAAAGAATCCGCAGCACTTTCGAGCGCTCTACGAAAAATATTTTAAGGATGTATACCTGTTCATTTACCGCAGACTGGATGATGAACACGATGCAGCTGATTTTGCGCAGCAGGTTTTTCTGAAAGCAATGCAGCACCTTAAATATTACGAAGACCGTGGACTTCCATTTGGTGCATGGTTAATCCGAATTGCCAGTAATGAAGTGAATCAGTATTTCAGAGACCGAAAAAAGGAACGAACTGTGAGCATGGAACTAACTGACCTCAACGAAATTCTGGATGAAAATGATTCGCATCTGATTCAGGAAAGAAGGGAAGCGGCATTGAAAGCAATTAAAAAATTAAATGCAGAAGAACTTGAGTTGATTGAAATGCGGTTTTTTGAAAAGCGGAGTTTTGCTGAAGTGGCAGAGATAAAGGGAATGACAGAGAACAACGCTAAAGTAAAAGTGCACCGGATACTTGAACGGTTGCGCAAACAATTTTTAATCGAAGCAAAAGCAGCGTAAAATGAAGAAGATAAAATTCAAATTTCACCAAAAACCCTTGAACGAGGCCCAAATCAATTCGTTCAAAAACTTCGATTCGCTGATGACTGCTTTTGTTGCAGCGCCTAAACCATCATTGCAATACAGGTTAACACACAACAGATTTTTCATTTACACTACAGGAATTATGAGCGGAATAATTTTAACAACCATAGCAACATTTTTGATTTTCAATACTGAAAACAATCAGATTTCACCGTTTCAAAACGCAATCACTTTACCAAATACTTCAGAAGTGTCTGTTGTGAATTTTAATTCTGTAAGTTCATTTTCAGATTCAAATTCTGAATTTAAAAGTTCAGGAACTGAAAAAAAATTACAAAAGGAGAATTCTTCCTTGGAAAAAAAATCAGGATTGGAATCAGAGTCTGATGTGGATTCTTTTAAGAAAAATCCAGAGAAGAAAAAGACGAATGGTTTATCAAAATCATTTCCAAAAGAAAATTTGATTGGTAAACAAAAAGAAGAAATTTCATCTGTTGGAAATGAAATAGCTTCCGAGAAATCTGAAAGCAATTTTGAGCACACCAACCAATTCAATCCTCAACCAACAATTACTGAATCGTTGATACTTGATGATTACGCGGCAGTTATAATATCTAAGGATTCTATTGCAACAAATTATACATGGACTCCTTCAGAATCTATAACTCAAGATTTTCTGAATAAAGAACAGAATAAACAAATGGAAGAATCAATAGATCAACTTGAAGATACCAGCAAGAAAAAACTTTCCGAAGCAACTTCTCAGGTTGAAAATAAAGTGGTTGAGATTTCAAAAAACATCACTGATGAATCAAAAGACTCTTATCAATGGATGCGTGCAAAATTAAATGGAGTTTTTGCAAACAGATTTCACGATAAAAGGCAATCTGGCAACGATACAATTACTCTTCAGGATCATGCTGCACAGGTTTCATTTTTATATCCTGTTGGGTCGAATGGAGTTTTTTCAGGGAAGTATTCCAATGTTTTTTCATTTAATATTTTATCAGGTTATAATGGAGGTGTAAATGGTTTTGAAATTGGAGGGCTGGTCAATATTGTCCGGAAAAACATGAATGGACTGCAAATAGGCGGACTTACAAATGTAGTTTTTGGAAATGCCAACGGACTGCAATTAGGAGGGCTTGTGAATCATGCTCGAAGTCTGAATGGTGCGCAAATCGGGGGCCTTGTAAATACATCCCTGGGCTCAGTTAAAGGAACACAAATAGGAGGGCTGGTTAATTATGCCCTCGACTCAATTAGCGGCGCGCAGATAGGAGGCATCGCAAATGTTTCAACTACTTCACATAGTATAAATGGAATTCAGATAGGAGGAATTGCAAATCTTTCTTTGGGAAAAATGAATGGCTCGCAAATTTCAGGAATTGTGAATGTGGCAAACAAAGTGAATGGATTTCAAATCAGCCTGATAAATATTGGAGTAAAGGTTTCAGGAATGCAAATCGGATTGATAAATATAGCAGACACAATGAAAGGAGTTCCTATTGGGTTAATTTCAATTTCGAGAAATGGATTGTTCAAAGTTGATTTGTTTAGCAATGATTTCAGTTATATAAATACTTCGGTCCGATTGGGATCAAATGCTTTTTATAATATCTTTTCAATTGGAGTATCACCTAATACTCAGTTTGGAAATCGGTATTCGTTTGGTTATGGAATCGGATCTCATATTAGTTTGAGTAAAAAATTCTATACAAACATAGAAGTTGCCTCATGGTCTATTCATTACAACAAATTTGCTGAATGGAATGGAATAAATATGATAAATCAACTTCGTTTGCTTCCTGGTTGGCAAATAGCAAAAGGTATTGGATTATATGCCGGACCAAGTTTTAATGTGGAAGTTATTGATGATTCTTTTAATTCAGCTTCAAAAGCGCATGTTTTCAAAGAACATGGTGGCGGAACCACGGGAGTTAATGGTTGGATTGGCTGGACAATAGGATTGCAGTTTTTCTAAGATAGTTTTTTGATATTTGCGGGCGAAATTTTGGTCCCGTAGTTCAATGGATAGAACGGAAGTTTCCTAAACTTTAAATGTAGGTTCGATTCCTACCGGGATCACTTAGTAGTTTTTTATTCTCCATTCCATTGGAAAATAATTGTTCATCCTGTTCCCTAAAGATTTTACCCAACCAAGCGGATGATTATCAAAAAGTGTAAGCATCCAGCCTTTATCTTCTGATTGAATTTGCAGGGAATCTTTTCTAAGAAAACTAAGCGCTAGTTCTTTCGATAAATTCAGATTGTTAAAAGCAGTAATATTTATTTGTTCATACAATGCAAGAGCAGGAGAAGGAATAAACTCATCGTGCTTTTTGGATGCCAATTCAACCCCTGCATAAATAATTTTTACACGATCACTTAGTTCATTCATCATTTTCAGTTGTTCATTACTCAATAGAAAATAATTTTCTTTCCATCGATAAATATTTTCTGATTCAATCTTTTTAACCCAGTTTTTTATTGAAGAAACTTCTTTTTCATTACAAAGTTTAGGCATCCAGGAAATGAAATTATTGTTTGAAGAAGTTTCACTTGAAGAATTGGATTCATTTTTACGAAGTACTGCAAGGAAAAAACCTTCTCCTTTTATTTTAGATGGTAGAAAGCGATAGCCGTACAAATTTTCATCATTCCACTCTTCAACATTCCAATTGCTTTCTGTTTTTAATTCTATGCCGCTGAATCCATATTTTTCTTTTAGCCATTTCAATTGCAATTCATTTTCCTCCGGATTAAAGGTGCATGTTGAATAAATAAGTATTCCGTTTTGTTTAAGACAAGGAATTACATCTTTTAAAATTTGTTGTTGTCTGATGCTGCAATAATGCGCCTGATCCAGGCTCCATTCATTTACGGCATCTGGATCTTTTCTGAACAATCCTTCACCGCTGCATGGCGCATCAATAATTATACAATCAAATAATTCTTTCAACTCGCCAAAATATTTTGAGTCACTGCTTGTGACAATCACATTTCCTTTTCCTTGTTTAATTATATTTTCCTTTAAAATATTGGCTCTTGAAGCAATCACCTCATTTGCAACCAAAACACTTTTATTGTTTATTAAAGATGCTATGTGTGTACTTTTTCCTCCTGGTGCAGCACACAAATCAAGTACTGTTAGATTTTCTTCTTTTGAAAACAACTGAGTAAATACCTGTTCTAAAAACATAGAACTTGCTTCTTGAACATAATAACACCCCGCATGAAAAAGTGGGTCAATTGTAAACAATGGGCG
The DNA here is from genome assembly GCA_947469485.1 of Chitinophagaceae bacterium. Classification (GTDB taxonomy): domain Bacteria; phylum Bacteroidota; class Bacteroidia; order Chitinophagales; family UBA10324; genus UBA10324. Next base: position 68,087 of record CANIPU010000010.1, on the reverse strand, counting down.
CTCATTTAAGTAATATCCGCTCTGGCACCATGGAATTTTTTCGCCAATGAATTCTTTCAGTTTGTTGGAATTTATACGAATACTTGTTGCAGGCGATTGATTAAACGATTCAACTAAATCGGCGCAATTATTTCCGAATTGCTTTTGTAATCGCACAATAAAATTTTCAGGAAGATTCAAAAGCTGTAATTATAAATTCAAATAGAAAATACTGATTTTATAAAGTATGTAAACATAATGTGGTCCTGGCAGGAATCGAACCTGCATCTCAAGCTCCGGAAACTCGCATACTATCCATTGTACTACAAGACCATTTATTTGGCAAAAGTCATCAAAAAATTTTATTCTTAGGGTTTTCAGTATTTAAATACCAATTTCTTTGAATTTTCGGGGCATTAATAACTTTTTTATTACCAAACTGTTGTTTAGATTGAATCTAAAGTTGACTTTTGCACTCTGAAAATTACAAGCCAGTAAATGGAAGACAATGATAAAATATTAGACGAACTCACTACCACCGAATACAAGTATGGATTCGTGTCAGATATTGAACAGGATATTCTTCCAATTGGATTGAATGAAGATGTGGTGCGTTTTATTTCAGCAAAAAAAAATGAACCGGAATGGTTGCTCGAGTGGAGGTTGAAAGCATATCGGCATTGGCTTACTATGGAAGAGCCGACTTGGGAAAATGTTCACTATCCGAAAATTGATTATCAATCTTATCACTACTACGCTTCGCCAAAAGTGAAACCGCAACTCGCGAGCATGGATGAAGTTGACCCTGAGATTCGCAAGACATTCGACAAGCTCGGAATTTCTTTAGTTGAACAAATGCGCCTCGCAGGAGTGGCGGTGGATGCGGTGCTCGATAGTGTGAGCGTAGTCACAACTTTTAAAGACAAGCTGCGCGAACTCGGAATTATTTTTTGTTCGATGAGCGAAGCCGTGAAAGAACATCCGGAGTTGGTGAAAAAATATATGGGTTCTGTAGTGCCTTCCACTGATAATTATTTTGCAGCGCTCAACACAGCGGTTTTCAGTGATGGCTCGTTTGTATATGTACCGAAAGGAGTTCGTTGCCCGATGGAACTCTCAACTTATTTCCGAATCAATGCGGCGAATACCGGTCAGTTTGAACGCACATTAATTGTTGCTGACGAAGGTGCGTATGTTTCGTATCTCGAAGGTTGTACCGCTCCCATGCGCGACGAAAATCAATTGCACGCAGCCGTGGTGGAATTAGTGGCACAAGATAATTCAGAAATAAAATATTCAACCGTTCAGAACTGGTATCCCGGCGATAAAGATGGCAAGGGTGGCATTTTCAATTTCGTTACCAAGCGCGGAATTTGTTCAGGAGTAAATAGTAAAATCAGTTGGACACAAGTGGAAACAGGTTCTGCCATTACCTGGAAGTACCCGAGTGTGATTTTGAAAGGAGATAATTCCATCGGCGAATTTTATTCTGTTGCGGTGACGAACAACATGCAGCAAGCCGACACCGGAACCAAGATGATTCACATTGGTAAAAACACGAAGAGCAGAATTGTAAGTAAAGGAATTTCCGCCGGCAGCAGTCAGAATTCTTATCGCGGATTAGTGCGCATTAATAAGAAAGCAACCAATGCACAAAATTTTTCGCAGTGCGATTCATTGCTCATGACCGACCACTGCGGTGCGCATACTTTCCCTTACATCGAAGTGAACAACACCTCGGCTAAAGTGGAACACGAAGCCACAACCTCTAAAATCGGTGAAGACATTTTGTTCTACTGCAATCAGCGCGGCATCGGAAATGAAGAAGCCGTGAACCTGATTGTGAATGGGTATTGCAAGGAAGTTTTTAATCAGTTGCCAATGGAATTTGCAGTTGAAGCGCAAAAACTTTTAGCAATCAGTTTGGAAGGAAGTGTAGGTTAGAGTTTTGAAAGTGTTAAAGTTTAGAAAGTATAAAAGTTAGTAATGGCTAAGATTGAAAGATTTGAAGAGATTGTTGCCTGGCAGAAGGGAATGGATTTGTGTGTTCGAATCTATTCAATTTCTGATGATGGAAAATTTGCTAAGGATTATGGTCTCCGAGACCAGATAAGACGCGCTGCTGTTTCCATTCCATCAAATATTTCTGAAGGATTCGAAAGAGAAAGTAATAATCAATTTATCTACTTTCTTCAAATTGCTAAAGCTTCATCAGGTGAATTGCGTACTCAAATAACTCTTGCAAGAAGATTGAATTATATAGTAGAAGAAGATTTCAAAAAACTAAATGATGAAGTGTTAGAGGTGAGTAAAGTAATTGGTGGTTTCATTACTTATCTCAGAAATAGTAAAAAGAAAAAACTTGAAACGAAACTTTAACACTTTCTAATCTTTCAAACTGACAAGCGGGAAACCAGAAATCAACTTTCAAAACTTTAACACTTTCCAAACATTCAAACTAAAAAAGTGGAAAACCTGCAACTAACTTTCTCAACCTTCAAAACATTCCAAACTTTCAAACTAAAATAGATGCTCGAAATAAAAAACCTTCACGCCTCAGTCAACGGTAAAGCAATCTTAAAAGGCATAACGCTAAAAGTTAATGCCGGAGAGATTCACGCCATCATGGGACCAAATGGTTCCGGGAAAAGCACACTCGCATCTGTTCTCGCTGGCAAGCAGGATTACACTGTTACAGATGGTGAAATATTATTCGAAGGAAAAAATCTGCTCGATATGAAAATTGAAGAGCGCGCACACGAAGGAATTTTTCTCGCCTTTCAATATCCCGTTGAGATTCCCGGTGTGAGCACGGTAAATTTTCTGAAGACAGCAGTGAACGAAACACGAAAAGCAAAAGGGCTCGCACCCATTGAAGCAAAAGATTTCCTCGCCACCATGCGCGAAAAAATGAAACTCGTCGAGATGGATTCCAAACTCACCTCGCGCGCACTAAACGAAGGATTCAGCGGCGGCGAAAAAAAACGCAACGAAGTTTTTCAGATGGCGATGCTCGAACCCAAACTCGCTATACTCGACGAAACAGACAGTGGTTTGGATATTGATGCCCTGCGGATTGTGGCGCACGGAGTCAACACCCTTCGCAATAAAAACAATGCATTCATTGTCATCACACACTACCAGCGATTACTCGATTACATAGTTCCTGATTTTGTGCATGTGTTGAGTAATGGAAAAATTGTTAAGTCTGGAACTAAAGAATTGGCTTTCGAACTGGAAGAAAAAGGATACGATTGGGTGAAAGAAGAAACCACACATTAATGAACAAGCAAGTATTAGATATTCCTGTTTTGAATGAAAAGTTGACTGCTGAATTGCAATCATTGGATAAAAATCCGTTGCGCAATTCATCATGGAAAAATTTTCTTCAATCCGGTTTCCCTTCAGTGAAACATGAAGAGTGGAGATTCACTCCATTGGAGAATTCATTAAAGAAAATTCAAAAAATTTCTTCAGCAGATTCTGTTTCTCTTCCTGCCGAAGCAGAAAAAATAATTGCTTCCCTCGAACCCATTGATGCTTACAAAATTATTTTGGTGAATGGAAAACCAATCAGCAATTCGGTAAACACTCCCGATGGAATTTCATTGCTGAGTTTGAAGGAAGCACAAATAAAATTTCCTGAAATAATTTCTTCTCACTTCGGAAAATATTTAAACACAGAAAAAGAAACTTTCAATGCGCTGAACACGGCGCTCACAAATGATGGCGTGTTCATTCATCTGAAAAAAAATTCGCAGACAGAAAAACCCATTCACATTATTTCTGTTCACGATAATCGGGAAGAAGGAATTTATTCCACTTCAAGAATTTTAATTATTGCAGAAGAAGGAGCGAAAGCGCACATTGTTGAAACACATATTTCAACAGCAGAAAAATTTTCACTGCAAAATCTCGGAGCAGAAATTATTGTCAAACCAAATGCACGAATCGAGTACCACCTCATCCAGCATTTTTCTCTGTTAGGAAAAAGCGAAGCGAGTGTGATTGATTCCCGGCAGGTGGTGTTGGAGAAAGACAGCTTCTGCAATTTTACAACCGTGAGTATGAGCGGCGCGCTCATCCGCAATAATCTGCACATGCTTTTCAATGCGCAAAATGGAGAAGGGCACCTGTATGGATTGTATCTCCCTGCAAAAAATGAGTTGATTGATAATCATTCGCTCGTTGACCACGCGATGCCGAATTGTTTCAGCAATGAATTTTACAAAGGCATAATGACCGAAAACGGCAAAGGAGTTTTCAATGGAAAAATCATGGTGCGAAAAGATGCGCAGAAAACAAATGCCTATCAGAACAACCGCAACCTTTTACTGAGCGATGATGCCGGACTGAATGCGAAACCGCAATTGGAAATTTTTGCTGACGATGTGAAATGCAGTCACGGTGCTACTTCAGGGCAGTTAGATGAAGATGCAATGTTCTACCTGCGTGCGCGGGGTATTGGTGAAGCAGAAGCAAAAAAATTACTGACACTCGCATTTGCCGAAGATGTGTTGGTGCAAACAAAGCACGAGGGCTTGCACAACCAGATTGATAAATGGATTGAAGAAAAACTTTCAGTGTGAAACAAATAACCACAGAGAACACAGAGTAAATACACCACAGAGTTACACAGAAAAAAACTCCGTGTTACTCAGTGAAAAACTCCGAGTAACACTGAGGTTAAAATGGAAGAGAAGAAATTAAAAAACTCTGAGAAACTCTGAGCAAAACTCAGTGTGACTCTGTGGTTAAATCAGGAAAAGAAAATGTCGTTAGTCGCAAATAAAAAATCAATGATTGATGTCGAACAGATTCGTTCGGAGTTTCCGATTCTCAGTCGGAAGGTGAACAATCAGTCGTTGGTTTATTTTGATAACGGAGCAACCACACAAAAACCAAAATCAGTTCTTGATGCCATTCAGAAATATTATTCTGAAATCAATGCAAACATTCATCGCGGTGTTCACACACTGAGTCAGGAAGCAACGGATGCTTACGAACATTCAAGAAAAACTATTGCCGATTTTATAAATGCAGAACTTGCGCACGAAATTATTTTCACTCGTGGTACAACCGAATCCATCAATCTGGTTGCAAGTTGTTTCGGAAAAAAACAGGTGAATGCAGGTGATGAAATTCTGGTGACTGAAATGGAGCACCACAGCAACATTGTTCCATGGCAATTGATGTGCGAAGAGCGAGGAGCAAAACTGAAAGTGATTCCGGTGGATGATAACGGCGAATTGATTTTATCAGAACAGAAAAATTTTCTGACAGCAAAAACAAAATTGCTTGCACTCACTCATGTATCCAACACACTCGGAACAGTAAATGATGTGAAAGAAATTATTTCAATCGCACACAAAAACGGAACAGCGGTTTTAGTTGACGGTGCGCAGGCAATCGCGCACACAGAAGTTGATGTGCAGGATTTGGATTGTGATTTCTATTGCTTCAGCGGACACAAAATGTACGGACCAACCGGCATCGGTATTTTGTATGGCAAAGAAAAATTTTTCAATGAGTTTTCTCCTTATCAGTCAGGTGGCGGAATGATAAAAGAAGTTTCATTCGAGCAAACAACTTTCACAACACTTCCCTATAAATTCGAAGCAGGAACTCCGAACATTGAAGGCGGAATTGTTTTAGGTGCAGCAGTTGATTGGATGAAAAATATCGGATTGAAAAATATTTCCGCTCACGAAAATAAATTACTTCACTACGCCATTCAGCAATTGAAAACCATTGATGGAATCAGAATAATCGGTGAAGCAAAACATCATGCAAGTGCGGTTTCATTTCTCATCGGCAATATTCATCCTTACGATGTGGGAGTGATATTGGATAAATTAGGAATAGCAGTTCGTACCGGTCATCATTGCAATCAACCGCTGATGAAACGATTTAGTATTCCCGGAACTGTTCGCGCATCGTTTGCGGTTTACAATACGATGGAAGAAGTTGACAAGCTAATAGCAGGAGTGAAGCAGGCAAAAAAAATGTTAAGCTAAATGAATCAGGTAAATTCTATTTCAGAAGTAGAAGAACAAATCATCGAAGAGTTTGAACTGTTCGATGACTGGATGGATAAGTACCAGCACCTGATTGATATGGGAAAATCATTGCCGCTCATTGATTCGCAATTCAAGAATGATGATTACATCGTGAAAGGTTGCCAGAGCCAGGTTTGGCTGAAAGGAGATTTTGCGAATGGAAAAATTCATTTCACATGCGACAGCGATGCGATTATAACAAAAGGAATGATTGCAGTTTTGCTTCGCGTGCTGAACGACAGAACTCCAGAAGAAATCATTAACGCGAAACTCGAATTCATTGACAAAATAAACCTGAAAGAACACCTGACACCCACCCGCGCAAATGGATTGGTGAGCATGTTGAGTAAAATAAAAACTTACGCACTTGCATTTTCAGGAAACAAAATCTGAGTGATGACTGAAGAAAAAAATATCGAACCAACAGTTACTGCAAACACTTTCTCCGAAATAAAAAGAGAAGATGTTATCGCAGCCATTAAAACCTGCTACGACCCGGAGATACCTGTTGATGTTTGGGAACTCGGATTGATTTACGAACTATCAATTGTGATGAATAATGTGTATGTACGCATGACACTCACTTCACCAAGTTGCCCAGCTGCCGGAACTATTCCCACAGATGTTGAAACCAAAATCAAAAATATTCCCGGAGTAAAAGATGTATCAGTCGAGTTAGTGTGGGACCCGCCTTATCAAACTTCGATGATGAGTGAAGAGGCGAAATTAGAATTAGGGTTTATGTAACGGATAAATGAAAAGCTAAAATCTAAAAATGAAAAATCGAGTTTCTGTTAGATAAAAATTAAACCTAAACATGAAAAATTGAGTTCGGTGGCGAATAAAAATATTTTGAAGGAAAAGTCATTTCAGTTTTCATTGTCAGTTATTCAGATTTATAAAATATTGGTCGAGCAAAAGGAATTTGTTATGAGTAAACAAATGCTTCGCTCAGGAACTTCAGTAGGTGCTTCAATTTGTGAATCAGAATTTGCTGTGAGCAAACCTGATTTCATAAACAAGTTTCATATCTCATTAAAAGAAGCAAACGAAACACGATACTGGTTGGAATTACTTTTTCATTCAAACTATTTATCAAAAGAAAATTTTGACAAATTAAATTTTGAATGTGAAGAATTGATTCGTCTTTTAGTTTCAAGTTTAAGAACTTTAAAAGAGAACAAGTCGTAAATTATTTTAGATTTTAAATTTTAGTTATTAATTTGTATTAAGATTTTTCACTTTTAGATTTTAACTTTTCATTTGCAAAGAAGTTTTTCATTTTTCATTTTTAGATTTTAATTAAATGAGAGTTTATTTCGACAACGCTGCCACCACACCACTCGCACCTGAAGTGATTGAAGCCATGCTTCCGTTTATGCAAACACATTTCGGAAATCCATCTGCCATTCATTCGTTCGGAAGAGAAACACGCTCAGCAATTGAGAAAGCGCGCAAGACCATTGCGAAACATTTAAACTGTTCGCCAGGCGAAATCTTTTTTACCTCGGGCGGAACAGAGAGCAGCAACTTCGCTATCAGAAGAGGCGTGGAAGCGTCGGGAGCAAAGCACATTATCACTTCACCCATCGAACATCATTGTGTGTTGCATACTGTGGAAGAATTGGAGAAGAGTGGAAAAATAAAAGCGCATTATGTAAAAGTGGATTCACGCGGAAGATTCGATTTGAATCACCTCGAAGAACTATTAAAGACTTTGGAAGCACCCGTTTTCGTTTCCCTCATGCACGCGAATAACGAAATAGGAACCATGATGGACATTGATGCCGTGGCTGAAATCTGCAACCGTTACAGTGCAGTGTTACACACCGATACTGTTCAAAGCATGTGTCACCATCGTTTCGATTTGCAGAAAACAAAGGTGAGCATGTTGCAGGGAAGCGGTCATAAATTTCACGGACCTAAAGGAGTTGGTTTTATTTATATCAGCAGCCGGATTAAATTACATCCGTTGCTTTTCGGGGGCGGACAAGAAAGAAACATGCGTGCCGGAACCGAGAACCTTTATGGGATAATTGGTTTGGCAAGAGCAATGGATCTCTCCTACGAACATTTTGATGAAAACAAAAACAAGATTGAATCGCTCCGCAAATATTTCATTGATCAACTGAAAGAAAATTTTTCAGGTGTAACATTCAATGGCGATTATGATGGCAGGTATTTATTTACTGTATTGAATGTTGCGTTCCCACATAACGATAAATCAGAGTTGCTTTTGTTCAACTTAGATGTGGCAGGCATTGCAGCCAGCAGTGGAAGTGCATGCAGCAGCGGCAGCGATGTGGGTTCGCATGTATTAAATGCAATTGGAGTAGGAGCCGATAAAGTTTGTATTCGTTTTTCTTTTTCTGATTACAACACCATTGAGGAAGTGGATTATGCAATCAGTAAGTTGAAAGAATTATTAAGTGTAACAGTTGTAACTGCCTGAAAAAATTATTTACACCAATAAGAAATTTTCCCTTTTGCTTCAGCTACTCCCATTTTATCTGCGATTTGCAAATCTTCACATCCTGTTCCAATATTTCCGGTCATGCAATTAGCCTGACCGCGATAAAAATATCCGTTTCCATCGTTTGGATTTAATTTTACATAACGATCAAAATCGGCAAGCGCTTCGTTAAATAAATTTTTATCTCCATTGATTACTCCCATTCTGAAATAGGCAAGTGCGAGTTGCGGATTTAGTAAAGTTGCTTTTTTAAAATCAAGCATTGCTGAAACTGGGTTGCCAGCCGCTTGAAGAACTAAACCGCGATATAAATACGAATCTGCATTTAAACTATCAGCAGTAACTGCTTTTGAAACATAAATTAATGCTTCATTCATTTTCTTCTTTTCTACATAATACAAGGCAATGTTGTAATACGATCTAGGAAACTTCGGATTGATTTTTATAACTGCATTGCATTGCTCAATCATCTTCGAATAATTTTTTAAGTACAAATAGGAATCAGCCAGTTTCATTCGCACTTCAATGTTATCTGGCGAAATTGTTACAGCATCATTAAATTGTATCAATGCCTGATCATACTTATTTTCTCTCGCTAATGAAGATCCGTAGTTGGAGCGTGCAAGACCCGATTTTGGATTTGTAGTAATGGCATTTTCATAATATGATGTGTAGTTTTTATAATTCGTGACATTCGCAAAAGTGATAATGAACAGCAAAGCAATCATTCCATAAAAAATATTTACGGAAATGGGTTTTTCGAAAATTACCATAAAAATGGAATAAGTAACCAGCAACAAACCAATGGATGGAAAAAACATGCGGTGGTCTAAATAATCATAAGCAAAAGCTGTGAAAGCAGGTTTGTAAATAACTGACGGTAGCACAGGCATCAGAAAAAACACCGCGCCTGCTAAAACCAACGGGCGATTTATTTTATTCCAGAAAAAATAAATTGAAGTTGTGAGAAGGGCAATTAAAAAATATCCACCAATGGTTGCCGATAAACTGAAAGCCGGCATCACTGAAAAATTTACCGGAATAAAAAATTTAAATATTGATTCGGGAATAATCGGCAGGTTGTAAATGAACCCTTCTAACGAAAAAATATTTACAATTGGGCTAATGGATTGCGCTCTCAGCCACCAATAAAAGCCAAACAGTGGCATGGAAATAATTAACAGCAACCAGAAATTTATTTTTTTCCATTCAGGTTGCCAGAATAAAAAGGCAGTTAGGTATATTAATGGCAAAAGCACAACAGCGGTTTCTTTTGATAGCAAGGCAAGAAAATATAATGCGGCGGCCCCTATGGCATATATAATTTTTTGTTTCTTTATAAATAAATAAAACAGCAGCAAGGCTGCTACACTAAACACAAACAAATACAAATCGCCTCGCGCCGGTATCCAACTCACCGTGTGTGCGAATAAAAAATGCACCGAAAAAACCATCGACAGAAAAAAAGCAGCACGCTCACTCAGCATCCAACTCAACAAGAGCAGGTAAAACAATTGAATGCCCAGGCAAAAAATCAACACATTGTGCAGGTGGTAACCCGATGCATTTGTTCCTGAAAAAAAATAATCAATCGCATAGGTGAGTGTTTGAAACGGACGATACAATTCAATCTGTTTGCTTAACAGCCACGCATCAGTAAAAAATATTTTTTCGAAATTGAATTGCGCTAAAGTTTTTGCATTGTATAAAATAATAGTGTCATCGTCATGATATGAAAAATCAAACCAATAAGTTTGTATAAACAAGCAAAACGGAATAATAAATAACCATAATTGGTGCATTAGGTTTGTTGTAAATAATTTCTCAGGCACTCGTTTTTTATTCATCGTTTTATTTTTTCTGAATCAGTCGCTAAATATAAGTTTCATTTTATTTCAATACTTCGTACATGAAACACGGGCATAATTTTTTGTTTTCGTTTTCATACTTCTGCCTGCAAATAGCTAATGAACAGTAGTTGCAATTATTCCAACATAAGCTGATTTCATACTTACTATCGTTGCTGTTACATAATTCATAGCAGCCAATGCATGTGCCTGTGCTGCTTCACCAATTTAAATGGCGGCTATTAGACCTCATTTAGCTTCATAAGCACAAGCAATTGCTGATGTTGTTTAAGGTAAAACATATTGCTGCTGCATTTATGCAGGTTTCACACATACTAATTCTGCAATTGCTTCGTTACAGAAATGTTCAATAGCTTTTAAGAATAACAAAAACCATACACCTGCCAGCATTTTTACTACTTAGTAGCATTAACATATAGCGAACGGAAAAAAGAGGAAACAGGTTATGGCTTTTAAAAAAAGAAAAATCAATTTGGTGGTCGAAGATGCTAAACTGCGTTTAGATGGCATGAATCAGATTGATTTTGATAAAGCAGTAGTGGTCGATTATGGCGATGCTATACTTGGCGTTTCATTAACCAAAGCAGAAATGAAAGCCAAGATTTTTTCTATTGAAACTTCAATCAGTGAATACAATCAAATGCTTGAGCAGGCCGATGCAAAAGCAAATGACATTAATACCCTGGTTGATGAGCTTCGCGGAATGAATACTGCAGTGCTGAAAAGCGCCGTTGGAAAATTTGGTGAAGATGCCAATGAAATAGAACAACTTGGCGGCACCCGCAAGTCGGAACGCAAGCGCCCTGTTCGCAAACCTCCTGTTCCGTAGGTAAAACAAGGCGCCATTGGCAGGTGGCGATTGCCAAAAAGGGCTGAATTCACATTGAGTTCAGCCCTTTGTTTGTAATAGCTTTGCAACTGTCACACCGAGCTTGTCAAAGTGCAAAGCTTGCCCAACTGCAGAGTTTGTTAAAGTGCAGTTGCCACATGCTTATAGTTCATATAAAATAAATAATGCAGTTAAAAAATTGAGCAAAAACTTTTTTTATTAACAAATGCTCAAATACATAATTCAAAAGTGTTTTTATAAAAGGCTTGCAAATTTCAATTTACAGTTTTATATTGCGCTTGTAAAATTTATTTTTTTCAGATTTAAGAGTGAAAAATGATGATTGTGTTAGTGGAAAAAATGATTGGAGAGAAAAATAAAACGCCTGAATACTTGTGTTAAAATCAAATAACTGACCGATAATAAAAAAATAATTTTGCACATTCTCAATCATCATACCAAAAATTAAAACAAACCACAAATGCCTATGAAAAAAAGGTGTACACACAAATAACAATAGTTGAAGCTGAATTGGACATGGCAGCTTCAATAAAAAAACAAAAAACCGAATTATCTTTTTCGGTGTTTCCTTGTCTCCAACTTTTAGTTCAAAATTTTAAAAACAAACCAATTCCGAATCTAAACCAAACTAATTATGAAAACAAAAAAAATTCTAATGTCAATGGTTGCAATAGCATTCGTGCTGTTTTTATGCAATCATTCGGCGCTTGCCCAATCAAGTGCCACTGTTAATGGGAAATCTCTTCCTGTTAAGTCAACCGAAAAAATGACTCCGGAACAAAGGCAGAAAATGCTTATTTCAAGTCCGGTACCTCCTGTTCCACAATATAGCATGCAGGTAACTAAAGAGGCTGTTGATTCATATACCAGTGATATTACTCTTTGGGTAAAATCGGGCAGCAATCGTTTGAATCAGTTGGATGCTACATCTCAGAAATTATTTAACGACAAAAAATTTGATGAGTTGTACATGTATCAATTGAAAAAACAAAGTACCGCTTCTCATGAGGCGCCGGTTGCTCCCCAACAAATCACCGTTCCGGTTGAAAATTTAATTCCTATGACAAACGGTAAAAATGTTGGTGCTACTACTACCATACCTGTTGAAGAGTTAAACAACCCTTCAAAAAAAATTGAAGACCAAACACCTTTAAATAAATAAAAAAACACAATGAAAAATAAATCTACTCTTTATAAATACATGCCATTACCGGGTGTTTTGGCTGTACTGATTTTTCTGTTTTGTGCACAGGTAACCACTGCACAGGTTGCCTCTTATTCCTGGGCGCAATCATTCGGGGCTTATACACCAATTGTTGGAGGTACAGTTATTACACAATCAAGTGCAGTACCTTTCATTACTAATGACGATGCAATTTATACTACAACTCTTCCTTTTGCCTTTACTTATTCCGGTGTTCTTTATCCATCGGGCTCAACAATTTATATCAGTACTAATGGATTTATAACATTTGGAGCCACCCCGCCTGCCACCACTGATTATTTTTGCGTGAATACAGCCACGGCATATGCAGGGGCTATTGGGGTTTGTTCCCGTGATAATTTTGGAACTTATACAACCACTGGTACAAGAGCCATAGGTAGTCCGATAATAACTCTCATACCTGCTGCAAGTCAGGCATTAAATGGAGTTATTGATGGATCACAAATAACCGGAACAGGTATTCCGGCTGGAACTACAGTTGTAAGCCATACGGCAACTACCATAACCATGTCAGCAAATGCAACAGCCAACAGTGCCAACGCAGTTATAATTTACGGGGGTCAAATCAAAACAGAAAATCAAGGTGCCGGAACTAACCATACCTTTGTTATTCAATGGAAAGGATTCAGAAGTTATCTTGGTGGGAATGGCTCATTTCATAATCATCAAATTCGCTTAGCTGAAGCAAATGGTGTAGCTACTAGTCAAACTATTACTTTAAGCTATGGTGCTTTTAACGATCCAGTAGCTGTTGTATGTCAAGGAGGATTAAGAGGAGCCACAAATGCTGATTTTAATCAAAGAAATACTTTAACTGGGGCTGTAAATTGGTCATCTACTATTTTAGGAGCTTTAAATAGTGCTGCATTGGCATTATCATCAACATGTATTCCTACCAGTGGATTAACCTGGGTATGGACTCCACCAGTTCCAACAGATTTAGGAGCTACTTTACTCGCATCTCCTAACTTAAATAACAGTTGTGCCGGAACCTATGCCGTAACAGTCAGAGTTAATAATTATGGTTCAAGCCCTATCACTTTCAGTGCTAACCCATTAACTATTACCTGGTCGGTTACAGGCCCAAATCCAAGTGGCCCGAATACATATACTAATAACTCAGCCACTACAGTTAACCCCGGTACATTTGTGGACCTTGTAGTTCAAGCGGCTTATAACATGACAGTATCAGGGGCGTACACCTTTACTGCTTCAGCTACCTGCACAGGTGATATGATATCCACGAATAATGCTATGACAGCAGCTGTGAGAAATATTTATTCTCAAACAACTTATCCGTTTACTGAGAGTTTTGATCCTTGGCCAGGTGTTGCAACTCCATGGCTTGTTGCACAAGTGGCCGGAACCGGAAACTGGAATATTGAATTATTGCCATTGACAAACCCAACTTTAGCTGCTCACACCGGAATAAATATGGCACGGTTTGCTAGTTATAACTTTAACGATGGCACACAGAGTTTGTTAATTTCACCTTGTATGGATTGGTCTACTTTAACTAATCCTAAATTATCGTTCTGGATGTCACATGATAATGGATACCCATTACTAACAGATAATGATCAGTTAATGGGTGTATATGTTTCAACTGATGGAGGAGTAATTTTTAACCTTGTTGCTACAAATCCTGCATCTCCTATTAGGCGTTACGATGCAACCTATACTACACCTGGATGGGGTGCGGTAACCGCTGCCCTTACTGCTTATGCCGGACAATCAAGTGTTAAAATTGGATTTTTGGCATATAGCGGTTATGGAAATAATCTTGCGATTGATGATATCAATGTAATTAACGATTTAACTTGCTTAGGTACACCAACCCCTGGTACATTAAGTGCACCTGCATCAGCTTGTTCAGGTGTAAATTTTTCAGTTTCAGCAACAGGGTATTCTACCGGATCATCTTTGTCTTTTCAATGGCAAAAAGATCCAGGTTGCTTAAATACCTGGTCTAATACAGGTGCAGCTACTTCGACTTATGCCGGCTTAACAACCTCACAAACAGCAGCTACCTGTTACAGATTATTTGTAACATGTACTGCAGGCCCTGCAAGTAATTATAATGGTTCGGGTGTTGGTACTGCTGGTGCTGTAGTAAATGTTGGAATGAACACGCCTATCAATTGTTATTGTACCAGTAATGCTACCAGCACAGTTGATGATGATATTGGGCAGTTTGTAATAGGTACCTGTCCTGCATTCTCAAATCCAACCGGAGCAACACCTGTTACATCTCCAAATGCAAGTTCAGTTAATCTTTATACCAATTTTACCGGAGTTACGCCTGCTGTACTTGAAAAAGGCAGCACCTATTCGGTTAACATCACACAAATTGATGATGGGGGTACATGGTACATTACCACACTTTATGTTTATTGCGATTTGAACCAGGATGGAGATTTTGCTGATGCCGGTGAGTTATTGACCTCAATTGTTGGCCCTGCCGGTCCTGGGGCACCTGCAAGTGGTCCTACGCATTTTGGTTCAGTTACAATTCCAAATACTGCTTCGGTTGGAAATACCGGTTTGCGGTTAATTATGTCAGAAAATGCCTTCATTCCTTATAATGCAGGGGTTCAACTCGGTTGTGGTACTTATGGCTATGGTGAAACAGAAGATTATATTGTAACCATTGCCTCCGGTTCCAATTGTACAGGAGCTCCAACTGCAGGTGGTGCTGCTACCAGTAGCATGGCATCTGTATGTTCCTTCAATTCTTTCTCGTTGAATACTACAGGTTGTGTGAGCGGCGGTGCAGGTATTAACTACCAGTGGCAGGTGAGTACAACCAATGCTACTTCAGGTTTCGCTAATATTTCCGGTGCAACCACAATTCCTTATACTGTAACGGGTCAATTGCAAAATTCATGGTATCGTTTGGTTGTTACCTGTGTTCCATCAGGTAATCAAACCGATGTTTCAACTACAGCTGTACCAGTTACCGAGAATACCGCGTTGAATTGTTACTGTGTTCCAACTTATACTCAAGGAACATCATTTGACAATGATGGTTTAACAGAAGTTGCTTTAAATACATTGCCTGCCTGGAATCAGGTAAGCGGTATGTCTGCAGGTCCTGCGTATTATACCAATTTTGGTTTAACCACAGCAGTTTTAGATCCGGGTAGTACTTACAACATTACCACTACTTCAGGTGTAGGTTTTGTGTTTGATCAATATTCTTCTGTTTGGATTGATTATAACCTCGATGGAGATTTACTGGATGCAGGCGAGTGGATCGGTAGTTTCAATTCACCACAAGGTGTTCCAACTTCCTTTGGTTTCACTGTTCCTATTACTGCAACATCAGGTATTACACGAATGAGAGTTAGAGGTGGGGATGATTATGATTTCACATCGCAAAGTCAGGCATGTGGTGCATCAAATAGTGCATGGGGCGAAACCGAAGATTACAACATTACCATCAATACTTTGGCGAATTGTGCGGCTGTAGCGGTTTCAACAGTTGTTTCCACTGCAAATCCAACATTGACAAACAGTCCGTTCACCTTATCATTAACAGGGTTGTCTCCCTCTGCAGGATATACTTATCAGTGGGAAAGTTCTGCTGCGCTTGCAGGGCCATATACTCCAATTTCAGGGGCCACTACTATGCCTTATACTTTTGTTACAGGGCAAACTAGCTCTACTTACTATCATTGCGTGGTGGCTTGTTCATTTACACCATTTAACACCGCCACTTCAAATCCGCTTTTAGTAAATAATAATCCATATTGCGCTGCAGCTTATACATCTGGACCAGGTTTTGGCGATTATATTTCAAGAGTTCGAATTGAAGATACTCATGGAAATAATGTTTTAGATAATTCAAGTACTGGTGCTACTTCAGCGCCGTGGTTACAAAATTTTGCTTATACAGTTGCCGCGCCTGCAATTGATGCGAATTCATTTTTCTGGCTGAGAGTAAATCCGGGAACATGGACCAATTACATTACCATTGAAGCATGGGTTGATTGGAACAATGACGGTGATTTCAGTGATGCAAGTGAAGCGATTAACTGGACTAATGGACCATTATTAACAAATTGGGGTGTCACCTTTAACGGAGGTGCAGCAGTTACTGGAAGTATTTATGTTGAATCACCTGCCATTGGCGGAGCCATTCAGCCTGGAACAAAACGGTTGAGGTTGAGGTATTTCGATGCACTAAACGATGGACTTTATCTTTCTACGGCCTTTCCGCAGGATGCATGCAGTGCGCTTTATCAGTATGGCGAAACAGAAGATTATTCAATTGATTTGGTTTCAAATCCATGTCTGTCGCCATCGGCTGCAGCACCACTTATAAGTTATGCACCAACAACAACTACTACAAATGATCGTATAACAGCAACTTTTGCAGCGCCTCCAACAACTGGTGGGTTTAAGAAGTTTGAATATTCATCGAATGCTACATTTACACCCGTTGATGGGCAGTTTGTAGAGTATGGATTTACAAATTCTGCTACTCCATCGTTTGTTGATAATGTAAACGCTTCACAGGTTTATGTGAGAGCAGTAATACAAAATGAAGGTTGCGCGGTTAGTAATTCGCCAACCATATTGGTTAAAACAAGATGTGCAAGCAGTTCTGCATTCTGGACTACTTCTCAGGATTATATTACCAATGTAACTATTACCGGGGTTTTAAATAATAATTCAACATTTGATAATGATGGTTACCAGGATTTCACCAGTGTACCTACCACCAGTGTAAACAGACAGCAATCATACAATATCAGTATTACTTGTAATGGTACTGGTGCTGTATTCTCTGAAAGCAGAATTGTTTGGTTGGATTATAATGGCGATAATGTTTTCCAATCCGGTGAAGTAATTTATTCTTCTCCGCAGACAGTAGGTACTCAGTCTGGAACAAAAACAGGTTCATTTACAATTCCTTGCGATAATCAATTTGTAGGTGATGTAATTATGCGTGTTGCTATTTGTTATGATAATCCACTTGGAGTTACACCTTACCAATTCATGAACGGAGACCCATGTGCTGCTCTTTTCTACTATTACGGAGAAATAGAAGAATATGCGATAACAATTAATCCGCTTCCTGCATTAACAGTTAATCCATCATCCCTTGTTTGCACGAGTACAACCGGTGTATTAGTTGCTTCTGGTGGGGCCAATTTTCAATGGTCGCCTGCAAACGGAACAAATGGAATGACCATGAATCCACCAGCAGGAAATGCCGGAACGATTACTGTGTCAGCTCCTAATCTTACTTTCTTTACTGTAACCGGTTCTTTAGCAAATACATGTACTTCAAGCGCTGTAGTTCCTGTTTCTACCGTACCTATTGGTGGTTCAGTTCTACCGCTTGCTTCAATTGTTTGTAGTAATGGTTCAAAACTACTGACAGCAACAGGTGCAGCTGGTACTTATAGATGGGAGTATTCTAATAATGGTTTTACATGGGATACAATTGTTGGTAATTCCACCACGGTATATAATACTGCAGGTTTCACAATTGGACCTTTGTCTGCAACCAGTAATCCAGCAGGAAAGCGATATTACAGAATGATGAGCAAATCAGCTTGTTATTGGGTTGCATCAAATACTGTTACAGTTGAAATTAGCCAGACTCCGTTTAACATTACATTTTCAAATGTAACTTCAACGAAGTTTGATGTTAATTGGTTACCGGGAGGTTCAGGAAATTACCAGATTACCATTCCAGGAGCACCAGGAAGTCCGTTTCTCAATTGTACCTCTCCAAAAACCATTACTGGATTAACACCAAATTCATCCTATAATGTTACAATTGCACCAATGATACCTCCTACTACGCCAGCCTGTGGTGGAGTTAACTCTGCATTAGCAACGCAAGCAACCATGTGTGCAAAACCTGCATCTGGTCAACCTGCTTTAACTAGTGCAACAGCAAATACAATGACTCTTTCAATTCCTATTGGTTTATGGAATTTATATCAAAGAGTTGTTACAAGCGGGCCAAACTATACTTTAGTGGGTGCATGTATTGGTAGTGCTACAAGTGTAACTTCTTACACAACTGCTTATGCAAATACTCCTGCACTAGCATTTTATTTACAGGCCTGTAATTGTCCTTCTATTTCAAATCAATTTGCTGAGCCGGGAGCCCCTGTTGTTTATACCTTTAATACAGTACCAACTTGCCCAATACCTACTTATACTGGTATAACAAACCCATGTCCAAACCAGATTTTAATTAGTGGTTTAGCAGGTAATGGAGCTGGTCCATATATTGTTTCTATGCGCAGATTAAGTCCAAATCCAAGTTCTGTAACATCTTATACTGTTAATGGTACTACCTTCTCTTATAATGTTGGTGGATCTCCTTTGAATCAATTTTGGGAAGTTTATGTTAGAAGCAGATGCGGAGCAGGACCTTCATATTCATATTCACCTCCTACACAAATGTATCAGGTAGAGGTAAAAGGAATATGTGGCCAAGTTCAGAATTTGGTTTTAAGTCATCCAACTTGTTATGGAATGACTGCAACATGGAACGCTGTTTTATGTGGTGGTAGTGCTCCAACAAGCTATCAGTTGTTTACAAAACAATTGCCTAGCGGCAATTGGAATAGTTATCAGACTACAGGTCTTGTTAAAACTTTGAGCATTTGGCCCACTGGTTCACCTATTGCGGCTTATGTTAGAGCAAATGCATGTAATGGTGCATTTGGTTTGAATTCTGATATTGATACAATTACAACAGCTTGCCGTTTAGAAGAGGGTGATGAGTTGCAACCTGAAGAAAGTATGTTCCAAAATGGAATTACAACTGAAGATGGAACAATTGGTGTTTACCCAAATCCAAATCAGGGAAATTTCCAACTTGATTTGCAAATTAGTGACATGACTACACTAGAAGTTCGTATTGAAGTGATGAACATGTTAGGACAAACAGTTTTAACACAAATCAGTAATATGAGCGATGGACACTTTAACGATAATGTAATGTTGCCAGAAGGCACCTCAAGTGGTAATTACATAATTCGAGTATATGCAGGAACTACAGCTGTATTTAATACTAAAGTTAACATCAGTAAGTAGTTAAGTCTTTTAAAACAGTAATAAAACTCCCCCCGGCACTTGTGTCGGGGGGAGTTTTATTTTATATTGGTCAGAAATGAAATACATATTCCGAATTGGATAATTAATTATTACCTCCGCTGCAAAATGTAATTTTCGTCACCTGTTTCAGTTTGTAACTGAATGAAAGAATTTAGTAGTCAGTACTTATAGGTTGATTTGTTATTTGATTAAGATTACTTGTTTAAAAATAAGTACACCAAGTAACTGGCAATTTAGTTATGTCGGGTTTATGCCGTTAAAAAATAATTTATAATGGAATACAAAAAAGCATTAATTTAACTTAATGAAATTGCTTATTAGGTGATTAGTAATTTAAGAGTAAAGAATTTTTAATTTACAATTCTGTTAGTTATGATAAAGCGTTACAATGAATTTTCTGAAATCAAAGGTTTGTTTCAGTTTAGTTTTAATACAACCCAATCGGTTTTTGCAGTAAGATTTTGTTGTTTTTTATTGCTGTCGCTGTTACTGTTTGAAACGAACCAAACTTATAGTCAGACATTAATTACAGTTGGAACCGGTACAGGAGTTCCAAGTGTAGGTACTAACCCCACTACAACCGCAGAAGCGTGCTCCCCTTATGGTGTTAATGTTGGTTCAGGCAGTGGAGGTAAAAAAGTGCAGATGATTTATACTGCTGCAATGATTAATACCGCAATGACCAATGCAGGTTATACGCCAGGTGCTTCTTTTATTTCAACCGTTGGATTTAATATAACAGGTATTGTAACTGCATGATTCGTTAATCAAAACTATACAGTTAAAATGGCCAATGTGGTTCAAGCTGACTTATCCGGTGGTTATTATACCGGTGCAATGACGACTGTATATGGAGCTGCAAACACAACCTTCGCAGCAACCGGTTGGTTCAGTTTAAATATTGGTACCCCGTTTCTTTGGGATGGTACCAGTAATCTTTGTATAGAAGTTTGTTATAATTATACCGGTGTCGGGTTAATTTCAACTTATGGCGGATGCCAATATACTGCCGTAGGTGGCAATAACCACATGGGTTTTGCCGGAGGTGCTTCTGCATCTTGTGCTACTGCTTATCCCGGAACTGGATCTCAAACCAATCGATTGTGTAATGTTCGTCTTACAGTAACTGCGGCAACTCCATGTAGCGGAGCCCCTGCAGTAGCTACTGCGTCTTCTTCTACTGTTTGTTCAGGTTCATCATCAGTAGTTAGTTTATCAGGCCTTGCAGGAGCTGCCGGGTATACTTATCTATGGAAGCAATCAAGTACTTCCTCTTATCCCGGATCTTTTTCTAATGCATCCGGAACAAACAATGGAGCTACTTACACAACACCTGCTTCACTTCCCTTTAACCCTACTTATTATGTATGTGAAGTAACCTGCACCAATTCCGGTTTAATGACACCTTCAATAGCTGGTAATATAAGTTTGAATTCTTTTCTGAATTGTTATTGTACAGGAACTTATGCTGCCTCAAATGGAGGAACACGGGGAATTGTTAGTGTTGGTATTGCTGCCCCGGCTAGCCCAATTATTCTAAATACTTCTGCCGTTCTTAATGGAGGCGCAGGAGCTACAAGTTATACACTTTATACTGGTGCAAGTCCGGTTTCTAATGCCGGTTTAATTATTAATACAGCTTATGTTCTTGCCGTAAAAGTTTCTACTCAGGCCACAGCAAGTAACAATGCTGGAGCATGGATTGACTATAATCAAAACGGTTTTTTTGAAACAGCTGAGTTTCTGGGTTCGTTTGCTAACTCAGCCGCTAATTCAACTACTAATATTAGTTTTACAGTTCCGGGCACAGCATTAATTGGAAACACTGCAATGCGGGTCAGGCATCGCTATGGAGGGGCTGTAACCTCTACTGATGCTTGTACCAATTTTACAGGTACCGCTGGTGCAGGTGGGGCTGGCGAAACAGAAGATTACAGGGTTTCAATAGCCGGAGGTTGTGTTCAGCCAACTTTGCAGGTATCGGCAGTTACAGTTCCTGTAATTAACACTACAACTGCTACATTAAACTGGATTCCTGGAAACGGTAATAAAACACTCATTATTTTAAGACAAGGGTCAGCAGTAAGTGGGGCTCCGGTTTTAACAACTACATATACCGATAATTTAAATTTTAATTTTGGTTCTCCTACCGGAAGTTCGCTGGGATCCGGTAATGTAATGTTTGGTGATGCCTGTGTCGATAATGCTTCAGCCGCCACTATTACCGGGTTGTTTCCGGGCTCAGTTTATCATTATGCAGTTTATTCCTATTTCTCAGCCTCACATTGTTATAATCTTTCTTCTCCTGCTATAGGCAGTTTTACAACAGCATCATGCTCACCTACAATACAGCCAACTATTCCTACTATTTTATGTGTGACAAATACAACAATGAATTTGTCATTTGTCAGGGGAAATGGAAGCAGAGTAATAGTATTAGCGCGTGCAGGATCTGCTGTAAATGCCGATCCGGTTTATAACACAAGTTATTCTGCAAATGCTGTTTTTGGTAGTGGTTCTCAAATCGGAACAGGTAATTATGTTGTTTATGACGGAAATGCATCGGGAACAGTTACAGTTCCATTAACAGGTTTGGTTGCCGGAACCACTTATTATTTTCAAATTTATGAATACAATATTTCTCCTAATTGCTATAATATTATTGCACCTGCAACAATAAGCTCCGCAACCCTTGGAGGATTTTATTTATCAAGTACTACAACTCAAAACACTGCAAATACTTCGGCAGGAGCACTGGCGCAGGATATAGTCAAACTTACAATTGTTACCGGAGGAAATTTAACGCAGGCAGTTTTTTTAAACTCTATAACTTTTACAACTACCGGATCAACAAATGTTGCTACTGATGTTACTAACGCAAAAATATTTTTCACCGGCAACAGCAATGCCTTTTCAAACGCTACCCAATTCGGTAGCACTTTTACAACAAATCCGGCGTCTCTTATTGCAACCGGGAATTTTGCGCTGTTAACAGGTAATAATTATTTCTGGATTGCATATGATGTTAAATCCACTGCGGTTGGAGGTCATGTATTAGATGCTACAATTACCTCCTTTAATATTTCAGAAAATGGTGTGTCATCGGATAAAACACCTTCAGTTATTGCACCTGCAGGAAATAGACCTTTACCTGGAGGAACATGTGCAATTACCACACCTGTTGCAGCAGCATGTGCATTTACTGGTTGCATTACTGCTTGTTGCCAGGGAATGACGATTCTTAATGCAACCTTCGGAAATACTTTAGCTAACTTCCCGTGTAATGCTGCAAATAATGGAAATGGTTATAATGATCTTACAGCAACCTATGTTTTTACTGTAAATGAAGGCTCAACTTATTCACTTTCTTTCAATTTTGATGATTGGATTGGTCTTGATTTTAGATGGGCAGTATGGATTGATTGGAATGGGAATGGTGATTTCAGAGATTCGGGTGAACGATATCCATCAGGAACAATAACCAATGCACTTGGAGCTGCCCAAAGCATAACAGTTCCGACAAATGTGGCAACAAGCGGAATAAAAATGCGCCTTTGGATACAGTCAGATTTGTATCCAAATGATTGTCCTTATAGAACAACCTGTGGAATTTTTTCTACTTCTTTAGGATATATAGCTGATGTATCAGTTTCTGTTCCAAATGCAACCGGAGTAATTGTAGGTGGCAGTGGACCAGTTTCATGTGCTACATTAGCGCCCACTGTTTCAACTCCTATTACTTATGCTCTTAATGCTGCGCCAAGTCAATTAACCGCAACTGGTACTAATTTACTCTGGTATACTTCAGCCACAGGAGGTGTTGGGTCTTCAACAGCACCAATCCCTTCTACCATTGTTCCGGGAACTACTGCATATTATGTTTCTCAGACAAATTCAAGTGGTTTGCCGGTATGCGAAGGACCAAGAACACAAATTGCAGTAATTGTAAATATTGCACCGCCTCCATCAGCTCCGGTTGCAACTGCAACACAACCTACCTGTTCAACCATTCTTACTGGAAGTATTTTATTATCCAGTTTGCCATCAATAGGAAGCTGGACCATAAATCCAAATTCAATATCAGGATCAGGTACTACAAATTTAATTAGTTCAGTGGCTATTGGAGGCCCATATAGTTATACAGTTACAAATTCCGCGGGCTGTATTTCAGCGCCTTCAAATAGCGTAACAATAATTGCTGGACCAGTAGTTTTAGCTGGTCATTGGGTAGGTGGAATTAGTACTGATTGGAATAATCCTGCGAATTGGTGTGATGGCGTTCCTACTTACACTACCGATGTTACAATTCCTTCAAGTGCTCTTACACTCTTTGATCCATTAATTGATCTTGGCGGAATTGCAAAGTGTAAAAGTTTAACGATAAAAAATGGGGCTATTCTGTCAATATCTTCAAATATTTTAGATATGAAGGGTGATTTAATTGTTGAACCTTCAGGTATTTACGATCATTCAGGAGGGTTATTGGAATTAAGCGGTACTTCAATTCAAACCATTCCAAGTGTTACTTGCTATGATCTTAAAATTAATAATTCTGCAGGAATAATAATTACCGGGGGTGTTACAGTTACAAATTATTTAAATTTGTTTAGTGGAATTGTAAGTACTGGCGGAAGCATATTAAATGTGATAAATCCAGATCCGGCCGCCGTGTTTGGTTTTAACAACACTAATTATATTAATGGAAGATTAATTCGATATATAAATAATACAGGTGCATTTGACTTTCCGATTGGCGATGCAACCCGATACGAATTAGCTACTGTTACAGTAAATAATTTAATACCTACTATTTATTTATTAGGCGAATATTTTCCAGATAATTCTTTTTGCTCCCCGGTTCCAAATAGCGGCGGCGGACCATTTTTAAATGGCTCACCAATAACTGAATTGTTAGATGCAGGTTACTGGACAATTACACCTGATGATCAGCCAGTATCCGGAACTTATAATATTCAGTTAAATGAACGCGGGTATACCAATCCGCCATTGGCTGCAAATTATTGTGCAGTTATTAAACGCGATGATTGTTTTTCACTTTGGCAATCGTTGGGAGTTCATACTAATGCAACACAAAATATCAGCGGTGGAACCGTTACGGCTGTTCGAACAAATTTGACTTCATTTTCTGATTTTGGAATTGGGTTTGGCGGAAGTTCGCTGCCAATACAATTAACAGGTTTTACTGCAGATTATATTGATAATAATATTAACGCAATTTTGAAATGGACAACTGCATCTGAATTGAACTGTAATCATTTTGATTTGGAAGTATCCAATGAGCTTGGAGCAGACGGTAAACTTATTTTTAGAAAAATAGGTGAGGTGGCCGGATGTGGAACTTCATTTGTTGTTCGTGATTATAGTTTCGTTGACAGAGAATTAAATAAGAATGGTATCAGGTATTACAGATTAAAAGAAGTTGATGACAATGGCGATGCTTTTTATTCGCAGATTGTTTCGCTTGTGTTTGGATCTGAAGCAGTTGTTGTATCCTCACTTTATCCGAATCCAACTAACAAGCACATCAATTACGAATTAATTTCATCAGGAGTAAACGATGTAAAAATTTCAATAACAAATCTGTTAGGGCAGGAAATGATGCACGATCAAATGAAATTAAAGGATGGAATTAATAAACTTAGAGTAGATGTAGAAAGTCTGCCGGAAGGAATTTATTTCATAAATATCTTTCTGCAAGGAAAATTGGAAGCACATTATAAATTTGAAAAGTATTCCAGGTAAGTTGGTGTAAATTAATTCAGCTCCGATAAAAATTTCAATGTGTCAATATTGTCTGCATAATCAACTAATGAAGGTTCTTGTGATTGGCCAAATGGGATATATTTTTTTCCGATAATGCATTGGATATCGTTTTTTCTGGCAGATAATTTTTCGGTCAAATCACTTTCTGATTTATAAAATTCGTAGTGAACAGTAGCAATTCTGGATGCAATTGCCTCACTTTCCTGAAGAATTAAAAATTCATTTGCAAAATGAGGGGTTTTATTCATTAATAATATAGTGCAGTTATAATCGAAATTGTTTTTGTATTTATTATGGTAAGAAATATCTGAATATATAGACAAGGTCTTATAAATTTCTGTTGGATCGTATCCTTCAGGTAAATATAGTTTTGAAACATTTCTGCAACCCAATCCAAAGTATCTGAAAATATCCTTGCCAAGCGAAAGAATTTCTTCGTTTGTTTCATTTCCATTAAGCACTGCAACCGAATTCCTGCTTGATCGGATGATGTGTGGTTTATCTTTAAAATAATATTCAAAATATCGAGCAGAATTGTTGCTTCCTGTTGCAATGATTGCATCGGCATCATTTAATCGCTCTGCAAAAATTGTTCTGTCTTTAAAAACAGGGGATATTCTTTCAAGCTCCTGAACCAGAAAAGGCAGTAGTACTTCATCTTTCGATGATAATTTAACAAGCGCTGTATTTCCACTCAACCACACACATAACAAATCGTGAAACCCTACAAGAGGAATATTACCTGCCATAACTAACCCGATTTTTTTGGGGTGAGTGTCGGAATAATTATAATTATTAATCCAATTAAACAGTTTTTCTTCATTTAGAAAATTATTGGCGATGGAACAGAGCATTATTTTCTGATTCTCAATTGTGAACCAATTATTTTTTACATATGCTTCATTCATTTTATCATTCAAATCTGATGGAAAATTCAGAATGAAATCACCAAGTTTGCTTAACCCGATAATCGGCGGAGCATTTTTATTTTTAATATTTTTAATCAATGTCTATGATAATTTTTATTAGTGTCTATTTTTGCAGCGCTCAAAACTAATTCAAAGAAAAAATCATGGCGATAAAAATCACTGAAGAATGTATCAATTGTGGTGCATGCGAACCTGAATGTCCAAACAATGCAATTTATGAGGGAGGAGCTGAATGGGCTTTTGCTGATGGAACTACGGTTAAAGGAATGATAACAATGTTGGATGGCTCACAAATTGATTCAGATCAGCGGAATGCGCCGATATCATCAGACTTGTATTTTATTGTTCCTGAGAAGTGTACAGAATGTACTGGTTTTCACGAAGAACCACAATGTGCCGCAGTTTGCCCGGTTGACTGTTGCGTTCCTGATCCTGATCATGTAGAAACAAAGGAACAGTTAACTGAAAAGAAAGATAAAATGCACATCTGATTTTTTAAGGTGTATAAGAATAAAAGCCGCTTTGAAAACTTTCGGAGCGGCTTTTTCATTTTTGTTGATCAGCTTTTATGAGTCTTCCAGATATTCCTGAAAAACATAATCCATTTTCGTCGCTGAACTTTGTTGAGTTCAGGTATTTTTTGCTGTATCGGTTTTTATTTACAGTTGCAATAAGAATGCAGGGGGTAATAGTTGGCTGGCAGATTTTCGAACATACTCGAGATCCGCTTTCTTTAGGTTTAATTGGGCTTGCAGAGGCAATTCCATATATTATATCTTCTTTTTTTGCCGGACACACTGCTGATGTATTTAACCGCAAAGTTTTAATGGTCTCGTTTACGCTGGTTTTTCTTTTGTGTGCGATTGCTCTTACTTATTTCACCTTCGACAACAGCTTGTTTCTTGCAACCTATGGTGTTCTTCCGGTTTATTCTGTCATATTCATTTCTGGTATAGCAAGAGGGTTTCTTGCACCTGCTGTTTCAGCGTTATTTGGTCAAATAGTGCCACGGTCACATTATGCAAATGCCACTGCCTGGAGTAGTAATACATGGCAAACGGCAGCAGTGGCAGGTCCTGCAATAGGAGGTGTTATTTATGGATTTTCAGGAGTTACAACTGCTTATTTCTGTGTTGTGAGTTTAATTGTATTATCTTATTTTATGACCTTTAAAATAAGACGACATCCATTGCCTGAAAGATTTAAGAATGAGCCTTTAATGGAAAGTCTTGCAACTGGAGTAAAATTCCTTTTTAAAACAAAATCACTCTTAGCTGCAATAACCCTGGATTTATTTGCAGTATTATTTGGTGGGGCAATTGCTATTTTACCAATGTTTTCTAACGATGTATTGAAAGTGGGACCTGAAGGGTTAGGCTTTTTAAACGCAGCACCATTTCTTGGTTCTGTAATAATGGGAATTGCATTGGCATACATTCCACCTCTAAAAGAAGCCGGAAAATGGCTGCTTTATTGCGTAGCCGGGTTTGGAATTTCAACCATTTTATTTGCCTTTACCACCAATTTTTTAGTTGCTTTTATACTTTTATTAATTGCCGGTATGTTTGATTGCGTTAGTGTTATTATAAGAGGAACTTTACAGCAACTCCTAACTCCGGATGAAATGCGCGGAAGGATTTCAGCTTTAAATAACATTTTTATTGGATCAAGTAATGAATTAGGCGCTTTTGAATCCGGAGCTGCAGCTAAACTTATGGGGTTAATTCCATCTATAATTTTTGGAGGAAGCATGTCTTTAATTGTAGTTTTATATTCTTCGGTTAAATTCCCTGAATTAAGGAATTTAAACCTTCGCGAATTAAAATAATAGGGTAAATTATATATTTAGACTACCCTTAAATCAGTTTTATTGTTTGTTTTTTATGTTAAATGCAACATAATACCTATTAGTAGGTAATAGTGTCTGTTTTACTACATTCTTAATAATTTTTTCGAAAACAGATACTAATATGTTCTACTTCTCCTACCTCGAATGCAACAAAGCAGCCGAAAGCACTTTCGCAGTTTCTCTTCATCCATACCGTGTTTTTCAGGTAGAAGCCGAAGCCGATGATTATTCATACAGTATTAATCATGCACCAAATATGGATTTTGAATTATATAAACTTATAATGAGTAATTGATTTTTTCGTTAATACTGAATTAATGATATCCTAATGCCGCATACATTATTTAATTCAACTGAAACCTCAACAGAACATCATGTTCTGGTAAATAAAAAGAAAAGTTACATTAACAGAGTAATGAATGCGTATGGAAGAGTTGAACTAACTATATTTTTTATATTATTTGTTACAATAGCAGTTCTTATTTTTACGCATAATTTCCTTGATTAATTAGGTTTATTAGGAAGAAAACTGCGTGTAATTACTGTTTTATTCAAAAAATTTCAAGGGAATAAACAGTTCAAATTTCCCCATTTCATTTATTTCAATATAATGTTTGCATAAGAGAAATTATTTTCTGACTTTTGTGCCCCTTAAAGAAAAACCAAATCATGGCGCGCGTTTGTCAAGTAACAGGAAAGAAAGCATTGTCGGGACACAAAGTTTCGCATTCCAATATAAAAACCAACCGTAGATTCGAACCGAATCTGCAGAAAAAGCGATTCTTCATTCCTGAAGAAGGCAAGTGGATTACTCTTAAAATCACAACTTCAGCGATTCGTACAATAACCAAAAACGGAATTTCAGCAGTGTTGAAAGAAATGAGAGCGAATAAAAAAGCAAGTATTTAAATAAATTAATTCAGCAATAAAATTGCTCAACAATGGCAAAGAAAGAAGTAAGAGTTCAGGTGATTTTGGAATGTACCGAGCATAAAACCAGTGGTCAGGCCGGAACATCACGCTACATTACAACCAAAAATAAAAAAACCACGCCCGAAAGACTTGAGTTGAAAAAATTCAACGCAACATTAAAGCGCTACACATTACATAAAGAAATTAAATAATTAAATAGTCATGGCAAAAGACGCAGGTAAAACCTCCAAGAATGCGAAGACACAGAAAGATGCTGCACAATCTGCTGCTTCTAAAGCATATGTGCGCGTAATCGTTTCTGAACGCTCCGAAAAAACTGGTGCTTATGTGTATAAAGAAAGAATGGTACACAAAGACAAAGTGAAAGAATACTTAGCTGGTAAATAAGCTAAAGAAGTTTTAATAATCACAAAGCTTCTCTTTCTTCGGATGGAGAAGCTTTTTTTGTTTTACTGAATATGGGATTGTTTTCATTTTTTACAAAGGAAAAAAAGCAGGACCTCAATGATGGGTTGCAAAAAACCCGTGAGAATTTTTTTACAAAAATTACCAAAGCAGTTGCGGGCAAATCAAAAGTTGACGACGAAACTCTTGATAATATAGAAGAAGCACTCATTTCATCGGATGTTGGAGTCGCTACAACAGTGAAAATTATTGACCGGCTCGAAGCGCGTGTTGCAAAAGATAAATATCTTGGTTCTGATTCTTTGAATAATATGCTGAAAGAAGAAATCAGGGCAATACTTTCAGAAAACAACAATAACGAACTGAAAAGTTTTACCGATGGAATTACCCAAAAACCATATGTAATTATGGTAGTTGGTGTTAATGGTGTTGGAAAAACAACCACAATTGGAAAACTTGCACATCAGTTCAAGCAGTCTGGAAAATCAGTTCTGTTAGGTGCAGCTGATACATTCAGAGCAGCAGCAATTGAGCAGTTGGGAATTTGGGCAGATAGGGTACAAGTGCCGATTGTTAAGCAACTGCAAGGTTCTGACCCTGCGGCAGTTGCATTTGATACTGTGCAGTCTGGTGCGGCAAACAATAACGATGTTATAATAATTGATACTGCGGGCCGGTTGCATAATAAGGTTAACCTGATGAATGAGCTCACTAAAATCAAGCGGGTAATGCAAAAGGTAATTCCTGATGCGCCTCACGAAGTTTTGTTAGTGCTCGATGCTTCAACCGGACAAAATGCAATTGAGCAGGCTAAACAATTTATGCAGGCAACTGATGTTACTGCCATTGCTCTCACTAAATTAGACGGAACTGCAAAAGGTGGAGTTGTTATAGGTATCGCTGATCAATTTAAAATACCGGTAAAATATATTGGAGTAGGAGAGAAGATGGACCAACTTCAGGTATTTAATAAGGAAGAATTTGTTGATTCCTTATTTGCGAATAAATAATTTGAATCGGGCATTTCTAGAACCTAGCAAATAATTTTTCTTAGTTTTTATTTGAAATTAACTCCGAAATGTAATTGGCATAATAGGGGGCCTGAATAATTCCTTTTGTTCCCAGGCCATTCAGCATAAACATATTTTTGAAAACAGAATGTTGTTTTGCAATTACTTCCCGGGTTTTGGTTGTTGGCCTGATGGCTGATTGATGAGCAATGATTTTAAAATCGTTGGATAAAATGTCATTGACTTTATTCTTTAATTCTTCGACATCGGAAGAGTTCGGTAGCTCGTCACTATTATTCCATAAATAAGTTGAACCTGTTTTTACTGTTTTATCATTCGTTGGAATAACGAAGCAACCATTTCGTTTCAGTATTTTTTTATTTCCGTGGTTCAAATGTTTTAATTCTATAATATCCCCTTTACATGGAATTATATTTTCATTTTCAAAGAAAGGATTTTTTTGTAATTGATATCCTTCACAGAAAATAATATTCATTGCTTCAAAATCTTTGTAGTAAAACGAGCCATTCCTGATTTCGAGTTCATCATATTTAAAATCAACAATGGAAAAGGAGTTTTTACTTGTTAAGTAACTCCGGTAGGTATCAAGCATTAATTCACAATTAACCCACCCGGAATTTTTAATTGCTATAGCTCCAAACTCTGCTTTTATGTTTTCAATGGGCAACGGATTTAGTTCAATTTGTAAATTAAATTTTTCATCCTTTGTTCGATTAAGGGTTTCCGACTTTTCTTGTACAGTATGAATAATGTTGTAGATGGTTTCTTCGTATAAAAAATTCACACCCAATAATTTTTCCAGTTGTTTGAAGGTTTCAACGGCAAATTTTTGTTTTCTGAAAATTTCTTCATCAAAGCTTTTTCTCTTCCCGCTAATGGCTGAAAACATTCCGGCTGCAACCCTGCTGGCTGAGTTTGTTTTTCCTGAATCAAGAACCATAAATGAAATACCTTTCTGTTGCAACATATAAGCAACCATTGTTCCTGCAATTCCTTGACCAATAATAAGGCTGTTTATTTTAATCATACTTTAAGCCAACATAGGTGAAAATATTTTCATTGAAAGAAAAAACCGATGATGAAATCATATTGCTCATTTTCACAATCAAAAAATATCGAATCATCAATTCAAATAGTATTTCTTTGCCGCTTCGAATGAAAACCAAAACCCTCCGCAAACCAAAAGTACATGTTGTAACACTCGGCTGTTCGAAAAACACAGTTGACTCCGAAGTATTGATGGGGCAGTTGCGTGCAAACAATCATGAAGTGGTGCATGATTCAGATGATGAGAACAGTTCTGTTGTTATCATCAATACCTGTGGTTTTATTGATAATGCAAAACAGGAAAGCATTAATACCATTCTTGAATACAGCAATCAAAAACGCGAAGGTCGAATTGATAAACTAATTGTAACCGGATGTTTAAGTCAGCGCTATCGTGATGAGTTGAAGGATGAAATGAAAGAAGTGGATAATTGGTTCGGCACATCAGAAATGCCCCGGCTTTTAAAAACACTGAAAGCAGATTATAAGCATGAATTAGTCGGAGAAAGATTGCTGACTACTCCATCGCATTATGCATATATAAAAATCTCTGAAGGTTGCAATCGCACATGTTCCTTTTGTGCAATTCCACTTATGCGCGGCAAGCACATATCGAAACCAATAGAAGAAATTGAGGCGGAGATAAAAAAATTAGTGAAGCAGGGCGTGAAAGAATTTTTGTTGATTGCGCAGGAGCTCACTTACTATGGTCTGGATTTGTACAAGGAGCGGAAACTGCCGGAACTGTTACACCACATTGCCGACATTGATGGAGTGGAATGGATTCGCTTGCATTATGCATACCCGAATAAATTTCCTGTGGAGATTCTTGATGTAGTGCGCGAGCGGTCGAACATTTGCAAATACCTTGATATTCCGTTTCAGCACATCAGTGACCCCGTGTTGAAAGACATGAAGCGACAAACCGACAAAGCGGAAATCGCTGCATTGATAAATACCATTCGCGAAAAGGTTCCGGGCATTGCGCTGCGGACAACGATGCTGGTTGGTTTTCCCGGTGAGCGCAAGGAACACTTTGATGAACTGGTGGAGTTTGTGAAGGAAATTAAATTTGATCGCCTCGGTGTATTCACTTACTCGCACGAGGAAGGCACAAGTGGTTTTGAATTGAAGGATGATGTAGCAGTAGCCACTAAGAAGAAGCGCGCGCAACAGTTAATGGATGTGCAGCAGGAAATTTCACGCACGCAGAATGAAGAAAAGATTGGTCGCACTTTCAGAGTGTTGTTTGACCGTAAGGAAGGTGAATATTTCATCGGTCGAACAGAACATGATTCTCCTGAAATTGATAACGAGGTGCTGGTGAAAGCAACTGACACCTACCTGCGAGTGGGAGATTTTGCTAATATTAAAATTACCGCCGCCGAAGATTTTGATTTGTATGGTGAAAAGGCTGACTAAATAATAAGGTATGAGCAGTACACCTCCATATACGGTAACACCACTCGATTATTCCGCAACAGGATATTTTACAAAACTGATTACTGATTACCTGAAAGGGGATGAGTGGCTGAAACAATTTTATGTGCACGAACCAACGATGCTGTCGGTGGAAGAAGCCATTCTTACCAAGCGAAATCAGAAACTTTACCGAAATGAATTAGCAGAAGCATTGCTTAAACAATATGATGATTTGTTGAAAGAAGAGGATGCTGCGCTTAAAAATATTCTGTCGCTGAAAAATGAAAATACATTCACGGTAGTAACTGCACATCAGCCGAATTTATTTCTCGGTCCGCTGTACCTGATTTATAAAATCACTTCAGCAATTAAGATGGCGGAGTTACTGAACGAAAAATATCCGGCGGAAAAATTTATTCCGGTGTACTGGATGGGAAGCGAAGACCATGATGTGGATGAATTGAATCATATTTTATTATTCGGGAAGAAAATAGAATGGAACCTGAAGCAAAAGGGAAGCTTCGGCAATTACAACACCGAAAGTTTAGGCGGATTAATAGATGGACTGAAAGAAGTTGCGGGCAACTCGCCCTATACTGATGAGTTAATACAATTATTAAAAGCATCATACCTCGAGAGCAAAACAATAACACAAGCAACACGAAAACTGTTACACCATTTCTTTGGCAAGCAGGGCTTAGTGATTGTGGATGGAGATGATAGTGCATTGAAGAAAATATTTGCTCCGGTGATGAAGGGTGAATTGCTGAACAGCACTTCAGAAAAACTGGTGAATGCGACCATTGTTAAACAGGAAGAGAAGTATCCGGTGCAGGTAAAGCCAAGAAATATCAACTTGTTTTATCTGAAAGAAAATCTTCGGGAACGGATTGTAAGAGAAGGAGGGGAGTACAAAGTGTTGAACACCGAAATCACTTTCAGCGAGCAAGCGATACTGAGTGAATTGGAAAATCATCCGGAGCGGTTCAGTCCGAATGTGGTGCTGCGACCATTGTACCAGGAAATGATTTTACCAAACATTGCATTCATTGGCGGTGGTGCTGAGGTTTCGTACTTTATGGAATTCAAAAACTCATTTGAGCATTATAAAATCGCTTTCCCCATTTTGTTTTTACGCAACTGCGCATTGGTGATTGACAAATCATCAGCCGCACGAATGAATAAATTCGGTCTCACCGAAACTTCTTTATTCGCAGATATTGAAGAGATAATTAAATCATTCACACTGCAACAGACCGGAGATTCTTTTGAAATGAATGAAGAGCGCATTGAACTGGAAAAATTATTTCAGCAACTGAAATCAAAAATATCTGCATTAGATAAAACATTAGAGAACCAAATTGCCGCAGAACAAACCCGCGTGTTAAAATTTATTCAGTCGTTGGAAGAAAGACTCTTAAAAACTGAAAAGAAAAAACACGAAGACAGTATTCAACAAATTCGCAAACTGAAAGAAAAATTATTCCCTGATAATTCATTGCAGGAGCGTCACGAAAGTTTCATCGCCTTTTATCTTTCTCACGGAGTGGAGTTCTTCAATATCATTCATGAGGCATTTAATCCTTTTGAAAAGAAATTTATTGTTATCAGTTTGCAGTAAGTCGACAGAAAAAAATCCGGTATTTCAATTTATGAAAAATGCGTTTTATCCCGCATAGAAAAAAATATTCATTTATATGTATGAACATTAGATGTATGTACATATATTTGCAACATGAAAATCGAAGAAGCGATAAAGCAGAAGAAATTCAAAAGTGAGTTTCACCGACTGGCAGTGAACATCATTTACACGGCAAACTGGTTAAACTCCAATCACAACAGCCTGCTGAAGAAGCACAGCATCTCCTTGCAGCAATTCAATATCCTGCGAATCCTTCGCGGTCAGCATCCGAAACCTGCCACCGTTAATTTGCTGATTGACCGCATGATTGATAAAATGAGTAATGCATCGCGCATCGTAGATAAATTAATAGTAAAAGGATTGGTGGAGCGCACAGTTTGTCCCGAAGATCGTCGCGCAGTAAATGTTTTAATTACCTCCAAAGGATTAAAACTCCTGAGCAAACTCGATGCAGAAGTTGAAGAAATGGAAGAAAGCATGAAAACGCTGACTCAAAAGGAAGCAAAACAACTCAGTGACTTGTTGGATAAACTAAGGGGTTAGTTGTAATGTGTTTTAAAAATGAAGAAAGCGAGATAATATGAAAAAGGAATATACAAATGGAGAAATATCTGTTGTGTGGCAGCCAAAAATTTGTCAGCATTCTGGTAATTGCGTTCGAAATCTGCAATCGGTTTTTAATAGCAAAAGAGTTCCGTGGGTCAATATGAATGTTGCTAAAACTGATGAAATTATTTCAGCCGTGAACAAATGTTTCTCAGGAGCGTTATCAATTAAGCAAAATCAAAAAACAGAAGATAAAATGGAAAACAAACCAACAAATGAAATGCAAAAAATAGTTATGGCAGAAAACGGACCATACCTTTTAGAAGGAAAATTTGTATTTGTAAATCACGAAGGAATCGAAACAATTAAAGAAGGGAAGGTTGCTCTTTGTCGTTGTGGTAATTCCGGCAATAAACCTTTTTGTGACGGAACTCACCGTCGTAATGAATGGAAAGCATAATAAAATTAAATAACAATCAAACATAAATTAAAATCAATGAAAAAAGTTTTAGCATTAGTAGTAGTTGCCCTGGTTTTTGGCAGCGCTATCGTAATTGGTTCTTATAGCAAGACCAAAATTTCAATTCCGGCAACACAAATTAACTGGAACAAACTTCCATCAGAAGCTACCAACTTGGTTTGCGATGCTTCTCATTCCAATGTAAAATTCACAGTTACTCACTTGGGTATTGCAGAGGCAGAAGGAAAGTTTAAAGTTTTTGATGGTAAAATGAGTTATGCAAAAGAAGACATGAGCGATGCTCAAATTGAATTTTCAGTAGATGTAGCTTCTATCAATACTGATTCAGATATGCGGGATGGACACTTAAAGAGTGATGATTTTTTTAATGCAGAGAAGTTTCCGAAAATGACCTTTAAAAGCTCTTCAATGCAACTTGTTTCCGGAAAGAACTATAAATTAACCGGTAACCTTACAATACGGGATGTAACTAAACCTGTAACATTTGATGTTACTTATGGTGGAACAATGCCAGACGGTTACGGAAACACAAAATCAGCTTTTATTGCTTCAACAAAAATTAATCGTTTCGATTATAATTTGAAATGGAATTCATTAACTGAAGGTATTTCTGTTGTGGGTTCTGATGTTGGAATCAAATGCAATATTGAATTGAAGAAAATTTAAAATACCAGGTACAAAAATTTAAAAAAGGAGAAGCTCTCATGCTTCTCTTTTTTTTTGTGTTTGAGCAGGAAAGTTATTTTAGCGTACTTAAAATTTTAATATGAGAATAGTATTTACCCTTTCACTTTTTCTTTTTGCAATAAAAGCCATTGCGCAACCTGCGGGAAGTTTGGACCCAACTTTTGGAACAACAGGGAAAGTTATTACTTCCATAACCAACGGTTCTGATAAAGCGAACGGAGTAGCAATTCAAACAGATGGAAAAATTTTAGTTGCCGGAAACTCAGGTAGTTCAATTACTGGAAAAGATTTTGTTTGTGTTCGTTACAACAATGATGGAACACTCGATAACACCTTCGGTAATGCAGGAATTTCAACTACAGATATTCAATTGGGAAGCGATGATGTGGCAAACAATATAGCCATTCAACCGGATGGTAAAATTGTTTTAGCCGGATATACTGATAATGGAAGTGATAAAGATGCAGCTATTGTTCGTTATAAAACAGATGGCACATTAGACAGCACCTTCGGGGCCAATGGAATTATGATAACCGATTTCGATAATTCACAGTCAGATGAAATTCGTGTGGTAAAAATTCATAACCTCACAGGTAAAATAATTGTTGGAGGCTCAACGCTGATTAATACAACTCATGCAAAACCTGTTGTAGCTCGATACTTGAGTGATGGAACAATTGATTCTACATTTAACATAACCGGAATTCGCTTGCTCTGGATTACATCTCTCGATTATCAATACCTTTTTTCACTGGAAGATTTAGTGGTACAATCGAACGGAAAAATTTCTGCAATTGGATGGAGAGATTTCCCAACACTGGCTTATGATGATGATTACTGGGCATGCAGAATTAACAGTGATGGCACTATGGATAATACTTTTTCTACTGATGGGGTGAATACTTACAACGGAAGTTTCAATGGAAGTGATAATGGTTATTCCATGTTACTTAAACCTAATAATAATTTTATTGGAGTTGGAGGAGGTGCAATTAATAGTATATATACCGATTTCACTTTATTTGAATTAAACTCCGATGGAACATCAGGCAGCGTTTCCAACGCCACTGATTTTGGAGCTTTGTCTGAAGACATTGCTTATGGATTAGCTGAAGACATAAATGGAAAATTTGTTTCTGGTGGTTCGGCAGGAAGTTCAACTGCAAGAAGTTTTGCAATCACAAGAGTTTCATCAGGCGGATCAATTGATAATTCTTTTGACTCAGACGGAAAAACCACAACAACATTCGGAGCAAATGCAATGAATGAATGTTTTGAAATTGCCATTCAATCAGATAATAAAATTATTGCAGTTGGATACACTGGAAATGATTTTGCAATTGCAAGGTATTTAGGTGATGCGGTACCTGACTTGAATAATTTCCAATTGCAGTCGCCGGCAAATGCAGCAGTCAATCAAAATTATTCCAATCTGGTTTTTAACTGGACCGATGCTTTTGGCGCAACAGGTTATGAACTGGAAATTGATACCACTACAACTTTTACCGGAACCCCGCAGACTTACAATACTGTTACATCTACGAAAACATTAAACAATCTGTTTTCCAACACACAATATTTCTGGCGAGTAAGATCAACTGACGGAACCAACTGGGGTCAACAAACAGCCGCATGGAGTTTTACAACAAACACATTGGAAAATTTCAATTTAATTCTTCCGTCAAATAATGCCACCAACCAAAATACTGCAACTCTAAATTACGATTGGTCTGATGCAGTCGGAGCTTTATCTTACGAAATTGAAATTGATTTGAATCAAACATTTACTAATTCACCACAAACATTTAATTCAGCTACTTCTTCCTATTCACAAAATAGCCTTCAGCCATTAACAGATTATTACTGGCATGTT
The DNA here is from genome assembly GCA_947469485.1 of Chitinophagaceae bacterium. Classification (GTDB taxonomy): domain Bacteria; phylum Bacteroidota; class Bacteroidia; order Chitinophagales; family UBA10324; genus UBA10324. Next base: position 29,915 of record CANIPU010000010.1, on the reverse strand, counting down.
CGAGCAACTGATGGCAATAGTTTTGGACAATGGAGTAATACCTGGAAATTCACAACAGGAAATGCAACTTCCATTGCTGATAAAATTGCTGCAGATGAAATAAAGATTTACCCTAACCCAGCAAGTGATTTTATTCAATTAGAAGTGGAAAATAATTTTATTGGAAAGCATTATCAAATTACGGATGTTACCGGAAAAGAAATTTTATCTGGAAAATTAGTTAATATAGAAACTATTGTTCCGTTGAAACAGCTTGCAGCGGGCACTTATTTTTTTCAGATTGGTGAATTGATTAGGTTGACTTTTAAAATTATAAAAGAATAAATTATTCTGATTTAGTAATCCCTGAAATAAAAAAGTCGTACCGAAATTTCGATACGACTTTTTTTTATTTATTAAAAAAGAATGTTGTTATTCTCCTCCGTTAATTCCGTTAAATATTCTTCCCCAACGGATTTTACTGAAGAAACTTCCATCTTTATCCCAACTCATCCATATAAACCAGGCCTTTCCTACAATATGGTCTTCAGGAACGAATCCCCAGAAGCGAGAATCGGCGCTATTGTGGCGGTTGTCACCCATCATCCAGTAATAGTTCATTTCAAAAGTATATGAAGAAACTTCTTTGCCGTCAATAACAAATTTATCACCGTTCATTTGAAGTTTGTGACCTTCATAAACAGTTATTACACGAGTATAAAGAGCAATGTTCTCTGGTGTTAGGGCAACTGTTACTCCTTTTTTCGGTAAAACAACTGGACCATAATTATCTAAGTTGTAAGCAAAGTTTTTCGGATCACCGGGAAAAAGGGTCTCCGGATTAAATCCTTGCTGTAAAATCAATGGTTCAACTTTTTTAACATTAGGTAATTTCTTTAATGCCTCAACTCCATCATCGGTTAAATGAAAATTGTAAGTGCCCGTTGAATTGGTAGGACCTCCTTCATCAATATGAAGTTCCTTAAGTACTTTATCGTTAATAGCGCTTCCATCGGTATAAACCAGATAATCTTCCTGTCGAAATGGTGCTTTCCAGTTCTTTTTCCCGTTGATGAAAACTTCAGCATTAATTACCTGCAAAGTATCTCCGGGTATTGCAATGCACCGCTTAATGTAATTCTCTCTTTTATCAACCGGTCGGAAATCTTCCATCGGGTAATTAAATACCACTACATCATTGTTTTTTATATCACTGAATCCTGGTAATCGATGATAACCTAACTGAATCCATTCAAGATAAGATTTGCCTCCAAACAAAGGCATAGTATTGTGCGCAAATGGAAAACTCAAAACAGTCATTGGTGTGCGGGCACCATAATGCATTTTGCTGACAAACAGGAAATCACCAACCAGCAATGATTTTTCCATCGAAGGGGTTGGAATTGTGTACGCTTCAATAGCAAAAGTTCTAATTATGGTTGCAGCAATTACTGCAAATACAAGCGCTTCAATCCATTCTCTTGACTTTGATTTTCGTGTTGTACTTCTTCTCCAGAATTTCCAATTCATACTTAGTATTTTTTCTATTTAACAGTTTAATAAATGTTGGTCGATATAATGCTTATTTGTCTTTTTTATTGTGTGCGAAAGTAAAATTATAACCTTTATTCACGGTTTCATTTTCTGATTTCCCCAGTTTTCAGGTTATTGTACTTCTTATGACTCAGCTTTGTTTAGCATTTCGTTTATAACTTCCCTGAAAGAATAAAATCCTTTCTTATTAAAAGCCCATTCTGAAGCAAGTATTGAGCCTTCAGCAAATCCTTTTCTGTCAAAAGCTTCGTGCACAATTTGAATTGAATCATTTTCTGAGTAATAAGTTACAGTGTGTTCGCCAATTGCATCTTCTTCCCGGTTTGAAATAATTGTCAGTTTTGATTCATAAGTATCGTAATCTGTCATTTGGTTGGAATTAGTCCATTCCTTTAACCAGCTTCTGTTTTCTAAAACCCCATTTGCCAGGGTAATTGCTGTTCCGCTTGGGGAATCTTTTTTTTGAGTATGATGAGTTTCTTCAATAAAGACATGATATTTTTTTTGTGACTTCATCATTTTAGCTAAAAAGTCATTCAATAAAAAAAATAAATTAACGCCCGAGCTGAAATTGCTGCCATAAATAATGCAACCTTTGTTTTGAATACACAAATCTTTTAATTCATCCATCTTCTCATACCATCCTGTAGTTCCGATAATTAATGGTTTGCCGGCTGACAAAACAGTTTTTGCATTTTTAATTACGGCTGACGGAATTGAAAAATCAATAACAACATCACATTCAATAAAATTTTTGTTTGTAAGATTTTGAATGTTCGTGCTATTCGCAATAAATGCAATTTCATGGGTGGCTTTTTCCTTAACAATATTTTCAATCATCTTGCCCATCTTGCCATATCCTATCAATGCAATTTTCATTCAGAAGTTTAATTGAAATGTGAAACCAGAAACAGTTTTGTAATTAGGGGTATTGAATAAAGTTGGATGAATATTCATGCTTAAATCATCACTGATATTGAAGTTATATAAGTGTGCATCAACAACTGCATCAATTATATTTAATCCGTAAACAGCTACACCTGCAACAATTGTGTAGTCTAAATACTTTCGGAAAATATCTTGTATTTCAGCTTTTCGTTCCTGGTCATATAATTCAGGATAGAAAATTTCCTTTTTAATCGGACCCCACACAGTGAAAACAAGAAGGTTGTTCAATTGATTTGTATCAGCGGCAAGTAAGTAGGCATCTTTAAAATTTTTATAGATGGTATAGTTTCTGTAAATAAAATATCCAACTGTGGCACCTGAAGCATAAACGATGGGCATCTTCCAGAATTTTTTATTGTATGCCTGACCAGTGCCTGGAAGAACTGCTGATAAAATTCCGGCGAATTTGGGTGAATGTTCTTTCGGGGTTAAATGAAATGGCTTTCTAAAACCTGTGTCTGCAGATTGTATAAAGCCAGTCGAGTCCTTTTGGGCGAAACAATTTGAACAACCCAGGAGAAAAAAAATGAAAAAAATTTTTTTCAGAAAATTCATTCTGATTAATTAACGCCCTTCAATAATTTCTGTTATGCGTTCAAGATCTTCATCGCTGAAATAAGAAATATATATTTCGCCTTTTCCTCCTCTTAATCTTTTTAAATGAACTCTGGTTCCTAAATGTGACTGAAGCTTTTCCTGTATGCGCTTGTATTCATAAGGCAGAGAGGGTTCTTTAGGGGCGACTGTTTTCTTTTTGTTTGGCGCTGAATTTTCACGAACCATTTGTTCTACCTGGCGAACGCTCAATCCATTTTTAATTGCTTCTTTAAAAATATGAAGCTGAACTAATGGATTTTCAATGGTAATCAATGCACGCGCATGAGCCATACTAATGGATTTGTTTTTAATTGCCACCTGGATATCCGGAGGCAATTTTAACAAACGCAAATAATTTGTGACTGTGGTTCTGTCTTTACCAACACGCTCGGCTAATTGTTCTTGCTTTAAATCACACTCATCAATAAGCCTTTTATAATTGATTGCAACTTCAATACTATTTAAATCTTCTCGATGAGTATTTTCAATCAATGCCATTTCAAGCATTTCCTGATCATTTGCAATACGAACGAATGCAGGAATTTCTTTAATACCAGCCATGTGAGATGCTTTCAAGCGTCGCTCACCGGCAATTAGCTGATATTTATTTCCTGAAATTTTTCTAACAGTAATCGGTTGAATGACTCCATGTATACGAATGCTGTCAGCAAGTTCAGTTAATTTAAGCTGATCAAAATCAACACGCGGTTGAAAAGGATTTACTTCAATTGCCTCCAAAGGCAAAACAAAACTCTGCCCCTGAGGAACTGAAATTTTTTCAGATTGATTTTTCGGGGTTTGAAGTGATAAATCAATATCGTCAAGCAATGCGCGAATGCCTTTGCCTAATGCTTCTTTTCCCTTACTCATTTGGTTCCAGATCTAGTATTTTATCTTTTGTTCTGATTTTTGTCAAATCATTTTTTTGCAGAATCTCTCTTGCAAGGTTCAGATAATTAACTGCACCCTTACTATCTGCGTCATACATGACAACTGATTTTCCAACACTTGGTGCTTCACCTAATTTTGTATTACGGTGAATGATGGTTTCAAATACCAATTCCTGAAAATGCATCTGTACCTGTTCAACGATTTCGTTACACAAATTCAATCGCTGGTCGTACATAGTCAATAATATTCCTTCTATATTCAATACAGGATTCAAACGATTCTGAACAATCTTAATTGTGTTTAATAATTTTCCTAATCCTTCCAATGCAAAAAATTCGCATTGCACCGGAATCAAAACAGAATCTGCTGCACTCAGAGCATTTACTGTTATTAAGCCCAATGAAGGTGAGCAATCAATAATGATGAAACGAAATTCTTTTTTGATTTCATCAAGAACACCTTTCATGATTTTTTCTCTATCAGGATGATTGATAAGTTCTATTTCAGCACCAACCAAATCAAGATGTGATGGCAGAATATATAAATTCGGGGTATCGGTTTCAATAATGCAATCTTTAATTTTTGCTTCACCGATTAAGCATTCGTAAATACTCTTCTTCACTTTTTTTGGATCTGTTCCTAATCCGGAAGTTGAGTTTGCCTGAGGGTCAGCATCTATTAAAAGAGTTTTGTATTCAAGCACTGCAAGACTTGCAGCAAGGTTTATTGCAGTAGTAGTTTTTCCTACTCCGCCTTTTTGATTTGCTATACAGATTACTTTTCTCATTCAGTAAATTGAAAATTTTATTTGTGTTTTCAACTTCGGTCAAAGATATGCGCAATGGACACCATGCATCGGTAGATAGATTCTTTTTATTCACAAATTATACACAACGCAAAAATTTAATAAAAAATTTTTCTGCAATTTTTATATCTAAAAAATTTCTATATCGAATTCTTTATATCCTTTACAATTTGAACAAACTATTTTGAATTCAAGTCAATAATGATTGCTATAAAAAGAATTAATCAGAAATAATATAATTTTATTTCAATAAGGTTACATCACCTTTCAATTGCCCTAATGTACCTACATCGCCATCATTATATTTATAATTAAGAACCCAAACATAAACACCTGTGTTTTCTTTCAGTCCATGATATGTGCCATCCCAAAATGCATTTTGATCAGTGGAAGCAAAAATTAATTCGCCCCATCTATTAAATATTCTGAAATCGTAGGAAATAAAATCACAAACAAATTTTGGTTGAAATACATCATTCATTTCATCTCCATTTGGAGTGAAAGCAGTTGGAACAAAAATTGTGCAATCACATATTTTAAAAGAAACATGAATGGTATCACTTGAGGTAGCGCAAACATTTGTAACATCAACCCAATAAGTTGCAGAATCAGTTATCGAAATTGACGGTGTTGTGTATTGATAACCTGATGTTAAAGAACTGTTGTGCCACAAGTAAGAAGCAGAAGTGTTTTGTGCATTTAAAACCAAAACATCATCCGGACATTTTATTGTGTCCCCTCCAAGATTGACAAAAGGAATTGAATAATATAAAACTGATATGGTATCAGCTGCGTTGCAGATGCTAATGGTGACAGAGACAAAATAATCCCCGGAAGAATTGACACTAAAAACAGAATCAATAGAACCGTCTTGCCATAAATAAGAAGCACCAGGTTGTGTTGCATTTAGCAAAATGGATTGGCCGGGACAAAGAATAGTATCGTTTCCAATAAATACGCTTGAAGCATTCACATAACTTACAACAATGCTATCCCGTACTGCTGCACAAGAACCTGTTGTTACATCAACCCAATATGTTCCTGATGATGAAACTAAAAATGTTGAATTGGTTGAATTGTTTTGCCAACTATAATTTGAGGTTGTATTAGTTGCATCAAGTAAAAGAGTTTGGCCTGGACAAAGCGTTGTATCATTTCCTATATAAATAATTGGTGGGTTTACATATGAAACAATAATAGTATCGGAATTGGAACATGGCCCAACTGTTACCTCAACCGAATAGGTGCCAGAAACTGAAATTGTGAAAGAAGAATTTGTTGAAGCGTCCTGCCATAAATAAGTTGCACCAGGTGTTGTCAAATTGAGATTTAAAGATTGACCAACACAAAGAACTGAATCATTGCCGAGGTTTACCTGAGGTGGATTGTTAAAAGTGACAGAAATATTATCACTTGCCGTGCAGCCGTTGAGATTAGTTACTGTTACTGAATAATTGCCGGTAGTTAAAACATTGAAAGTTGCATTGTTGCTTGAATTCTGCCAACTATATGTAGCTCCTGCGAATGTTGCATCCAACAAAACAAGTTGACCTGCACAAACAATAGTATCATCTCCTAAATTAATTAATGGAGCGGAATTAAATGTAACAATTATATTATCGCTGATAGGAGAGCAGTTTCCAATTGTAACACTTACAGAATAATTACCCGCTGCGTTTACATTATATGTTGGGTTTATTGAGCCATCCTGCCATATATAAGTTGCTCCTGTAATTGAGGCATTGAGCAATAACGATTGACCAGGACATAAAGCAGTATCGTTTCCTAGGTTTATTGAATTAAGATTTGCAAAGTTTATATTAATTGAATCAGTAGCTGTGCATCCATTGATATTAATAGTAACAAAATATAATCCTGTTGAAGCTGAGTTAAAAGTGGAATTTGTTGAGCCGTCCTGCCACAAATAAGTCGCACCTGCAGTTGTAGCATCAAGGACAAGACTGGCACCTGTACATAATGTAGTATCATTCCCTATACTAAATGAAGATCCACCTCCAATAATACTTACAACAATTGTATCATGTGTGACATAACAGCCTCCATTTGAAACTGCAACAGTGTAAGTTCCGCTTTGTGTAACATTAAATGTTTGATTTGTAGAACCATCCTGCCATAAAAAACTGGCGCCGGCATTTCCTGCATCCAATAGCAAAGTGTTTCCACTGCAAAGTGTAGTATCAGTACCAAGATTTACTGTTCCACCCCCACCTGAAGGTTGTCCAGAGAAAATGGAATAACTCGTCCAGGTTCTAGTGCCAACATCGTATAACCATGCAAGATTATTTGCATAGGAAAACCGAAATCCATTATTTGTAACAGCTGTTGCAGGTAGATAAGAAGTTCCTGTATACGCGCCTGTAGCTTTGTTAAATAATAATATACTTTTTGCTGACCAATCTTCTATGCCAATCTCATTTCCCAAACAACCTGTATAAATTACACTTGTCCAGTTAATATTGCCTACCGGAACAGGTATTCCGGTTAAAGGATACGAACCAAGAAATGCACCTGAGACCCTTGAGTATCTTGATATTGATCCATTAAAATAAAATATCATTTCATCGGCTTCACAATCATAATCACCACAGGATTGCGCATCAGGTTGGTTTTGCCCAGTGTAAATTGAGGTTCCTGTATTTAAGGCATTTCCACTACCATCCAAATCAGAAGTCCATAAACCTAAATTTGAATAACCAGTGCCTTCTACCTGATTTGTATTTGGGTTCCACCAAAGTCCACGAAAATCAAATCCACCATTTGTCTGATACAAGGGAGTGCCAGCTGCATCAAATGTTTCATAAGGGAAACCTGGATTACCGGCAATAATTGCATAATACAAATTAAGGTTTGGATTATAAGCTACACCTGAAGCATTAGTTCCACCTCCCTGCACATATGTTAACGAAATTCCTTGGATAGCATTTGCAAGAATTGTGCATTGAGAAAAAGTTTTTAAAGGGAATATAAAGGATGAAAACAGGACAAACATTAAGAACATTAACTTCTTAATACCAAAAGGACAAAATAAAAATCTGTCAGATTTTTTCATGGCACGAAAATACATGCTCTAAGGAAAATTATGTTAATTAATATAATTCCATATTACTTACTGAAAGGTAATTCTAATTGCCAAAACCAGCGATATCCTTAATTTTTTTAATTAATATTTCGGCTGTAAATGGTTTTACTAGATAATCATCTGCTCCTAATCTTTTTGCAGTTCTTATAAGTTCAGGTTCATCTAATCTTGAAATTAATATTACTGGAATGTGCATGTTCTCATCATCAGCTCTTAAAACATTCAATGTTTCGAGTCCTGATAAGCCAGGCAATAAAACATCCAATAAAATTAAATCAGGTTTATTTGTTTTTATTGTATTGAAGGCAAGAATACTTTCTGAAACGGAAGTGACTTCATAATTAAGGCTATTAAGTTTTTCGATTAATAATTCTCTAAGAAACTTGTCATCATCAACAATCAATATCTTCTTTTTCAAATGCATAAATTATCTCTTTAAATAAAAAATTGTAAAACTCCAAACGAAAATAAAACTATTATTCTTGAAATTGAATCAATTAATTCCTAATAAGAGAAATTAATTAGAATCCTCCTTAATAAAATAATAATACGCGGATTGATATAATGGAATTCGCTTCAACATTGACATGGTGGAATTATATGGAGCTGCTACCATATTATCATTAACTACCCAATCAGGAATGTTTCCGCTTGCATCTAAGTGCATTTCCAATTCAATCTGTACGCTGTCACCAGGTAGTGGAGTAAGAACGGTAATAGATTGAAAATGTTGAACACGAACCATTCCTTCTTTATCAGGAATATAATCCGACATCCCTGTTTTAGAAAAGGTTACTATCAAAGTGGAAGGATCCTGAAAAACTTTAAAATGCGAAACCACATCTCGGTCGCTTAATGGCCATGGTAAATCTGTAACCTGATAATTATAAATCTCCTGATCATTAAGTGTTTTTAAAGTGGAAGTTCCACTGCATCCATATACCCATTTCGGATAATTTTTTGTATCAAATATTACAGCAACTATTGCAGCCAGTGTTGACTTAACTTTATTAACTACCCGAACTTCTCTGAAATCAAATCCCTTCATGGGTCGTGAATAAACTTTAATTCCATTTTCATTCTTCTCTAATCGCCAATTATATACATCGCTGGGTGAATAGGAATTGGATGAGAAAAGAATCAAAAAGATAAAAGCGAATTTCATTTTCAGTTTTTAACAGATTCGAAATCTGTACGGTTAAACAACGCGAAATTGTGTTTTAGTTACAGCAGTGAAATTACAATTTTATTTTCGGCAGTGTTTTTTCAAAAGTAATTTTAATAAATATAATTGAAAAATTAAGCTGCTGAACACTTGAATAATTTCTGTTGATTATCTTTTGTCAGGAACAAATAAATTTGATTGACTTTTTCACCGTGAAAAAACTAAAATTACTTTTTTTATTATTTATAATAATTCTATTTGTTAATTGCAACAGAGCCGACCCGAATGGTGGGTTAATGGTTTTTCGTTTTAATATATACAATGGACTTTCATCACTCGATCCGGCATTCGGTGCTGTGCAATCAAATCTTTGGTTAGATAATTTATTGTTCAATGGATTAGTTCAGCTTAATGAAAAGCTAGAAATTCTTCCTTGTATTGCAAAGACATGGGAAATTTCAGAGGATTTAAAAACTTATACTTTTCATCTTCGAAATGATGTCTTCTTTCATGATGATGAATTGTTTTCAAATGGCAAGGGGAGGAAAGTAAATGCAACTGATTTTGTTTTCACATTTCAGCGAATTATTGATCCAAATGTTGCATCAAAAGGATCATGGATTTTTAATGGAAAGGTAACGGCGGAAAAACCATTTAACGCTATAAATGATTCAACTTTTGAGATTCATTTAAATAATCCTTATGCACCAATTATGGGAATACTCACCATGCCTTATTGTAAGGTTGTTCCCAAAGAAGTTGTTGAACATTACGGAAAAGATTTTCGCGCACATCCCGTTGGAACGGGCCCTTTTAAACTTAAATACTGGCGAGAGAATGATGCTTTGTTATTGTTGAAAAACGAAAATTATTTTGAGCAAGATTCATCGGGAAAACAATTGCCATACCTAGATGCTGTGTATATCACCTTTATTGAAAATAAGAGTACAGAGTTTTTAAAATTCAGGCAAGGTGAGTTGGATTTTATTTCTGATGTTGACCCATCCTTTAAAGATGATGTACTTACAAAGAAAGGAGAATTACAACCTCGATATCGTGGATTAATGGTGTTAGATAAATCGGTTTATCTGAACAGCGAATACATAGGTTGCAATTTAATTCATGATTCAAAAAATAATCCATTAACAAATTTGAAAGTACGGCAAGCCATTGCTTATGGAATCGACCGTAAAAAATTAATTACTTATATGCGGAATAATATTGGACTGCCCGCTGAACATGGATTTGTTACACCCGGTCTCGATAATTTTAATGCTGATAGTATTAAAGGATATTCATATCAACCTGAACTTGCCAGAAAATTATTGGATGAAGCCGGTTTTCCAAATGGAAAAGATTTTCCTGAAATAAGTTTATTGTGTTCACCATCAACTGAAGGAATTTGCAATTTTGTTGTCAATCAGTTAAAAGACATTGGCATAAAAATTAAAGTGGAAAGTATGGAAGGTAGAGCCATTGCAGAAATGAAAGTTAAGGGAACGGCAGATTTTTTCAGGGGAAGCTGGACTGCTGATTATCCTGACGCTGAAACTTTTTTAGCGGTGTTTTACAGCAAGTATGGTGCTCCGCCTAACTACACTCGATTTAACAACAACACTTTTGATACATTATATGAGAAAGCAATTTCAACTGCTGACAATGCAGAGCGAAATAAAATTTATATGCAAATGGATCAAATTGTGATTAATGAAGCGCCGGTTATTCCATTGTATTATGATGTAGTATTAAGAATTTTACAGCCGGATGTAAAAGGATTTTTAAATAATCCACTTAACTTACTTGATTTAAAAACAACTTATATAAATAAGAAAAATAAATAAGTTAAGAATTGGTTGAATAATAGAATTTTATATAATGGGTTTTTAAATAAGTTTATTAATAACAATTTTATCTATCGGAAAAGTTAATTGCTCTTTTGAGTCGTTGTTTAATTCAAGCCATCTGAATGAAAGCATTTCTCCGCTAGTGTTTTTAAAATCAAATGGTTTTTTTGCAATCGTAATTTTAAAGTCAGAAACTGGTTTTACCAGATAATAAATACTGATGAGTTGTTGATTGGAATGAAATCCGGAAAGTTGAAAAAAATCTGTTGTATAAAAATGGTCAATCACTTCTATTTCTTGACCAAGTTCTTCCATCCATTCTCGTTTCAATCCATCTATTAAGCCCTCTCCCAATTCCAATCCGCCACCAGGAAATTTAGTGAACTTCATTCCGAATTCAAATTCATCTGCTACTAATATTTCTGAATTATCGTTCAGTAATAAACCATATACTCTAATGTTAAATTTCTCTATCAAAATTTAGGGTGTTATTCTTGTTGTAAAGATGAGTTACTTGAATCGAATTTTTTTGAGTGTTATTGTTCTTGCCAGCGTTTTGTCATTTCAAACTTTATTTGCGCAAAACGAAACTTCCTTTAAGTACAAACCTGGTTTAGAGTATTTTAAATCTTTTGGAACTGATACTTACAATTATCTCAAAGCTCCATTAAAATGGAAAGGCGATAATGTAGCTATTGCCACATTTATCGTTGGCTCTACTCTTTTGATTTATTCAGGTGATGAAGCCATTTCTTCTGGAATACAACAAATGAAATCAGTTGCTTCAAAAAAGATTTCTTCAATTGTAGAACCTCTTGGTCGAGGATATACAATAATGGGTGGAACCGGCGCATTGTATGTTGCGGGCTTAATTTCAAAAAATAAAAAAATACAACGCGCTTCTTTACAAGCTTTAAAAGTTGAAGCCATTGGTTCAGTGATTGTTGGCGCAACAAAATTTGTTTCGCAAAGAGCCAGGCCAAACCAGAATCTAGGTCCTTATTATTGGAACCCATTGAAAGAAAATGATTATCATTCTTTTTTTTCCGGTCACGCCACTTACGCATTTTGTGCTGCGTCAATGATTGCACAATATTCTAAAAAAAAATGGGTGGATGTTGCAGTTTATACTTTGGCAACAGCGGTGGCTTTTTCAAGAGTTCATGATTTTAAGCATTGGCCAACTGATGTAATTATTGGTTCGGTTTTCGGTATTACACTTTCGCATAACATTTTTAGTAATACAAATTGGTAATATTCTGAGTTCCTTTCTGGTAATTCCTTTTTTTATATTGTAAAAACAATAATCGCCTTGTAAATATTGTTGCCGTTAATAAAAGGTAGCATTTCATAATATATATTTGATTTTTTTAAAAGAAATCAATTCAAAATAAATCAAGATTCCATGACTTTAAAAAAGGTAATTAGCAGCTTAATGGTTTTTGTGTTTCTTTTTAATAATTCCAATGCCCAGGTTTTAATTAATGAAGGGAGCAACAGAAATTTTTCTACTATAAGTGATGAGGATGGAGAATATCCTGATTGGATTGAATTGTACAATGCAGGAACTGATACAGTTGATTTATATAATTATTCATTAACTGATAACAATGCTATTCCTTCCATGTGGACTTTTCCGCATGTAAATATTTTAGCCGGTGAATACAAAGTAGTTTTCTGCAGCGGAAAAAATAGGAAACCCATTTCAGGGTTTACGAATGTAATTAATACCGGAACATTTGTTCCTTCTATAGGCTGGAATACGCACAATTTTACGACACCTTTTTACTGGGATGGTATTTCAAATATTTTGGTAAATACATGTTCATGGAGTTCAGCAGGATACATCACTAATTCTGTTTTCAATCAAAGTGCAACTTCGTTTCCATCAACTGCACTTGCATTTAACGATGGCAGCACGGCTTCATGCATGGCCAGCTTTGGTACACCGGTTAATCAACGCCCAAACATGAAATTAAATGGAATGACTGTTGGAACAGGTACTATAAATAATTCCCCGACAGATTATCCTGCGCCTTATGGAAACTGGTACTGGAGTTCAAGGCACCAGATGCTAATACTCGGATCAGAACTTATTGCATCTGGTTTATCAGCAGGAAATATTACTTCCCTTGCATTTGATGTAGTTAGTACAGATCCTGTTACCTATGATTATATTGATATTAATATGAAAATGGTTTCAACAAACTCTGTTACATCCGCATTTGAACCTGTTAATCCAAATAATTATCTGCATACTAATTTTAAAATCGATGGCAATGGATTGGAAAGTGTATACCTCTATTCACCTTCTCAGGTTTTGCAAAACAGTTTGTTAGTCAATTGCATTAATCTTGATAACAGCACCGGTTCATCTCCTGATGCATCAACCAATGTTGCCTTATTTGGAACAGCAACTCCAAATTCTACAAATAATTTATCAGTTGCATATGCTGGATACCTGCTGTCTCCCACATTTTCACTTCCTTCAGGATTTTATGGAGCACCAATTGGTGTGGTAATTAGCAATCCAAATGGCGGCTCATCAGCTATTCGTTATACTCTTGATGGTAGTGATCCAACAACTTCATCAACTCTTTATACCGGAAGTGCCATAAATATTTCATTCACACAGGTGTTAAGGGCAAGTGCTTTTACCAACGGAGTATTACCAAGTCCTGTAACTGTTGCGTCATACTTTTTTGGAGTTAACCATGTTACTCCAGTTTTATCGGTAGTAACTGATAATGTAAATCTTTATGGAGGAACTGGAATTTTTGATAACTGGGGTTCTGATTGGCAGAAGCCAGCTTATGTTGAATATTTTGATACTATGCAACAACTTGTGTTTTCGCAAAACAGCGGGATGCAAATTGATGGGGGAGCAGGTGGAAGCCGTTCCAATCCACAACACTCTTTTCGATTAGAATTGGACAACGATGTGCTTGGTTCCGGGCCAGTTAATTATGCTATAATACCTAACCGACCTAACAGAACAAAGTATAGTCAGTTTTACCTGCGCAATGGTAGTAATCAGTATTTAACACTTCCTTATAAAGATGCCTGTCAGGTTCGGCTAATGTGTGAAGAAACAAATAATTATTATTCAGCATGGCGACCAATTTCAGTTTATATCAACGGAGGTTACTTTGGTTTATATGAGTTGCGTGAAAAATTTGATGATGAATATTTTAAGGATAAAGACAATGCTGATAAAGATTCATTGGATATTTTATCAATGAGCTATTGGTATCAATTAGTGCTTCGTTCTTTGGTTGGTTCAGTAGACTCATTTTGGTCTTCGTACAATTCATTTAATGGTTTAAATCCGGCCTCTAATAATTATTGGGATCAGGCAGATCAATACATTGATCAGACTTATTATACCGATTATATAATTGGTGAATCATGGATGGGGAATGTTGACTGGCCTGGCAATAACATTAAACTATATCGTTCTGATAAAACAAATTTCAGATGGCGCTTTGCGTTAATTGATCAAGAACTTGCAATGGGTGGAGGTAACAGCTGGACCGATTGTTATTATGACCACATCGATTACATGTTAACTCAAGACCCTAACAACCCATATATAAATATCTGGCTTCAGGGAATTCAAAATAATCGGTTCAGAGATTATTTCATTAATCGATTTGCTGATGTAATGAATACATCTTATAAAACCGACCGACTGCTTGCCATTGAAAACGATATGTATAATCAAACTGTATTTGAAATGCAGAATGAATTCGCGCGATGGGGAAATGGAAATGTGCCGGCACAAATGACAGATTTTAATAATAACCATTTATTATTTCGCGACCAGCTTTCACAACGAACAGATGTAGTTAGAGATAATATTGAAAATGGTTTTGATTTACCTCGGCAGGTTGATTTAACTTTGAATGTGTTTCCTGTTGGTTCCGGAAAAATTCACATCAGCACCATTACTCCTGAAACTTACCCCTGGGATGGTGTTTATTTCGATGGGCTGCCTGTAAAAATTGAAGCTATTCCAAACCCCGGATATCACTTTCTTCATTGGGGAAATAACAGCTTGTTATCGGATACTATGAACATTGTTTTTAATGACACTCTTGCAGCCAACCAGATTTATTTTATGGCTTACTTTGCTGAAAACATTAACTCCGCCCCAACTGTTACAACTGATGCAGTAGATTTTTCGTTGTATCCGAATCCTGCAAAAGATAATTTGTATCTCGTAAATAATAACAGCGTTAATTATTCAAATTCAGTTTGCCAGATTATTGATTTAAATGGTCGTATTGTTTTAGAGCAAAACATTTCCTCATTAAATAATCAAACTTCAATTGATATAAAATCAATTTCAGCCTCAGCTTACCTGTTCCGCATTGTTAATGCAGGCGGAATCATTAAGCAATTCAGGTTTGTTAAAATCAGCGATTAGTTCAGCTTATACATTTTTCCTGGCATAACTTTTATCACTCCTTTTAATTCAAGCCCAAGCACTGCTGCTGCAAACTGACTGCTGCTTAATTTTAATTGAAGCATAAGTTCATCAACATGTATGGTTTCTCGCTGTTGAATAAGATTTACAGCTAATTGTTCGTTCGGGTCAAGGTCAGGAAACAACTGTCTTTGTTTTATAGGAGCGAGTTTTTTTTCATCGTTTTGCCAGTTCATAATTTCAACAAACTCCGCAGCGCTCTCAATTAACGCGGCCTTGTTTTGTTTTATCAGAAAATTACAACCTGCTGAATACTGGTCGCCAGTTCTTCCGGGCACTGCAAAGACATCTTTATTATAACTACTTGCAATTTCAGCTGTTATGAGTGCTCCTCCTTTTATAGCTGATTCCACAACAATAGTTGCTTCACATAAACCGGCAACAATACGATTACGCTCAGGGAAATTATCTTTCCTGAATTCATCGGCGGTTGAAAATTCTGTTAGTAAACAACCCTGATCAACAATTTTTTCAGCATTACTGCGGTGTGTTCCCGGATAAATAGTATCAAGACCATGAGCAAGAACTGCAATTGTTTTTAAACCATGTTTAAGGGCGGCGCGATGTGCAGCAATATCAATTCCATAAGCTAATCCGCTAACTATGATTGGATGATAAGGTGCTATTTCTTCAATGAATTTTGCTGTCCATTCTTTTCCATAGTCAGTTGCATTGCGGGTGCCGACTATGGAAATAAACCGACCTTCATTTAAATTGAGTTCGCCTTTTTGAAATAACAGAACAGGAGAGTCGGGTACTTGTTTTAAACCAACCGGATAATTTTCATTGGTATAAAAAACATGTTGAATTTTATTTTTATTAATGAACTCCACTTCTTTTTCATCAGAAGTAAAATCCTTGTAATTAACTATTGCATCAGCAATAATGGGACCTATACCAGGTACTTTTAACAGTTGCGATTTGTTTTTGGCGAAAACATTTTCGACTCCGCTGCAATAACTTATTAAATTTTTTGCTAGCACATCACCAACCCCTGCAACACGGGAAAGTGCAATTGCATATTTTAATTTTTCATTGGTCATTGTATTGAATAGTGCGACAAAAATAATTTCATTTAAGAAATGAAAAAGAAGTTGATTCAAAATACTTTTTTGCAACCCTTAGATGATTATTTTCACAGCGCAACAATTTTAGTTCATGAATAAAATATTTTCGAATTCAGTCTCCCTTGTAATTTTTGCGATTTTGGTTTTCAGTTTATGTGCATCTGATTTATTTGCTCAGGCATTTGATGCCAACCGTCCACCAAATGAATACAGAAGTAAGGGCAATCCTTTGTATTGGAAGAATAAAATGCCGGTTGCAGGCTATTGGCAACAGGATGTTTATTATAAAATTGATGCAACCATTGATGAGGACTCAAGCATAATAACAGGTCGTGAAACTTTAAAGTACTGGAATAACTCGCCCGACACTCTTGCTTATGTTTATTTTCATCTGTATCAGAACATGACTTTAAAGGGCGGACCGCAAGCCAATCTGGTAAAGAGCAATCATGTGAAACAAAAATTCGGTAAATATGAAGAACAGGGTTTAGGGTGTAAGGTGAACAGTATAAAATCAGGCGGTGTTGAATTAAAAACAGAATGGGATTATACATTGGTAAAAGTTTATTTACCAAAAGCATTGTTGCCTAACGACAGCGCTGAATTTGAAATTGGATTTAAAACATACTGGGATAATGGAAGTGAAAGAAGACGGTTTAAAAAACTGAATTCATGGGGCTATGTGCAGTATGACGGAGTGCACTGGTATCCACGAATTTGTGTGTATGACAGGAAGTTTGGCTGGGACACCAATCAACATTTGGGAAAAGAATTTTATGGTAACTTTGGTACTTATGATGTGAGTTTGAATTTTGCCAATGATTTTATTGTGGAAGCAACAGGAACTTTGCAAAATGAAAAAGAAGTGATGCCTGACTCGCTTAGAAAAAAACTGGACATTAAAAATTTTGCGAATAAGCCATGGAACTCTGAGCCATCGGTGATTATTAAATATGTAAAAGGCGAACGCAAAGTTTGGAAGTATTATGCAGAGAATGTGCATGATTTTTCTTTTACTGCCGACCCTACTTACCGCATCGGTGAAACCGTTTGGAACGGCATTCGGGTAATTGCAATGTGCCGCGAACCACATTGTGCAGGATGGAGAACTGTATCGCAATTTGGTGCAGCCGTAGTAAAAACTTATTCTGAAGATTTTGGTATGTATGGCTGGCCTAAGCTAGTAATGTGCGATGCTGAGGATGGTATGGAATACAACATGCTTAATCTTGACGGAGGTTGGGAACCGAACAATTATGACCTGATAGCACATGAAGCTGGTCATGAATGGTTTTATGGAATGGTTGCGAATAATGAAACTTATCGTGCATCATTAGACGAAGGATTTACTCAGTTTATTGAATCATGGTGTCTGGAGAAATTAACCGGAAAGTATATGCCGGAAGGATTTCAGACGAAAGGATATTACAACCATTTTAAAGATTCGTTGCTGGTGCGTGATGGAGAGGTTTACCTGGGTTATATGAATGATGCCATTAAGAATGCCGATGAATCTATTAATCAGCATAGCGATATGTTTAACAGCGCACTTGGTCATGGTGGCGGTTACAGGCATGTTTATTACAAAACAGCTACCATGCTCTGGAATCTACAGTATGTTTTAGGTGATTCGTTATTTAATGCTGCCATGAAACATTATTTTAATCAGTGGAAATTTGCACATCCGTATTTTGAAGATTTCAGAAACAGTTTTATTCAATTCACTCATGTTGATTTAAACTGGTTTTTTGATCAGTGGATGGAAACCACAAAGAATATTGATTACAAAGTATGCAGTGTGAAAAAAGCAAAGGGTGTTCCGGCCATGTATGAAATTACATTTAAGCGGAAAGCAAGAATGCAAATGCCGGTTGATTTTTCAGTTGAAACCAAGGATGGTAAAACACAACAATATACTTTGCCAAATACCTGGTTTGCAAAATCAACAGATGCATCCGTTTTGCCTAAGTGGTATGGATGGGATAAGCTGAATGAAACATATACTGCAACAGTTACTGCCGATTCGAAAATTAAAAATGTTACAATAGACCCAAGCAACAGGCTTGCTGATATTTACATGCCTGATAACACCTGGAAGTGTTCCACCAAGTGGAGATTTGATTCGCAGATTTCTAATACTGACTGGAAACATTATGTTGTAAAATGGAGACCTGATGTATGGTTTAATGCTGTAGATGGAATTAAAGCCGGTATTCATCTGGAAGGTGATTTCATGAAGTGGCGGCATGTTTTTGATTTGAATGTGTGGGCAAACACGCGCTTACTTCAGAATAAGACTTTCAATTATGGATTTGAAGAAGTTGCTTATGAAGCAGCAGTTCCGGTTTCCTTTACATTCAGTTACAAGGATAATATTCGGGCATTTCCGAAATATGTAAACTGGAATTTGAATGCAAGATATCTGGATGGTTTGTTGAAAGGCACTATTGGTTTAGAAATGATTACAGGAACCAAGGATGTTTTCACGGTTTATTTTCAGGCACTTGACCGACCAACAACATTTATGGTTAAAACTACTGAGCTGAAAGATAAAGCTGCTTATCCGTTATATCTTAATGAATGGTTGCTGGATGAATGGAATAATACTTTAAACTTTGACTGGAAACATACTTTTACTTACAGAGGTGGCAGCAGTGTTTTGAAAACTAACCTGCGAAATGCATCGTTGTATAACAGCACAAATTATTCTTGGCTTAATGCTGCACTTGTTAACCGAAACAAATTCTGGAAGTTTGATATTGATACGAGGATTTTTGCTCAGTATGCAACCGGTAAACTTCCATCAGAAAGTTCGTTGTGGCTGAGTGGGAATAATCCTGAAGAATTAATGGATGATAAATTTACCCGTAGCGTTGGTTTTTTTCCATCGGAATGGACTCAGCTTGGCTCTTCAATCAATCATTTTCAGGATGGTGGAGGATTAAATCTTCGGGGGTATGCTGGGTATCTTGCACCTGAAAAAGACGAGGCTACCAATGAAGTGTATACTTCTTATAAAGGTAACAGCGGCGCTGCAATAAATATTGAAATTCAGTTTGACAGGTTGTGGAATTTTTCGCCGTCGTTTTTACGGAACACATTTAAGTTAGAACCTTACTTTTTTGCTGATGCCGGAAGTATAAGCGTGAAAAGAAAAAGCGGTGATCAGCAATTTCAACCGGTGCGGGCTGATGGAGGGCTTGGTTGTTTGCTGACTGTAAAAAGATTTTTTAAACTTGAGGAAGTGAAAGCATTCACTATTCGAGCTGATTTTCCATTACTTGTTACAGCTTTACCATACGAAGAATCAAACTACTTTGACTTCAGGTGGATGATTGGTATTGGCAAGAGTTTTTAATTTTAAACACAATTAATTTTATTTCAAATTACTTTTAACCAAACAAATTTTAAAATGAAATTCCTTTTTACACTTTCAATTTCCCTGTTAGTTTTTTCTATTGCCTATTCGCAGGCGCCATTAAATGTTCAAACAAAGGAACAGAGCGAAATTTTTTCGCGGACTGTTAGTTTCGGCCAAACCGGTAACCGCCAATTTGTATCGGAATGGTACAACTATGGCGAATCAATCAGTTTGCTTGGGGGCAATGTTGATTATTACCGGAATTATTTATTTCCAGATTCAACAGTTGTAACTGAGTTTTCTACGGGATTCAGTTCAATATGGAAACATTCATACGGGCAGATGTGCGACCCATCGTCACCTAACCTTGCAAACAATACTTTGATTGATGAGAATGCAGCTTACTCAATGGATTCTATTTTATTGTGGTACAGGTATTATCGTTTTCAAAATCAGAATCCTGATACGGTTATTATTCAGGTGTATGAAGACAATAAAATAAACTTTTCTGAAGACCCATGGACTGATGACCGCAGTTACGGAAATGTTGATTATGATACTTTAACAAGAAAAGGAAAAACTCCGAGTTTTGAATACACGATTCTGTTAGGTGATAATGATACTGCAACCGCGTCGCAGAACGGAATATTAATTCCGGTGGGAATAAATATAGCCGCAGGAAAAAAGGCAGCGGCAACAGTTACTTATTTTCCGGGAAACCCTGTAATGCCGGGCGATACCATTGACCCGGTTACTACTGCATCCGTTGTAAATAAAATAAATGCTTTTGCCATTTATGATTACAAGGACCTTGACAAAACACAGAATAAATATTTTTATAATAACGGAATGACCGCCACTAGTGATATCAGGTACAACATGAGTACCAATGGGTGGAACGGACAATACATTGCAGGCAATGCTTATTCCTCAGGATATTATCACCTTGATATGGCTTTTAAATTAACGAGCAATGAAGTTGGGATTAATGAAAAACAAATTTCTGATTTCAGCATTAATCTTTTTCCATCGGTGGTGACTGAGGGTGAAAATTCGTTGTTGCAAGTTCAAAGTGCAGTGAATGGAAATGCTGCTATACGGATTTTTGATTTAGCAGGAAAAAATGTGTTTCAAACAATTGCCGCTATAAATACCGGAACCAACAAAATTGGTTTGAATGCAGAGGGAATTGCCAAGGGGGTATATTTTGTAAATGTTGATTTAAACGGAATGAAGCAAACCATGAAGCTGATAAAGTTGTAATTGTTTTATTATAACAAATTGAAAATGCAAAGTGCTGCCAGTGAAAACTGACGGCACTTTTTATTTGAAGTAGTTAAATGCTTCACAAAAATTGGCGGGTTGTTGAATTAAAGCAGAAATTACATTACTCCTTAACAAATTTCTTAACCACTATTTCTCCGCTCTGCAATTTTACATTCACAAAATAAATGCCCGGAGAAAACATTTGACAATTGATAATGGATAATTGAGAATTTGTTTGCTCTGCATGAATTGTTCGTCCCAACATATCAATTATGTCAATAGAGATGATTTTAAATTGACCATTGTCAATTATTAATTGCTCGTTTGCCGGGTTCGGGTAAATTAAAATCGCGTTTTCATTTATTTCAGAAACGAAAGAAGGAACAAGCACTGTGAGTTTCACAAGCGCAGTGGTATCAGCACACGCGCCGCTGGAAATGATACATCGGTAACTGTAGTTATCCATTGATGTATCAGCAGGGCTTATGATTAATGAATCATTCGTGGCACCGGAATAAGGATTGCCATTTATCACATCTGCAAAACCGCTTCCATCGTTCACCTGCCATTGAAAGGTGGCGCCAACAGTCGTGGTGCTAACAAAAAATAATGCATCGGCACCGTTGTTAACTGTTACTGAAGCAGGTGCCGTTGTAATCACCGGATACGAAATAATATTGAGCACTGTGGTTACTACACTGTCACAACTGTTTGCCGCGGTGAGCGTGTCGCTGTAAGTGCCGCTTTGCGTGTAACTGTTTGTTCCAACAGTTACAGAATATCCTTCGCAACCCGATAAGTTTTGAGAAGATGAAATATCAGGCGCTGCATTCACTGTTACGGTTTGCGTGGAAGAACCCGCGCCTGCATCATATACCGTTACGGAATAATTTCCATTGCATAGATTATTGATGGTGGCGGTAGTTGCGCCGGTGTTCCACAAATAAGTGTAAGGAGTTTGACCTCCGTTGGCACTGGCAGTGGCTGAACCATTGCAACTGCCAAAGCAGGTTTCGTTTTGTGCATTGGCCGTGGCAGAAAAAGGAACAACAGTGCCGCAGCAATTTCCACCGGCGGAAATGTTTTTGGTGCCAGACCAGCAACCATATTGCGTGAAGTCAGAATAAATCACACTGCCCGGAAACTGCTGAAGAAAATATGCTTCAATCTGGTCAGATGTATTGCACCCACCTTGACTGGTGTTGTTGCTGCACGAGTAGTTGCAAACAATGTATTGATAGCCGTTCGGATTATTGATGGGTGAAAGTGGAAGGATGTTGATGGCAGTGTTGGCAGTGCCGGGTGCACCAACAATAGTGGTATTAGTGATAACAGGAAAAGCACAGTGATGATTAGTGCCGTTGTAACCCGCCCACACCACGCCGGTTACATTGTTCAGATAAGCGCCGCTGAGATTAATGGAGTCGGCTTCATAACTCACAATTCCGATTTTCAGATTCGGAATGTTCATGTCAACATTGATGTTGAGCACGCCACCATCGTAGTTAGAAAATATAACAAGATTGCCCGATGGATTACATACAGTGCCCTGCGCATGAGCAACTGAAAAAATAAGAGTGCAGAGGAGTGTGAGGCAAAAATTTTTCATGAGAGGAATATTTGTGATGTGAAAATAAGCAGGAGAAAGCAAAGTGATGCATTGTAATCTCACAACAAAACAAACTTTTCATATATTGTGTGAATAGTAATTTCTTATTTCAACCTTACTATTCTGGCATTTAGATTATCAAATAAAATTTACCAATTCAGTCTTTTTAAAAAGCGCATTCAAAATGAGGTTAAATATTTAATTAATTATTAATGCTGTGGCATTTATAACACAAAAAATTTGAACGGGTAATGTTTTCTTTCTAAACAATTTTTAGTTGTGAGATAAATAATGATAACTTTATGGAAGATTTAACCACATGAAGTTAAGGATAGCATTATTAAGTATTATTTATATTTTGAATGGTGCGCTTGCATTTGCTCATGATGGCGGCGGCCCTGCACAAGAGTTGCATTTTCGTGAAAACAAAAATCAGTGGGACGAGCGTATAAATTTTATTGGGTTTTTAAACGGTGGGTGTATTTATCTGGAGAACAATACCATAACTTTTAAATTGCTGGATGGAAATGATTTGCGTAAGCTGCATCCGAGAAAGGAGCCAGTGGTTACCCTTCACGGTCATATTTATAAAATGCATTTTGAAGGGGCGAACCCGAATCCGGTAATTGTAAAAGAGTCGCCATCACCGGAGTATTATAATTATTTTATTGGCAACGATCCGTTGAAATGGGCAAGCGAGGTGAAAGCTTTTCAGGCAATATCTTATTTGAATTTATATCCAAACATTGACTTTAAGGTTTATGGAAGCGGGCTGACCATGAAGTATGATTTTATTGTTCACCCTGGAGGAAATGTGAATGACATTAAAATTTCGTATGAAGGAACTGATGCCATGGATGTAAGTAACAGCACCCTGCACATTAAAACATCGGTTGGAGAAATTATTGAAGCACCACCTTTTTCGTATCAGAAAATAAACTGGGATATAGTGCCGGTAAAATGCAGGTATGAATTGCAGAATAATGTTTTGCAATTTAAACTGCAGGAGAATTTTAATATTGAAAAGGATTTAATTATTGACCCTACTCTTATTTTTTCGACTTACACAGGTTCTACTGCCGATAATTTTGGCTATACGGCAACTTATGATGATGCAGGAAATTTATACATGGGTGGTTATGTTAATACGGTTCAGTTCGGTGGAGCTTATCCAACAACAGCCGGCGCATTTCAATTAACATTTGGCGGAGGCACGAGCACCAGCGGAATTCAGTTTCCGTGCGATATGGGAATATCGAAATTTAACAGCACGGGTTCGTTGTTAATTTACTCTACTTATTTGGGCGGAAATGACAATGAAACTCCGCATAGCTTATTTGTAAATACAAATAATCAGCTTTGTGTTTATGGAAGAACTTATTCTCCGAATTTTCCGGTAACGGCAGGAGCTTATGACCCTACTTATAACGGCGATGCTGATATGTCGGTTAGCGTATTTAATCTGGGTGGTACAGCATTAATTGGTTCGACTTACATTGGAGGCAGTGGGCCTGATGGTGTGAATTTTGATCCAACTGAATTTTTATTGGGCAATCTGAAATATAATTATGGTGATGATGCACGGGGCGAAATTATTTGTGATGCATCGAATAATATCTATGTGAGCTCCTGTACCTCGTCATCTGACTTTCCGGCTTCGGCAGGTGCATTTCAAACAGCATGGGGTGGGTCGCAGGATGGTTGTGTTTTTAAACTGAATCCGAATTGTACGGCATTGAGTTATTCCACTTACCTGGGAGGCAATCAGGATGATGCGTGTTACTCCATTGATATTAAAAACGACAACAGTGTTTTTGTTTGTGGCGGAACACAGAGTGTCAATTTCCCAACTACAGCAGGAGTTTTAAATCCGGCTTACCTGGGTGGTTTGTTTGATGGCTTTTTGTGCCATCTTAATGCAACCGGAACAACAATGCTTGCTTCAACTTTTTTAGGAACCGCAAATGCCGACCAGTCATACAATGTGAAATTGGATGAGTTGGAAGATGTGTTTGTTGTTGGGCTATCAGAAGGAGGAGGGTTTCCGGTATCAGCCGGAGTTTATTCAAATCCAAACAGCGGTCAGTTTATTGCAAAGCTTGCTCCTAATCTTTCATCAATAAATTTTTCAACTGTTTTTGGTAACGGAAACGGAGCCTCGAATATTTCCCCTACAGCTTTTCTGGTTGACACCTGCGGTAACATTTATGTATGTGGTTGGGGAACAAACTCAGCAACATTTGGTCATACTACTGATATGACGAATATGCCATTGACAGCAGATGCTTTTCAAAGTACTACTGATGGAACTGATTTTTACATAATTGCTTTAAGCAGTAACGCACAACAACTTTTGTACGGAACTTATTTTGGAGGTAACGGCGGCATTGAACATGTGGATGGTGGAACCAGCCGATTTGATAAACGAGGAATTATATACGAGGCTATTTGTGCGGGATGTGGAGGTAATGATTTAACACCTACTACCGCCGGAGTATGGAGTACAACCAATAACAGCCCTAATTGCAATGAGCTTGGTTTTAAAATGGAAATCAATTTGTTTGAAGTAACAGCTCAGGCAATTGCTGATCCTGCTGCAACAGGTTGCGCTCCTTTAACGGTGAATTTTGTAAATAACAGTGTGAATGCAACTGTGTATTTCTGGGATTTTGGTGATGCAAGTTTGCCTTCTTCATTGTTTCAGCCAACTCATACTTATACCATTCCGGGAACTTATATTGTAATGTTAATTGCCGATAATCCTACCAGTTGTTTTGGTCCTGATACTGCTTACACTTCGGTAGTGGTTTTAAATACCAATGTAACTGCCAACTTTAATATGAATGTTCAGGATTTTTGTGATTCGGTTGTTGTTGCATTTTCAGGTTCAAGTACCGGATCATCAACTCAATTTAACTGGACTTTTGGTGACGGTACAATAGGTGTAGGTCAGAATCCAACGCATGTTTACTTTAATGACAGCACAACTGTTGCCACTTACACAATCACACTTATTATATATGATTCAACTGCCTGCAATCCACTCGATACTGTTTCGCAAACAATTACAGTTTATCCGAAAGTAGAAGCAGGTATTGGTAATCCGGATTTCACGGGTTGCGCACCATTGGATTGTAATTTCTTTTATGTAGGTCAATCGCAAACCTCAGTAGTCTGGGATTTTGGTGATGGGTCAGGAACATCTTCTCTTCAGGATCCCACACATACTTACACTGCTCCTGGTACCTATACTGTAACTGTTATCGGATTTAATCCGGTAGCCTGCAATCTTGCTGATACTGCTATAAGCACAGTTACTGTTTTTCCACCACCACCAATTCCTTCATTTTCTGCTTCGCCAACAACTGTAATGTTGTTTGAACCAATTGTTTTTACAAACACCACTATTGGTGGTTTGGAGTATTACTGGATTTTCGGTGATCTGGAACATTCAACAGATTACAGTCCTACGCATATTTATCAGCATGGAGGTGATTATACCGTTTGCTTATTGGTAAATACAAGCACCCCTTGTCCGGATTCTGTTTGCAAAAAGGTAACGGTGTTACTGCCACAGGCAATAGGAGTTCCAAATGCTTTTCATCCATGTGATCCGGGTACAACATGCAACAACGGATTCTTTAATGTGGAAGGGCAGGGTATTATCAGTTTTAAATTAAAAGTATTTAACCGCTGGGGTGAAAAAGTTTTTGAAACAACTGACCGAACCATTGGTTGGGATGGAGTTTATAAAGGCAAACCGCAGGATATGGATGTTTATGTTTGGGAGCTGGATGCGCTTATGGAAGATGGTAACAGTGTAATTACAAGTGGAAATGTCACCTTGCTCAGATAAATGAATAAAGTATGAAAAGAAAAATAACCATTGCATTCTTTCTGATTTTATTCAATAGTATTTTGAATGCGCAAGACATTCATTTCTCTCAATACTATGCATCGCCTATGACGGTGAATCCTGCTTATACGGGTATGTTCAATGGAACTTACAGGGTTGGAGCTAACTATCGCAATCAATGGGCAAGTGTTACTGTACCTTATAAAACATTTGCGGGTTATGCTGATATTGGTTTACTGCATCGACCGTTTAATAAGTATTTTATCGGAACAGGTTTTTCAATGGTTAATGATGTTGCAGGTGATGGAAATCTATCTGTGACAAAACTTACAGGCAATGGATCTTTTCATTATGCGTTGGATGGAGCGAAAAAATATTTTTTATCTGTTGGCCTGCAGGCATCATACATTCAAAAGAAGGTTGATTGGAATAAACTCTATTTTCACAGCCAGTGGTCTGATATTGATTTCAATCAGGGATTGCCAAATCTTGAAAGCGGGTACTCACCTTCGTTTCATTATTTTGATTTTCAGTTGGGTGCTTTGTATTCCTTTATTGCTAATAATATTATAGGGGGATATGCATCTGTTTCATTGTCGCATGCGCTGCGTCCGGTCGATTCGTTTTATGGCGATGATTTTAAGCTTGGAGGAAGACCCCAGATAAGTGCAGGATTAAATGTAAATGCAACAAAGGCGCTTACACTGTATCCAAGTTTCTATTACCAGAACCAAAAAAATGCGTCTGAATTTTTAGTTGGGGCAATGGCAAGTTTTAAGGTTGCACCCGATGAAGATGAAAGCAATAAGTTTTATTTTGGAACCTATATACGCTTGAAAGATGCCTGGTACCCTGTTGCAGGATATGAGTTCTCCAATATCAGAATATTATTAAACTACGATATAAATTATTCTGAATTGCAACCAGCCAGCCGCGGTCGCGGTGCGTTGGAACTATCTATTCAATACATCGGTAATTTTGGCAAGCCACCAAAGGGTATTATTGATATGCCTTGTCCGAGGTTTTAAATTGTGAAACCTTTCCGCTCTTGTTGGTCTTCCACTTTTCCATCACCCAAGAAATATAAACAACCCAAGCCCTTGCCTGGAGTTTTCTCCAGCAAGTATTTTTCTGTGGGCGCATATTATTTTCCGCTCTTGCTGGTCTTCCACTTTTCCATCACCCAACAAATATAAACAACCCAAGCCCTTGCCTGGAGTTTTCTCCAGCAAGTATTTTTCCGTGGGTGCATATTATTTTGCGGCCGCTGAAATATGGAAGACATAAACCCGATTGCCTTTTACACTGCCACTATTCTCGAATGGAAACATCTATTGAAGAACGATAAGTATAAACAAATCATTATTGATAGTTTGAAATTTTGTGTAACAGAAAACAGAGTGAAGATTTTCGGATTTGTATTAATGCCCAATCACATTCATCTGCTATGGTCAATGATACCGGGAATGAAGCAGGAAGATGTGCAGCGGAATTTCATGAAGTTCACAGCACAACAAATGAAATTTGATTTACAGAAAAATGACACTGAGTATTTGCAAAAATTTAAAGTAGCAGCAGTTGATCGTGAATATCAGATTTGGGAAAGATTGCCGCGAAGCTTTGAATGTTATTCGCGCGAGATGGTTTCGCAAAAATTAAATTACATTCATAACAATCCTTGTCATGAAAAATGGAAGTTGGCTGATGTGCCTGAAAATTATAAATACTCATCGGCAAAATTCTATTTGAGCGGTGCTGATGATTGGGGATTTCTGACTAACTATGCTGACTACTATGATTAATACAATCGTCGCATCAAAAAAGCTTGCTGGTGAAAACACCATGCAAGAGCTTGGGTTGTTTATATTTGTTGAAGATGAAAATTTGGAACACCAACAACGGCGGAAATTTTTCTGGGGAAGTTGCAATTATTTTTGATTCAAAATTGGGGAATGATGCATCTTATAGTAATGGCAGGTTACAATTCACAATTCCTGATTCTGGGATATTATTAACTAAGGCATCCTTTAAATCAGGTAAAGAGGATGACAGATTTTTTATTCAAAATGACAAAGGATCATATGATACTTTGACTACTTCGAGTTTCCATGATAATTCTAAAAAGAAATATGTTTTTTTTGATAGGATAATAACTTTTTACAAAAACATAAATGGAAAGGAAAAAAAGCGTTTTGTTGAAATGTTTTATGTAGGAGAAAAAATGGATTCAGTTTCAAATAAGAATCGTTTCTTTTTTGAACAACATATTAATGACTTAATTCAAAATGAAAATTAGATAACTCTACTTTTGATATGTTCGAGAATGGGGTACTTACAGAACCAATTTTTTACTTACAATTTTTCTTAAACAGAATTACTTTTTCTAGTTAAAAGAAAAATTATTGTACCAATTAGTATCAAGAAAACTGCACCCGCTAAATAGATATAATAAGTGTTCACTAAAATATGGTATTTATATTTCGCTTCAGAAGATCGATTAACTTTAGAATCTACTTTACTTGAATCATTTATAAGGATCGGATTTAATCGTGTTACCACATTGGATTTATTAAGAATTTCAATTGTTTTTTCAATTGATGTATTTGTTGCTCCATATTTTAGTAAGTCTTCTTCTGTAGCTCCATCTGTATATGCCCAAACTGCCCCCTGTCCAGCAATGTTATTCATTAATAATTCATTAATTGATTCTGTAATATAAATTAGATTAGAATCTGCCATGTTACCAAGTCTATACTGAGTCAGCTTATTTGGAATTCCATCATGAATTTCTGCACACATAGCATAGAGTTGAAATGTTTTAATTTCTTTAGGATTCAATTTCACATAGGCTGGTTCAGATAGCACCATATTTTGTGTTAGTGTGTCCTCACAAATAAGCATTAGTCCGTTTTCAATATATATAACAACACTGCTATCAATATTACTATGCATACTCATAGTCATACATTTTCCATAGTATTGCCCATTAGCATCAAGAAAATCCATCTTTTGGAGCCTGTCAAAACTACCTATGATATTATAGTCAATAACTTGCTCTTCAACAGCTTTTTTAATATTAATAACTTGCCCTTCTGATTTATGAAAATAGATGATGGAAAATAAAAGTATTATTAAAAGTCTTTTCATTTCGTTAATTTAATTTATTCATTAATTTTCAAATTCCCTCCTTCACCACTTGCTTTTCCCATTAAATTACCCGTTCGTCTCGGCTTGCAGCCACTACTGTTCGAAACATGCCACACAATAAGAATGGAGTGGTAAAAGATTCAAGATGAATATGATTGTTGCATATTGTTTTTGCAGCAATGAAAGTAAAAGAACTATTGGCAATGATTCCTGAAGAGGAATTAGCTTTTCTTGCTG
>CANIPU010000009.1 GCA_947469485.1 Chitinophagaceae bacterium | reverse complement strand
TCTAAAATCTGATGGAGTAATGCACTAGTTCCTCCATACAAAGTTCCTTGTGTTAATACTTTTTCTCCTGGTTTTAAGTAACTGAAAAAAAGAGCAGAAATAGCTCCCATTCCACTACTGAAAATTTTGGATGCCAATTCAAGTTGTTCTCCTTTTTCATTTTTCAGGTTCCAGGCTTCAAGCGCTGCAATCTTTTTCTCAGCCATTTCAACTGTTGGATTGTGCCAGCGACCATATATATATCCTTCACGCTCCCCTTTAAAAATCTGCATAAGTTCATTTGCATCGTCGTATGCAAAAGTTGAAGTTGGATAAATCGCTTCTGTATGTGTATTAACACTTTTGTGTAAATCAACCTGAGAATGAACGCAAATGCTGCTGAAACCTTTATAGATTCTTTTTGTTTTATCTTTCATGAATTGAAATGTTAATCTGTTGCAAATGTGCGGAATTTTTGTTGTCAGATACTTAAACCTTAGATTTACTAAACAAAAATCATATGGCGTTAAATAAATACATCAGACTTTATACTTCCTACAATGTTTGGGCAAACAAACAAATGGGTGAAGTTGCCGGTTCTTTGGAGGATTTTGATTTTGACGCTGAAGTTAATAGCAGCTTTACTTCTATACGAAAAACTTTGCTTCACATTTGGGATGCAGAATATATTTGGTTGTCGAGAATTCAGGAATTACAGCCTAAGAATATTCCGAGTAAATTTTTTACAGGTACTAAAGATGGTTTGATAAAGCAATTGCTTGATACAAGTTCGGCTTTCGATGAAATGGGTGCTTGTCAGGATATATTAAGTTTAGAACGGGTTGTTGAATTCAAATTATTAAATGGTGATTCTAGTCGCAGCAAAATTTATGAGGCAATTATGCATTGCATGAATCACTCAACTTACCATAGAGGTCAATTAGTTACTTTATTCAGGCAAGTCGGAATAAAAACCATTCCTGCTACAGATTTAATTCAGTTCATCAGATTGCAACAAAAGAGCAATATGACACATCATTAATTATTTTTTTGCAACTAATAAATTCAAATTAACAATGGCAGGCATTATTGATTCAGCTAAAGAGGCAATAGGGAAAATTGCAGAGGGGTTTTCAGACTTTATTCAGATGGATAAAAGTGAAGTGATACAGGAGTTTAAAGATTCAACCAAAGAGAAAGCAAACGCCATGCTGGAAGAAATTACCAACCTCGGCGAAAACATGAACAAAGCAGGGTTTGAATTGATTGAAATAAATACTTCACTTGGGTTACCACCAACTTTCAGTTTAACTTATCATTTTCTGCATGATGTAACAACTGAAGAACAGAAATCAATTCTCGAAGAAAATGCAGGAAAGAAAATCACTACTATTATTCTGAAAACTTTATTCAAGTCAACTGCTTACGCAAAGTCTCTTAAACTCGGAACTTTTAAATTGAATGAAGTGAGTATTCAATTGGGATTATTGCCTGAAGTGGGAGTGAAGTTTAAGAAATAGTTTTATTTATTTCACTTCATTCAAACATTTCATGGAAACTTTGCAATTCACAAAGTCTTCACCATTCCCTGAATAAGCACTCATGCTTTTCATATTTATTTCTTTATACTCATCGGGGAAAATGCTGAAAAAATTATCACTCAAATCAAATCCTAAGTATTTGCCATCGTTTCGTTGTGCATAAAATGAAACTCCGAAAGCTGGTTTGCTGCAAGAAACTGAAATGGTTCGCGGCATTTTATATTTTTCATCTGTTGTAACTTTAAATTTTATTTCAGGATTCTGAAGATTGAGATTTTTTGGTGAAGCAAAAAAATAATCAGCGCTGGAAATCATTTTATCACCTTGTATTAATTTACTATGCAAAACAATTTCAGTCGAATCATATTTTTTCAGAATGGAATCAAGTGCTAATTGAAAATAAATTTTACTTGATAGTGCCGGAATATTTACAGCAACATTTTTACTCCACAATAATTTTCCTGAAAAATTCCAGAGAGAAAGTTGCAATTCAGCAGTGGTGTTTTTTAATGAATCAGAAACAATCCAGTACTCGATACCATTTTTGTTTTTCACCATACTCAGCAAATAAGTATTGTAAAGTCTGTTGAGCTGGTAGTGAAATGCTTTTTTATTTCCCGCGAAATCAATACTGCTCCATGAAATCGCAGGCCAGCAATCATTCAATTGCCAGTAAATGGTACCCATGCAATAAGGCATTGCTCGACGATGTGCTTCAATGGCAATGCTCATTCCTTTTGCCTGTAACAGTTGCGAGAGATAAACATGATTTTCGAAATTGGTTGTAGTGTCATAATCGCGTTTCAGATAGGTTTGAATGGTTTCAAAACCAATTGGATGTTTCTGATGAGTTTTTAAAGCAGGAGAATACAAGTACAATTCATTCGGTTTTAAATATTGCTGCAAACAATTCATGGAAGGAAATGATTGAAAACCATACTCACTTACAAATCGCCCTGTGTGATTGATGTATGAATTGAAAGGTTCCATTCCCCACCAAACTCCCCAGTAGTGGACATCGCCTTGCTGCAAACTTTCCTTATGTCCCCAGCCAATAGAAGGAGAGGAGGGCCAGTAAGGAATTGCATCTGTACTAAATAAATTTCCAGAGATGCCGTTCAGTAACCTGTTAAAAATTGATTCATAAGCTTCTCGTATTTCGGCTGAATCCGTTTGAGAGTAATTGTATTGTTTTTGCCAGCCCCAATTATTCCATCCTTCCAATATTTCATTGTTGCCACACCAGATTGTAAGACATGCATGTGATTTCATTCTTCTTACATTTTCCGATGCTTCATCAGATATACCGAGCATAAAATCATGATCTGCAGGATACATAGCACATGCAAAAGGAAAATCCTGCCACACCATTATTCCGTTTTCATCGCAGTCGTTCAAAAATTTTTCATTGGCGTACTCACCACCACCCCAAACACGAAGCATATTCATGTGCGCACTCTTTGCATCAAGAATTAGCTGATGGTTTTTTTCAATCATAAATCGCTCCCGCATCAGTGCATCTGAAGGAATAAAGTTGGCACCCTTTATAAATACTGGGACACCGTTCAGTTTAAAATAAAATGATGAACCGACGCTGTCGGGTGTCTGAACCAATTCAATTGTTTTTGCTCCGTAGTTTTTCAGAGATGAAAAAAGGATTGTTCCATCTTTCTTTCTGATTTCAAATTTTAAGTGATACAAAAAGGGTTCGCCATATCCATTGCACCACCATCGTTTTGGGTTTTTAATTTGAACATAGAATTTTTCAATATGATCTTGTGTTAAATAGAATGAAGTATCAATCAAATGTTCATGAGTGACTGTATCAGTTACCTGCAGATTTACAAAACTCACAGGCAATTCTTCATTTGATAATTCTGATTTGTAATCATAAAAAAAAGTTGCATCGAGAATAGCAAGAGAATCATTGAGTGATGTTTCTTCAAGCCAGAATGTGTTGAAATAAAAATCATCTGAATAAATCAATTCAATTGCTTTAGTGATTCCGCACGGCAAAAGTTTTGGTGCGAAGTCCCATCCAAACTGAAATGCAGGTTTGCGCGTGAATACATATTCGCTTCCGGGGAAAGTGTATGGGTATTCTTTTCTGTAGTTGTCAGAAGTTTCTTTCACAGGCAGAAACTGAATAACAAGTTCATTTTCAGTTTTGAGAAATTTCTTCACATCAAGATCCCAATTGAGGAAAAAATTGTCTGTACTCCGATAACATTGACCATTCAAATAAATTTTTGCATAGGTGTCAAGTCCGTAAAATCTTAGTGTAAGAAATGTTTTGCTTAATACATTTTCTGGAATGGAGAAATGTGTTCTGAATTTCCACTCGCGATGTTGCACCCATTCCATAGAATCTGAATTGGAAGAGAAATATGGAGCCGAAATAATTTTATTAAAAACCAAGCAGGAATAAATATTCAAATCATTACTTGCCGGAAGCCACACAGAATCACTTATTGATTTTAGATATAAAAATTCCCAGCTGTGATTTGAAGTAAGAACAATAGTTGAATCCTGCGCATTGCTCTTCAACAAGCTCAGACTGATAAAAAATAAAATCAAAAAATATTTTTTCATTGTACAAATGCTTCTCTTGCCAATTGAACTAGATGAGTTGCCCGTTCTAAATCGGTTTGCGAAGTTGTTTGTCTGAACTCTCTATCGCTGTAAGATTTAATAAATGCAGTTGCAGAAAAATGCACTTCACGAATTCCGGTTTCGCGTATCAGCGGTTGAATGTTTTTTTCATCTACCCCACCACCCGACATGATACTTATTTCAGGTGCAGCAGCATTCACAAACTCTTTAATAAATCTTTTTCCATTGTAGGCGATTGCA
The DNA here is from genome assembly GCA_947469485.1 of Chitinophagaceae bacterium. Taxonomy (GTDB): domain Bacteria; phylum Bacteroidota; class Bacteroidia; order Chitinophagales; family UBA10324; genus UBA10324. The sequence continues at coordinate 102,069 of CANIPU010000009.1, read as the reverse complement.
CTTGCACCTGATGTTAAAATTCGTTTGCAACTAATCGCCTTCAATATTTGAATGGCTATTATCGGGTCGTTTACCACATCAAATGCCCGATGAAAAGTAAAATCCAATGGTGCGCTAGCATGCATCAGCAATTGAGTTTTCTCTCTGTTAATTGATGCATCGTCATTCAAAACTCCGCTTACTATCCCTTTTACTCCTGACTGTTTGCACCATTCAATATCGCGAAGCATTATCTTAAATTCTTTGTCGGTGTAACAGAAATCACCTCCTCGTGGTCGTATTAAAACATAAACAGGAATGGTTAATTGAGTTAATGTTTCTTCAATCAATCCAAGTGATGGAGTCATTCCACCTTCCATTAATCCGCTGCATAATTCTATTCTTTCGGCTCCGGCTTCCTGTGCATTCAGTGCAGACTGTAATGAATTACAACATATCTCAATTATACCTTTTGACATGTGTGAAAAATAAAATAATAAAACAGAAAGTGCTAATCGGAAAGAACTAAAAATAAAAAAACCCCTCTGATGACTCAGAAGGGTTTTTTAAGAATAATAATTTCTAAAAATTATTTTGCTTCACCTGCGTCAGCAGTAAACATAATTTTTGTTGAATCTTTTGGAGTTGATAAAGTCATTGCAGATGCTGTTAACTCATCAATATTTAATGTATCAGTTTTACCTTTTGAATCAGTAGTCATTAACATTTTTCCAGCTTCGTCCATTGAGTAGGTTCCTTCATCTTCAGTTCCGCTCATGTTCTGTTTGTATTTACCTTCTTTAGTAAATTCAATCCATCCTTCAGCTTTCATTTTATCCATCATTGATGTCATCATTGTCTTTTGTGATTCCATCATTTCTTTTTGACTTTTGAAGTCTTTCATTTTGGTAGTGTCTGTGCAATTTTTCATGCTGTCGTCCATAGCCATGCATTTTGCATCAGTTTCAGCCATCATACGGTCCATTTGTGGACTCTGCATTCCTGAAAACTTCCATTTGTGTACGATTTGATCTTTTGAACCTCCTGAACATGCAGCGAGGAAAGAGATTGCAACTACTAAAGCTGCGAGGAACATTGAGTTCTTTTTCATTTTTGTTGTTTGATTAGTTTTGAATTAGGAGGCGCAAAAATAACCGAATAACCCATTAAAACAAGTCAGTCAGAAATCTGTTTTTAAGTCGGTTTATTCAGGTTTAAAAACAAGATAAGTTGCTGAATCAAAAGCAAGAATCAGGCTGGTTCCGGCTTTAAACTCTTTTATATACATGGTATCAGATTTGGTTTTGTTTTCCGGATGAAAATAGATTGATTTTTTATTTGATGATAATTCCCATTTTCCAGATTCATTACCGGTAATGTTTGTTTTAAATTGACCATTTGTATTTAAATCGATAAAGCTTTCGTTCATCAATTTATTTACATTTTGATTGAAAAGTTTTAATGCAAATTCATTTTGAGAAAGCTGTTCTTGCATTCCTACAAGTTGAGCGGTATCGGTGAGTTTTGCAATACTGTCTTTTAGTGACCTTATTTCACGGTTCATTTGTGCAAACAGTGTGTCCCGCATTGGATTTACAGAAGAGGATAGCTTCCATTTCTTAGCAATTTCAGTTTGCATATTTGTGCAGGAACAGAAAATGAAAATTAAACCTGTTAATATTTTTAATAGGAATTTCATAGTGCGTTATAAATTAAGTCATTGCCTTTTCTACCAGTGAAATAATTTCTGACTCCATTTTAATTGTTTCATTTTTTATTAAGTCGGCTTTTTTCAGAATATCTTCTTTAAAAGCAACATCTTTTAATCCACTGCTGTTGATTTTAACATTAAGGTAAGAGCCAAGCACTGCACTTCGAATGGCAAGTGCTCCAACACCGGCATCTGATATTGAATTCGGGTTTCCACTTTCAACCATTGCTTTAAGAAGTGGGAAAGCTGAGGCAGATAATTGCATTACCCGAAACGGAACTTCCATAGCGGTTTTGGTTGCATTTTGAATCGCTTCGCTTCTGATTTTCTTTTCATCGTCAGAATTTTTTGGCAACGAAAACGCAGTCATAATTTGATTAAATGCTTCAGTATCTTCATCTACAGCCTTTAACAGTTCATCTTTTATTTGTTGCCCTTTATCAGCCCATTTTGAAAATTCTTTCCATCTGTTGTCCCAGCCTCTTTTATGTGAGGATAGGTTTGCTACCATGGTTCCTAATGAAGCACCAAGTGCTCCCATATATGCAGAAATGGAACCACCACCTGGGGCGGGAGATTCGGAGGCGGTTTCATTTGCGAATTCCCGAAGGTCTAACTGAACAAGTTTTTTACCTGATTCAGATTCAAGTAAGTATTCAATTATTTTTTTCTTTGGTTCGAACGAAGAAAGCTCATCCAATCCCAAACTTTTAACGGCAATCTTAATTAACTCTTCTTCACTTACTCCAATTGATCTTTGCTGCTTATTCAAAAAATATTTTCCAGCATCAACTAAACTTTTTTTAGGAATTACCCCTACCAACTCAGACCCCGTAACTCTGATTCCTCTTTCTTCAGCTCTTTTACATACCTCATCAAATGCAATATGAACCGGAGTAATATTTATGTTAGTTAGATTCATTGAAATTTGGGCAATTCCATATTCCTCAATATACCATCCAATGGCTTTCACGCTTTTTAATGTACCGGGAACTGAAACAGAATTTCCATTTTCATCTTTAATTATTTCACCGGTAACCGAATCTCCCTTTCGTTTTACTCTTCCTGCCTCACGAACATCGAAGGCAATGCTGTTAGCCCTTCTTGTTGAAGTGGTATTTAGATTTATATTATATGCAACTAAAAAATCACGGGCACCTATAACCGTTGCACCACTTTTTGCATTGAATTTTGCTTCGCCGAAATCAGGTTTCCATTCTGGTTTTAAAATTTTTTCTGCATAACCTTCATATTCTCCTGCTCTGATTGTTGCAAGATTTTTTCTTTCTTCTGTTGTTGATGCAGATTCATATAAATAAACCGGGATATTTATTTCTTTAGCAACACGAGCACCCAGTTTTTTTGCATATTCAACTGTTTGTTCCATTGTTATTCCGGATACAGGAATTAGTGGACAAACATCAGTAGCTCCCATGCGCGGATGTTCTCCTTTATGCTTTCGCATATCAATTAACTCACTTGCTTTTTTTATTCCCTGAAAAGCAGCTTCGATAACAGCTTCGGGACTTCCAACCAATGTTACAACTGTTCTGTTAGTCGCTTTTCCGGGATCAATATCCAGAATTCGAATTCCTTCAACAGATTCTATTGCCTCTGTAATCTGTTTAATTATCTGAAGATCTCTTCCTTCACTGAAATTCGGAACACATTCAATTAATTGTTTGCTCATATTTTATGGCTGAAAGCGCAAAGAAAGCAAACTCACACTGAACAATTTAAAATTTCAATTGCAAATTCTTAACTTCTTTTTTTAGCTTTCGATGTCATATGGAAAGAAAGCATCCTGAATGTGGTGAATTTCAGGTTGATTGTTTTTCATAATAATAGAAATTACATCAAACCTAACATCGGTCTCAATATTATGTTGTTCTAAATATTCTTCAGCAGCGGTAGCCATGTTTTTTTGCTTTACTGAATCAACAGCATTTTCAGGAAACCCGAAATATTCTGAGCTGCGGGTTTTAACTTCAACAAAAACTGTTGTTTGGTTTTGTTTGGCAATAATGTCAATTTCTATTCGGGAAAAACGCCAGTTTATCTCGAGGATTACAAAGCCTTTTTCTTGTAAATACTCAAGGGCAAAAATTTCTCCTTTAACCCCCAACTCGTTATGTGTGCTCATTAAAAATGATTCAATTACTTTAGCCGAAAATTAAAACAATAATGGAGAAATTAATAGCTGATTTTTCTCAGCAATTAAAAGCAGCGGTCGAAATAGGTCGCAAAGCAGAATTAACACCACAACATTACGATATTAGAAATGTGGTATTTGCAGGTTTAGGAGGCTCCGGTATTGGAGGAACTATTGTAAATGAATTAGTTTTTGGGAAAATAAAGGTTCCGATTACAGTTGTTAAAAATTACCTGTTGCCTGAATTCGTTAATGAGCATACTTTATTAATTATTTGTTCATATAGCGGAAATACAGAAGAAACGGTTCATGCAATGGAAGATGGAATGAACCGAATGGCAAAAATTGTATGCATTACATCAGGTGGTTCAATAGAAAAACTGGCAAAAAAAGCAGCTCTTGATTGTATAATTATTCCTTCAGGCATGCCGCCGCGTGCTTGCTTGGGTTATTCTTTAATGCAGATATTATATGTGTTATTTCATTATCGAATGATTGATTTAGGATTTGAAGAGGGAGTGAAGGCTGCAATTAAATTACTTGATAAAAATGAACTTAAGATACAAAAGGAGGCAAAAAAAATTGCGAAAAAACTTAATAAAAAATTTCCGATTATATATGCTTGTAGCGGATTCGAAGGGGTTGCTATAAGATTCAGGCAACAGCTAAATGAAAACGCTAAGGTTTTGGTTTCGCACAATGTGATTCCTGAAATGAATCACAATGAATTAGTCGGGTGGACTGAAAAAGGAAAATATGCGGTTGTTATTATTCGTAATGAGGTTGATTATGAGCGAAATCAAATGAGAATTGCAATCAACAAGGAAATAATAACCAAGTATGCAAAAACAATAATAGAAATAAAATCAAAAGGTGAAAGCCTCATTGAGAACACATTATATCTTATTCATTTAACTGATTGGGTTTCATTTTACCTGGCAGAAATTAGAAGTGTTGATGCAGTTGAAGTAAAAGTTATTGATTTTCTAAAAGGTGAACTGGGGAAATAATCGAATGGTTTAATGGATAATAATTCTGAACAGCTTTTGGTAATCAATCAAAAATCGGAAACAAAATTTTCCAGAGATGTAATTGTTGAAGATCTAAGTAAGATTGATTATAAATCAGCATGGGATTATCAGGAAAAAATATTTACTTCTCTAGTAAATAATAAAATCGGTAATCGCGAGAAATCACCTGAAGAACAAAATATTCCGAACCATTACTTTTTGTTATGCGAGCACCCTCCGGTTTTTACACTTGGTAAAAGCGGTTCAATGAAAAATTTGTTGGTGAATCAAGATACACTCAATGAAAAACATATTTCATTTTTTAAAATCAACAGAGGAGGAGACATTACTTTTCATGGCCCGGGACAGATTGTAGGCTATCCGATCCTTGACCTTGATTATTTTTTTACTGATATTGGAAAATATTTAAGATTAATTGAAGAAACAATTATTCTTACTCTGGCTGAATATGGTTTAAAAGCAGGAAGAAGCAAAGGTGAAACCGGAGTTTGGCTTGAACCTGAAAGTCCTTCCCGTGCAAGAAAGATTTGTGCTATTGGTGTTCGTAGCAGCCGATGGGTAACAATGCATGGATTCGCATTTAATATAAATACTGATTTGGCTTATTTCGATTTAATTATTCCGTGTGGTATTCAGGGCAAACAGGTAACATCATTACAAAAAGAACTGGGAAGAACAATTGATATGTCTGAAGTTAAAGAAAAGATCATAAAACACTTTTCTGAATTGTTTGAAGCAAAAATTGTAAAGCTTTAATACTGGTATTGATTCTTTAATTACAATTTAACTTCCCTTTGTTGAAATTCAATAGCAGTTCCTTTTTAACCATTATATACTTTAGTTGAAATTTTATAAGTATGAAAAAGTTTTTGCTAATCATTATTTCACTTTTAATAATATTATTCGTTCTTACATCCTTTACAGGTACAAATTATTTATATAAAGCGCTTTGGTGTTTTACTGCTGATATTGATGATTATAAAATTTTTGATAACCGAACGGTCAATATCGGATCCGGGCAACCGATAGCCCAATCAGCATTATATAATTCAAAGCAACCGTCAAATGAATTAAATTCATTGTTGGAAAAAACCAGTTCGGTTGCACTTCTTGTTTTGAAAAACGATTCTGTATTTTATGAAAAATACTGGAAAGGGTATTCTGATTCATCTTATTCCAATTCATTTAGTGTGGCAAAAACAATTGTTGGTTTGTTAACCGCTTTTGCTGTACAGGATGGATTTTTAAAATCATTTGATCAATCTATTGGAGATTTTCTTCCTGAATTTAAGCAGGAAGATAAATCTAAGATCACAATTAGAAGTTTGCTGATGATGAGCAGTGGAAGTAATTGGGATGAAAGTTATTCATCTCCATTCAGTACTACTACTGAAGCGTATTATGGTTGGGATTTATACAAAGTAGCAACAAGTGTAAAGGCAGTAAGGACACCATTATCCGAATGGAGATATAAAAGTGGTGATACTGAATTGCTTGGATTGGTACTTGAAAAAGCAACTGGAAAAGCCTTAAGTGATTATGCTTCAGAAAAGCTATGGAAACCCTTGGGAGCGCAACATTCTGCAATTTGGAGCCTTGATAAGAAAGAAGGTCGCGAAAAAGCTTATTGTTGTTTTAACACTAATGCCAGAGATTTTTCTCGGATTGGTACATTGTTGTTACACAAAGGAAACTGGAAAGGCAAACAACTTTTAGATAGTTCTATTGTTAACCTATTTACTTCTCCTTTAAATATAATGGACGAAGAAAATAAAAAGGCAGATTATTATGGATATCAGTTATGGAGATTACCTGATCGTGAAGGAGTTTTTTATGCAAGAGGAATTTTGGGGCAGTACATAATTATTGTACCTCAAAAGAATGTAGTTATAGTTAGGTTAGGAGAACACAGAGGTGAAATTGTTAGACACTCATTCGAAGAAGTTTATTCATTGGTAGATTGGGCGCTTAAAGATTTTTAAATTAATTAAATGAAAAAAGATATTGATTTTGGAAAGGTGGAAGATTTGGCATTAGCAATTGTGCCTGAGAACGATGGGACTCTTGCCGAGGAAGAATGGAGCGTGTATTTAGTTAATCTCAAAGACGAACCAATTGAAGGGGTTATTATTGCTTCAACCGGTTATGGTGATTTAGATGGAAAAAAAGTTAAGACTTCAACCCTGCGTCAGTTTTTTGATAAAGTATCAAGTAATGAATTTGTAAAAGTTGAAATGATTGAAAAACAATTATTCGCACTTAATAATGAAATCTGGATAAGCTTTTGGATAAATGGAAAAATGTTTGACAAACGATATGTTTTTGTAACTGAAAGTATCAGCCTCGAAAATTTTACCCAAATTCCATTGATGGGTAAGAGAGGAGTTATGATTAAATAGTTAAATTTTTAAAATCGTTACTCTGAATAATTCGCGAATTATTTTGAACCTGTTAATGAATAAACACAGGTTTCAGGAGTAAAAGAATCGTTGCTGTTTATAGTGCATGTAACTGAATTGCCGTTTATAGTTCCACTTCCTGAATAAGAATAAACACTAATTGTAGAAGGAATGATTGTGAAAGAACTTCCGTTAACTGTAGCGGTCAAAATCAAAAGACCTCCACCAAGATTCAAAGTTGTTTTATTTATCGCTGCACTGGAATTGGAAATAGTAAAAGACATACCTGTCAGAGTACTGTTTCCTGAAACCGAGCAGGTTTCAGTTCCGTTTACAACATAGCTTCCAATAAACTTTGATCTGGATTCTGTGCCACAATCATTTCCTTCATAACCTTCGGAACAATTGCATGTTCCTTCAACACATGTTCCGTTGTTACAATTTACATCTTTGCATTTGTCTTTACAAGATGAAATAAAAAGAAATGAGATACAAAAAATTATAAGAATTTTAATTTTCATTACAAATATTTTCTCTAAAACTAATTTTGATTTTACAATATAGTTGATAGTCACTTCTTGTAAATTAACAGCGAGATTGAATTATGTATATTAACCAAATCAACATAAAACAGGAAAATAGTTACTGTAGTTATCTGGCATTCTTTTAAAACTTATTGTTTTTGATATTATTGTTTAAATTCGATAAGCTATAAAAAAAGTATTTTTCAAAATTGTAAATTGACTGACGATCAAAAGTATTTAATAATAGGGGCAGGTCCGGTAGGATTAGCACATATCAAAGCCTTGAAATTGGCGGGGATTCCATTTGAAGCAGTTGACGCTGAAGATGATTTAGGAGGTAACTGGCATCATGGAGTTTATGAAACTGCGCATATTATTTCTCCAAAAGGATTGATGGAGTATTCAGATTATGCAATGCCAAAAAATTACCCGGAATTTCCAAGTGGCAAGCAAGTCTTAGCTTATTATAATGATTATGCAAATCATTTTGGCCTTCGTGAATTTATTACATTTAATAAAAAGGTTGAATTTGTATATCCGGCCGGAGATAATAAGTGGCAAGTGAAATTTGCTGATGGAGAAATAAAATTATACAAGGGTGTGCTTGTTTGCAACGGTCATCATTGGGATAAGCGCTATCCTGTTTTTGAGGGTTCAGAATCGTTCAAAGGTGAAATTCTTCATTCTAAAGACTATAAAACCCCTGATCAATTAAAAGGAAAAAATGTTGTAGTAGTTGGTGCTGGAAATTCTGCTTGCGATGTGGCATCAGAAGCAGCCCGGGTAGGTGCTTCTTCCTATATGAGCATCAGAAGCAGTGCATGGTTTCTTCCAAAGTTAGTTGCGGGTTATCCTCTTTCACATTTTGCCAAAAATTGGTTGCCACCATTTGTTCAAAGAACAATGTTGAAAATTGGTTTGAGATTAACTGTAGGCGATTTAAGTAGATATGGTCTACCCAAACCTGATCATGATATTTTAACAAAGCATCCAACAATTGGAACAGAGGCTTTGCATTATATTAAACATGGAAAGCTAACTCCTAAGCCTGGTATAAGTCGTATAACGGAAGATGAAGTTGAATTTATTGATGGAACAAAAGTTAAAGCCGATTTAATTGTTACTGCTACCGGATTTCACCTTTCTTATCCTTTTTTGCCGAAAGAGTTGCACCGTACAAAAGGTGCATTTGCTCAGGTATATGGAAGAAGTATGCTTGCTGATTTTAAGGGAATTTATTTAATTGGCTGGGAACAAGTAAGAGGTGGTGTTGGAGCATGTGTACCAATAGGAGCAGAGGTATTGGTAGCACTTTTTAAAATGCAGGAGCAGCTTAAGGTTCCAATAGGAAGTGTGTTAAAAGAGGCAGGCTATGTTATTCCTAAAAGTCACTTGATTGGAATGTTTGATTTATTAAAGCAACTTAAGAAGTTGAAAAAAAATATTCCGAAGCTTTTAAAACTTGGGAAACAAATGGATAAAAAATATTATGATTTTAAAAACCAAGTAATTCCTATTCCTAATTTATAAATAATTATTTGTTGTAATAAGCGTATTTCTATAAATAGTAATTAGTAGATGAATAAATTAAAAGATATTAAAGAAAAAAAGAAAGCCCCATTAAGTTGTATGGGGCTTATTGCTACTGGTTTTTTAAAACTTTGGGCAATAAATTTTCTTCGATTCAGGAAATTCAACAGTTATCGAAAATTGCATTTTCTTTTCTTCTCCGGGAGCTAGTTTCTGTTTCCAAAAAAGTTTTCCTGTTTCAACATTATAAGATGCACCGCCGGCATCATCGAGTGTAATTTTTATTTCGGCATTTGCTGAAATCGGAACTTGTTCAATCACATCCAGGCTGATTTCAGTTGGTTCAGTATTCTTAACTTTAATTTCGTAGGTAACACTCTGACGATATTTTCCACCAATGAATTTCTCTTTTGTAAAATCTTTTAATTTTTCGCGAGTGAGAATTACATTTTTATCTCGACCAAGCGAAAGTTCCATAGTGTCGTTTGTTTGATTGGCATTTATTACGCTCTGGCCAACATAAGCTCCCTGAAAAAATATATTAGCAGCCCCTGGAAGCAAATTCAGTTTCTCCCAATCTGAAATGTGAGCATTCAAAAAAACATCTTTATCAATTCTTGGAATTGAGTAGTAATCATACGAAGCATCCATTGCGTAATCACCAATGTTCACCCTGTGGACATCAGAACCTGACGGAATAGATGAAGCCAATTTTATATCAAACTCAGTTGAAAGAGTCGATTGAGTAACACTGGTGTATGACGAAGTTGTTTCGCTCTCTTTGTATTTTTTATTTGAACCGGTTACCACTACCTCCTGCATTGAAATTGGGGCTGATGGTGCATCTTCATTTCTTAATCCTCTGTTTTTATCATAATCATTTAAATATTCTAAAGAAACATTGTTTCCATAATAATAATCCATGAACCAAGTGGAGAAAATTGGTCCTGCCGCACCAGCTGTTGGATTTCCTGTAGAGAGTTTGAGTTTTATGTCTTTCCAGTCTTCACCAGTTGTTTGCCAGATTGCAGCTTTGTAATTGAGTGTTATCGGAGCATTTACTTTATCGGCACGAACATCATATTCAGGAGTCCAGCCTGCATTGTTTACTAAGTAAGAAATATAAAATTTTGATGTGATTGCTTTATCTGAAGAAACCTGAACCCAAATCTCACCTGATGGAGCAGACTTTTTTTGTTGGAAATCATAAAGTTGTTGAGACAATTTATTTTTTATTTCATTCAATTTCACCTCTCTTTCACCTAATGAAGTCCATTCTTTTCGTGAGGTTGAAATTTGAATTGAATAAAAATCAAAATACTTTTTCATTTCTTCAAAATTCAATCCGGTGTTTGCACCGGTAGTTTTTCTATTCTCATCCAACATATTTTGTTGCATAACAAGAATGTCTTTTTTATCCTTTATGGTTGTTAGTTCCTTGTTTATTAATTCAAGTGAATCACTCCACTTTTTTGTTTCAGCTGAAAGTTCCTTCTGATCCATGTAATTCAATTTAAATTGTACTGATTGAATAATCAGTTTATCATCAGAATAAATATTTATAGTTTGTTGATTGAGATTAGTAGGCAAACCGGTAAAAACCACATCCGAATTTCCTGCGGCAAGTGTTATGCTCGCTGTCCGGTTTAGTTCAGCACCTGATAAATAAACAGTTGCCGACTTTACTTCTGATTTAGCTTCCACTTTTTTTTGCGCCTGAGTTGAAACAGAAATTACTATCAACGCAACACCGAGCATTATTTTTTTAATCATAAAAAGTTTTTGATTAGAGAATGAAGAATGCGAATTTCCACAAAATATTTTAAGATTGATTTTATAAAATCAATATTGACCGATAGAAAGCAAAATCAAGGTGCAAGCATTCTCAACTTCAATTCCGTTTTCAATCGCTAATTTTTCCAATTCGGGGTTTTCTGCCCCGGGATTAAAGATTATCCGTTTGGGCTTAAGCTGAATTATATCACTGTAATAGGCAATTTGATTTTTGGCACTTAGATAAACTGTGACTGTATCTATTTCCAGATTCTGTGGAATTGAATGAAGTATAGGCAAATTACAAACTATGCCATCTTTTTTTCCTACCATTGTAATTGTATGATTATGGCTGGATAGACTTTTAGCGGCCAAAAATGAATATCTCTCAGGATTAGGTGATGCACCTAATATCAAAGTGTGTTTTAAGCTCATTTAGAAGATTTTATTAAATGGGTAGCCATTTAAATATATGAATTTAGCCATAACTAGTGATAACTTAGCTGAAATTGAGAGCGTAAAGAACACCGAACCAAAACCCACTTCAATTTGATGAATGTTTCTACAAACCCTGAACGCATTGCAAGAGAAATAATTCCAAACCTTCGATGTATAAATTCTGAAGTGTTGGATTGTGCTGAAGCATATTTGCAGAGAAAACTGTCGTTGCAGAGAGCAGCACAGTTGTCTCACACTTTTTACACAAAAGCTAAAATTACTTTTGTAACAGAGGAAGGTATCAAAGAAGTAATAACCACTATTTGGGCAGCTACTGATAAAAATATTATACTGAAAGGCGGAATCAGTATTCCGGTTTGCTGTATTAAAGAGGTTGTCTTGAATTAATAAGTTTTTAATAAAATTTATTTTAAACTAACATAGTCACGGGGTTCTCTAGGAACATTTTCAGTGATTGTAAAAATTTTGCACCCTTTGCACCATCAACAACACGATGGTCACAACTTAATACTACGCTCATAACATTAGAAGCTTTTATATTTCCCTTATCATCAAACACAGGAATCTGACGAATTTTACCAACTGAAAGTATGCATGCATCCGGCGGGTTAATGATTGCTGTGAATTCATCAATATCCATCATGCCTAAATTGGAAATCGTGAAGGTATTTCCTTCCCAATCTGTTGGTTGCAGTTTTTTCTCTTTTGCTTTTGCACCGAATGACTTTGCTTCAGTCGAAATCTGGCTAAAAGACTTTTGGTCGGCAAATTTTATGACTGGAACTAATAATCCCTCTTCAACTGCAACGGCCATTCCAATATGAATGTGATGATTATATCTGATTTTATCACCTAACCACGATGAATTTACCTGTGGGTTTGCCCGTAATGCAAGTGCACATGCTTTAATTACAAAATCATTGATAGAAATTTTTTCTTGCAGATATTCATTCATTTGTTTACGGGCATCAATGGATCTATCCATATTGATATCCATTTTTAAATAAAAATGCGGAGCACTGAATTTGCTTTCTGACAAGCGGCGAGCAATAGTCTTGCGCATTTGTGAAACTGCAACTTCTTCATAACTCTCAGTATCATTAACAAACGGTTGAGAGCGTTTTGATTTTCCGGAAGAAAGATATGCTTCAATGTCTTTTTTAATAATTCTTCCATCATCCCCACTGCCTGATACTTGTGAAATATTTATACCTGAATCAGCGGCGATTTTTTTTGCAAGAGGTGAAGCTTTTACTCTTCCATTTCCATTAGATGCCGGAATTGCTATTTCCTTTTGTGTTGATGAAGCAATCGAAGATGAAACTGAAACTTCAGTATTTACCTTTTCTTCAGGTTTATTGGAAGAAGCAGGACCAGAGTTTGCTAGTGCAGCTTTATAATCTTCTCCTTCTTTACCAATTACAGCTATAATTGTATCAACAGGAATAGCAGCCCCTTTTTCAGCACCTATATAGAGCAATACTCCATCCTGAAAACTTTCAAATTCCATTACAGCCTTATCAGTTTCAATTTCAGCCATTAATTCGCCACTCTTTACCTTATCACCAACTTTTTTGTGCCAAGCCACAATCACACCTTCAGTCATTGTATCACTCATTCGGGGCATTCTAATTACTTCAGCCATAATTTATTTTGTTGTTCTTGGGTCAAAAATAATTGCAAAAAGGAATTACCAATCAGAAATCAGCTTCGAGTTTTAAATCATCTCTTAATTGCTTAAGTTTTGGATTTTTTTTAGCCATGTGCTCAAATTTTTCTGAAGGAGTATAAGGCCTTTTTTTATTATCGGCCTTTGCTCTTTCGGCATCTACTTTAATTGTTAAATCAATGATCTTTTTCTGTAATTGGTTCTTTAAAAAAGCAACCATATTTTCCAGTTCATCCAACAATAATTGGCGGTGACTTTGAGTTCCCACCACAATTAAAACTGTACGATTATTTTCCAAAACAGGAGGATATATTTTTAATATTTCAGAAACAGAAAAATTTTTTGCTGCTTGTAGATTTTCCAAATACTTGCTGAATGCATATTTTAATTTTTCTTCATCTAGTTCATCACCAATAAGTTTTTCCGTGACTTTTATACTTGTGTTTTCAGGTTTCTCCTTTTCTACTGTTGCTTTTAAATCATTTAGAGTTGGAATTTTAAAACCAGTTCCTGATGAGGTTCCTGCAAATGTTGTTTTAATTGCAGAAGAAAGTTCCTGTGAACCTGAGTTGTATTTCTCTTCCTTTTCTGTTAATATAGATTGTGAAGAAATTACTTTTGAAATTTCTTCCTTCTTTATAATTGTTGGTTCAGTTTTTTTTTTATTCTCCTGAAGTATTTCTCCGGATTGAATAGATTTTACAGTCCTAAACAGGTAACATAATTTCATCATCGCCAACTCCACGCACAATCTTTTATTTCGGCTGGTTCGATATTGGATTTCAGATTCGTTTATAATGTTAAGACCATTCAATAAAAATGAAATTGGAGTATATGCCGATTGCTCTGCATAACGATTTCGAAGGTTGATTGAAGTCTCAAGTAACTGTAAAGTTTCCTTATCCTTACTAACCAACAAACTTCGTAGGTGGGAAGCTAAACCGCTCAAAAAATTATCACCTTCAAATCCTTTTGCTAAAATCTCATTGTATGTGAGCAGACAATCTGTAATACTTTCCTGTAAAAAATAATCGGTGAAGCGAAAGAAATAATCGTAATCAAGAATGTTCAGATTTGTGAGAACCGACTGGTATGTAATATTTCCTCCGGTATAAACACTGATTCTGTCGAACATACTAAGCGCATCGCGCAATGCTCCATCAGATTTTTGTGCTATAATGTGAAGGGCATCATTCTCAGTTTTTATTTCTTCTTTAGTAGCAATGTTAGCTAAGTATTCTGCAGTGTCTTCAGTTCTGATTCTGTTGAAATCAAATATCTGACAACGAGATAAAATTGTTGGAATGATTTTATGTTTCTCAGTAGTTGCCAAAATAAAAATGGCGTAGGGTGGTGGTTCCTCAAGAGTTTTCAAAAAAGCATTAAATGCCTGATTAGAAAGCATATGAACCTCATCAATAATATAAATTTTTTTCTTTCCGGTCTGTGGTGCGTAGCGAACCTGCTCAATGAGTGCGCGGATATCTTCCACACTGTTGTTGGATGCAGCATCAAGTTCATGCACATTGAAAGTTGCGTTCTGATTAAACGACTTACAACTCTCGCATTCGTTACAAGCTTCAATTTCTTTCGAAATATTTTCGCAGTTAATAACTTTAGCCAGAATTCTCGCACAAGTTGTTTTACCCACTCCGCGTGGGCCACAAAACAAAAATGCCTGAGCCAACTGATTGTTGCGGATTGCATTCTTAAGTGTTTGTGTTACCTGCTGTTGTCCAATAACATCTTCGAACCTTGCAGGTCTGTATTTACGCGCCGATACAATGAAATTCTCCATCCGGAAACAAATATAACCGAGCTATTGATTGCTGAATGTATTGTGGAAAAATTTAGGCAGAATTCAATCCATCGCCCGATTCAGAAACTGAATGAACGGAGACAACTCATTAAAAACAGAAATCGATTTTTTTAGAAATGAAGGAGAGAGAACAGATTTATCATCCAGCTCGCATCCGTATAAAAAACTTTTGTGTTTCAGAATTTCAATTGCCGGATTTGTTGCATCATAATCTTTTGGAATGGTTTTCATTTTCTCTCCATCAAGTTCACCGAAAGTTTTTTTGAAATTCTTTGCTTCAGTTATCTTTTTAAAATCTTTAAGGTTGTAATCTATTTCCTGTCGAACTTTTTTCAACTCAGGTGCTTCGGGCATCCATACACCACCACCCAGAAAATTTTTCCCTCCTGGTTCAATATGCATATAGTAGCCCGCATATTTCCCTCTCCGTCCTTCGCGACCGAGAGCCGCTGCTATATGAATTTTGTATGGAGTTTTATCTTTTCCAAAACGAACATCGCGATAAATGCGGAACACACAATCCTTCGCCTTCAAATCAGTGCCAATTTGCTGATCCACTTTTTTCATTGTCACTAATAATTCATCAATGAATTCGGTGAACTGAATTCTTATTTCATCAAACTCCGGTTTGCCTTTATCGAACCATGGTTTGTTGTTGTTCTTCTTTAATTTCGAAAGAAAGGAGAGAGTTTTTGGATGAAGAGATTTCATTTGTAAGAAATTAAAAATTAGAAGTTCTGATCTGCAAAATAATTTTCAATATTCAAATATTAATCTTTGAATTTAAAGCTCTCCCTCAGCGGCGCAAGTCACACCAAACAGTTTATTCATTCTGCTGAAATTCATTTCAAAAGAATTGTATGCACGAAGAACTGTGTTAACGATTGGGTGCGATGGCTTCATGTTGCTTTGAGTTTCCTTGCTTTTTTTATTCAGTTTTCGGATGCTCCATACCATTGGAAATATTCCTGCGAAGAGATAGAAAATTTTATGCTTCGAAATTTTTGCATTAGTCAATAAAGCATTTAAAGTTTTAGAAGTGTAGCGTCGATAATGACCAAGATACACATCATGTCCGCTCCACAAATCCATAAAGGCCGGAACGGTAATGAAGAAATGGTTTTTGCCAACACAGCGTTTTTTTATTTCAATCAATATTGCCAAATCATCTTCAATGTGTTCGAGTACATCCATCATCACAATTACTGCATGTTCAATAACAGGAGGGAGGTTGATGGTTTTCTCCACTTGCTTTCCGATGGTTTCTTTCACTTCGGCTTCGGAGTAATTAATATCAACGAGCCAAACTTTATCAATCATCTCCGGCATCAGCTTCAATAATTCAGACATGAAAAATCCGGAGCCGGAACCCACATCAACCAAAACCACTTTTCTTTTTTGTTCACGAAAAATCTTTTTCACAAAACGAACAAGCGGCCATTTTTTCGACTGATAATACCAATGCGTATTCGGAATAACCCCTGATTCCAGCTCTTTTAAATCCATAATTATTGTTGCTGTTGTTCCTGCAATTGTTGTTTTATCTGTTGTGCTTTGTTCATATAGCTTTCAGCAGTGGATTTATCACCCTTCTGTTGATATAACTGACTGAGCAGTTGATAAGCCTGAAAGTTTGTTGGTCGCATTTCAACAGCTTTTAATAAATTGAATTCAGCATTACTCATATCACCCGTGTAAGCATAGCAAACTCCAAGCATCATGTATGCCTGATCATCATCGGGAATAAGTGTTAAATATTTTTGAGCATAACTCAGTGCCTCTTTTGTTTTTTTCAGATTAAGTTTTATCTGAATCATCCAACCTGTTACTTCTTCGTTTTGAGGATTATACTTTAATGCATCTTCAAAATAATATTCTGCTTTTGCTAAACTGTCGCGCTGCATTTCTCGGTAACCATATAAGTCCGATTTGTTTTTCCGTTCAATTACGCAGGAGAGCGGAACACCATCGGCTTCGTTTTTATAAATGCCTTTATCAGAGGGCCAGGTGCCAGCGAGTAACATACCGGGTTCAACATTGCGAGAATAATATATTCCATAATCCCAATCGCGTGCCGACCGGGTTTTTGGACTGCCTGCGGCATTCCACTTGGTGTAAACCACAGTTACTTTATCAGTATCATTTCTGAAATACCAGTTGATGGGGTCTGAAGCATTGGTGGCTAATAATATTTTTTTCTCCTTCGTGGCATTCTTAAATATATCTGATTGCTTAAACCAATCTGCTGTTTTGCGCACACTGTTCATGTAATAATCAGTTTCGAATTTTCCGTATGCGCCCTTTATACCACCGATTATTTCATTGAAGTAAACATATTCATTAGGGTGATTTGCAAATGCAAACCGAAGTGGAAATGCTATGCCAATTACAAATGCAACGGCAGCGATGTAAGAAACTATTTTTTGATTTAATCCTGTTATCAGAAAACTCCATGTTAAAGATGCAAGCACAGCAATCAATGGAATCATAAACAGAAATTGCCTCAGTCCATCATACAACGGAGATTGTTGATAGGCAGCATATGCCCATGGAAATAATGTTGCAAAAATTATAAGCAATGTAACAGTTGAAGAAAATTTCTTTCTTGAAAAATACCAAAGAGCTAATTGAGCCAGTGCAGCAATCAGTACTACAAGTGGAGTTGTAATCTCTAACCATTTCGGAATGTAGTACCACGGAATTTCTTTAGAAGTAATTACTTTTCCTTCAAACAACATTCCGATACCCATAGCAAAATTGGTTTGCTCTTTAAGCGCAATAAACGGATTACTCATTGGTCCCATCAATCCATAAGGCCAAAATATTAAACCACCCAAGTATCCTGCAAGGGCAACAAAAATTAATCGTTTAAATAAATATCCTAATGAGTTGGTTGTATTTATCAGTTTTCTTTTTTCAGTAGAGAGAATGTATGTGCCAATAACAAAGGCGAATAACATTCCAATCAATAACAAACCACCTACACGAATATTAATGGCAAGCGCAATGCTAACTGCGCTCATTACCCATGTTCGGGTACTTGGTCGAGGAAGTTCAGTTACCAGTTTCACTAAAAAATAAATAGTAAGTATGTAGGTAAGTGCAAAAGGAATATCCTTGGGGTTGTTCATACTCTGACCGAAAAACTGTGGCCACGATGCAAGTAGTACCAACGCCAAAAATCCGGTAAGCCAATTACCTAATCTTCGAGCAAGCAAACCAGTAAACAGAATTGCAAAGAATCCTGCAATCGCGTTAATGAGGTGGCGCATGTCATATTCATCCAATCCACCGATGTAGCGATTTGCAGCTGCGGAAATCATACTGAACAAACCACCATATAGATACAGGTTTTCTTTATTGCCGACTTTCAGATTCAAGCACGAAGTATCTTTTCCAAACGAAGTATAAAAATTCAAAACCTTCTCGCCGTAAACTTTCTGGTCTAAATCATCACCTGTTATTCCATAATGAAAACTGACTACTGTCATCAGAAAAAATAAAGTTACTGATGCAAAAGCAAAAAGAAAACGAAAAAGCGGTTGATTTTTATTGTTCAGTTCAGCATTCTTCATTTCAGAAAAGGGTGAAATGAAAAACCAATTAAATTTCATTCGGATTGAAAGCAAAATTACCTGCAAAAACATTTTTACTCCATCAACACTAACTGAAATTTTACTGCCTTCCATTGCTTTCCACGACAATGGCATTTCAATAATTTTTATTCCTGCCAATTGTGCACGGTATAATAATTCAACATCATGGGCCCAACCTGAAGTTGAGAGTTTGCTGAATAAATTTTTTGCAACATCAGTCGGATATAATTTAAAGCCGCACTGCGTATCATGGCTTTTCAAAGGAGTAAAAAACCTTACGCTTAAATTGAAAATTTTTCCAATGATATTTCGGGACTTTCGTTCGGTTACTTTAGATGTTTTTAATTCGCGTGAGCCAATTAAAATTTCGCTATTTGAAAGTTTATGAGTGGCTAACCAATTATTGAGTTCTGTTGGGCGGGTGCTCATGTCAGCATCCAGTGTTAGTACATGTGAACCAGTAGCATGTAACACTCCTTCGCGTAGAGCGAAACCTTTGCCTTGATTTTTCTCGGGTTTGATTAATTTGAATTTTCCTTGCGATGACAATTCGTTATACAATTCACTTTGTTCAATCAACCCTGATGTATCATCCTTACTACCATCATCGACAATAATTATTTCAAAATCTTTTTTCCAGTTGCGTGAAAATTCCCGAAGACCTTCAAGCATTTGGTTGACTCTTGCTGATTCATTATAACAAGGAATGACCAATGAGATTTTTTGAAGTGAAGCAGTGGTTGTAGATTTTATGTCAGCCATTTATATTCCTTATCGGGTGCGAACAAATGTAAACAACTACATTTTAGATTTTAGACATTTAGACATACAATAAACTACAAGAAACTAAAAAGGTGGTTTTTTTAAAATCTTATTCAGAAATTACTACCGATAGTTCACGCAAACCATATTAAACATCTTATCGTGAAAGGTCATTTTCTTATCGTTGAATAAAACAAATATGCAACTTGCGATTGAGGGTATAATCAATAACATTATAAAGACCAGATAAATCCATGCTCTTGCGGCGCAGGTAAGAAAGCGTGGTTTTTTGTATTCCATGTTATCATTTACCATTTTTATTCCCATTAATCGTTTTCCTATTGTTCCTCCCGTACTTTCCATTAATGGAGAATATAGCGTCACCCATATCATAATACCAAATGCAGGAAGTGCTTGTTTCAATCCATCAATAATATATGCAGCTGATTCAGGAGTGTCTTTTCGAATAAAGCTAAATGCAAGATAGCCGATACCAAGTGTAATACCAGTAATTAATGACATGTCAACTAACCTGGCAACCACCCGTTGAAAGAAAGAGGCAAACTTTACTTGTTGCAATTCTTGTTCTGTTTCTTCCATGATTTCTTTAAGGAGTTTATCAATTGGGTCTGGTTGAGTTGATGGTGTAATCATAAACAAAAAATCGGGTATGAAATTTAATAATGCAAAATAACATCACCATTAAAATTATTCCTCTCGCTGACAAAGTTTTTTTTTTGGAAATAATTACTATTCAATAGCTCCTCGTTTCCCGAGTTCAACCACTTCCAAGTTTTTTATGTCTCTTTTTTCTATTTGAAATCGAACAATGGTGCGCATAATGTGAAAACCGCTTTTTCCGGCAGCTCCAGGATTTATATGCAATAGATTTAATTTTTTATCAGGTATTACTTTTAAAATGTGTGAATGACCACAGATAAATAATCCTGGAGGATTCTTTTGTATTTCGCTTCTGATTTTCCAATCATAATTTCCAGGATAACCACCAATGTGAGTGATCCATACATTCAATCCTTCAATGTTAAATTTATTATGTTCCGGGTACTTGGTTCGTAATTTTTGTCCGTCGATATTTCCATATACCCCACGAACAAAAAAGTGTTTTTCCAGGTATTCATTCACATCAGCACCAAAATCGCCGGCGTGCCAAACTTCATCACATTCTTTAAAATGCGATATGATTTTATCATCAATGAAACCATGTGTATCAGAAAGTAATCCGATTTTTTTCATTGGAGAATTAAATAAGGAAAGTAAATTATTAATTAATTTGAATTCGCTTTTTAATGAGTTCATCATAAGTATGAACAGCAATAATTTCTCCTTCTTTTAGTTCATAAATTTTATCGCATTTTCTTAATGTTGTAATGCGATGCGCTATCATTAACATTGTTTTCTTTTGGGCATATAAATTATTGATTGTTTCAATAATTTCATTTTCAGTTTCATGGTCTAAGGCGCTCGTTGCCTCGTCAAACAATATAATTTCAGAGTCGTGATATAATGATCTTGCAATTGCAATTCGTTGTTTTTGACCTCCTGAAAGCTTGCTTCCTTTTTCGCCAATTTGAGTTTCTATACCATTGGGTAATGTTTTTAGAAAATCTTCTAATGATGCTAGGCGAATACATTCTTTCAATTTTTGTTCATCAATTTTATCTCTTGAAAAACCAAAGGCAATATTTTCAGCAAATGATGCATCAATTAAAAAGTAATCTTGCCGTACATATCCTATCATTTTGCGCCAACCGATTAAATACTTTTCGTCAATTGGTTTTCCATCAATTAATAACTCACCATGCTGTTCAATCAAAAGTCGCAGCAAAATATTGAAAAGTGTTGTTTTTCCTGACCCAGAAGTTCCAATGAAGCCAATAATTTCACCTTTATTTATTTGCACTGAGATATTTGATAAAGCAGAAACTGAACTTCCCTTGTATTTATAGCTAATTCCTTTTAATTCAATTGAACGAGTAAAGTCAGGTTTTGCAGGAATTGATTCTTCATTTTCAAAAACCACGGCAGCATTTCCGGTTAAGTCAACTGGTATGTCTTTTAAAATATCAAAGACAAAAAGATTTGATTTTATTCTTACAATTGAAATAATTATACGATTGAAAGATGGCAAAATTCTATAAGCAGCTGCAACGAAAACTGTTAAGAATGCAATAAATCCTGAATCAGTAATATTTATAAAAATCGAATAGGCAAAAATTAAGAAAACAGCGCAAAGTGCAATAACTTCAATAAACCTATTAGGAATTAATTCATACAAAGTCAATAGAGTTTGAGATCGGTTCATTTCTTTTAAATTTGTAATAAATTTGGTTGAATAATGATTTCTTTTATTCATTAATGTTACATCTATATATCCATGAATAATTTGATATAAGTATTGATAAGTATAATATCGAGAGTCATTTTTTTGAATTCCCATAAGGTGAGCCTTATTTCTAATCAGCCTAAAAAAAATAACAGAAGTTGGTATAAAGAGAATTGATAATAATATAAGGATTTTAAAATCAAAAATTGAAATTCCAATAAATACAAGAAAAACAATAACAAGCTCTGAAAAAAAAGCAAATAGCGGAACCATTAAACTACTTGATACTTCTGTTGGAGTAGCGGCAATATTCATTGCAAATACTGAGCTATTTGATAATGAAATTTCAGTAATGTTTAATTTGAAAAATTCAATTAGTTTGCGAAGCGTAATATTTGTAGCTACTTCATAGGAAAATTTAATTTGAGAATAATTTATCCAAACGGCTAACAAGTTTTTTATAGAAAATAATATCACTAGAATAAAGAAAATAAATAAAATAAAAGTATTTGTTGATGAAAAATTTAATAAAGAGTAAATAAGATTTAAATAATAATTTGAAAATATTACTTCTGGTTTGGTTGTTAAAAATATAACTGGAAGTATAGAGGCCAAGCCAAAAACATCCAAAAGACCCAATAAGAAAATTAAAAAAATCATGAAATAGGATTTCTTACGCTGATTTGGGGTCAAAATCTTATATAAGTTCGTAACTGATTTTACAATTAAATTCTCTTTAAGCCACTTTCTCATCTGCTTATTTTTTTAATTCGCTTAGTAATTTATTTTTTTCAATTGACACCACTCCAGGCTTTTCACAAACTATTCCTCCTGCTAAATTTGATAAAAAAGCAGCATCGAAAGCATTCGCCCCTGAGGCAATACATGCTGCCATAACCGCAATAACGGTATCGCCTGCTCCGCTCACATCCGACACATTTCGCACTTGAGCAGGAATAATATTTCCGGTTTCTCCATTATTTATATAAGAACCTTTATCGCCAAGTGTAATTAATGTGTAATGATGAAAAAGTTTTTTCTTAAATTCATGATGAACTTCATTTAATTCTTTTAATGAAGTTCCAAAATTTTTTCCAAGTGCTTCTCTAGCTTCACGCAGGTTTGGTTTAAAAACTGTAGCTCCATCAAAAGAGAAAAAATTATTCTTTTTCGGATCAACCAATACCGGGATATTTTTTTTGTGAAATAAAGTCATTAACACTTCAATCAACGATTCAGTTAAAACACCTTTGTTATAATCTTCAATTATAACTGCATCAAATTTATTTGATTGAAATTGTTTGGCAATAAAAGCATAAAGTGAATCGGCTTCACGATCTGAAATGGAAGTTTGTATTTCTTCGTCAAATCGAATCATTTGATGATTTTTACTTAGTACTCTTGTTTTTGAAGTGGTAATTCTAGACTTACTCGTAATAATATTTGATGTATCGATTCCTGAATTTGTTAAAAGATTCAATAGTTTTTTTCCGGTTTCGTCTCTTCCGATAACCGAAAATAAAATTGGAGTTGCTCCAAGTGATTTTAAATTCAATGCAACATTTGCGGCACCACCAGGGCGATCTTCCTTTTTATCGATACTTACAACTGGAACCGGTGCTTCGGGTGAAATTCTTTCAACGCTGCCACATAAATAACTATCGAGCATAACATCTCCGACTACTGCAATGCGTAATTTTGAAAATTTATTCGTGACTAGCTTTTCTATTTGCTTCATTAATCGAAGGTGCGAATGTAAAGAATGGTGAAAGAAGAGAATAGAACAAATTAATATGTTTTGTTCTTATAAAAAAATCAGGTGAGAAGAAGCAAGGTAGTCCGGATTCTTTCAATAGCGGCAATTAATTTTTCATCAGAAGTTGCATAAGAAATTCTTACACAATTCTCGTCTCCAAATGCACTTCCGGTAACTATTGATACATTTCCTTCATACAATAAAAACATACATAACTCATCCGCATTTTTTATATCATAATGCTTGTATTTTTTTCCAAAATAATTACTGAAATCAGGAAAGAAATAGAAGGCACCTTCCGGATTATTACATTTAATTCCAGGTATTTTATTCAGTAATTCTTTTACTAATTCTCGTCTTCTGTTAAATGCTTCACGCATTAAAATTGTATCAGTCAAACTTCCGTTTATTGCCGCTAATGCAGCTCGTTGGGCAATTGAATTTGTACCGGAGGTAATTTGACCTTGAATTTTCTCACATGCTTTTGCAATTTCAATTGGAGCACCGATGTATCCTAATCTCCAACCAGTCATCGAATAACCTTTTGAACAACCGTTTACAACCACTACTCGATCCTTCAATTCATCAAACTGAGCAATGCTTTCATGTTTTCCAATAAAATTGATGTACTCGTATATCTCATCGCTTATAACAATAATTTCAGGATGCTTTGCAAGTACCAAGGCGAGTTGATGTAATTCTTCTTTTGAATAAACAGCTCCTGTTGGATTACATGGCGAGGAAAATATGAAAAGTTTACTTTTTTGTGTTATTGCTGAAGCTAATTCATCCCCGGTCAATTTGAATTCATTTGAAAGTTGGGTTTTTACTTTCATTAGTTTTCCTCCTGCCATTTTAACCATCTCACGATAACTTACCCAATATGGAGAAGGAACAATTACCTCATCACCTGGATTTATTAATGCAAGAACAGCATTTGCAATTGATTGCTTTGCTCCGGTAGAAACTACAATTTGTTCAGGTGAAAATACAAGGTGATTATCCCTTTGAAATTTTTCAGCAATTGCTTTTCTAAGGTCTAGAAAACCAGCGACAGGTGAATACTTTGTAAATCCATCATCCAATGCTTTTTTGGCTGCATCTTTAATTAAGACAGGCGTGTCAAAATCGGGTTCACCTAAGCTTAAATCAATTATATCTTTTCCTTGTGCTTTTAACTCACGGCTTAGCTTGGCCATTTGCAATGTTTCGGATTCGCTGAGTTCTGATACTCTCTTGGCCAGTTGAATCATTAAATAGTATTTTAAACCGAAACATTTTAGTTTGTAGCGAGAGGGGAGCTCGAATCCCCGACCTCAGCATTATGAGTGCTGCGCTCTAACCAGCTGAGCTACCTCGCCAAATTTCTTCTTCCGAAAAATTCGAGGCGCAAATATATCAATATGCACCTGCGACACAAATAACATTAATAATATTTCGGACAAAAAAATGCTCCATGAAAATTTTTCATGGAGCAAGAATTATTTCACTGAAAACTATTCGGCTATTACTTCAAAATTTATTGTAACACTTACATCCTTATGTAAATCAATTGTTGCAGTATAAGTACCAATTGTCTTTACTTCTTCAGGAATAGATATTTTCTTGCGATCAATATTTATATTTTTTTGTGCTTTTATTGAAGCAGCCAATTGGTGGGTAGTAACAGTTCCAAATAATTTTCCGCTTGTACCTGCTTTTACTCCAACTTTAAATAAGGTGCTTTTTAGTGTTTCAACATATTTATTGATTTCCTGAAGCATTTTTTCTTCACGGCGACCTTCTTGTTTTACTTTTTCTTCAAAGTCTTTTCTGGCAGAGCCAGAAGCAACTACAGCAAGTCGTTGAGGTAATAAGAAGTTGCGACCATAACCAGGACGAACTTTTACCATTTCACCTTCTTTGCCAAGTTTTGCTACATCTTGTGTTAATATTACTTCCATTGTTTAGTCTATTTAAAAAGGTCAGTTACATAAGGTAACAAAGCAAGTTGACGGGCGCGTTTTATTGCCTGAGTAACTTTGCGTTGATATTTCAAACTGTTTCCAGTTAGTCGGCGTGGAAGGATTTTTCCTTGCTCGTTTAAAAAATTCATAAGGAATTCAGTTTCCTTATAATCTATATACTTAATTCCGTACTTTTTAAAACGACAGTATTTCTTCGGGCGTACTAATTGTTTCTGGGTTGCTAGATACTTAATATCTTTTCCCTTTGCTTTTGGAAAGGCCATGATTTATGCTTCAGTTGGTTGAGTTGATGAATTTGTTTTGTTCTTTCTCTCTTTTCCAACCAGGCCGGCTCTGCGCTTTTCATTGTACTCAATGCCATACTTATCCAAAGCAGTTGTTAAAAAGCGAAGAATGTTTTCGTCGCGTTTGTATTCTACTTCTAATTTTGCAATCGCTTGAGTATCTACTTTAAATTCAATTATGTAGTAGATACCATTTGATTTCGCCATTATAGGATAAGCTAATTGCTTAAGTCCCCAATTGCGCTCCTCGACGATTATTGCGTCATGGTCCTGGAGGAGTTTCTTGTACTTTTTAACCGCTTTTTTTAAATCCTCTTCGCCCAAAATTGGTGAGAAGATGATGACGGTTTCGTAGTTGTTAATCATGAATTTTTAAGTATGATTTTTTTTAGGGGACGGCAAAGATATACAAACACTCAAAACCGCAAAGAATTGTTGCATTTTTCTTTTGTAAATTGGCAGATTGCAATAAATCAACACAGAAATATCAAATTTCTGAAAGTTTTTCAGAACTAACTAAATTATATAGACATTATGGCGTATCTGATAATGTTTTAATGATTTTTTTGACATGATGTGTCGATTGGAATATTGATTGAGAATAAGAATGATATAAA
The DNA here is from genome assembly GCA_947469485.1 of Chitinophagaceae bacterium. Lineage (GTDB taxonomy): Bacteria > Bacteroidota > Bacteroidia > Chitinophagales > UBA10324 > UBA10324. The sequence goes on along the minus strand of CANIPU010000009.1, from coordinate 75,697 downwards.
AAAACAAAAACATGACTTACTTAAATTTAAAATCAAACAAATTTTCCGGAGCAAAATTATTTGAAGATTATTTCAATGATTTCATTCAACCCAATCCAACTGTATTTAAAGAAGGAAGAAATTTTCCGGCTGTAAATGTGAAAGAAACCAAGGAGAACTATGCACTTGAGTTCAGCGCACCCGGCCGTAAGAAAGAAGACTTCAACATTCACATTGAAGGAAATTTACTGGAAGTTTCTTCAGAACAAAAACAAAAAGTGAATGAAGAAACAGAAAACTACACCTTTCGTGAGTTTAAACTTTCATCATTCAAACGCACATTCACTTTGCCCGAAACGGTAAATGTGGAAAGCATTAGTGGAGAATATGTCGATGGCATTTTAAAACTTACGCTACCGAAAAAAGAAGAAGCAAAAAAAGAAGGCCCAAAGAAAATTACGATCTCATAATTGAGGATGGTTTAGGTTGAAGTTAAACCGCTGAGAGTAATCAAAGAGGTTTTGCTTTATTTTAGATTTGCCGAAAGTATTTAAGTAAGAAAAAAGCTTTTCTTAGTTGGGTAATTGATAAACAGCATTCAAAGTTTCTTGATCAATATAAATACCTTTTGAGCGCATATAATCAATTTGTTTTATTGCTTCATTCTTATTTTTAATATCTAGATATGCTTTCAATAAATTATTGTTTACCATCTTATCAGCTGGTTGCAATTCCACCACTTTCTTCAAATTAAATATCATTGAGTTATAGTCATTTTCTTTAAAGGCAATAAAAGCCAATTCAAAATAATTTTCAGTAAAAGTTGGCGACAGTTTAATTTCTTCTTGTAATAATCTTTTTGCCTCTTTATAATTCCCCTGTTTTTCATAAATTAACTTAGCCAGAAAATATCTTGTATACATCTGAGTGGAGTCTAATTCATAAGCTTTTATAAAATATGGAATTGCTTCTTCTTCTTTGGATTTGTAAACCAACCGAACCCCTAACATTTTTGTTGCATAAGCAGAACTTGGTGAGTCTTTTACTGCTTTTGTATAATATGAAATTTCATCATTAAAATACTTCATATAATTAATTGTCATTATCGAATATAAAATTAGAAAGGCTCCAATAAGATATTTATAAACTTCTGAAAATAAATTAGTAATAAATGGAATTGCTTCTTTTGAAATCAATATCATACCAATCATTGGTATGTATAAACGGTGTTCATAAAGTGCATCGTTTATTCGTTTGGGAACAAAAAAGAATGGAAAAATAAAAAGCACAAACCAGCCTAAACCGAATAAAATCATTTTCCAATTTCGATTCTTATTTAAGGAAATCAGAATAATTATAACTCCAATTGCAATTAATCCATATAGAAAACTGGTATCTGCAACGGTTGGATAAACAGTAAGGTTAACTGGTAGAAATATTTTTCCAATATATTGAATCAAACCCGGAACTCTTTCTATTGCTGTTGAAATAGTTTCATTGAATGTTTGATTCACTTGTTTTGGGTCAATTATATGTTGGCGAAGGAAAAACCAACAGACTAATTGAACCATCCAAACAGTATAGATCAAAAGCATGTTTTTGCTTAACAAGTTTTTCTTATTGAAAAGAAACAAGTAAAAAATTGCAGCAAATGGTATAAACACACCTGATTCTTTTGTAAGAAGAGCCAGCATTAAAAAAATAAATTGCCAGAATAAGTGTTTTTGCTTTTTTGTTTCAAGATACTCAAAGAAATACAGGAAAAAAGAAATCAAAAAAATTGAAAGCATTAAATCATTTCTTCCTGGTATCCATGCAACCGCCATTGTTAAGACCGGATGGACAGAAAATGCAGAACACCAAAAAAAAGCAGAGCTTTTGCTGAATGAAAATCTCTGCAACAATTTGAAAAGCAAAGAAACGCTGATTATGTGTAATATGATTTCAATAAAATGAGCCAACCGAATGGCATTATCAGCAAAGTTTTCTTCAGGAAATAAAAACAAAAACTGGCGCTCTAAAATAAATGTAATCCTGAAAAGTGGTCGGTAGTAAACATCTTTTACACCAAATGTTCCTTCTAAAAATGCGTAGAAAATATTTGAGAAATGTTCGTTTTCAGGGCCTTTATCAAACATAAATACCGTATCATCCAAATAAGTATAACCCAATGAAAGACTTCGGGCATAAATCGCAAAAATTAATAAAGCAAAAAATGGAATTGCATAACGAACATACCATGGTTCATTAAGGTTTATTGGCCGGGTATTTTTTTTCTTAATTCGTTCTGGTATTTGTTTTTTACTCATTACATAAAATTGTTAAGAAAAAAATTTATTGAGTAAACCTTCCGAAATAATTAAAGGGAGTGATAACTTTAAGTTTCTTTTTCACTTCATCTTTAACTTCAAGTGAATCAATAAACAACTCAATTTCTTTTTGTGTAATGCGCTCGCCTTTACGGGTGAGGTCTTTTAGTTTTTCATATGGCTCAGGGTACATTTCGCTTCTTAAAACAGTTTGAATCGCTTCGGCAACCACAGCCCAGTTGTTTTCTAAATCGTTGTCAATTTTTTCTTTGTTTAGGATAATTTTATTCAAACCTTTTTCAATAGACTTTAATGCAATTAAAGTATGAGCAAACGGAACTCCGATATTTCTCAATACTGTACTGTCAGTTAAATCGCGTTGTAATCTTGATATTGGAAGTTTAGCTGCGAAGTGTTCACTCAGGGCGCTAGAGATTCCAAGATTGCCTTCAGCATTTTCAAAATCAATGGGGTTAACTTTATGAGGCATGGCTGAAGAACCTACTTCACCCTTCTTAATTTCCTGTTTAAAATAATCCATAGAAATATAACTCCACATATCACGACACAAATCAAGAAGTATAGTGTTTATTCTTTTCAAGGCATCGAATTGAGCAGCAATGTTATCGTAATGTTCAATCTGTGTTGTGGGAAAGGAGCGATGAAGCCCCAGATTTTCATCTGCAAATTTATCTGCCCATTTATGCCAATCAATTTCAGGATAAGAAACATAATGCGCATTCATATTTCCAGTAGCACCTCCGAATTTTGAAGAATGTTTTATTGAAATCAATTGATTTTTCTGTTCAGTTAGCCGCTGAATAAAAACATACAATTCTTTCCCTAAAAGGGTAGGAGTTGCAGGTTGTCCATGGGTTCTTGCAAGCATTACTATGTCTCGCCAAGCGTTGCTTTTTATTTTCAAAATATCAATAACATTTACCAACGCTGGAAGCATTACTTTTTGTATAGCCTCTTTTATTGAAAGCGGAATTGCAGTGTTATTTATATCCTGAGAGGTAAGCCCGAAATGAATAAACTCCTTGAACTTATTTAAACCAATTTTTTCAAACTGGTTCTTAATAAAATACTCAACTGCCTTTACATCATGGTTTGTAGTTTTTTCAATTTCCTTAATTGAATTTGCATTTTCCTCTGAAAAATTTCGGTAAACTTCTCTGAGCAGATTTACATGTTTTTTATCAATAGAAGCAAGTTGGGGAATTGGAATTTCACACAAGGCAATAAAATATTCAACTTCGACAAAAACCCGATATCGAATTAATGCATATTCACTAAAATAATCTGATAATGGTTCAGTTTGTCTGTAATATCTTCCATCAACGGGAGAAATTGCTTTTAGAGTATTCAAAATTTAAAATTCAGAGTTTTAAAATGAGGCGACTAAAATAAGAGTAAGATTGGAGATAATTTTTTTGATTTATAGTTTCATTAGTATGGAGGCTGGAAATGAAAAAAATTATAAGTAGAATCTGAATCTATTATTTGTTTATCCCCGTAGTACTGTTTAATGAGATTGAGGATATTTATTTTGTTTTTGTTTGCAACAATATTTAGCTCTTGTAAAAAGAGTTTTACCTGTACATGTTCTGATACCGGATCACATGAGAAAATATTTGTAACCACTGTTACAGGAAAAAATGCAAATGATGCTTTCAGTCCGTGTCTGGAATTTGAAACTGCAAATACAGTTTGTGTTATTAATGAATAGTTCTGTCGTCATTGGTTAAACGGCCACCAGAAGCAAAAACCTTTTTATAATATGGATGATCTAGGCTGCTTATAGTAACGCCATATTTTACACTTGCATGGACAAACATGTTATTCTTAAGATAAACTCCAACATGTGAAATATGTCCATGACGAATTCGAAAAAAAACTAAATCGCCTTCCTTAAGTTCTTCCTTTTTCACACGGTCTGTTATTCTATACATTTCAGATGAACCTCTAATTATTTCAGTGTTATAGACCGATTTCAAAACCATGCATGAAAAACCGCTGCAATCAATTCCTTTTTTGGAATTACCTGCATATTTATATGGCACATTCCACCATTCATCAATTAAAGAATATAACTTTTGATTGCTTAATTCAGATGGTTGAACACCTAAAATATTTGCATACTGGGTAAACAACGCTGAGGCAAAAACATTTTCATTATTATTTACTGAAAGTTTAACCTCTTCTTTTTGTGTTTCGCTAATAGAAGCTGTCTTTACAGAAAGTTTTTCAACAGGTTTGTTATCTCGAGGTATTTCAACTGAAATTGCCTGAACTTTTGATGTTGTATTGCACGATTGCAAAACAAAAAAAGTAACAATTAATAGAAAAAAATATAAATGGTTAATGTAATATTTTTTTAAAAGCATTTGCAATGTGTAAAAGCTGATCACTGGCAGTAATGTTGAAATCTGTTTTGTTTTTTAATGCAACATTTCCTGCTAATCCGTGCAAATATACTCCCATAATTGCAGCTTGTTCTGAAGTGTAACCTTGAGATAAAAATGCTGTTATCATCCCTGTTAGAACATCACCACTTCCCCCTTTTGCCATTCCAGGATTTCCGGTTGGATTAAAAAAAACTAATCCTTCAGGAGTACTGATACTGGTATAGGCACCTTTTAAAACAATAACAATCTTATGAGAGATGGATAAATCTTTTTGTTTTTTTATCCTTTCAAACGAGTTAAGAGATTTTCCAAATAATCGTTCAAATTCTTTAGGGTGTGGAGTAAAAATGCTTCCCTTTGGAACATATTCCAGCCAGCCTTTATTCAATGATAAAATATTAATTGCATCAGCATCAATTACCATTGGCCTTCTGTACCGGCTAAGTAAATTTATAAAAGCTTGTTGTGTTAAATTTTCAATTCCAATGCCTGATCCGATACCTATAGTTGTATAGTTATCAACCGACGGTATTTTGGTTATTATGTTTTCATGGTCATCAAGTGTAATCATTGCATCTGGCAAACCGGTTTGTAAAATATTATTTCCAATTCGTGGAATGTGTGCAGTTACCAAGCCAGCCCCGCTTTTCAAACAAGCAGAAGAACATAATAGTGCTGCGCCAATTTTACCGGCACTTCCGGCAACAATTAAAGCGTGACCAAATTTGCCTTTGTGATCAAATTTTCTTCTAGGGCGTAGAATTTTTTTTATATCTTTTTCCTGAATTAAAAAATATGAAGTGCTGATTTCAGAAATGAAAGATTTATCTAAACCAATTCTCAGAACTTTCCATTCTCCGGCATATTCATAATTCTCTGCAAAAAAGAATCCCAGTTTTGGTAATTCAAATGTATAAGTAAAATCAGCCTGAATTGCAGTGCCTGTTGTTGGCTTATCTGCAAACATTCCTGAAGGAATATCGACAGAAACTGTTGTTGATTTTCTTTCATTTATATATTTTACTAACGATTCAGCTAACCCTGTAAGCGGTCTTGTTAATCCGATTCCCCAAAGAGCATCAATTATTACATCTCTTTCTTGAATTGGAGGGAAATTACTATCTGTAATATAATGTAAAGGAACCTTGTTTTTGTTTTTTAATTTTTGTTCATTCAAAATAAAATCGTCGCTGAAAGCAAAATCATTTTGCAAAATATAGACCTGTACATCAAAATTGTTTTTGTTAAGCAAACGGGCAATAGAAAGGCCATCTCCGCCATTGTTTCCGGGGCCACAAAATATCTTTACAGAAAGCGAAGAGGAAAATTGTTTGCAATAGGCTTTTACAAAAGCATTTGAAGCTCGTTCCATCAAATCAATGCTTCGGATTGGTTCATGATCAATTGTAAACTGATCTGCCTCACAAATTTGATTAGTGCTTAATACTTTTTTCACAATATTCTTTTTATAAATCGAAGTTGATGCGAGTAAGATTTTTTTTGCATGTTATAAATTCCATAATGATCAAGAACATCAATTCGAACCCTGCCACTAGCATGAATAATTCTGTTTTTGCTAAGTACTATTCCGACATGTATTATTTTCCCTTCATCATTTTTAAAAAAAGCTAAATCACCTGCTCGAGATTCATCTACAAAATTTATAAGCATTCCCTGGTCGGCCTGCTGGTATGCATCACGATGCAGTTTAGTTCCAAGCATCTTAAAAACTAATTGAGTAAATCCACTGCAATCAATACCCCAAATGCTTCTTCCGCCCCATAAATACGGGGCATTCAAATAATTACTTGCAAGTTTTTCAATTTCGATTTCAGTATGAACAATGGCAGAGGAGTTCTGGGCGTTACCTTCAAATGAAAATTCTTCATCTCCTAATTTAAATGTTTGTTTTTTGAATTGAGGAAGATTTGAACCTAAAGAAATAATTTGTTTTCCATTCTTTGAGTTAACTATTGCTGAATAATCATTGCAATAAAAGAAATCTTTTTCATCTTCATCGATATCTGAAAAAGTAGCGTTGTGTATTGAATTTGAATCAACCCATCCAGTATAGCCATCCCAATGAATTTGAATTTTAGTCCATTTAGGTTGTGTATCTAATATTTCAAATCCTTCTCCAAATAAAAGTTGCGAAACCATTTCAGATTTATCGGAAGGATCAATTCTTACTGGTACTAAGGCAAGCGGACAAATTCCAAATGACACGATGTATTAAAATTTGAACAAAAATAACAGTTTATAAAAGTTCTGTTTATTCGTTTTATAAAGTTTATAAACTACCTTGCGCCAATAATTGATTGCGTAATACAAAAAATCAATTTGTTAATACTTTTGCGGAAAAGATTTTTTAATAAAAACCGATAGTGTAATTTTAAGCTTGAAATTTATTGAATGAGAAAAATTTTACAGCTTACAATATTTATTTTTCTATTTGATTTCAGTAATTCTTTTGCTCAATCAGCAAATTTTACTTATTCAGCATTTCCTGCATCTGCTCCTATTTGCGATAGTGTTACACTTATTTTTAATGATGCCTCAGTTGGAGCAACAAGTTGGAATTGGGATTTTGGAGTAGGAGCTATTCCGCAATTTTCAAATTTGCAAAATCCTGGAATTGTAAATTTCCCTTCTTGTGGTATTTATCAGGTAACACTGAATATTAATGGTGGCGGTGGGTTATTAACGAAAACGATACCTATAACAATTCATTGTGACCCAGTTGCATGTTTTACAGTGAATCCACCTACAGCTTGTGCTGGAACCCCGTTTAATTTTAATAGTAGTTGTAGTCAACTAGGTCAATATAATAATTCTTTAAGTTATGTATGGGATTTTTTTGATGGAGGTACTTCAAATTCTGCAAATCCTTCGCATACTTACAATCAGAGTGGTTGTTTCCAAGTTACACTAGTAGTTACTACAAACAATGGATGCACTGATTTTATACAAACTCCAAACGCGGCTTGCATAAGTGCGCCCCCTGCTTTTCAAATTTCTGCCCCAATTACCACAACTTGTTTGTCAACCCTTCAAGTTAATTATGTTTCAACCACACCTGTTGGAGGAACCGGTCCATATACTTTTACTTGGACTTTTACTGGTGGATCACCGATAACTACATATACTGCTACTGGTGTTACTGGGCAAACTCCGCCTCCAATTACCTATGGGACTGGAAGCTGGACTGTATCTTGTACAGTTACAGATATTTCTGGTTGTTCAACTACAATTACTCTTCCTAATTATGTAAATGTTGGAAATAATTCAACCTCTATTATATTAAGTGATGATTCTTTATGTGTAGGGGAGTGTGTAAATGTAAGTACAGCGCCTGCATCTTTTTATTCATGGAATATCAATCCAACGACTTGTGTAACTCCAAATTCAAATCAGACTACTTCTACTGTTAATTATTGTTTTTCATGTGCAGGTAATTATATTGTTGATCTTAATTCTACAGTTAATGGTTGTCCTGTAAGCGCTACTTCTCAAACAATACATGTTTTTGATAAACCTGTTGCTTGTATAAATATTTCTAGTAATCCTCCTTCGTGTTCATTTCCTCAGACTGTTAATGTGCAATATTGCGGACCACCAACTGTTCCTGGTTATCAATATATCTGGAATTTCCCAGGCGGAACACCAAGCCAATACACAGGAACAAGCGCCAACCCTAATCCTCCAGCTGGTGGAGCAATTACTTATAATGCGTGTGGGCATTACGGAATGTCTTTGACAGTAATTGGGTTCGCTGGTTGTGATTCGATGGTGACATTTAGTGACACCGTAAAAATTGATTGCCCTGTAGCATGTTATACAATAGATAATTTACCGGTATTAGGAAAATATTGTGCCCCGTTAACTTTAGATTTTGACGCTAGTTGTAGTACAGGTTCTCCCACTCAGTATTTATGGTGTATTCAACCAGTTGGGGGACCACCTTGTGTTCCTAATCAAAATCTCGGAGCTACACCAACATTAAGTCTTCCAAGTTCTGGATGTTATAATGTTGGTCTTAAAATTATTAATGCAGCTGGTTGTACTGCAACTATTTCGAACTTTTTTCCAGGAGGACCAATTTGCGTGGGAGAACATACAGTTCCATGTTTCACTGCTGCTCCATTGATTACATGCGCTCCTCTACCAGTTTTGTTTACAAATTGTACACCTGATTCAAATGGTGTTGCTGGTGGGTCAGGCTTCTTGCCATGTCATTCATGGTGTTGGAATTTTGGGGATGGCGATGGTTGCCAATCAACTGTTTTAGATCCTCAACATTTATATCAAGATACTGGTGTATTTGATATTATGTTGGTTTCAGATAATTGTGGTTGCAGTGATACATTAATTATTGATGAATATATTGAAATTTTACCTCCAATACCAATAGTTGAAAGTATTATTAATTGTGATAGTCCAAATGTTGTGTTTTATGATGGTACAGGTTCTATAGGAGCTGATGAATATTTTTGGACATTTCCGGGGGGTAATCCCAATGCATCAAACGATTCAACTGTATATGTAACTTATCCAATGCCTAATCCTAATGCTTCATATACGGCTCAATTAAAAATATGCAATTTTGCTTCAAACTGCTGTGATTCAGTAAGTACTAATATTTTTCTGAGGAATTTAGTTGGGATTGCAACTGTTGATACTATTGTATGTTTTCCTGAAACTTCAGCAATTACAAATACTTCAACAGGTGCATATTATTATACTTGGAAAGTTTTTGATTTGTGTAATAATGGTATTCAGTTAACTGGATTAACCAGTAATGCAAGAAGTTATAATAGCGCATCTAATGCTGGATTCATTACTTGGCCCGGGCCAGGCCGATATCATTTATGGGTTAAAATAGGCGATGTTAATGGGTGCTATGATACATTAGAATGGAATGTTACAGTTCGTGGATTAGATCCTGGTTTTTTCGGTACCCCTTTAACTGGCTGTGCTCCATTTACAACAGTTTTTACTGATACTACCTCTGCAAATTGTATTTCAAATCCTGTTTCTCATAGATTCAGCTTTGGCGATGGATTTTCATCTTCAGGATATACACCGTATAATTTAAATGTATCTCATACATATACTACAAATGGCACCTTTACTGTAATAGATAGCGTAAAAGATCAGTTTGGCTGTATTAGTGTTTATACTGCTGTTGCTTATGTAAGCGCTCAAACACCCTTAGTCAATTTTAATGTCCCGGATACAACAGTTTGCCTTGGTACACCTATTTGTTTTAATAATTTGTCAACTGGAATAAATCTCAGCTATGTTTGGTATTTTGGAGATGGAACAACTTCAAATTCGGCTTTCCCATGTCATACATATTTAAACGGTGGAATTTATTCAGACACACTTTACGCTATTGATGCAAATGGATGTAAGGACACTTTAGTAAAGATAAACTATATTATTGTAGGGGAGGTTGATGTTGATTTTTACGCTAATGATACAGCCACTTTGTGCCCCCCTTTATTAGATTCTTTCTTTGTCGTTCCGCCAAATACAAATGGATGTGTTAATTATTATTGGAGTTTTGGGGATGGATCTTTTTCAACTTTGGATACCCCATTTCATATTTATGGTTACGCCGGAGCATTTACAGTAAGTTTAATTGCAACTGATTTATGCCTCGGTTGTGTCGATACGGTTAATAAAATTGATTATATATTTCTTGGTGGACCATATTCTAATCCTCAAGCTATTCCAAATCCTGGAACAGGGTGCCCACCAGTCTTAATTAATTTCGATTTGAATCCAACTAATTCCGTTAGTTTTCTTTGGGATTTTGATGATGGAACACCTTTAATCAATGGCAACTCTGCAATTTCGCATTCTTATACAGATACAGGAGTTTTTTTACCATCTGTAGTTTTAACTGATAGTTCGTTTACCTGTACTTATACTAGGTTTATAGACACAATAATTATTGTACAACCCCTTGCTAAATTTACTTCAAGCACTAATGATTTATGTTCTAATGGACTAGTAAATTTTACAGAGAATTCCTGGTCGTTTGGAGGAACTGATAATTCAGGAAATCCAATAAATAGCATTGTCAGTTGGTTTTGGGATTTTGGAGACGGTGATACTTCTAACCTGCAAAACCCACCTCCACATAATTATATCGGTTTTGGTGATTACATTGTTTCTTTAACAATTGAGTCAATTGGTGGTTGTACTGATATCGCTTTAGATACTATTCATGTGACTCAAGCCCCAACTTCAATTCCAATTCCGCCTATTACAGGTTTGTGTTTCGGTGATTCGGTCGATTTTGTTGCTGATACTTCAAATTCTAGTTCTGTTTGTTCTGTTCTTTGGGATTTTGGTGATGGGACTTCATCAGTTGTTTTTAATCCGGCACATTTATATTTAAATTCAGGTCTATACAATGTTAAATTAATAGTTTATGGATGTAATGGATGTAACGATACCGCATTCACTACGGTTACCATTTCCCCCAATCCAATAGCTGATGCAGGTCCTAATGTTTCAATCTGTGTTGATGATACAGCAATTCTTAATGCAACTGGAGGTGTTTCATTTTTATGGACAGATCCTTTTCCAGTTTCATTAAGTAGTTTAAATACACCAACAACATTAGCATTTCCAACAGTTAATACTACATATTTGGTAATCGTGACGGATGTAAATGGATGTACAGGAAAAGACTCTGTTTCAGTAACGCTTGTCCCTCCACCAATTGCAAATATTACCCCTGGAGATTCTATTTGTCCGGGCAATTCATTTAATTTAACAGCAAGTGGTGGAACCACATATTTATGGAGCACTGGAGAAACTTCAGCTACAATTGTTGTTTCACCAAATGCTACTTCAACATATACGGTAACTGCTTTCATAGGAACCTGTGGTGATGATACATCGACTGTTGTTTTTGTTTTGCCCCTACCACCTGTGGATGCAGGTGACTCTGCGGAATTTTGTTTTGGCCTTTCAACTCAATTGAATGGTTCTTCTAGTGCATTAATTTATTTATGGAATCCATCTGCGTCTCTTTCCGATAGTACAATATTAAATCCTATTGCTACTCCGTCTATTTCAACAACATATACTTTAACTGTAACAGATACTAACGGTTGTAAGAATAATGATACCGTTTTAATTACAGTACACCCTTTACCAATAGTTGATGCAGGAATTGATAAGAAAATTTGTTCAGGAACCTGTACTCAATTAAATGCGACCGGAGCAATTTTTTATGCATGGACTCCATCTACTGATTTATTGAATGATTCTATTCCAAATCCAATTGCCTGCCCTGCAGATTCGATTTTTTATACTGTAATTGGAACTGATATATTTGGTTGTCAAGGAACCGACTCCCTTAAAATTTTTGTCTTGTTTCCTTTTACTGCCTTATTTCCAAATGATACATGTATTTGTAAAGGGGAATATTCTCAACTTTGTGTAAGTTCATCTACAATTAGTTTTTATCAATGGAAACCAATTACAGGGTTAGATTCATCCACAGTTTCATGTGTTACTGCAACTCCTGTAAATTCAATTACTTATACAATTTATGTTTCAGATGAATTGGGCTGTTTTGCAGATACTGGCGATGTAGAAGTGTGCATCTTCCCTTTGCCAACAGTATTAGCAGGACCGGACCAAACAATTTTTGTAGGCACAACTGCTCAACTTTCAGGATATAATATTTCAAATCCTGGAACTGGTACTTATTTATGGATACCTGATACAACTTTAAGTTGCAATACTTGTAATAATCCAATAGCAAGTCCACTTCAAACTACTATATATTCAGTTACGCTAACTGATATTAATGGTTGTAAAGACGAGGATACAACTATTATAAATGTTTTTTGTAATGACGATGTTCTATTTATACCAAATGCCTTTACACCCAATGGAGACGGCTTAAATGATGAGGTTCAGCTTGAAGGCGTAGGGATTACAAAATTAAATTTTTTAAGAATTTTTAATAGATGGGGACAATTGGTTTTTGAAAGTACTAATTTTGGAGCGAATTGGGATGGTACATTTAATGGAAAACTAAGTGAGCCTGAGGTGTTTGATTATTATTTAGAAGCAGTTTGCAGCACCGGACAATTGATTAGGAAACAAGGAAATATTACTTTGATAAGATGATCAGATGGCTAAAGATTTTTGTTTTTTTTATATGCCTTTCAATTTCTGGTTTAAAAGCTCAGGACATACATTTTTCACAATTTTATTCTGCACCTTTATTACAAAATCCAGCAAATGCAGGATTTTTTAATTGTGATTATAGACTTGTTGCTAATTATAAAGTTCAGTGGAGAAGTGTAACTGTTCCTTTTAAAACATTTCATGCATCTGGGGACATCAGAAGAATTAATTCAAAAAAGAAAGGATTATTTGGAATTGGAATAGATGCATCAGTTGATAAGACTGGCGATTCAAAATTTACAACAACTCAATTTGGCCTTGCAGGTAGCATTCACAGACCTTTGGACAATTTTAACCATCATTATTTAGGCGGTGGAATTATGATTGGATTTTCAACAGCAAATATTGATTATACAAACCTCGTTTTTAATGATCAATACCAAGTATTCAATCCTTTAGGACCAACTCAGGAAAATATTAGTTTAAATACTTTATCATTCTTTGATTTATCCGCAGGATTAACTTACAATTTTATTCCTCCGTCGTTTCAAAATAGTTTTACAATGGGTGCAGCTGTTTTTCATGTTAACAAACCAGTAAAATCTTTTTTTGATGATGGCACTTCAAAAATTTATAGAAAATTAGTACTTAATGCTGGAGCGAATCTGCATGCAAGTTCTAGATTTGAATTTTACCCGAAATTTCAATATTCTCTTCAAGGATCTAATCAAGAAATTGTGATTGGAAGTTTCCTGAGAATAGATTTAGACAAAATGAAAAATAGTAAATATGGTGTATATTTAGGACCATGGTATAGGTGGAATGATGCTCTTGTAATTGTAACGAGATTTGATATGGATCAAATGAGTTTTGCATTTAATTATGATTTAAATATGTCTAAGCTATCTGATGTAAGTGAAACAAAGGGAGGGCCCGAGTTGTCTATAATTTATATTGGGTGTATTCCAAGATTCAACAAGAAAATAGTTTTTTGCCCTAGATTTTAAATAAAAATTAATTTTAGAATTATAATTTTATAGATAATCTCTATCTGAGTAAAGTAATATTTCCACTTAAAAATTCAAAAGTTATATTAACTAAATCTGATTTTGAATATTTCAATTCATATACATACACTTCTATTGGTTGATCTTCACCTTGATATTTTCCATCCCAAATTGCATCAGGATTGTTTGAAGAAAAAAGTTCTTGTCCCCATCTGTTAAAAATATGTATTTCATAATTTGTTAAAATACAATCATGCTTTACTTTGAATTGGTCATTGTGACCATCTTGATTTGGAGAAAATGCAGTAGGAATATGAATACAAGAGTTACAGTTTTCGAAATAAATAGTTGCTTCATCTTCTAGCAAACCGCAATAGTTTGAAACAGAAATGTGATAGGTACCTTCAGAATTTATCTTGATAATAGAATCGGTACTTCCTGTATTCCAGTTGTAAATTCCTTCAGGTTGAGTAGCATTTAAAACCAAAGTATCCCCTCTGCAAAGAAGAGTATCACCAATATTAAAATCAAGGGATAATGTAAGTTTTTTAACAATTATAGTATCAGTCAAAGTTGAACAAATTGTATGTTGAGTTACATAATAAACCCCAGTCTGGTTAATTGAATAACTTGAATCAGTACTACCATCCTGCCATAAAAAATCTCCGTCTTCCAATGATAAATTAAAAGATAATGTTTCATCATTACAAAGGGTGGTATCATTTCCGAAAACATATGAAGGGTAAGGAACTGAATCAATTTTAATAGTGTCAGATGCAATTCCGCATTCATTTGTTATAGTAGCCCAAAATGTACCTTCATTAGATATTAAATTAAAAGACATTGTTTCACCGTTGCTCCAATTATAATAACAAATATCACAGGAAGGAATCCAAATATCATAGGGTAGATAGATTTGTCCACAAATTGCAGTATCATTAGCACCTAGTTCTACTATTGGAGGTAAAAGGTTTGTAACATTGCAATACGCATTTAAATTGCCGCATTGATTATGAATTTGAACAAAATAATTTCCTGTTTGATTTACAATTATTGAATTGGTTGTTTCACCTGTCGCCCATTGAAATGAATAGTTTGGTTGATTTGGTCCCGCAACTAATGTGTCTTCATCGCCGCCTGGACATAAATAGGAAGTTGTAGGTAACATAGCTGGTGGTGGATAAATAAATGTTACATTAAATGTATCACTACCAATACCACAAACATTGGTAACCTGCACCCAATAAATTCCGGGAATGCTGTATTGAATTCCTTGAGTAGTTGCACCGGTTGACCATAAATAACTATCTCCAAACGGGTAATTAGCATTAAGACCATAAGTTCCAGCACATAATGTGTAATCGGCAGGTAGCCCTGGTGTAGGTATTCCAAGCGACAAAACATTTTGAGTAACCGAATCTTTTATTGTTCCGATGTAAAAAATAAGTTTCACGCTAAATATACCGCCGTATGGATAGGAATATGTTGGGTTAAAATTATTTGAAGTATCATTTGTTACTGATAAGTCGCCAAAATTCCATCTGACAAATGTTACCCCTGCTGCTCCGGTTAAAGTAAAAGATGTTGGATTGCCTACACATACTGTATCTGATTCAAAACCAGGACCTGCATAAAGTTCAGATAAACAGCAGATGTTTAATACGATTATAATTGTAAGCAGCTTTTTCAGAACAAGTTTTATTTTTAGCGAATAACAGTAAAAATAAAAATCGCTTTTCAATTTAATATTCACATAAATTTATTTTATGACCAATTCAAATTCAGTTGTCTTCAAAAAGCTCTTGCATTTTTTATTAATTCTTTCTGAATCCCGAGGCAACTACCAACTCTTTTGAACCAGGTGTATACTCATAAAACCCCCTTCCAGATTTAATTCCAAGGTTATTGGCAGTTACCATATTAACTAATAATGGGCAAGGCGCATATTTGGCATTTCCAAATCCGGAATGCAATACATTTAAAATGCTAAGGCAAACATCTAATCCGATAAAATCTGCCAGTTGCAAAGGCCCCATTGGATGCGCCATTCCTAATTTCATAACTGTATCAATTTCTTTTACTCCAGCTACCCCTTCAAATAGACTATAAATGGCTTCATTTATCATCGGCATAAGAATTCTGTTTGCAACAAAACCCGGATAATCATTTACTTCAACCGGAATTTTTTCAAGTTTGCTGCTAAGCTGCATGATACTTTCGGTAACAATATCTGATGTTGAATAGCCCCTTATAACCTCAACCAATTTCATAAGCGGAACAGGATTCATAAAATGCATACCTATAATTTTATCAGGTCGCTTTGTAACAGAAGCAATTTTTGTTATAGATATAGATGATGTATTCGAAGCCAAAATTGTTTCAGGGCCACATACTTCATCAAGCTTTCTAAAAATACTTAGCTTAAGTTCTATATTTTCAGTTGCTGCTTCAACAACCAAATCTGCATTTGAGGCGCCTTGCTCAACAGTTGTGCTTGTTGAAATATTTTTTAAAGCACTTGATTTATCCGATTCACTTATTGAACCTTTAGCTACTTGACGATCTAAGTTTTTCGTGATTGTTTGAATTGCTTTATCTAAAGCCGGTTGTGATACATCAACAATTGTAACACTGAATTTTTTTAATGCAAAAACATGAGCTATTCCGTTCCCCATAGTTCCTGCGCCAATTATTGTAATGTTCTGCATACTAATTTGTATTTTTTTTATTGAGATTATTTTATCACTACTAGTTTTTTAACTACAAAATCACCGGTTGCAGTACTTACTTTAATAAAATAGAGTCCATTCAACCAATTTTGTGTAATAAATTCTAAACTTTCTGAACCTTTATTAAAAAATTTTTCTTCCAATTTTCTTCCGTTATCATCAAATATTTCAATTAGTGAAATTGATTTTAAGTTGCCATTAATAAAAAAAGAATTGCCCGCTGGATTAGGGTAAATGGAAATTGTGTCAACTTCTAAATTCAATTTTTCAGGTGAATTCAGAACCAATGTACATGTATCAGTTATTGATGGCAATATAGAATCAACCTTATTCCATTGACGAATACCAAATGCATATTCACCTTTCTTTAGATGATTTATGGTTATTTGTCCTGTTTTATTTGAGGTGCTACCCTGAATATTTAATATAATATCAGATTCAATTTGCCAATCATACGATGGATTCAATCTGTAAAACAGAACAAGGCTATCTTCAGAATTAGTAATTAGTTCGTCATCGAGGTATGCCCCACTTGAAAGGGAAACCTGTGCAGGCGTTGTTCCATTATAAATAATTATTGCTTTGCTATCAAATCCTGAAGGAAAAATTCCATCTACTTTCCAATACCTTTCATGCGAAATATGCAAGCCGGGATGCGGAGTTTTAAATCCATCAGCATAAACATAATAATGTTCAATTCTTACAAAAGCTGAATCAGAAATAGACTGAATACTTAAATTCATTTTAGCATTTGTAAAATTATTGAAGCCTGTAGTCTTTATTGTTTTTGAATCATCAGTTTCTGAATCAGAAATTTTTTGATTTAAATCCAAACAAACAAAATCAGGATTTATAGGAATTTTAGTTTTATAAATCGTGCAAGGCCCACTTACTTTAAGTGATTCTGTAATTTTATTCCAACTGGAATCCATGAAGGTTATTTCGAAAGGAACTTGTTGGAAATATTCAGGAGCATTATTTAATTTCTGTCTTATAAATACAGATACATCATTCCAACCACCATTAATTTCTGATGTGATTGAATCGATTCCGAACTGAGGAAATCCAGGATCAAAAACCCAGCCGTCAAAAAATGGATGCAGGTTTATTCCAGAACAATTTTCTAAATAATCTCTGAATTCAACCGAATTTTTTGATGTATATTGATTGTCCTGAAGGTAATTCTTTATACATGAAAAAAAGAATGTATCACCCATGTATGCCCTGAGAGTATGAGCTACATCTCCTCCTTTTTTATAAGTAGTATTTCCATAGGTAATATTTTGCGGCATACCTGATAATGGAAAGTATCCGCCATCCTTCAAATTTGAGAAGTGAACAGTTGTATTATGATTCGCTGCTACTGCATTAGAATATGCTTGAGCCCCATACAGCCACTCAGCAAAAATAAATTCACAATACACTGCCCAGCCTTCGTTTAGCCACATATCTTCAGCTGTACTACAAGTAACCAAATCCCCGAACCAATGATGTGACAATTCATGAGCCATAACAGATTCATAAGTAGTACTTCCGTTGATTCCAAATAAAGGGTATGAAATATTAGTTGCATGTTCCATTGCTCCTCCGTTAAAAGGAACGATTGAATAACCTATTTTTTCCCAACGATATGGTCCCCATCTGTTTTCAAAAGCATGAAATGCATCTTCCAAATGAATAAAAGAATTTTTCATTGCAGTGGTATCGTTTGGATTAGCAGCTAACCAAACCGGAATTGTATCAATCAATCCGGCGAAACTTGTTTTAACAATTGCATAATCGCTGACAGAAACACAAGCAAGGTATGAAGGAATTGCCTCATTTAAATTCCAATGCCAGGTAGTTGTATTGTTTCCATTTGATAAGGTGTCAATCAAAAGACCATTTGATGTTGCAGTTTTTCCAGTCGGAACTGTTATAAAAAATTCATATTGTGAGCGTTCAACAAAATTATCAAAACAAGGGAACCAAACACGACCAAAGTTGTGTGGTATAGCACCAAAAGCAACACCCAGATTATAACTATATGGAGGATTAAAATAAAACCCTCCCCATGTAGGATCAGCCTGAGGATGCCCATGGTAAAATATTTTTACTTCGGAGGAATCATTAATATTTAATGTGTCAGCCAGAAAAATTTTTAGCAATAATGAATCTGAATAATTAAAACTTAAGAGTTGGTTGTTTTCATTTAGAATACTATCCACCGGAAGTTTTAACAAGTCAAGATTTAATTGAGAAATATTATTAAGTTTTGAAGCAAATTTTATAATGGTATTACCAGAAATTTGATAGGATGCAAGATTGCTCATATCAAAATAAATGGTGTATTTCAAAATATCAATGGTATCACTTCTTTCATTTGAAGCTCTGAATCCACTTGATTTAATTCCGGCAAATGAATTAAAAGATGTAAGACAGAATAAGATTAAAAAAATATTCTTCATTTAATATTGCTCCTTTTCGTTAGGAAAATCTGATTTTTTTACATCATCAATATATCTTCCAACAGCATTTTTCATTTCATCATAAAGGTTAAGGTACTGCCGTAAAAACCGTGGTTTAAATTCCTTGTTAATTCCAAGCATATCGTGAAGTACTAATACTTGTCCGTCTACTTTATTTCCCGCTCCAATTCCTATTACCGGTATTTTAACCTCTTCTGCTACTTCAGCCGCTAGCTGTGCGGGGATTTTTTCAAGAACAATTGCAAAACATCCGGCAGCTTCAAGAACTTTAGCATCGCTTAGTAATTTTTCTGCCTCTTCATCTCCTGTAGCTCGAACAGTATAAGTGCCAAACTTATAAATACTTTGTGGGGTTAATCCCAGATGCCCCATTACAGGAACTCCTGCAGAAACAATTCGATCAACAGATTCTTTTACCTCTTTTCCTCCTTCAAGTTTTACTGCATGTGCACCGGATTCTTTCATTATTCTAATTGTGCTGTTCAGCGCCTCTTTTGAATTTCCTTGGTATGATCCAAATGGTAAATCAACAACAACTAATGCCCTGTTTACCCCTTTTACAACTGAAGAGGCATGGTAAATCATTTGATCCAATGTAATTGGCAAGGTGGTTTCGTTTCCGGCCATAACATTGCTGGCAGAATCACCAACCAGTATAACATCTACACCGGCATCATCAACAATTCTTGCCATGCTGAAGTCATATGCTGTGAGCATTGAAATTTTCACGCTTTTATCCTTCATTTCCTGAAGAACATGTGTTGTGACTTTTTTTATTTTTTTGAAATCCATCTTTTGTAAAATGAGTGCCAAAGTTAGTCGCTCAATCAGCACCGCAAAGTAAAATTCGAAAATTGATAAATGTTAAATTATTGAAAAAATGGCTCAAAAAACAATATTGATTAATTTACATTTTAGTGACTTGAATTTAATTTCACATTTATACATTTACCGCCCATGAAAAAAATTATTTCAGCATTTTTAATTTTATCTTTTTTACTTCCATCATGTTCAACTGATTTTGATTTAACCAGCGATTGGAAAGATGTTACAATAGTTTATGGGTTGCTCGATAAGGATGCCAATTATAATTATATAAGAATTGAAAAAGCGTTTTTAGATCCTAAAACAAACGCATTATCAATTGCACAAATTCCTGATTCAATTTACTATGATTCTCTAACGGTGAATTTATTAGAGTTCAACAATGGAAATTTATCTAATACAATTCCATTAGAAAGAATTAATGGAGAAGTAATTAATCTCAATAAGGATTCAGGAATATTTGCTTCAACCCCTAATATTTTATATCGAACCGATTTTCCAATAGACCCTTCAAGACATTATAAAATAACGATTTCAAAATCCGATAATGAATCATTAGTGACTTCTGAAACGGATATTGTCAGTGATTTTAATATTACAAAGCCAATCGGGACTCAAAAAGTGAGCTTTTTTCCAGGATCAAAATATTCGATTGAATGGAAATCTGCTAAAAATGGAAAAATGTATGATTTGATTTTTCGGTTTCATTATAAAGAATATTTGTCAAGTGGGACTTTTATAAAAGATACCATAGTTGATTGGGTAATTTTCAGAAACAAGCTTTCTGATAGGATAACTGGTGGAGATGATATGAATTATTCAATACCAAGCGATGATTTTTATGCATTTATGAGTTCTGCAATTAGAAACAATCCGGATGTATATCGAGTAGCCGGAAGAATTGATTTATTATATAGTGTAGGAGGTTCTGAATTCTATAATTACTATCAAATCAACCTTGCGCAAACCGGATTAACTCAAGGCCAGGCATTACCGTTATATACTAATATTGAAAATGGGTTGGGTTTATTTTCTTCCAGATCATTTAAAGACTATTCAGGAATTGAACTCGAAGCTAAAACAGTTGACAGTTTAGCTTGTTTGAGCAAAACTGCTCATTTGAATTTCCTTAAATCGAGTGGAGTACCCTGTCAATAATGCGACTTAATGACATCCAAGTAATTAAGATGTCTGAACTTCTTTCCAATTCTGCCAAAATTTCGCTTTGATTCTCATGGCATCACTCTTGAGTATTGGCTGGAAAATAAATTAATAAAACATGGGAAAAATAATAGGTATTGATCTTGGTACGACCAACTCCTGCGTTGCAGTAATGGAGGGTAACGACCCTATGGTAATTGCAAATGATGAAGGTCGCAGAACCACACCATCGGTTGTTGCATTTCTGGCTAATGGTGAACGCAAGGTTGGAGACCCTGCAAAGCGTCAGGCAATTACAAATCCTAAAAACACAATTGCATCTATAAAGCGTTTTATGGGGCGTCGTTATGACGAAGTTGGAAGCGAATTGAAATATGTTGCTTACGATGCAAAGAAAGGAGATAACAATACCGTTCGAGTTGACATCAGCGGTCGCATGTATACACCGCAGGAAATTTCTGCAATGGTGTTACAGAAAATGAAAAAAATTGCTGAAGATTATCTGGGAACAGAAGTAACAGAAGCAGTGATTACTGTTCCTGCTTACTTCAACGATTCACAGCGTCAGGCAACAAAAGAAGCTGGTGAAATTGCTGGTTTAAAAGTGAGCCGCATTATTAATGAGCCAACTGCTGCTGCACTTGCTTATGGTTTAGATAAAAAACACAGAGACATGAAAGTTGCCGTTTATGATTTAGGCGGTGGAACTTTTGATGTTTCTATTCTGGATTTAGGTGAAGGTGTGTTTGAAGTAAAAAGTACAAATGGTGACACTCACCTTGGTGGTGATGATTTCGATCAGTGCATTATTCAATGGTTGGCTGATGAATTTCAGAAAGAAGAAAACATGGACATCCGCAAAGACCCTATGGGCTTGCAACGATTGAAGGAAGCTGCTGAAAAAGCGAAGATTGAATTATCTGGTTCTATTGAAACAGAAATTAATCTTCCATACATCACTGCATTGGATGGTGTTCCAAAGCACTTAGTGAAAAAATTAACCCGCGCGAAGTTTGAACAACTTACTGATCACTTGGTGGAGCGTTCACTCGGACCTTGTAAGAAAGCATTGGAAGATGCAGGTTACAAAGCCAGCGACATTGATGAAATTATTTTAGTTGGAGGTTCAACCCGCATACCGAAAGTACAGGAAGCAGTTGAAAAATTATTCGGCAAGAAACCTTCGAAAGGAGTGAACCCTGATGAAGTTGTTGCCATTGGTGCAGCGATTCAAGGAGGAGTTTTAACCGGTGATGTGAAAGATGTTTTGTTGCTGGATGTTACACCTCTTTCATTGGGTATTGAAACAATGGGTGGTGTGTTCACCAAATTGATTGAGGCGAATACTACTATTCCAACTAAGAAATCAGAAGTGTTTACCACTGCAGTTGATCACCAACCATCCGTTGAAATTCATTGCCTTCAGGGTGAAAGAAGTATGGCGCAATACAATCGCTCCATCGGACGATTCATGCTTGGCGATTTACCACCTGCACAGCGCGGTGTTCCACAAATTGAAGTGACTTTTGATATTGATGCAAACGGAATTTTAAAAGTGAATGCAAAAGATAAAGGCACTGGAAAAGAACAAAGCATTCGCATTGAAGCATCAACCGGTTTGAGCAAGGAGGAAATTGAAAAAATGCGCACCGATGCAAAAGCGAATGAAGATGCTGATAAAAAAGCACGCGAAGAAGCCGACAAGATTAACATGGCCGACAGCTTAATTTTCAGCACTGAAAAACAACTGAAAGAATTCGGTGAAAAAATTCCTGCTGAGAAAAAGGAAGCCATTGAAAAAGCATTGGAAGGTTTGAAGGAAGCACACAAGAACCGTAACCTCACCGCCATTGATGATGCAATGAAAGTGATGAACACTGCCTGGGAAGCTGCTTCAGAAGATATTTATAAAGCCACACAAAATGCAGGAGCAAATCCAACTGCTGATGGTGCACCAACTGCCGAAGGTGAAGGTCAACCAAAAGGAGAAGGTTCAGTTCAGGATGTGGAATATGAAGAAGTGAAGGACGAGAAGAAATAATTTGATGATTTGAAAATTAAAATCCCCGATGAAAGAAATTTCATAGGGGATTTTTTTTGGAAATAGAGACTCTTCAATCTTAGTTCATTAAAGCCGGTCAGTAAAATGTTTTCGTTCTTTATCCTTATCGAATCTTTCTTTATTAAAGTCTGCTGATTTATTGCGTGGAATAGAAAGTGATTTCCAGTTTTCGTTCAACGCAATTTTACCAAGGTATACCAATTGACCAATGTGATATGCATAATGAGTGAGTTGCCTTTGTAGTGCTTCTGTAATTGTGTGACCTTCGTTGCGGATGTAAATTGTTTTCAATAAATCTTCTTCAGTTAGCGGTTCAACTGCATTAAATAAACAAGCCCATCCTTTTTCCCATTCTGAAATTAATTCTTCTTTCGAAATTTTATTCATTTCAAATTCTCCATCTCTGTTGCGCCATTCTTTTTCTCCATCAGTTGTCAGAAAATCAGTAAAGCGCGAAAGCATATTGCCGGAGAGGTGTTGAATAATAATGGCAACTGAATTTGATTCGGTTGTTGGTTGAAAATATAATTGTTCATCACTTAATGCAGCAATGGTTTTATCACCTAGTGATTTGTAGTAGCGAAAAAGTTTTATGGTAGAGTTCAGGAAATTTTCTTCAGCCATTATTCTAAAAATTATTCTGCATGAACAATAAATTTCTCTAAAGCTGAAATATATTTTTCATAACCCATGATAGTTGGAACATTATTGTGTACGGCACCATCAATGCGATATGGAATTTTTATTGGTCCGGGGTGATTGGTAAAAACCAGTTCACCATTTGTTTTGATAGCAAGAAAATCATCTGCTACTCCATGAAGCCAGCAGAATGGCTGATGCACATTTTTTATTTCCTCTGCATTGTTGATGGAAAGATTTGTTAAGTACGAAGCAGGCACTGCAATTTTTGTTGCATCCTGAACCAGCACATCTGAAGATGCGAATGGTGATTCGAGAATGAGTTTGCATGGAGTGAGAACAGTTGGCTCAGCAGTGAGTTTTGTTGCGGGAGCGCTTCCCAAACTATATCCGTACATTATTAATCTGTCGCTTGTTAGTCCGTTATCTTTCAACCATTGTTCGCATGCATTTACATCGGCATTCATTCCGCTTTCGTTGGGTGTACCTTCCGATAAACCGAATCCGCGATAATCCATCATCAATACACCAAAGCGGTTTTTACCTCCAACATTTGCCAAAAGTTTTTCGCGATTCCAGTAATAATCCATGTGGTTTTTATTTCCATGGCAGTAAAGAATTATTGTATCAGTTGCTATGCGCAAAATTTCCCCAACATAAATCGCATAGATGTTAGCCTTGCTTCCGGCATCATCAGATTGTAATGTAAAAATATGAATTAAACTGTCCGTAATATTATATGCGGATGGAAGATCGGCGCATTCTTTTTTTCCGGTGAATGCTTCGAGTTTATAATCTGTAATTTTTTCACCGTTGTTATACAGATTGCTGTCGATGCGCAGACAAGAGGAGAGAAGCACAAACAAAAAAATGAGTTTCAAATTTTTCATGATTCAGAATTTTTTTGAGAGTGAAAAATAGATTCCAAATGTGCCGCTGTTGCCCGCACCCACATAATCCACCACAATGTCTTTGTTGTATGTGAAAGGCGCAATCCATTTTGCTTCGAGCGAGTAATCCATTTTTGTTCTGCTGAAAGTATGACCGGCATAAAAAGAAGGAAGCAAGTGTGTGGTTTGTACTCTGTCATTTGCTCCGCTGCTTTGCAACTCAAACCAATTTGAAACTCCTGCATAAACAAAACTTTGTTTGTTTCGATAATGCCAGTAAGCATTCACATCCACCTCAGGATAAAAACGAAATTCTGTTTTCCATTTATCAAACATCAGGTTTGCAACTCCGTTTACTGAAACTCCCGGTTGCCATTTTTTTTGTTGAATAACATTTTGCACTACTCCTGCATCCAGTTCAAAAACTCCGAATGCTAAAGCTGTGGTATGAAAATTTCCGAAGGCAGTCAAGTGATCATTTACTCCGTAAGCATAACCCAAAGCAGTTAGCGGAACGGGAATAATTATTCCGCTATAATGAATTAGCGGTCCACCGATGTTGGCTGTAATTCGCTGTTCACCTTTTTTTATTGGAACCACATATCGTGTGGTTGAACAACTACTTAGAAAAAATAAAACAGCAAAAAGAAAAACAGTTGCAACTTCTATTTGTTTTTTCATACAGCCAAATTACATTTTTCAAATGGTTGATATAGCTTAGAAATATCAGTTGAAAATATTTCTCTATTTCATCTGCACTGCCGGAACATTCATATCCTTTACCTTAGTATTAAAAGCAGGAACATAAATTTTCTTTACACGCTCCATCATTCTTAAATAAACATCAGCACGCGCACTTAAATCTGTGAGTGCATCGTAGAATTGAGGGGAGGGTTTTGCATCGGCAGAGTTTGCGCCACCAGCGAGTGCGGAGATTTTATCATTGAGCACGATGGGATATTTCAAAACATCCTGCCCCGCTTTTGCTTTCAGATTCACGAAATTGTTTTCAATTAAATCCAAAGTGTCGAGCATTGCTTTTGTGTAATCGCGGAGTTGGTGCGCAACGGCAGTATCTGTTACACCTGAAATAAAATCATTCACCTGCGAGCGAATGGTGCGCAAATCTTTTACGGCTTTGTGTACTTCGTTTAATTTTTTATTCGCGGCTTTTATGTAATCGAGTTGCGCTTGCAAATCTTCTGTTTCGACTGTTACAGCAGGGTCCATTTTTATTTCGAATGGCATAATCTGAATCAGACTATCTCCAATAAACATCTTGACTTTGTAATCGCCGGGAACAACTTTAGCAGTAGTATAACCGTTCCACAACACGGCACCATCCATCCGTTCGGGGTCATCGTAGCGCATGTCCCACACAAAAGTATTGAGACCGCTGTCGGCAGAAAGAATTCCGTTGCGCTCAATTTTTTGTTCCTGATAAAAGTCTTTTGAGATTTTTATTGGCTCGCCTTTTTTATCCTTGGTGCTGCTGTAAGTAATGATGGTGTCGGTACTCGAAGTGTTTCCTTCCCAATTCTCTCTGATAAACATAAACTTCAATTCCTTGGCGGGTTTACTCTTCAGCCAGTAGCGGAGGAGCACACCATTGGGCGCATTTTCTCCTGTGTAATCAGTATGATAACTTCCACCTTGCATGCGATAAGTTGGTCTTGGTGTAAATAAAAAATTAGTCGAATAATATTTTTCATTTACAATGTTTTTAGAAGGGGCTTTTAAAATTTCTTTCCGATGCATTGCAGAATAATAAGTTAAATCGGTAGAGTATAAATAAGAAACATCATCTAAAATCCAGAAACTTCTTCCATGAGTTGCTATCACTAAATCGTTTTCTTTAGAATGAATTTGAATATCCATTACAGGAGTAATTGGAAGATTCAATTGCAACGAATGCCATTGAGCGCCATTGTCAAGAGAAAAATAAATTCCGGTTTCAGTTCCTGCATAAAGCAAACCTAAATAGTGCATGTCTTCGCGAATGCATCGCGTATATGCCGTTGAAGGAATTCCATTTGTAATAATGCTCCATGTTTTTCCATAATCATTTGTCTTGAGAAGGTACGGTTTTGTATCGTCACTTTTATATCGAGTGGCAGAAACATAGCACCATCCTGCATCATAATGTGATGGTTCCACAATAGAAATCATTGCCCAATCAGGAAGAAGTGAAGTGGGAGGTGTAACATTCTCCCAACTCTTTCCATTGTCTATCGAAACATGAATTAGACCATCATCACTTCCAACCCAAATTACTCCTTGTGTTAATGGGGATTCTGCAATGGCATAAACATCAGCATACACTTCGGCGCCGGTGTTGTCTTTATTGATAGGACCACCACTCGGTTGAAGGCGGGTTGAATCATGCCGTGTTAAGTCATCGGAAATTTTTACCCAACTCATTCCCGCATCCATACTGCGATAGACATACTGTGAGCCGACATAAATTATTTTTGAGTTGAATGGAGAAATCGAAATCGGGAAAGTCCACTGAAAGCGGTTGATGCGACTTACTGAACCAGCTCCAATGGTGCTTTCGGGGTAAACAGAAATATCCTGATTCTGGTTATTCTCATAATTATATTTTCCAAGATAACCATCGTAACCACCTCCATAAGTAATCTTCCAGTTATCAGGGTCGGGAACTATGTAACCACTCTCACCACCTGCAACTGAGAACCAATCATCCTTATCAATACTATACCCACGAGTGCGCGATGCAATGCAGATGCTGCTGTTGTCTTGCTGGTCGCCATAAACATGGTACGGAAAATCATTGGACAGATTTACATGATACATCTGTGCTGTAGGGAAATCAAGTTCAGTAAAATGTGCACCTCCATCAAAAGTTACTTCGCCGCCTCCATCATCACCAATCATAAAGTTATCAGCATCATCAGGGTTTTGCCAGAAGTCGTGATTGTCGCCGTGATTGTTGTTAATGGTTTTCCAGGTGTTTCCGCCATCCACACTTTTCCATGCCTGCACATTAAGCACATACAAAGTGCGCGGATCTTTTACATCGCAAAACAATTGTGAGAAATACCATGGTCGCTGTGTGAGGTTTGCATTATCAGGCAGCTTACTCCATGTTTTTCCGGCATCGTAACTTTTAAACAAGCCGCCGTTTTTATTTTCCACTAAAGCAAAAAGCAAATCATTATCAACAGGAGAAACCGCTAGCATAATTTTTCCCAACATGCCTACCGGCATTCCTGGATTCTGAGAGAGTGATTGCCATGTGTCACCACCGTCAATACTCTTATAAAGTCCGCTGCCGTTTCCACCACTGACGAGGTCGTAAGCACTACGGCGCGCCTGCCACAGCGAAGCATACAACACATCAGTGTTTACAGGGTCCATTACAATCTGCACACAACCTGTGCTGTCGTTCTTGCTGAGAATTAGTTGCCATGTTTTTCCTCCATCCTTACTGCGATACAAACCGCGCTCAGGATTTGCTCCGAAAATTCCCCCCATTGCGGAACAATAAACCAAATCAGGATTCTTGGGATGCACCACGATGTTTTGAATAGCATACGATTTTTCGAGACCGATGTGCTTCCATGTTTTGCCTGCATCGGTTGATTTATACATTCCATCACCGAAGGAAATATTATTCCGGATCTCGGCTTCACCCATTCCCACATAAATAATATTCGCATCACTTGGTGCAACTGTTATTGCTCCAACACTGCTGCTCTTGAAAGTAGTATCGCTGATGCAACTCCAATCAGTTCCGCCATTGGTAGTTTTCCAAACACCGCCACCCACTGCTCCGAAATAATATATCTGATTGTTGCCACGCACACCGCACACAGCTAAACTTCTTCCGCCGCGAAAGGGACCAATGCAGCGCCAGCGCAAACTTTGTGTGAGCAAACTGTAATTATCTTGCTCAAGAGAGAAAGTTTTTGCTTCAGTTTTTTTGGAAGTAGATTTTTGAGCAAATGAAAGTGTAACAGTAAAGGAGAGGAGAGTAATTAGGAAAAATTTATTCATTGATAAATTTGAATTGAAGGTGCTTCAAAGATGGTAGAAAAAACTAATTCATTTACAGAATTGCTAATTAGATTTATAGTAATGAAAAAGTTGTCTCTAATTATTTTTCTTCTGTCAATAATGTCACCTTCAGCAAAAGCACAGAAAGCGAAAATTGATTCGATACATAAGAAAAATCCAGTAGGAATTGAGTTTACATGTGCACCGCATTTCATTTCGGAATTAGGTAATGGCTATCCAATATTTCCCGAATTTGAATTGCAGTATGAACGAAAGATTTGTCCAAAGACATTTTTATCAATTGGAGTAGTATATCCCTATGAGTACGATGATTACTGGCATTCGTACAGCTTTGAATATGAATTGCCTAATAGTTTTAACAAAGGGGATATTAAAATAAGAGTAGGACTTGATTATAAAATGAAATTATTTAAACAATTTTATTTTGCACCATCGCTTGATTTTTATTGGATAAGAGAACATTTCAGGTCCTTTCATAATCCACATATAGATGAATTTACTTTAAGAAAAGTAATTTCAGCTGGACCCGATTTACAGTTTGAATA
Source organism: Chitinophagaceae bacterium (assembly GCA_947469485.1). Lineage (GTDB taxonomy): Bacteria > Bacteroidota > Bacteroidia > Chitinophagales > UBA10324 > UBA10324. The sequence continues at coordinate 46,471 of CANIPU010000009.1, read as the reverse complement.
CAGAACAAATAGAATTTCAATTCAAACAAGCTTGCTTGCATTTTCTTATGGATTGGAATTTCCTTTCAATAATTGGACAAAAAAATATTCTGTTTGGTCACAAAATGATATTTCCTGATTGCATAAAGTATTTAGTTTAGGATTTCATTACAACTTTTAAAGGAGCAATCTTTATTTAGTAGATAATATATTAAGTAGTTACTAGTTGCTATAAAAGGCATTTGTTTTTAATAGACTACATTTGTATCGATAACACATCAGATTGAAATCTTATTAAGAGCCGTCTCTATATTATATTCAATCAAAAACGGTTAAAATCATTTTTAAAACTAAAAACAAATTAATTTACATTAACAGTACTATGTCATTCGAGAACTTACATTTAATTGAGCCGATTCTGAAGGCTTTAAAAACAACAGGATACACTACACCAACCCCCATTCAGGAACAAGCGATTCCGATTATATTAAAACATAAAGATTTGCTGGGTTGCGCACAAACAGGAACAGGAAAAACTGCCGCATTCGCCATTCCGATTTTACAATTGCTGAACATTGGCATGCACAACGATAAAGGGCACCGCAACATTAAGGCACTTGTGTTGACACCAACACGGGAACTGGCGATTCAGATACAGGAAAGTTTTTCGACTTACGGAAAATTTGTTGACAGCCGGAACTTAGTAATATTCGGCGGAGTATCGCAACACTCACAGGTGATTGCACTACGAAATGGTATTGATGTTTTAATTGCAACACCCGGTCGCTTATTGGATTTAATGCAGCAACGGCATGTGAACCTGCAGCACATAGAATTTTTTGTGTTGGATGAAGCTGACCGTATGTTGGACATGGGATTTTTGCAGGATGTGAAAAGGGTGATTGCGAAGTTGCCACACAAACGGCAGACTTTGTTTTTCTCGGCTACGATGCCACCTGAAATTCAAAAGTTAGCTGATACTATTTTATCGAATCCTGAAAAAGTGGAAGTGACTCCGCAGTCGACCACTGTAGAAGCAATTTCGCAGGGAGTTTATTATGTGGAGCGGGAGCAGAAAAAGAATCTGCTTATTCATATACTAAAAGATGAAACAATAAAATCGGCATTGGTATTTACACGCACCAAGCACGGTGCTGATAAAGTGGTGAAGGAATTAGTGAGGGTGCACATTCATGCTGAAGCCATTCATGGAAATAAATCGCAGAATAACCGGCAGCGTGCATTAACGAATTTTAAAACCGGAAAAATAAAAGTGCTTGTAGCTACTGACATTGCCGCTCGCGGAATTGATGTGGATGAACTCTCGCATGTAATAAATTTTGATATGCCCAATGTTGCTGAAACATATGTTCACCGTATTGGAAGAACAGGAAGAGCAGGATTGAGCGGAGTTGCTTTATCGTTTTGCGATTCGGAAGAATTAGGAGAATTGAAAGACATTAACAAGTTGATTGGCAAACCGATTCCGGTTGTTACTGACCATCCGTATGCAATATCGTTTGATGATATGCCTTTGAATTTTGTTCGGAAGCAATCACCACAAAGAAGAAATTCTAACTCGGGATTTCGTTCGGGTTCGGGAAGAGGAAGAAGTAATTCATCCGGTAGTAGAAGCAGTGGTGGTGGAACACGCAATGGCGAAAGAAGCGGAAGCGGTCATAGTCACACAAGTGGTGAAGGCAGGAGCGGAAGCAGCACGAGCAGTGGAAGTAATCACAGCAGCAGTGGTAGAAAGCGCTGGTAAAAATTAAAAACAATTAATAGTGAAAGCCGCTTCTGAATAAGAAGCGGCTTTTTTTTATGAAGATGTTCTATTTCTTCTATAAGAATATATTCTTATTACTGCTTTAGTTTTCCTTCAAATACTTTTTTGAATTTCTCAACTTTTGGTGCAATTACTATTTGACAATATGGGGCACTGCCATTTAAGTTATAATAATCCTGATGATAGTCTTCCGCTTTATAAAATTTTTTAAATGCTGATATTTCTGTAACAACTGTTCCCGAAAATGCACCCGATTCGTTTAATTCCTTTTTATATTTTTCAGCTAACGATTTCTGATAATCATTGTGATAAAAAACCACAGAACGATACTGTGTTCCAACATCAGCTCCCTGACGATTCAATGTTGTTGGGTCGTGTGCAAGCCAGAATGCATGAAGTAATTCATCGAAGCTTACAATTGAAGGTTTATAAACAACCTGTACAACCTCCGCATGTCCGGTCGTTCCATCACAAACTTCTTTATAAGTTGGATTTAATACCTGTCCTCCTGAATATCCGGAAGTAACAGATTCCACTCCATTCAATTGAAGGAATATGGCTTCGCTGCACCAAAAACATCCCATACCAAAAGTTGCAGTATCAATTGATTCGTTAGGATTTTGTTTATCTGATTCAAATTTTATTTTTTCATTCATAACTTTTGTATTTGTTTCTGATTTTTGCGCGCAAGAAACCTGAGTAAGGCCTAAAAAGGCAAATAGTATTTTGCTGAATGTTTTTTTCATAGTTTGTTTTATTAAGAACATATAAACTACGAAACGGTTCAGTGGTTTGGATTTTTACCACCGAATTTTTTTTCTGAGAGTATAGCACAAATGATTCCTGTTGCTACTGCAGCATTCAGTGATTCTGCTTTACCAAATTTTGGAATTGAAATGGAATGGGTGCAAAGTTTTTTAACTTCTTCGGAAACCCCTTTTCCCTCACTACCAATTACAATCATTGCGTTTTCTGAAAAATCGTTATTGTAAATTGTAGTATCACTTTCCATTACTGTTAAAATTTTAGGTAATGGACTTTCAGTTAAAACATCATTTATATTTTTTTCAAATACTTTAACCCTAACTATTGAACCCATGCTGGATTGTATAACTTTAGGATTATATGCATCCACACAATTTTCTGAACAAAAAATATTTTCAATACCAAACCAATCGGCAATTCGAATTATGGTGCCCATATTTCCGGGATCCTGAATTCCATCTAATATAAGGTGCAACCCTTTATTCAACTTATTGATTTCAATTTTGTATTCAGGTATTTGAACAAGAGCTAAAACAGCAGGTGGGGTTTGTAGTTCAGAAACTCTTTTCATTTCATGTTCTTCTACAACCACAAGATGCTCCTGAGCAACCTTGCCCATTATCATTCCTCTATCTTTCAACTTATCAGTAAAAAGTAGTTTGTCTACAATTAATTCTGAATGAAGAATTTCACTTACGATTTTTTCACCTTCTGCAACAAAACATTTATGTTCTTCGCGGTATTTTTTAACTCTAAGTGAATTAATGTACTTTTCAAGCGGTTTAGAAAACATTCATGCAGATTTTCAGGACAAGTATAAGTATCATTTTCCTTGCAATTATTTCTGTTGCATTTAATTCATGTATTTCCACCCGGAATATTCCGAAAGGAAAATTTTTATTAAAGAGTAATAAAATTGTTTTACAGGATAAAGTTGACTGGAAAAAGATTAAAAAGAACATTGAAAACAATAATTCACTTTCAACTTCACTTTTATTATTTGCTAAGCAAAAACCAAACAAAACTACTCTTGGGGTATTTAAACTGAATCTGTGGATTTATAATATTTTTCAAACGAAAAAATTAAAAGGCAGAAGTTACTGGATTCAGACACATGTGGGAGAAGCCCCTGTGATATTTGATTCCATGATGATGTATTATTCATCAAACTTGATGGAGGATTATCTTCATACTAAGGGTTATCTTGATGCAACTGTTTCAAGTCATTATAAAGTTAAAGGGAGAAAGGTTTCAGCTATCTACAATGTAAAAGCTGATACTCTGTATACAATCGATACTATTAATTATGTAAAAGGAGAGAAAGTTGTTACCGCGTTATTGATGGAATCAGCCAAGAATTCTGTGCTGAAAATTGGTTCACCGCTTGACTTTGAAAAAATGGAGGAAGAACGAAAACGAATAAAAAAAGATATGCAGAACTGGGGTATGTATCGCTTTAACGGAAATGAAATTTATTATGTTGTTGATACGCCAATTGTAAATCATAAAGTTAATTTAAGTGTTCACATTGATGAGAACGATAGTTCTGATGTTCAACGACTTTATAATATCAGACATGTATTTATCAATCAATCATACAACCCGATAATTGCTGATTCCGTTTCAGAAATGGATACAATTGAGTATAATAAGATTGATTTTATAGCTGAAAAAAACATATTGAATCCAAATCGATTGTATCGAGTTGTATTTATTAATCCGGGGGAGAAGTATTCTCTTAGAAAAAATGATTTTACAATTAATCGTATTTCTGATTTAGGGACCTATAAGTTTATTAATATTCAATATCAACAGGTGGGAATTGATTCATTGGATTGCAACATCCGGCTGACTCCTTACAAAACGAGTAATATTTCTACAGAAATTAAAGCAACAAATATTGAAAATAATTTAGGCAACTCACTGTCGCTTACCTATTTGAATCGAAACCTAATTAAGGATGCAACCCGTTTAACCTTTAATGCTATTGGAGGAGTTGAAATTCCGGTTGCAAAAATTGATAGCTTATTATTTAATGCAAGCAGCAGCATAAATTTTTCTGTTCCTCGGGTTTTATTTCCTGTCTTACATAAAAAAGTTTCAAGATATTCTGAACAGCATACAAATATTTCGTTTACTACTAGTGCAGTATTTCAAACCGGCGTTTATTCATTGTATAATCAGAATTTTAGTTTTGGGTATGATTTCAAGGAACCGGTAAAGGAGTTAAAAAGGCACCAACCGGGAATATCCCTGACTTACACTAGGCCTATTATTCAAAGTGATTCTTTTCGTGCCCGTTTAAATTCAGATTTTTTATTGAAGCAAACATTTTCAGATCAACTCATAACCGGATGTAATTATACTTTTACCTATTCAAATCAGGATTACGAAAAACTGAAAAACTTTTTTGTGATGAGATCGGGTTTTGAATTGGCCGGAGGAATACTCTCGGTGTTAAATGATGGAATGCATTTACTTAAATTTAATCAGGATACAATAACTGGGCAATCACTAATATTTAATATTCCGTACAGCAACTTTTTGAGGTTAGAATTTGATTATAAATATTATTGGCTTTTTACTAAAAAGAGAAATTTGGTTGCCCATTTCTTTACCGGGATTGGATTACCCTTTGCCAATTCTTCTGTTTTGCCGTACATCCGTCAGTTTTCTGTTGGAGGACCGAATGATATTCGTGCATGGCGTATTCGTTCGCTTGGCCCCGGATCATCGGAATCAAGTGGTAGTAATGGGTTTTATAATCAAACAGGTGATTTAAAGCTGGAAGGAAATCTTGAATATCGGTTTCATATAATTGGTGTTTTGAAGGGGGCTTTCTTTACTGATGCAGGAAATATATGGATGCTGAAAAAAAATACTGATAATGAAGGGGCTAACATTGATGTAAACAGGTTTTATAAAGAAATAGCGATTGGCGCAGGGGCAGGATTGCGATTGGATTTTAGTTATTTTATTTTCAGAGGTGATGTGTCAATGCCTTTAAGAAATCCGGAGCTTCCGGAAACTGAAAGATGGATTTTGAATAAAATTGATTTTGCCAGTTCCGTTTGGCGAAAAAATAATCTCATTCTTAATATTGCAATCGGATATCCATTTTAACATTTTCAAATTTATTTTTTTCAATTTTAATTAAATAAAATGCTTGGACTGAAATTACCGACTGACCCACGCTGGGTAAACCTTGCTGAAAAAAGTTTAGAAGAAGTATTAACTGACCATGCCTATTGCGAACAAAAGGCATCAAGTACATGTATCAGTTTAATTCAATCATATCCGGAGAGAGTGGAATTGGTTGAGGAACTTGCACCAATTGTAACTGAGGAGTGGGGGCATTTCAGGCAGGTTTTAGCTGAATTGAAAAAGAGAAATCTGAAATTAGGCAAACAGAGGAAAGATGAATATGTGAATCAGCTTTTTCAAAACGAACGAAAAAACATTTCGCCCGAAGAACGAATGCTCGACAAGCTTTTAATTAGCGCGTTAATTGAAGCTCGAAGTTGCGAGCGGTTTAAATTATTAAGCGAAGGTTTGGAAGATGAAACAATGCGCGCCTTCTATCGCGGCTTTATGGAATCGGAAGCAGGGCATTACCGGTTATTTATTTCACTGGCAAAAAAATATTTTCCGGATGAAAAAGTAAAAGTGCGCTGGAATGAGTTTTTGGAAATTGAAAAAAATATTATTGCAGGATTGGAAGTAAGAGGGGATAGAATGCATTAGAAAAATTTCTTCAATCAGGAAATAAAAAAAGCCGCTCTCAATCCGAGAGTGGCTTTTTTTATTTCCTAATACTAAATATCAACTAACTAAAATTGATTTTTCAAGCGATAATCCGGTTTCTTTAATTTTATTAAACCCACCTTGCACATTTATTATCCTGTTAAAGCCATGCTTCTTCATTATTGATGCTGCAATCATTGAACGGTACCCCCCGGCGCAATGAATTAAAAATTCGGCCTTATCATTCAATTCATTTAACCTGTTTTCCAAATCGCGCAATGGAATGTTGTTGGCTTCGTGCAAATGCCCAGCATTAAATTCAGCCACACGGCGCACATCGAGTGTAATGCCCCTGCCTTCCTTGTATTGATGAGCGAATTCGTCAGCGTTGATTGATTCAATTTTTTCAATCGGTTCACCAGCTGCTAACCAACTTTGAATTCCGCCATTTAAAAATCCGGCAACATTTTCCATTCCCACTCTTGCAAGCCTTAAAATGGCTTCCTTCTCCCTGTCTGCCTCAGCAACAATTATTATTCGTTGATTGATATCAATTAAAGTCCCAGCCCATACAGCAAAGGAATCATCCATACCAATGTTAATAGCACCTTTAATAAAACCTTTTTCAAAATCATCTGCTTTTCTTGCATCAATAACTAAGGCACCTGCTGAAATTTCTTTTTTAACTTCATCAACACTCAGAGCACGACCATTGCGCGTCATTACTTCATCAATATTTTCGTAACCGTTCCTGTTAATTATTGCATTCTTTACAAAATACTTAGGCGCCGGAATCTGGTCAGCTAAAATTACATGCATAAACTCTTCGCGGCTCATGGGTTGAAGAGCATAGTTCGTCAGCTTTTCTTTTCCAATTGTACTCTCAGTTTCTTTTCCAATGCTTTTACCACACATAGAACCTGGCCCATGACCAGGATAAACAATAACATGGTCGGGCAGTGTTTTTATTTTATTGTTAAGTGTGTCGTACAAAGTATTCGATTGCTCTTCTTTCGAAATGATAACTCCATCCAGTAAATCAGGGCGCCCCACATCGCCAACAAAAAGTGCATCGCCACTGAAGAGTGCATGCTCGTTTCCGTTTTCATCGAGCAGCAGATAGCTCGTGCTTTCAGGTGTGTGACCAGGTGTATGAATAGCTTGAATTGAAATTTTTCCCAATGGGAATACTTCGTTATCAGCAGCATTGTAAATTTCAAACTTCGCCTGGGCTCCGGGACCGAAAATTATTTTTGCTCCGGTCTTTTTTGCTAAATCAATATGTCCGCTTACAAAGTCAGCATGAAAATGTGTTTCGAAAATGTATTTGATTTTTGCACCACGCTCTTCAGCTAACTGAATGTAAGGGGCTGTTTCACGAATGGGGTCAATTACAGCAGCTTCGCCATTTGATTCAATATAATAAGCAGCTTCGGCAAGGCAATTAGTGTAGAGTTGTTTAATGAACATAAATTTATTTTTTGAGTTGTTTCAATTACTTGGTGCAAATATTAAACTCAGCAAATTCTATTCTTCTGATAAAAATCATTTAGAAAATTTCCGAAGGTTCATCCAGCTTCCTCCATTGTGAACTTCTTTAAATCCTTCTGATTTTAAAATGCTTTTTGCAGATGCGCTTCTCATACCTGATGCGCAACAGGTTATAATTGGTTTATCCTTTTTTAACTTCGATAAACTCGCGGAGAGATTATTAAGCGGAATGTTCAACGAGCCTTTTACATGTCCACCTGAATATTCGGCTTTAGTGCGAACATCTAAAATTACCGCACCTTCATTCAAGAGTTTTTCAAAATCAGCTTTTGGGCCAAAACCAAGCAGGCTTTTAATAGTTGCTATCATTAATTATTATTATTTGTTGAGTTAATAAATTCATATTCTACATCTAACCACGAACCTCCATTATGAACTTCGTTAAAACCATTTTGAATTAAGTATCTATGTGCCTGACCGCTGCGGTTTCCGGAGGCACAACATAAAATGATTTTTCCGTTCATTGATTTCAGCTCTTCGATTCTTTCCGGTAATTCATTAAGCGGAATATTAATTGATCCTGTAACATGTCCCATTGAAAATTCTCCGGGAGTTCTGACATCTACAATGTAGGCATTGTTTATTTTTTCTATGTTCATTTGAATTAAAATGTAAATTTTAAAATGAAATTCTAATTGAATTATTTAACTGTGTTCTTTTTGGTACTTATTCCAAAAGGCAAATACAACGGACAAAAACTCATAAAACTTGTGAGAATAAAAACTCCGGAAAGAATTAAAAGAATTACGGCAGTTGCTCCTGTAATTTGATCTGTAGCATAAAGAATTGCAACGATTACAGCAACTAATAATCTCAAGATACGATCTGTGGTTCCCATGTTTGTTTTCATAATGATTGTTTTTTTTGTACTGCAAATTTCAATCAGTGAAAACCAATAGTTGGCAACAAATGTTACACAAGCAAAATTTTATTCCGGAACAATTTGACTGTTCCATTTAACTCCATTTGTTTCAACAACCTTGAAACAACTACTCTGGCAGTTCCCAGTTCTTCGGATAATTGCTGATGGGTGATATTAATTTCATTTGAACCATTCATCTTTTTCTTTTCTTCCAGAAAATTCAAAATTCGCTCATCCATTTTTTTAAACGCTATAGCATTCACTACTTCCAGCAATTCTTCAAATCTTTTATGATAAAGCCGGAATATATAGTCGGTCCATTCTGATGATTCCCTCATTAGGGTATTCAGTTTTTCTATCGGAAGAAACTGGATCTCAACATCTTCTTCAGCAATGGCTTTTACCTTGCTTGTTTCTTGATGTATACCGCCCAGAAATGACATTATGCAGCTTTCTCCTGCTTTTATATAATAAAGTAAAATCTCCCTTCCTTCATCATCTGTTCGCATTACTCTTATACTCCCTTTCTTTACAAAAGGAATTGATTTTATATATGAATTTTCGTTAAGAATTACATCGCCTTCCTTAAATGATTTCATTGATCCGTATTTCTCCAGATTTTCTTTGAATGAGGCAGAAAGCTGCAGGTTTGGTTGAGCTGTATGAGTATTAATCAAATTATTAGAATTAATTGGTAAAATTAAGAGACAATCTGTTTGAACAATAAATTAATCGGCAATAAGAATTAAAAATGCAATATGAGTCTTGTTTTTATGGTTTTGATTGATAAAAATCATGTATCATGCAATAATTTATTTTGATTTTTGATGAAAGTATTTTTATGATCCCCGTTCAGAAAGTAGAAGCAAAAATTTGCTATCACTGTGGAGATAAGTGTTTCGGTGACCCAATACATTTGAAGGATAAGGATTTTTGTTGTGAGGGATGTAAACTTGTTTTTGAATTACTGGATGAAAATAATTTGTGTTCATATTATTCTCTAAATGAAAAATCCGGGGTTAAAGTTAAAGCTTCTTCTAACGGGCGGTTTGCATTTTTAGATGATAACTCTGTTGCCAGTCATTTATATCGATTTAAGGACAATAAAAATGCTGTTGTTCAGTTTTCAATTCCCAGAATTCATTGCAGCAGTTGTATTTATTTATTGGAACGGTTGCATACTCTTAATAAAGGTGTAATGAAAAGTGAGGTGAATTTTCTTAAAAAGGAAGTCACAATTAATTTCATACACCAAGAAACTTCTTTGAGAGAAGTAGTTGAATTAATGGTTCGATTGGGTTATGAACCTGAATTAAGTATGGATGCTCTTGAAAACAAGGGAAAAAGGACTACATCAAGACGATTAATTTATCAGATTGGATTAACAGGATTTGCTTTTGGAAATATTATGCTGCTTTCGTTTCCGGAATATCTTGCAGGTGAAAATGATTTGTCTTCAGTCTGGAAAAGTTTATTCGGTTACCTGAATCTGATTCTCGCTATACCTGTTGTAGTTTATGGAGCGCAGGATTATTTTGTAAATGCCTATAAAGGTTTGCGCGAAAAGTATTTCAATATTGATTTACCTATTGCATTGGGAATATTAGCAATGCTTTCTCGTAGTAGTTTTGAAATCATTACACACACAGGTGCAGGATATTTTGATTCAATGTGTGGTTTAATTTTCTTTTTATTGCTCGGCAGATTTTTTCAGAATAAAACCTATGAAACGCTTTCGTTCGAAAGAGATTATAAGTCATACTTCCCGCTGGCAGTTCAATTAAAAGGTAAAGAAGGTACTAATTCGATTGCGGTAAGCAAGCTAAAACCTACAGATAAAATTATTATTCATAGCGAAGAAGTAATTCCTGCTGATGCAATTTTATTAAGTCCGCACGCTTCAATTGACTACAGTTTTGTTACAGGAGAATCGTTGCCTGTTTTGAAAAAGAAAGGTGATTCCATTTATGCAGGGGGGAGGCAAAAGGGCTCTGCAATAGAGTTGGAAGTTTCTCAAACTGTTTCACAGAGTTATCTCACAAGACTTTGGAACAATGATGCATTCACAAAAAAGAAAGGTGAAAATATTTCGCGTTTGGCAGATACTATTTCTAAATACTTTACAATAGTTATAATATTAATTGCAGTTACATCCTTTGTTTACTGGTATCCTCAAAATATAAAAACAGCAATTCAGGCTTTAACTGCAGTTTTAATTATTGCTTGTCCATGTGCTTTGGCTATTACCGTTCCGTTTACAATGGGTCATGTAGTTCGTTTTCTTGGTCGTACAGGTTTCTATGTAAAAAATAGTGCTGTAATAGAAACTCTGGCAAAATGCGATTCAATTGTATTTGATAAAACAGGAACACTTTCATTGCAGGATGAATCAGATTTGAATTTTGTTGGAGATGAATTAACAACAGATCAGAAATCAATCATTGCATCTCTGACATATCAATCTTCACATCCCCTTAGCAGAACAATGTATGAAAGTCTGAAAAATTTTGGTGTTAAAAAAGTGCGCGACTTTGTTGAAACACCTGGAAACGGAATTACTGGAATTGTAGAAGGAAAGAAAGTCATGTTGGGTTCTGCGGCTTTTGTCGGAGCTGAAAAGAGAATTCTCATTAACAATCAAACAGTTTTCGTTAAAATTGAAAACGAAGTTCATGGATACTTTTCTTTTAAACAATTATATAGGAAAGGTCTTAGCGAATTAATGAACAGATTAAGAAACAGATTTTCTTTATTCTTGTTATCAGGTGATAATGATGCCGACAAAAAATTCTTGTCTGAATTTTATAGTCAAGATGAAATGAAATTCAATCAATCTCCTGCTGATAAGCTTAAGTTCATTGAATATTTACAAAAGAAAGGTAAAAAAGTTGTGATGGCTGGTGATGGGCTGAACGATGCAGGAGCTTTGCAACAAGCTGATGCAGGAATTTCAATAACAGATAAAATTACACATTTTACACCGGCATCTGATGTTATTATGGACGGAAAAATTGTAGAGCGTTTACCGGAAATTTTGCGTTTTACAAGATCAGGCTTAAAGATTATCAAGGTGATATTTGTTATATCACTTATATATAATGTTGTAGGGATTTCATTTGCAGTGAAGGGAGTATTATCTCCTTTAGTAGCTGCGATACTTATGCCTGTATCAGCGTTTACCGTAATAATTTTATCTTATGTTTTTGTTTATATAATAGCAAAACGGCAAAAATTTACTTGAATGAATTATTGCGTTGTTTGTTTAACTTAAAACTGTATTAAACTTATTTTTAAGAACTTCAATTGCTTTATTTCCATCATCTCCTAACGAATCAGTATAGTTATTTACATATAGATAAATATGCTTCTTCATTACTTCTTCACTCATTTCCTGAGAATGTAATTTAACGAATTGGATAGCTTCATCCATGTTGTCCCAAGCATATTCAATGCTTCGTTTGATAATTCTGTTTATTGCCAAATGATAATCAGTTCCCTCCGTGACTCTGGTAAAAATTCCACCTAAAGGAATAGGTGAGTGAGTTTCATTTTCCCATCGCTCTCCTAAATCACATATTTTTTTTAATCCTTTAGACAGATAAGTAAAACGGTTTTCATGAATAATTACACCGGCAGATACTTCTTCCTTTAATAATGCATTTTCAATTTCAGAGAATATAATTTCTTTTTTGTTTGTTATGTAAGGGTAAAATAATTTCAGTAATAAATGAGCAGTTGTGTACTTACCTGGAATTGCTACAGTTGAAGTTTTTAAATCTTCATTACTCAATAGTTCTTTTGAAATTAATAATGGACCGCAAGCATTTCCTAAAGCAGCACCTGAATCAAGTAATGAATATTTATCCTGCAAATACAACCATGCATGAAATGAAAGTTTTGTAATTGGTAATTCAATTTGAAATGCCTTTTCGTTTAACGATTCAACATCTTCAAACACCGGTTCAAATTCATACCCTTCACAATCTACTTTGTTGTGCAAAAGCGCATAAAAAATAAAAGTGTCGTTTGGGCATGGACTTAAGCCAATTTTTACTTTTGTCATTGAGCTTTAATAAAATTTATTAACCAATCGTTAAGATTATTAATTGCCAATTGAATATTCCACTTGCTTTTATCTCTGCGTTCGATAAAATTTGAAATGCCCCGAATTTCAATCCAGGAAATTTCAAATTGCAAGCAACAATAAGCAAAGGCTGCGCCTTCCATACTTTCAATTGATGAATTGAATTTGGTTTTCACTTTTTCAATGCTCGAATTATTTCCGTGTGAAGTATTTACAGTAATACCCGATACATCTCTTAACTCATTTTCAAAAATATATTCACCTATTAATTTTCCATGAGTAAACGGAAACTCATCTTGTTGCACAAATCCTAAGTCGAAAGTTGAAATAAATTCATCGCCATCCTCAGCTCCAATATCACCGAAACATTCTTCATTCACATTCACAACTTCGCCGATTTTTATATCAGGAAAAAAAGCGCCGGCAATTCCTGCATTAATTGCCAGATCAAATTCAATATTTTTTGAAAGTAATTTTGTCAGGGTGAAAGTGGTTGCTACCATGCCAACTCCTGTAATTAAAATAGTAATAGAGTGGTCTGAAATTTTAGAAGTGGAAATGTTTCCTTCAACAGAAATATTATATCTATCTGTAAACGGAATTAACTCCTCCTTTGTAGCGGCAACCAACAAAATATTCATGCCTCAAATCTAAAGTCTTTAATAGTATTCTTTCAATTCACTATTGAACAGACATAATTATCTTCGCAAAAAAAAATTGTGGTTTACTTAACACGAAAGGAACATTTTAATGCAGCTCATCAGGTTATCAATAAAAACTGGAGTGAAGAAAAAAACAGAGAAGTCTTTGGAAAGTGCGCCAACCAAAACTGGCATGGTCATAATTATGATTTATTTGTAACAGTAAAAGGAAATCCGAATCCTGATACTGGTTTTATCATGAATGTAAAAGAATTAAGTGCCATTATTAAAACGCAAGTGTTAGATAAACTCGACCACAAAAATCTGAACCTTGATGTGCCTGAACTGACTGATAAATTCCCAACTACCGAAAACCTTTCAATTGAAATTTGGAAGCTACTTGAACCTCACATTACTGAATGCAAACTCCACTGCATAAAACTCAGGGAAACTGATAATATTTACACCGAGTATTTTGGTGAATAAAATTGACTTACTTCGCAAATTCATTTATGCAAAAAAAGAAAATCAGCCGTTACAGCAAAAACGAATTGTTCGATCCTCAAACCACCGAACACCTAACTGAAAGTTATTCATCTATACTAACGGAAGTTGGAGAAGATGTTAATCGTGAAGGATTATTAAAAACACCTTTAAGAGCAGCCAAAGCACTGCAGTTTCTCACTCATGGAAATCAGTTGAATCCTGAAGAAATATTGCGATCAGCTTTATTCAAAGAAGATTACAGCGAAATGGTAATCGTAAAAGATATTGAGGTTTACAGTATGTGTGAACACCATCTGTTACCTTTCTTTGGTCGGGCACATGTTGCATACATTCCAAATGGCTACATTGTTGGTTTGAGCAAAATCGGGAGAATTGTAGATGCTTATTCAAGAAGATTGCAAGTACAGGAACGGCTTACTCACGAAATTCTCAATTGCATTGATGGCACATTAAAGCCATTAGGGGTTGCTGTAGTTATAGAAGCTAAACACTTATGTATGATGATGCGAGGTGTACAAAAACAAAACAGTGTTGCAACCACGAGTGCATTCAAAGGCGTGTTTGAAGAAAATACTACGCGCACCGAATTCATCCGTTTAATATCAGCCAATTTAAATTCATAAACGATAATCATAAAGTGAAGCACTTTCAGTTTTTTGGTCAGTTTTTAGATAACAAACAAGTTGGAGCCGTGTGGCCAAGTTCTAAGTACCTTATTCATCAAATGATTAAACCTATTGATTTCACTCATGCGAAACTCATAATTGAATATGGTCCTGGCACTGGCAATATCACCCGTGCTTTGCTTAAAAAAATGCAACCCGATTCAAAACTCATAGTGTTCGAAATAAATAACAACTTTATGGAGGGCCTGAATAAAATCGACGACAAGCGATTAACTGTTTTCAATTGTCCAGCCGAAAAAGCTTCTCAGGTGTTGGCTGAGCATCACCTTGGATCTCCCGATTATGTGGTGTCCTCACTACCTCTCGCCATTATTCCAAACAATACTGTTACTCGAATACTTGCTGGTTCATATTCAATTCTTAAAACCGGAAAGGCAATGATTCAGTTTCAATATTCCCCATCAACACTCGGCCGGTTCAAGCGTATGTTTGATAGGGTAGATGTGAAATTTGCTCCTATTAATGTTCCGCCCGCACTCGTTTATGTCTGTTGGAAGAAATAGAATTATTCTGTTTATTGAGATTTATGGAATTTGAACATTTATAAAACAGAGTTGATTTTTATTTTATCTGGTTGGATAGAATAATTTTAGATTAGTTCTTAGAATGTTAATAGCTTTAATTTCTGCTGAGCAATATTCTTTGTTGTTTTTTGAAATTGATAAAGCAGGAATATATTTATTGTGTATTAAATGCTGATTTGCATTGGTAATAAAACAGGTATATCTGTTATGAACAAATAGTATCAACTTTATATTTTTAAGATACATTTGAAACCTTAAAATCAAATTTTTATAAATGAATAAGTTCTGCAAACTATTTACAGTATTACTGGTGTGCTTAAGTTTTTCAATTAACAATTCTTTTGGCCAAACAAATTGGATTGATTTGATGAAAGATCCTAATTCGAACTTTTTTGATGTTCAGAATGCATTCAATCAGTATTATATTGATTATGTGAATCAAAATGGCAAAGAATTAAAAGAAGAATATGGTATTTTAAAAAAGAAAGAAAGAGAAAGTCAGTTTGAAGTACCAGGATTCGAACAGTTCAAACGATGGGAGTGGTTTATGGAACCTCGTGTTTCATCTACAGGTGAAAGGTTTAATCCTTCTATTGCTTATACCGAATATTTAACAAAGGTTAAACCCTTTTTAAATCAATCAAGATCTTCAACATGGTCCTTAGTTGGTCCCACAACTCAAATTCCGACTGATGGAGGAGCTGGAAGAATAAATTTTGTTCGGTTTTTACCTGGAAATAACAATACAATTTTTGCCGGAGCGCCTTCCGGTGGATTATGGAAATCAACTGATGGAGGAAGCACATGGTCTACGAATACCGATGATTTAGCAGTTATTGGATGTTCTGATATTGCAATAGATCCTGTTAATACAAATATAATGTATCTTGCTACTGGAGATGTAGATGCCGGCGATACATATTCTATTGGAGTTTTAAAGACAACAGATGGAGGAATTACATGGAATACTACAGGATTATCCTTTCTGGTTAGTGCAGGCGAAACTGTAAACCGAATTCTTATAAACCCTAATGACCCCACGATTTTAATTGCAACAACTAGTGATGGAATTTACCGATCTACTAATTCAGGAACTAACTGGACACATGTTGTTGCGACGGGAAATTTTAAGGATGCACAGTTTAAACCAGGTGATCCAAATACAGTTTATGCCTGTTCTAATAAGTTTTATAAGAGTACAAATGGTGGCCTTTCATTTAATCAGGTAACATCCGTTTTTTCATCTTCAGTCGATAGAATGGCTATAGCAGTTTCTGCAAACAATTCAAACATTGTATATGCAGTTACCGCCAATACAACTGATTATGGATTGGAAGGATTTTATCAATCAACAAATTCAGGAACAAGTTTTACATTGATGAATAGTACTTATGATATACTTGGATTTTCGACCAGCGGTGGTGGCGGTGGCGGACAAGGATGGTATGATTTGGCAATTGATGCATCTCCTTTAGATGCAAATTCAGTTGTAGTTGGAGGTATCAACACTTATAAATCTACAAACGGTGGATCTTCTTGGACAATACATGGAGCAGGTTATGGTTTCAATGCTAAAATCCATCCTGATGTGCATGAAGTTATTTTTGCTCCCGGAACCAGTAATTGTTTTGTTGGTTGCGACGGAGGGGTTTTTAAAACGACCAACAGCGGAAGTTCATTTACGGATTTAAGCGATGGTTTGCAAATTGCTCAACCATATAGATTGTCTTGCGCTGCTACAAATGCAAATATTATTATGTCTGGTTGGCAAGATAATGGAACGAATCGATATAGTTCAGGTGCATGGGAAGAAGTCTTAGGAGGAGATGGAATGGAAACAATTATTTCATGGGCGAGTTCTCAAACTATGTATGGAGAACTTTATTATGGCGAAATTTATAAATCAACAAATGGTGGAAATTCATTTGGAAATAATCCAATAGTTGGTTCAGGTGGAACGGCCGGAACTAAAGACGAAGATGGAGATTGGGTAACTCCTTACATTCAGGATCCTGTAAATTCATCAACTCTTTATGTGGGTAAAACCAAGGTGTATAAATCAACCAACAGTGGAACTTCGTGGACTGCATTGGGAACGGTTTCTGCTGGAAGTGGAAAAATAAAAGCTATTGCAGTTGCCACTTCAAATACAAGTTATATTTATTGTGCTAAGAAGGATCGTTTTTATGCTTCTACTAATGGTGGAACTGCATTCACTGACCGTACTTCTGGAATTCCGGTAACCTCCGGTTCAATAACCTATATAGCAGTAAGTAATACCGATCCAAGTAAAGTTTGGGTGAGTTTATCAGGATATTCTGCAGCAAATAAAGTTATGTATAGCAGTAATGCTGGTCAAACATGGAGCAATATATCTACTGGATTACCTAATGTACCTGCCAATACAATAGTGTATGTTAACGGAAGTACTTCTAAATCTCTTTATTGTGGAACTGATATAGGTGTTTTTTATCGAGATGATAATACCGGTTCATGGATACCTTATACTGACGGACTGCCAAATGTTATTGTTAATGAATTAGAGATTCATTACGGGTCGAGTAAAATCAGGGCTGCAACTTATGGTCGTGGTATATGGGAATGCGATTTATATACTGCTTCACTTTCAGCTCCAACGGCTTCTTTCATTTCAAATGTTACAGGAGGATGCGCGCCATTAATTGTTCAATATACCAGTACAAGTGTTTTTGCAAATAATTATTCCTGGAATTTTCAGGGAGGAGCTCCAGCTACTTCTTCATCAAATACAGCTACCGTAGTATATAATACCTCAGGTACTTATCAGGTTAAATTAGTTGTTTCAAACGCTTTGGGTTCAGATTCGGTGATACAGCTAAATTACATCACAGTGGGTCCTTCTTTGGGAATTTCTGCAACCGGAGATAATATCATATGCTTTGCTCAGAATAATGGATATGCTACTGCCTCTGTTACCGGAGGTACAGCTCCTTTTACATTCATCTGGTCAAACGGAGCCACAACTTCAAGTATCAGTAATTTAGCAAGCGGAGGATATACGGTGACTGTAACTGATGGCTTAGGATGCATTGCTTCAGTTCAGGTGACAATTACCCAGCCTCCGGCCTTAATAGGAAATGTTGTTTCAACTCCGGACAATGGATCGAATAATGGTTCAATTAATCTTTCTCCGCAAGGTGGAACTCAGCCATATTCATATGCATGGTCTACTGGTGATAATACACAGGATATATCTGGCTTAGCAGCCGGAAGTTATTCTGTAACAATTACTGATGCAAGCGGATGTGTTAAAGTTGTTACAACAACTGTTTCTTCAAATGTTGGAATTGCCGTGATTGATGAGGTAAACAGTTGGTTGATATATCCGAATCCAACGCATAATTGGTTATCTATTGATGCCAGCAAACAGGTAAACGCAAAAATTACTATTTATAATTTGTTAGGTCAGGAAATAGCTGATTTTAAAATGGAAAATTCAAATTCAATTCAATTTAGAATGACTGATTTACCCAATGGTGAATATTGGTTGAAGATAACGACTGATAAAGGAGTAGCTTATCGTAAAATCATGAAAAGCTAATAGTATAATTGCCACATGAATTTAATTCAGGGCAAAAAAAAATTAATTCAATTATCACTGGCAGCAAGTATTGTTTTACTTGCTGCCAAATTTTTCTCTTACTTTTTAACGCACTCAAATATTATTTTATCTGATGCGATGGAAAGTATCATTAATGTTGTAGCGAGCGCTTTTGCTGCATTCAGTATTCATCTTTCATCGCAGCCTAAAGACGAAAACCACCCATATGGCCATGGGAAAATTGAATTTCTTGCGAGCGTAACTGAAGGAATATTAATTTTTTTGGCGGGGCTATTTATTTTTATCAAAGCCTGTCACAATTTTTTTTTCGAACAGACTATTCAAGCTATGGATATTGGTTTGATAATTATTTCGGGCACTGCACTAGTAAATTTTATTTTAGGAAAAATCTTAGTTAAGGAGGGAACGAAAACAAATTCATTGCTTTTAGTTGCCGAAGGCAAACACTTGTTAAGCGATAATTTGACAACACTTGTTGGTGTGGCTGGAATAATAATAGTAGTGATTACCGGAATGCCAGAAATAGACACCATTTTTTCAGTAATACTTGGATTGATAATGTTACGCAGCGGATATAGAATTATTCGTCCTTCTATAGCAGCTTTAATGGATGAAGCTGATAGTGATTTAATGAAAACTGTAACCGAGCAATTTGTAAATAACCGAACTGATGATTGGATTGATGTACATAATATGAGGATTGTTAAATACGGATCAGATATTCACATAGATTGCCATGTTACATTTCCATATTTCTACAGTTTAACAGAAACTCATTCTCTTGTAAATGGCATTGAAATAATGCTAAGAAAAAATTATCCTCAGGAGCTTGAAATATTTATTCATGCTGATCCTTGTATTCCAGCTGAATCATGCATTATCTGCTTGAAAACGAATTGTTCAGTTCGGCAAAAGTCATTTGCAAAAAAAATAGAGTGGACACCTGCTTTGTTTTCATTAAACAAGAAACACCATATTCAATAATTGAAAATCTTAGTTACTGAATAATTAATTTTTCAGTGGAAATATGATCGTTTGAGAAAATTCGAATCAAGTAGATTCCTTTAGAAAATCCTGAAGCATCAATTGTCAATTCATTTAACTGGTTATGAATTTTATCGCTCAATATTATTCGACCGGTTAACTCTGTAATTTCAACTTTAGCGTCTGAGTTTAAAAGAATACTTTGAATTATAAAGATGCCATTGGTAGGATTGGGATAAAGTTTAACTCCAAAGTTTGTCTCGTCTAAATAACTAACTGAGTTGAATTTTGCTGTGTCAATTACTTTAAATAGATCGATACCTCCTTCTAACAGATGACCACTCGTATTAAGGTCCGCTGTTCTGACAATTAACTGCATATTAGAAGATGGTTCCACAAAATCTTTTATTCTGAAATCGTGAAATAGCCATTGACTCATTTGTGTTGTATCGGAAAATGTAAATTCAACTAATTTGGTAGAATCACCATTGCTGATAAAAATTTTTAGTGAATCATTAATCGCACTGGTTCCACCGCCATTATAAAACCAACTATAATAATTAATTCTGGGATCGAAACTTGACTGCAAATCAAAAACAGGGGATGTAAAAATTGCTGCACCACCATCTACATCATCGTCACTTGCTGCACCACCTCCATTTCCGGTAATAAAGCACTCTGAACCATAATCGTTTAATACATCAATGCCTGGATTGCACTCTGAATTTCCATTAGTTGTTAAAACGGGAACACCTCGTACCCATTCGCCAGTTGAAGCATTTCCACTGGCAGTCCAACCGAAGTCAAAAAAGTAATCATCATAATATCCTTTTGGTAATTCAATTGTAAGTCCTGTAGTAGTTGGATTTAATTGTTGAGAAACAATCTGTCTTGTTACATGACTCCACTCACCGGCATAAATTGAATAATTTGCTGTATAAATTTGAGTTATTGATACTATACCTGAAGCATCTGCAATGAATGAGAAATTATATTGAACATTATCAGTGATAAAAACATTAGCATTCGGAATTGGCTGCCCGGTAGCAGAATCAACAACAGTCATAGAAATATCAAATGGTACATCAGGTACTAATTGTACATCAAGCATTACAGTTTGAGCACTGTCTAATTGAACATTAAAAATTGTTTTTGTAAAATATCCTGGTTTTGAAAATTGAATATCAAAAAGTCCTTCATTTAAAACTCCGGTGTTATAAATTCCAAGGTAATTGGTAGAATCAATAATTGAAGGTTGAAGCAGTTCAACCTGAACGCCATTTAATAAAGCATTTGTAAAAGTATCTGTTACTACACCTTTTATTCTGCAGGCCTTTTGGTAATTAACACCAAATACAAATAACCCACCCTGCATATCCGATACTATTATGTTTTTAGAAGGCAGGTAGGGATATACTCCCCAATCTCCATCGTAACCAAATCCACTTAAAGGTGATGTATCATAACTACCAACTTTTATCATGTTTGTTGGATCTGATACATCAAAAATTGTAACACCATCACGATAATAACTGGCAACTGCAAAATCATTATTATATAAATGGACATTATGTATTACTGAATTGCTTCCAGGATTTGATTGAGCCTCATCAAGTTTTGTTATATTTCCTAAATCAGAAACATCATAAGATGTGAGAGAGGAATTAGATAATTCATCAGTTGTAAATGAATAATGATTATCAGAAGTAGGCCATGAGTTATGAGTAAATGCCAAAGGAGTTGTTACCTGACCTAATACTTGAAAATTTGTTTTATCTGTAACATCAAGTATTACCAGTTTTCCTTGATATACTTCACTAGCCCAAAGAGTATCACCTCTTACAATTCCATCATGAATGTAAGCACCATTATATTGAGCAATGTATTGCGGGTTATCGGGGTCAATGTTTAAATCAAACATCATTGCGCCTCTTTGTGCCTGCGCCAATCCTGAATAAGTATTAAAGCCAAACAGATATAAAATTCCATTTTCATCTACCCAGCAGGTATGTGCTTTTCTTAAATTATTACTGAAGAAATGATGGTAAGAAATGTTGTTGTTAGGCAGATTTGTTAAATCAATTATAAGTAATGCACTATCCTGTTCATTTGTAACATATGCGTGATGGTCAAATGTTTTTATTTCGCGCCAAACTATTGCTCCTGATGCGGGTTGAGCTGAAGGAACATTAGCGACAATTACAGGATTTGCAGGGTCAGTAACATTTATAACTGAAACACCCTGCCAGGTGCCAAGTAGTGCATATTCATTTCCAAAATCATCTACATATCCGAACAAACTCGAATAGGCATTTGTAAAATCCAATTGACTTTGTAAGGTCAGATTAATGTTTTGAGAATATGAAAGTTCTGCAAAAAAGCAGATTGAAAAAATCAGAAATATTTTCTTCATTGAGATTTATTTAAATTTTATTTTTCCCTGAATAATTTATTGTCTTTAAATGAAAGTATATAAACATGTTTGTTTTCTATAAAATCAATTGTTGTTTGAGTATTCAATATTACAGATTGAAAATTATAATTAATGCCTAATCCTACCAAAGGTTGTTGAAGGTGATTGTACCAATTATCACCATATTGTTTCCATAGAGTTCCTATTAATAATACCAAATTATAACCCTGATAACTGTATTCATTTGGCCTTGATGAAAAATTGCTTTTGTAATTATTCCGAAAAGCAATATTTGTTTTTAATGAATCGTCGGCAAAAAAAGAGCTTGTAATGTGCGTATTTAATTTCTGCAGATAATCAAATCTTAAAGTTTCCATTTCAGTCCAGGTAGGCATTCCGAATAATGTGATTTTATAATTTTCGGTTAATTCAAATAATTTTTTTGAAATCACATTAACAAATTCTTCATCAAAACTCGGGATTATTACAATGTTATTATCAATTGTGGTAAAAAAATCATCTGTGTGGTAAAAACTGCTGTCACTTTTTTCAGTAAGTTCAATCGGTTTTGATTTTAAAACAGATTTAAAGTAAGTGGCGTATTGATTTTCACCTTCATTGCGACGATAAAGAATAATTATTTTTTTGTTCGGATACTTTGTATTAATAAATTTCGCTAACTGTTCGCAGTGTGTTTTTAAACCGGCATTTGCCAATACAAATCCCGGATTAGCGGATGCAAGATTTTGCGAAGAAGAAAGAGGAGAGAAGATGACCTGATGTTTTGTATCTATTTGCTTTCCTGCAACTATCAATTCTGTATTACTAACCGGACCAATTATAACATCAGCATTTTTTATAAATGATGAATTCATAAAATTAATAACCCGATTAGTATCCTTTTGTGTATCGAAAATATTCACTTCTAATTTTATACCGGCTCGGTCTAAAGAATCTAAAGCCATCTGAACTCCATGAAGGTATTGTATAGCTAAATTTGATTTTTCTGTGTTTGAAACTATATCTATTCCAAGTGAATCATATTCAATTTCATTAGCATAAAACGGAAGCATAAGAGCAACATGCAGTGATTTTTTATCATCAGGCTTTTGATCTGTTTTTTTCTCTTCCGGAATATTCTTTTCTAATGTATCTGATATTATAAACTGATTATCATTTGGCCAAACATGAGCTGTTTTGGAAGTTGTTGAACACCCGAGTGCAGAAAAAATACAAAGCAGATAAAACAGTTTATTCATTTCAACTATAATATTGAATTTATTACTCCCATTCAATTGTTGCCGGAGGTTTACTTGAAATATCATAAACCACTCTGTTAATTCCTTTCACACTATTTATAATATCGTTGCTCACTTTTGCAAGAAATTCGTAAGGAAGATGGCACCAATCTGCTGTCATTCCATCCGTTGATTCAACAGCACGAAGAGCAATTACATTCTCATAAGTCCGTTCATCACCCATTACTCCAACTGATTGCACAGGCAACAAAATAACTCCGGCCTGCCACACTTTATCATATAGGTTTTCTTTCTTAAGCATTTCGATAAAAATATTATCAGCTTCCTGAAGTATTCGAACCTTTTCTGCAGTTATATCACTGATAATTCTGATTGCTAATCCTGGCCCCGGAAATGGATGCCTTTTTATTATTTCATCAGGTAATTTTAATTCACGACCAACTCTTCGCACCTCATCTTTAAATAACAAGCGCAATGGTTCAAGTACCTGCATATTCATTTCAGCCGGTAGTCCGCCAACATTGTGATGCGATTTAATGGTAACCGATGGACCATGAACCGAAACCGATTCAATAACATCAGGATAAATTGTTCCCTGAGCCAGCCATTTTATTTTTAAGCCAATATCAGGTCGTGCTTTTAGCAAATGAGCTTCTTCATCAAATACTTCAATAAATAACCGGCCAATAATTTTTCGTTTGGTTTCAGGGTCAACCACATCTTTCAACTCGCGTAAAAATCGTTCTGATGCATCAACACCTTTTATGTTCAGCCCCATTCCTTCATAGGCTTTCAATACTTTTTCAAATTCATTTTTGCGTAACAATCCATTGTTCACAAAAATGCAGTGAAGGTTTTTTCCAATAGCATTGTGAATTAATCCTGCCGCAACAGTACTATCAACTCCTCCTGATAATGCAAGTATTACCTCATCGTTTCCAACTTTATTTTTAATCTGTTCAACTGTTGAATGAACGAATGAAGCAGGTGTCCACGACTGATTGCAACCACAAATGCTAACACAAAAATTTTGGAGAATCTTTTTCCCTTCTACAGTATGCGTAACTTCGGGATGAAACTGAATACCGTAAACCGGGTAAGCATAAGTACCATCATTGTTTCTGAAGGCTGCCACAGGAATACTTTCAGTATTAGCAATCAACTCGAAATGAGCCGGGATTTTTGCAATTGTATCGGCATGACTCATCCAAACCTGAGATCCGTGCTCAACATCTTTTAACAATACATCATCATCCTGTAAATGATTTAAATGCGCACGACCATATTCGCGCTTATTGCTTTTCACAACTTGTCCGCCACCAAGTTCGGCAATTAGCTGGGCGCCATAGCAAATGCCAAGCACTGGTTTTTTTCCAAGTAACTCTGAAAGATTTACTGACGGAAAATCTTTATCATGTACCGAACATGGGCTACCACTTAATATGATGCCTTTTACACTATCATCAATTTCAACCGGATGGTGATATGGATAAATTTCACAGTAAATATTTAACTCGCGAATTCTTCGGGCTATCAATTGCGTATACTGTGAACCGAAATCAAGAATCAGAATTTTTTCTTCCATTAGACCGCGAAAATAATAGGAAAGATTGAAGCAAGTTGATACTTAACCATTTGCAAAAAGAATTATTTTTAGAAAGAATAGAATTTGATTTTTCACATTTGTATCGTGAATAATTCAGCGGTAAGTCAATTGTTTAATTCGAAACTGAAAGGGAATGAAAATATTCTTTGGAGTGGTGCTCCAAGACAAAAAATATTTTTGCGCGATGTAGATATGATACTGGTGCCAATCAGCATCATTGCCATTGGCTTCGGATTGTTTTTCAATTTCACAGTATTTTATTATCAGCAGTTTTTCTTTTTGCCGATTTCAATAAGTATTTTGCTGGCAGGTTTTTACATCGGTATCCTCCGGTTCTTTATTGATTCGGCCAGAAGAAAAAAAATCTGGTACTGTGTAACTGATAAAAGAATACTGATGCTCTCCAAAAAAAATCAATCTGTTTTTCAAACACTACCGTTAAAAGACATTGAGCAATTGGATTTTTCAGAAGAGAAAGACGGAAGCGGATTTATTTTATTCGGAAACACGAATCCAATATGGCCGTGGTTGTTTGGAAAATTCTTTTTCACCAGAGGAACCATTCCGGGTTTTGAATTAGTTCCTGAAGTTCAAAAAGTAGATTTAATAATCAAGGAAGCAATAGGCAATTATGTTGATCCGTTTGTATTAGACAAAGTAAAGCCTGATGCAAGGAGTTTGAATTGAGTATTAAAATACAGGGTTATATTTGAATTGATATAATTGCCATGCATAAAATATTAATGAATACAAAGTTGAAAACTATTATCAATTTGATTTTATGCTCTTGTAGTTTCTGTTCTGCCCAAATAACATTTCAAAAAACGATTGGTGGAATTAACAGCGAAATGGGATATGTTATTCAACAAACTAATGACGGGGGTTATATTTCAGGGGGTACTACGCAAAGCATTGGAGCCGGAAGTGTGGATTTATATTTAATAAGTACTGATAATAACGGTGACACAGTTTTTACAAAAACTTATGGCGGAACTGGCATCGATAATTTTGGTAATTGTATGCAAACGGCTGATGGTGGATTTGTGATTTTTGGCTCAGCAAAAAGTTTTGATGGTAGCACCAATCACATTTACCTTGTAAAAACAAACAGTAATGGCGATACTTTATGGACAAAAATTTATGGTAATCCAGATATTCTTGCATGTTATTATGGAAAGCAAACCAATGATCATGGATACATTATGGTGGGGCAATCAGATAATGGTACTGACATTAGATTGTATGCATTAAAAACTGATAGCAATGGGATTAAAATATGGGATAAATCTTATGGAGGATTTGCTGGCCAGAGTGCCCTTTCTGTTTGTGAAACCAACAGCAATGGATTTATTATTGCCGGATATACAAATAGTTTCGGTTCGGGACAGGAAGATATTTATCTCATAAAAACAAATATATATGGCGATACACTTTGGACAAAAACCATTGGCGGAACAGGAGCAGAGCGTTGCCAAAACATTCAACCTACCATTGATGGGAATTTCATTCTTGTTGGTAATACGACCAGTTATAGTGCAGGAAATTATGATGTGTTTTTACTAAAAATTGATACCAATGCCTCTGTCATCTGGTCAAAAACTTATGGGGGCATTGAAACTGATTTTGGTCAGAGTGTGGAACAAACGCATGATGGTGGATACATTCTAACCGGATCAGTTGGAATGGGAGGAAATAACATTGATGCATTATTAATAAAAACTAATCCGGTAGGAGATACGCTTTGGACAAAAACATATGGAGGCACTGTGTCAGATCAAGGTAACTCGGTAAGAACTACTGCTGATAATGGATATGTTGTTTGCGGATGGACAAATAGTTTCGGTTCGGGAGCTTATGATTTTTTTATTTTTAAAACCGATAGCAATGGCAATAGCGGTTGTAACCAATCACATACTGTTATTAATATAAATTCTCCTGTATTGCAAAGTGTAAGTGCTCCAACAATTATATTATCAACTGTAAATAATTTCATTAGTACTCCAACTATTGTTAAAACAGGTGGCTCTGTTAACTTGTTATGTTTGTTTAATGAACTTGACAAACCAATTAATGATCAAGACATTTTTTCGTTCTATCCAAATCCTGTTGTTGATCAGTTGACAGTTTTTAGTGAGAAAGAGTCTGCGTACAGTATTCAGATTTCTGATTTATTAGGGAGAGAAATATATTCTTCACCTACAATTCAAAACGATAATATTATTAATTTAAAATATTTTGCTTCCGGTATTTATCTTTTACACTTTAGAAATGGCGCAAATAATTTGGTTAAAAAAATTGTTATTAAACATTAATTTAACTTAAACCCCAAACTGCACAAAGTGATAATCACAGTGCACATAAATCCAACGACCCCATTGAGTTTTATTCATCCGGCCATATAATGGATGCTTTAAAGGAAATGAGTTGGTGTTGAGCAATTGATTTAATTTTTGAAGGAAGAATTCTTTTTCTTTTTCAAAACTTTCTACTTCTAATTTATTCCGCACAATATCCATTTGCCTAAAAGTGCGGAGCGGTTTCTTCTTTAACTTTTTTATGGAAGGGCGCATGTTATAGAGAGTCATCCACCAGAAAAATGTTCGGGATAAAAACCTGCTTTTGTCAGGAAGAATAATTTCTCCCAAAGCAATTTGATTAGCCATTGTTAAATGATGAAGCATTTGCGATGGGCTCATCACCCCAAATAATCCAATTGAATCAGTTGTTATCAGATTCAGTCGTCTTAGTATTTCTTCCTTCGTAACCGAATCAAAAATTGTTTTCATCAATTAAAAATTTCTATTAATAATTTCAAAATGAATACTTGAATAATAGATCAATTGAACTTTCGAACCAATGAACCAATCAACTAATTCCCGTCATAAACCGCCCCTGAAGTTGGCGTTTCGTTCAATTCAATTTTTTTCAGCATCGGAAGCTTAGGTTTTATCTGATCCCACAACCAAATGGTTATTTTTTCGCAAGTGGGATTTTCCAATCCCGGAATATTATTTAATAATTTATGATCGATGCTATCAATAATAGGTGTAATCACTTTTTTAATTTCCGAAAAATCCATCACCCATTCCAGTTCCGGAACCGGATTTCCTTCGAGATAAATAACCAGCCGATATGTATGACCGTGAATTTCACGGCATTTATGATCAGGCGGAACTTTCGGAAGAAAATGTGCTGAATCGAAACTGAATTGCTTAAAAATTAACATCAGTTAAATTATAAATTATCCAACTAATGTTGCCTCCAAGGTAATCTCACATGACAGAGACTTACTGATTGGGCAGTTAGCTTTTGCGTCAGCCGCAATTTCTGCAAATTGCTCAGCCGAACAACCAGCTATTTTAGCTTTTACAACTATATGAGAATTTGTTATAGCCCCGTTATCAAGATTTACAGTGCAGGTGGTTTCTATTGAATCTGATTTAAATCCTGCTTTTTCGGTTAAAAAGCTAAGTTTCATTGAATAACAACCAGCATGAGC
This sequence comes from Chitinophagaceae bacterium, assembly GCA_947469485.1. Lineage (GTDB taxonomy): Bacteria > Bacteroidota > Bacteroidia > Chitinophagales > UBA10324 > UBA10324. The sequence goes on along the minus strand of CANIPU010000009.1, from coordinate 17,980 downwards.
TGCTGCTACCAATTCTTCAGGATTTGATCCAGCAGCATTTTCAAACCTTGTAGCCCAGGTATATGGAAGGTTTTTTATTAAATTGCTCTGAGTAGTTAAACTTCCGGTTCCTTCTTTACCTGTACCGGTCCAAATGGCAGTTGCGTTTCTTTTCATTCCTTTATTTTGGTTTTAGGGGCGCAAACATAATTATTCGTCGGTGGTTTTTATCTATAGATGTATTTATATACATTTGCCACTCCAAAAAAAGAAAAGACGCTTTTAAAATGAAATTGACGAAAGAAACAAGACAGGAAATTGTAACCAAGTTTGGCGGAAACGCTAAAAACACAGGAGCTGCTGAAGTTCAGGTTGCATTATTAACAGAACGCATTTTGCATATCACAGGTCACTTAGGTGGACAAAAAAATGATGTAAACTCTGCACGCGGATTAATGAGATTAGTTAGTCAGCGCAAAAGATTGTTACACCATTTATCAGAAACCAATCTTACCTCTTATCGTCAATTGATTAAGGATTTAAATCTTCGTAAGTAATTCGTTGAATTATTTACTAAATAAAATATTTTTTCAAAACATTTTGAAGAGTCGAAATAAGGTGCCTCAAAGCTTCTGTTCGACTCTTTGCTTTTTAAAATAATAAGATTCTCATGGGAAATAAAATAGGAATTAATCACACATTTGATAGTGGCGATGGTCGCACTATAACCATTGAAACCGGAAAACTCGCTGCACAGGCACATGGTTCAGTGGTGGTTCGCCAGGGCGATTGCATGTTGCTTGCTACTGTTGTTGCAAGTTCTGAATTAAAAGAAGGGCAGGATTTCTTTCCGCTCTCAGTTGACTACCAGGAAAAGTTTGCTTCTGCCGGAAGGATTCCCGGTGGATTTTTTAAAAGAGAAAGACAACTTTCTGAATATGAAATTTTAATCTGTCGTATTGTTGATCGCGTGCTTCGTCCGCTTTTCAACGAAGATTATTTGTGCGATACACAGGTAATGATTCAAATGATTTCTTCAGATCCAACTATTGCTCCTGACTCACTTGCTGCGTTGGCTGCATCAGCGGCACTTTCAGTTTCTGATATTCCGTTTAACGGACCTATTTCTGAAGTTCGCGTTTGCAAGATTGATGGAAAGTTTGTGGTGAATCCACTTCGTGCTGATATTGAAAGAGCGGAGCTCGATATTTTAGTTGGTGCATCGGCCACAAGTGTGGTAATGGTTGAAGGTGAAGCGAAAGAAGTTTCGGAAGCAGATTTTCTGGAAGCAATAAAAATCGGACACGAAGCAGTAAAACTTCATTGCAAAGCGCAGTTGGAGTTGAGAGCTAAAGTAGGTGTAACAACCATTCGCGAATATCAGAAGCCTGCTGTTGACGAAGATTTGAAAAAGAAAATTTATGATGAATATCGTACTGAAGTTTATGCAGTAGCGGCATCGGGAGTAAGTAAGGATAAACGCAAAGCTGGTTTTACTGCCATTAAGGATAAAATAAAAGCGCAGTATGCTGAGGCCGAAGTCGGACAATTAAAACTCTCCAAAAAATATTACAGCGAACTGGAGTATGATGTAATGCGCGATATGATTCTCGACGACAGCAAAAGATTGGATGGACGGAAGATGGATGAAATTCGTCCGATATGGATTGAGCCTGATTACATTCCATCAGCACACGGATCAGCAGTTTTTACCCGTGGCGAAACACAATCATTAACCACTGTAACATTGGGAACTAAGCTTGATGAGCAAATGCTTGACAAAGCAATGGAAATGCTTTACTCTAAATTTATGTTGCATTATAATTTCCCGGGATTCAGCACAGGTGAGGTAAAACCTAATCGTGGAACAAGCCGTCGTGAAGTTGGTCATGGTAATCTGGCTATGCGTTCATTAAAAAATCAATTGCCACAGGGCGAAGAAAATCCTTATACCATTCGTGTGGTTTCTGACATTCTTGAATCGAATGGTTCATCGTCAATGGCTACTGTTTGTGCAGGATCTATTGCATTGCATGATGCAGGAGTGAAAATGAAAAATCATGTATCAGGTATTGCGATGGGATTAATTACCGGAGCAAACGGAAAGTTTGCCGTGCTGTCAGATATTCTTGGTGATGAAGATCACCTTGGTGATATGGATTTTAAAGTAACCGGAACCAAGAATGGAATTTGCGGTTGCCAGATGGATATAAAAGTGCAGGGATTAAGTTTTGAAATTATGGCTAAGGCATTGGAGCAAGCGCGCCAAGGCCGTTTGCACATTTTGAATCTGATGTACGAAGCTCAACCTGCTGCGCGCGAAGATTTGAAACCATTTACTCCGCGTATGGTGAAATTGTATGTGCCACAGGAAATGATAGGACCAATAATTGGCCCTGGTGGAAAAAATATTCAGGAATTACAACGCTCAACCGGAACTATTGTAACCATTGAAGACAAGGACGGTAGAGGCGAAGTAGTTATATCATCAACCAACAAGGAAGGTTTGGATGCCGCTGTTGCTCGCATCAAGGGTTTAACCACTCTGCCCGAAGTTGGAGCCATTTACGAAGGCAAGGTAAAAAGCATTAAAGAGTTCGGTGCTTTTGTAGAAATTCTTCCAGGTAAGGAAGGTCTGTTGCACATTTCTGAAGTAAGTCACAAGCGGTTAGATAGTTTAGATGGCGTATTGAAAGTAGGAGAAATGGTGAAAGTAAAACTGCTCGACATTGATGCTAAAACCGGCAAGTACAAACTAAGCCGTAAAGTATTATTAGAGAAAACTGAAGGAGCAGCGAGGAATTAAAAGTTCCTCGCTTTAATACAAAAAACCACTCTCTGTTTTGAGGGTGGTTTTTTTTATATTATCTGATCAAGGTTACATTCCCTGTCTTAATATCATTTGCTGATGAAGCATCAATAATTCTATAACGACATACATAAATATAAACACCCATTGAACATGGAACATCATCGCGTGTGCCATTCCAACCATCGTTAAATAAATCGGTGAAATAGATTAACTCACCCCAACGATTATAAACAAAAAGATGAATGTATTCCGTTTTGCATATATCGTTTGGATAAAAAAGATCATTTTTGACATCATCGTTCGATTCAAAAGCTGTCACCATCAATCTGCAATCACTTTTGTCCGGTGTTTACTTTATAAAACTGCAAATGGAAAACGGTAATATGGAAGTGAAGCGGTTTGTAAAAAAGTGATCTGAAATTTCTCCGGCTATTTAAACCTTTTATAGGAAATAACAGGGTTTTTTATTTTGAATATAATTTCTTTAAAAAGAATTCGTTAGCAGAAATCATCATTCCATTCCCTCTCATGAATCAGTTGGTTTTTAAAACCTATCAGATTATAATTATTGTATTCTTTCAGTTACTGATTGTTTATTCCTGCAGCAATGGCACTGCAAATAAAAATGCAGTTATTGATGATGGTTTAAAATATAACGAATTAAGCTCACGGGCCTTTTCTCATTGCAAGAAATTAAATTTTGACACAACATTTTATTTCGTAGTGGATATGAGTATTCATTCTGGTAAAAACCGATTCATGGTTTGGGATTTCAGCAAACAGAAAGTTACACAAAAGGCATTGGTAACTCATGGTTGCGGAAGCAATGGTTGGAGCAGCGATGCCAGTAGTACCAGTCCGCAGTTCAGCAATGTGTGCGAAAGTCATTGTTCATCACTCGGAAAATACAAGGTAAGCGATCGCGGATATAGTCAGTGGGGCATGCATGTAAAATATCTGTTGCATGGATTAGATAGTAGTAACTCCAATGCGTTGAAAAGAACCATCGTGCTCCATTCTTGGGATGCAGTACCCGATAAGGAAATATTTCCTGTCGGCGCGCCTGAAAGCTGGGGTTGCCCTGCTGTAAGTAATGAGTTTATGATAAAATTGGATTCCATGCTTCAAGCTTCTGGTAAACCTGTTTTGCTTTGGATGGTAAATTGATAATATCTAAGAATTGAAATTCTTAATCTTCTAATCCTAACTCGAGATTTGTTAATGCATTTTGAAGTTCACTATATGTTTTTGCATCTGATTTTTGTGTCAGGAGCATTCCTTTTTTAAAAACAGATTTTGCTTCTTCTTCCTTGCCCAGTTTTTGTAAAAGCTTTCCGAGTTGATAATAAGTGCCAACATATGTTGGATGATGAACAAATAGAAATTGAAAGCATTTTTCAGCTTCAGTCAGCTTCTCCAGTTTAACATATTCAAGACCAAGTGCATATCTTGAAAACACATCAGAGGCATCCTGTTCAATAAATTTTTGTAGCTGTTCTATTCTGCTCATTACTTACTGCAATAATAATTGCTGTATCCGTATCACTGAATATTTTTATTGGGTTAATATTTTAATGTTTAATAAGTGAATAGAAAAATTCAAAATTTCCGGTTCAGCGCCAATTAATTCCTGTTTGGAGTCTTTTAGTTTAATAAGTATTGTGGTGAATAGATATTTCGAATCAATAATAAAAACATAAGGCCCTTTCATTAAACATTTATCAATTATGAAAAAGCACTTCCCAAACCCATTTGTACTTTTCGCATTATTTGTAATATTAGCTTTTTCATCATGCAACAAACCGGACACAGATGCGAATCCAAATTTTTCGTTAACCGAATTGCTCACCTCTTCAGCTTGGAAAATAATTTATTGTTCAGAGGCCGGAAATGATCGGTCTTCAAATTTTGAAGGGTACACTTTTTCATTTTTAACAAGTGGGAAAATGATTGCATCAACTGCAACAGAAAATAGCATGGGGTCATGGACTAATGAAAACAGCGCTTCAATATTGAATATTTCAATAAGCGGAAATAGTCCAATGCCATATTTAAATAAGAATTGGAGAGTCACTTCTACTGAAAATTCAACAATTATTCTTCAGAATGATAATTCCGGTTCAATTACTGAAATTCATTTCATAAAGAATTAAATTTTACCAGGTTTAGTAATTTCTTATTCCGGGATATTTATCATTCCTAACCAATAAATACAATTGTATTGTTTATTAACTTCCGGCAGTGTTTAATTCTGTTTTAATCGTTTTGCCCATAATACTTTTCAGTTATTTTTACGCCCCTCATAATAGCAGTTTTCACTCACTGCATTTAATAAATTACACATGAAGTTTTTAGTTTGTATAAGCAAAGCTCCCGATACTACTACCAAGATTGCTTTCATTGATAACAATACGAAGTTTAATAACGATAAAGTCGTTTTCATAGTAAACCCATACGATGAATGGTATGCACTTGTTCGCGCATTGGAACTTAAAGAAAAACTTGGAGGTTCAGTAACGGTAATAAATGTTGGTGCTGCAGATACAGATGCAATTATTCGTAAGGCTTTAGCAATTGGTGCAGATGATGCCGTTAGAATTGATGCTGAACCTGTTGATGCAATGTTTGTTGCAAAACAAATAGCAGAATATGTAAAAGCCAATCCCTACGACATTGTTTTATGTGGGAAGGAAACAATTGACTATAATGGTTCTGAAGTCGGAGGTATGATTGCGGGGTTGCTTGATTGGGGATATGTTTCCCTTGCTTCAAGTCTGGAATTAAATGGAACGGTTGCAACACTGAATCGTGAAATAGCCGGAGGACATGAAACAGTTGAGGCAAGTATTCCTTTTGTGCTAAGTGCTGCTAAAGGAATGGCAGAGGCTCGTATTCCTAATATGCGTGGAATCATGGCTGCCAGAACCAAACCTGTTGCAGTTGTTGCCGCGTCTGCAAACGAAAATCACACCTCTATTCTTTCTTATGAATTACCAAAAGAAAAAACAGGAGTTAAATTAATTAGTCCTGACAATGTTGGAGAGTTGATTTCATTACTTCATAACGAAGCAAAAGTTATTTAATTAAATTTCAATTAATAAAACATAAAATGCCTGTATTAGTTTTTTCAGAAAGTGCAAATGGAGTATTTAAGAAGTCAAACTTTGAGGCTGTCAGTTATGGAGCACGAGTTGCTGCTCTATTAAATACCGAAGCTGTTGTTGTTGATTTTGAAGGTCTGAGTGATGAAGTTTTAAAAACTTTAGGAGATTACGGTGCAACTAAAGTTTACAGGGTTTCAAACGATTTGCTTAAAAATTTTGATGCAGGCTTGTATGCGAAAGTGTTAAATGATGTTGCACAAAAATTAAATTGCACAACAGTTGTTTTTTCATTTAACTATTCAGGCAAAGCCATTGCACCTGTATTGGCTGCTAAAATGAATGCAGGTTTTGTTGCAGGGGCCATTGATCTTCCCGGAATGGATGGCAGTTCAATGAAAATCAGAAAAAATGTTTTCAGCGGAAAAGCAATTGCATTGTATGCAATTCATTCTCAGAATAAAATTATCGCGTTAACACCTAATACGGTTGCTCCGGTTAAAACTGAAAATAAATGCTCAATTGAAAACCTGGAGGTAGCAATAAATAATACTGACAACAAAGTGAAAGTTAAAGAAGTTGTAAAGGCTTCAGGTAAAATAACTTTAAGTGATGCAGATGTTGTTGTTTCTGCTGGTCGTGGATTAAAAGGACCTGAGAATTGGGGAATGGTGGAAGAAATGGCAACAATACTTGGAGCAGCAACAGCCTGTAGTCGTCCGGTGGCTGATATTCACTGGCGCCCGCATGAGGAGCATGTTGGGCAAACCGGTTTAACTGTTCGACCTAATTTATATATTGCTTTAGGAATAAGCGGAGCTATACAGCATTTGGCTGGTGTAAACGGAAGTAAAGTTATCGTTGTTGTAAACAAAGACCCCGAAGCGCCATTCTTTAAAGCAGCAGATTATGGAATTGTGGGCGATGTGTTTGAAGTTGTTCCTAAATTAAATGAAGCTTTTAAAAAGTTTAAAGCAGGAGCTTAATATCTTTCGGCGATGAAAAAAATAGAACTGGAAATAGTTGCTCTCTCTCACAGTATCACTCAATCGCATTCTTATGCAGTGGTTCTTGGTGAAGTTGGTGGCATACGCAGGTTGCCAATTGTGATAGGTGGTTTTGAAGCACAAGCAATTGCAGTTGCTTTGGAAAAAATGAATCCAAGCAGGCCACTTACTCACGACCTTATGAAAAGTATGTGCACTGCTTTTGCAATTGATTTAAAAGAAATTATCATAAACAATTTAGTGGATGGAACTTTCTTTTCTCAGTTGGTTTGTCAGCGCGATAATGATATGATTGAAATTGATTCTCGTACTTCTGATGCTATTGCATTAGCCATTCGTTTCGATTGCCCTATTTATACTTATGATTTTATACTCGACTCTGCAGGTTTAATAATAGAAGAACAAGAACAGGAGCAGGAAGGTGAAAAAGAAAAAGCTAAGCCAAAAGAGAAAGGAATTAAAAAAAGTGAACCTAAAATTTCTTCTGGAGTAAGCACAGGTGATTTGTCAAAAGCATCGCTGGCTGAGTTGAATGAAATGCTGCAGAAATATATTGAGAAGGAAGATTATGAAAAGGCCATTGCAGTACGCGATGAAATAGGCAGACGAAAAAGTCAGTCGTAAATATTTTGTTTTGGATTTCAAAACAATTCTAACAGAGTTAATTATAAAAGCCACACGCAGCAGTGGAAAGGGCGGGCAGAATGTAAACAAAGTAAGTTCGCGTATTCAGTTGTTTTATGATGTATTAAACAGTACTGGAATTTCTGATGAAGAAAGAAAACTCATTTTGCACAAGTTAAAAAACAAACTGAGTGAGCAAGGAATCTTGCAAATTGATGTGCAGGAAGACCGAAGTCAGCTTGCCAATAAAAAAATTGCTTTTAATAAATTAGAAGATTTGCTGATAAATGCCCTGAAGAAAACCAAAAAGCGAATTAAAACTTCTGTTTCACCCGGAGCCAGAAAAAAAAGATTGACAGGTAAAAAAATACAGGGTGAGAAAAAGCAATTGAGGCAAAAAAAATATTCAGCAGGAGAGGAATGATAAATCTTCCTTCATACAAACCTGAAATTCAGCAGGTAGAAACTTCTCTTACTAAAGAAAAACAAGTGGTTTGGAAAGTTCTCAGGCTGGATTTGATTGATGATATTGTTGGAGGAAATAAATTATTCAAGCTCAGATACAATTTAGAGGAAGCAAATAAAGATGGATTGCCTGTTCTCACTTTTGGTGGGGCATTCAGCAATCATATAATTGCAACAGCCAAAGCTTGTTCGCTTAATAATATTAGTTGCATTGGTATCATACGAGGAGAAAAACCTGTTGAACTTAACCATGTTTTAATAGCGGCTGAAGAATTTGGAATGAAATTGCATTTCGTTTCGCGTGAAGAATACAGAAGGAGAGGAGAAGAAAAATATCAAGAAGAATTATTGCAACAATTTGGCGAGCATTTTATTATTCCTGAAGGAGGGGGCAATGATTTGGGAGTAAAAGGTTGCACGGAAATTCTTTCGCCAATTGCTGAAGAATTTGATTATGTATTTACACCAGTTGGAAGTGGAGGAACTCTTGCAGGTCTCTCATTATCTGCAGGCTTAAAAGCAAAGATTATCGGAATTGCAGTTTTAAAAGGTGAAAATTATTTAGAACAATCTGTAAAAGATTTAATTAGAAAGAAGCATGTTTTGCATTGGAGCATTCAACACGATTATCATTTCGGCGGATATGCAAAGTGGAATAATGAACTGATGGAGTATATATATAAATTTAAATTTTCAAACAGCATTCAACTTGAACCAGTCTACACGGGCAAATTATTTTATGGTATAAATGATTTGATAAAGAAGAATTTCTTTCCACCGAACAGTAAAATTTTGTGTCTGCACACCGGCGGTTTATTCAGTTCTAAATACCTGAAATAAAAAAGAGTCGCAAATCATTTGCGACTCCTTCAGGTTTATAATATTTCATTGAATTTTACATTCCTCCCATCTTCATTATCTGATCCATAGTCATTTCAGTATAACCTGTTTCAGGTATAACAAATACATCATCACTAACAGGTTTAAAATCAACATTTGTGCATGTCATAGTCATGGTGTTTCCTTTCTTCTCCATAGAATATTCCATCAGCATTCCTTTAATTTTACTATAAGGACCATTGTAGTTTTCTTTATCACCTCGGGTTAATTCATCAGTGAAGTAGGCAAAAAAAGAATTGCCATCCTTCGTTTTTATTATCGCTTTTTTACAATTATATCCGGCAATTACTTTGGTGTCGTTTGTTACTGTCACTTCATAATTATCGTCTTTTAGTTTTTTGTCTTCAAATTGTTTTTTGTCCATAGTGTATTTAAACTTTTGCCCCATCATATCCATTAAGGTTACATACTTGTCTTCTGATTGCATTATGGTTCTGGTTTTCATCATTCCCATATCCATTTCAGTAGCAAATTTTCCGTTTTTTATGAAAGTACTCATTACCATGTTTTGCATCATTGCCTGCGCCTGAGGATCAGCAACACCGCTTATATTGACTTTATATTTCAATGTACCCTCTGTAAATACTTTTTGAGCGAAAATTGTTTGTGCAGAAATTAAAAGGAGGATTGTAAAAAATGTTTTTATGCTATTCATGAATTTTGGTTTATGTGTGAGCGAAATTAGGAGATGTAATTACCATTGCAAACTCTCTTTATTCAAAAATGAAGAAATTCCCTTTTTGCAATCTTCGGTGCCTCGTGCTTTTGCATTCATATTTGCTGCATAGTTCAGGGCTTCTTCTAATGAAAGTTCCTGCACCTTGCCAATCATTTCTTTTGTAAGCGATAGAGATTGGGATGATGTTTCGTTGCAAATGGCAATTGCAAAGTCTTTCACCTTAGCGGCGATTTCCTCTTTTGAAAAAACGGAATTTATTAATCCAAAATGCAGGGCTTGAGTTGCATCAATTAGTTTTCCGGAAAGTAAAAGTTCTTTTGCCTTTGCTTCCCCGATTTTTCGTAATAAAAAAATCATAACAATTGCAGGAATGAAACCAATCTTTACTTCTGTATAACCAAATTTAGATTCAGGAACAGCGAATGTGAAATCGCAAACAGTTGCCAATCCGCATCCGCCTGCTATTGCAGCACCTTCAACTTGCGCAATTATTATTTTAGAATTATTGTATATCTGTTCAAATAGTTCTTTAAGATCATTGCTGTCTTTTAAATTTTCTTCATAAGAATTATTTTGAAGTTTTTGTAAATGTTCAAGATCAGCTCCTGCACTGAATACTGTTCCATTGCTGCGAATGATTATAACTTTTGCATCAGAATCGGAACTTGCTTTTGTTAAAGCCTCTTTCAATGCGCTTATCATTTCAGGATTAAGAGCATTGCGCTTTTCTGGTCTGTTAAGTGTTAAATAGGCGATTCTGCTTTCCAGTTGGTATAAAACAAGATTACTCATTCTTAAAATTCTTTAATCCACGGACCATCAATTGGTAAGTAGTGAAGTGGTAAACTTAAAGAAGCGCATTCGTTTTTTAATGCTTTATAATTAAAGTTCTTTACATCACTATCTGCAATCCAATTCGTTGGTTTTATTTCAGATACAAGTTGAGGCTGTTTCAAATTAGAAATCTTGCCAATAATAAAGTCAAGTTTCATTGTATAATTTGTTTTTTGAATTGATGGATTGATTAATAAACCCTTCAAGCCATAAAAGGAAATAAATCTCCCGTAGGAGTGAAACTTTTTCCAGCTAAGGGAGGAAGTATCATTAATGCTGCTGATTGGAATTACCTGTAAGTTTGAAACCGGTGTGTGTTTGATAAAGCTGCTGGTATATTGACTGAAGTAATTATCTTTTAGTAAAGAATCATCAGCGAGCATCAGCGCATTGTTTTTTTCTCTGAACACATATAAATTGCCTTTTCCGAAATGAAGAAAAAGCAATTCCCTTTTTTTTAAGTATTCTATATTCGAAATAGTATTAATAAAAATTACAATCATTAGGGCGGAAATGCTGTAGAGTATTTTTCTTGGAATTTTATTTTCAATAAATGAAGCAAAGAATATTAAAGAAAGAGTAGTGAGCAGCAGGCTTACAATACCAAAGGATGGGATATTAATAGTGGAAAATGAAAACGATTGTACCCAGTTAATGTAACCATCTAATAAATGAGTTGAAACTCTTAAAACAGCACCTATTTGTTCTGAAATAACTGCAAACGGAGCAAGAATAAAAAGCACCAGACCACCATATAAAATACCGGTTGATAAAGGAACACCAACCACATTTGCGATAAGAAATAGTAATGGGAATTGATTAAAATAAAATAATGTAAGTGGTAAAACTCCGAGTTGTGCTGCCATACTAACACTGCACATTTGCCAGATAAAGTGAAGCAATGGATTTTGCCATTCAATAAGTTGGCTGAAATTTCTTTCCCAAAGCGCAATGCCAACTAATGCAGAAAACGAAAGTTGAAAACCGGCATCTATTAATGTAAATGGTGAAATCAGGAGAATCAAAAATGCCGATGAGCAAAGTGAATCAATAATATCCATTCGTCGCTTCAGATTCCGCCCAACAATTAAAAGACTAATCATTGCCGATGCTCTTACAATAGAACCTCCCAGTCCTGTTATCATTGCAAATAACCAAATCAGGCAAAGAATGATAATAACTTTTATGATTTTCGTTGTCGCATTTCTGTTTAAAAACTTTAATAGAAATTCAAGTAACAGGTATAATAATCCTACATGCATACCAGAAACTGCTAGAATATGTATCACCCCGGCAGAAGAATAAGATTGAACAACATCCTGCGAAATTTCATCGCGATAGCCTACTGTTAATGCCGAAACGACGGCTGCCTCTTTTTTATCTGCAACATATTTTTTTACACAAGCGACACACCAATCGCGCAATTTGTATGCTATTCGTAAAAGAAAGAGTCCGTGATTTTCATTAAGAGAAATGAAATCATTTTCCTTTGGAAAAAAAGTGAAGTGAATATTCCGCTTATCCAGATAACCCTTATAGTCATATTGATATGGAATAGACGGAGCATCCAGCTCCGATGGTTTGTTTTTAATTAATACTAAATCTCCGTATTTAAAATTTAATGATGTTCTGTTGTTGCTGAAGTAAACAACTGCATTACCTGAAGCATTATGAAAGTCTTTTTGGCTTCCGGCTTTTTCTGTTTTAATAATGCAGCGAACAAATTTTTCTTTAAAGACAGGTGGCTCATTAATTTTTATAATCAGGTACTTGTCATTTTTATAATTGATAAAATGATTTGATTTATGTAAATCATATTCATTTGAAAAAAGGGTAAGACCTGCAATAAACAGAAACAGGTTAACTACTAAACCATATACCCATCCATACCGAATAGTAAATAAATATTTTTTATGAATTAGATAATAAATAGTAGCAAGAAGAAATAAGGTTGGGATTGTCAACCATATTGAAAAATATATTTTGCTTGCATAGGCAGTTAGCATTCCACCTGCAAATGGAATTATAAGTTTTAGAAAAATTCGTTGCTTAATCGGATGCATCGAAGAAATATTCTTCGAGTAAGATAATTAAATTTTATAAATTGTAAATAAGCAAAGGCAATTTTACAAATCCATCATTCCTTCAGGCAATAATAAACTGATGGTTTTCTTCCGGTCATTAATGTCCAGATTGTATTCATTAACCAAAGGAATCATAATTGGTTTGTCGTTATAATAAACCTGAACTATCGGATGCGAAGGCATTTCAAAAACTTCATCCACCAGGCCAAGGAACCCCAGAGTTTCATCTTTTACCTGATAGCCAATCAGGTAATTAAGACTGTCAAATTTTTTTTGTTTCTTCAGATTGTTTTCTTCAGTAAATATTTCTTTGCCGTGCAATGCCTCGGCTTTTGTTCGGTCGTTAACCCCCTCAAATAAAAAAAGCGAATGACCTGTATCAGCCATTTCATATTCATCAACAAAGTAGGGGATACTTGATTCTTTGAATTTTATATATAGAACCAGAATTTTTTTAAGTCGTGAAACATAATCAGGTTCTACAAATGCCTGAACATGTCCCTTTAGTCCTTTTGCTTTTGATAGTTTTCCAATCCTGATCAATTTCAAATCATTCTCCATCGGCTTAAAATAAAGAAAGCCATCTAAAAGATGGCTTTCTGAAAATTAGTAATTTTAATTTTTATTCTGCTGCTGCCGGAGCCGCTGCCGATTCTTTCTTGCTTTTCTTTTTACGGGCAGGTTTTCCTTTTTTAGCAGCATCAAGTACTGAGTTTTTATGTGACTCGGTCCAGGCAGCCATTTTAGCGTCTGCCACTTCCTGTGTCAACACCCCTTTTTTTACCCCGCGGGCAAGGTGTTTTTGAAACATTACTCCCTTGTAAGAAAGTATTCGCCGAACAGTATCAGTAGGCTGAGCACCTTTATGCATCCAATCCAATGCCTTAACGGCATCAAGAGTAATGGTTGCAGGAATAGTGGTCGGGTTGTAACTACCGATGTTTTCAATAAAGCGGCCATCTCTCGGCGAACGAGAATCAGCGATTGTGATGTGATAGAAAGGAGCTTTCTTTCTACCCATCCGTTGTAAACGAATCTTTACAGACATTGCTTTGTGTGGTTAAATTTTTAAGAGGCGCAAAGATATTCGGATAAGCCTAAAAACAAAATGTTTTAACGCGTTGGCATTCCTCTGAACGGACGACCTGAAGAACTCATTTTATTAAAAGATTTCATCATTTTTCGCATATCGTCAAACTGTTTAATAAATTGATTCACTTCCTGAATGGTATTTCCGCTGCCATATGAAAGCCTTTTTCTTCTGGTACCGTTCAAAACCTCGGGGTTGCTTCTTTCTTCAGGAGTCATAGCAAGAATTATTGCTTCTACCTTCTTGAATGAATCATTGTCAAGATTAATGTCTTTCATAGCCTTCCCCATTCCGGGTATCATACCCATCAAATCCTTTATGTTCCCCATCTTCTTAATTTGATTCAATTGATTTAAAAAATCAGAGAAGTCAAATTGGTTTTTACGGATTTTTTTCTGAAGAATTTCTGCCTGTTTCTCATCATACTGCTCCTGGGCTTTTTCAACGAGCGAAACAATATCACCCATTCCTAAAATCCGCTGAGCCATACGGTCAGGATGGAACAAATCAATGTTCTCCATCTTCTCACCGGTACCAACAAATTTTATAGGCTTGTTTACTTCATATTTAATTGACAGCGCAGATCCACCTCTGGTATCTCCATCTAATTTAGTTAATACAACTCCATCAAAATTCAATCGCTCATTAAAGGCTTTTGAGGTATTAATTGCATCCTGCCCGGTCATTGCATCAACCACAAAAAGAGTTTCATCAGGCTTTACTGAATTTTTGATGGCAGCAATTTCATTCATCATTTGCTCATCAACAGCAAGGCGGCCGGCAGTATCAATAATTACAACATTAAATCCCTTTTGCTTTGCAACTGCAATTGCATTATTCGAAATCTGAACAGGGTTGTTATTGCCCTCTTCTGTATAAACTTCAACTCCTATTTGTGAGGCAAGTATCTTTAACTGGTCTATTGCCGCCGGGCGATAAACATCGCACGCAACTAGCAGAACACTTTTATTTTTTTTAGTTTTTAAATAGTTGGCAAGCTTTGCAGAGAAAGTGGTTTTACCCGAACCTTGCAAGCCCGACATTAATATTACTGATGGATTGCTTTTTAAATTAAGGTCAGCAGTTTTACCACCCATTAAGGCAGTCAGTTCATCAGCAACCAGTTTAACCATTAACTGACCGGGGTTAATGGCATTCAATACTTTTTCACCAAGAGCTTTCTCCTTTACTGCGTCAGTAAATTCTTTTGCTATTTTATAATTTACATCGGCATCAACCAATGCTCTGCGTATTTCTTTTACTGTAGCAGCAATATTGAGTTCGGTTAATCTTCCTTCGCCCTTTAAGGTTTTAAACGCACCTTCTAACCTTTCACTTAAACTTTCAAACATTTTTAAAATCGGTTTTAATTCTTATTCAAGGCAACAAAAAAAATTCATTCCTTGCTATAAACAAAACCGCCCCGAAATTTCGGGGCGGCAATAATTTCTTGTCGAAAAAACTATTCAGTAATTTCCGTTAATGAAAATCCACCTGCAGTGGTTGTCATTTTTATAATCAAAGGATTATTTACATCATTCAATACATAAAAATCAACTCCGCCTCCAGGGGTAACAGTTTTTGCATGAATAACATCTATTGACTTCATAGCTCCGTTAACTCTTACTTCCATTTGTTCAACGCCTGCCTTAACAACCCCTTCAGTTTTTTCGTTTCCGTTTAAATTGAAACTGGTTTTGCCGGCACTTAATTCAGTAAACATTACCTTACTTATCCAAAAAAATCCGTAATCACCTTTTTGGTCTTCAATAAGTTTTGAAGAGATCATTCTGCCTGAATTAAATGATTCATTTGAAAAAATTACTTTTCCATAAACAGTCTCAGAAGTTTTCCATTTAAATGAAACAGTAGGAGCCAATGTATTCAATATAACAGTTGCATCAGAGGTAACTGAAGCCGACTGCATTGAATATACAAGCTTCGATCCTCCCTTAAGATTAAGAATTGGCGTCTCTGCTTTTAATGTAAATACTACTGCAAGCAAAACAATCAATGCCCCAAGCGATACTGCAATTGTTTTTGATAGTGAAAGTGTTTTCATTTTTATTTTAATTTTGAGTTGTTTAAAATTTCAGCCAAGGTAAGATTTTAATAGCTTACTCCGTGTGGCTCCCCTCAACTTATTTATAGCCTTATCTTTAATTTGTCTTACCCTTTCACGAGTCAGACTAAAACGCTCTCCTATATCTTCAAGCGACATTGGGTGTTCAACTCCTATTCCGAAATAAAGCTTAATCACATCTTTCTGGCGGTCAGTCAGTGTGCTTAACGAACGGTCAATTTCCTTGCGCAAAGAATCTTTGTATTCCAACGCATCATCAGTAGCCGATGCTCCTGAATTTGGTATTACATCAAGCAACGAATTGTCTTCTCCCTCAACAAACGGAGCATCAACTGATACATGTCGTGCCGCAATGCCCAATGTGGTTTCAACTTCCTCAGTATTTATTTCTAAAACTTCAGCCAGTTCCTCCGGACTCGGTTCACGCTCATACTGTTGTTCTAAAGCCGAAAAAGCCTTGTTAATTTTATTCAGCGAACCAACTTTATTCAAAGGCAAACGCACAATACGACTCTGTTCAGCCAAAGCTTGCAATATCGATTGACGAATCCACCATACTGCATACGATATAAATTTAAAACCGCGTGTTTCATCAAAACGCTGTCCTGCCTTTATCAATCCAAGGTTACCTTCATTTATCAAATCACTTAACGAAAGACCCTGATTTTGATATTGTTTAGCCACCGATACCACAAAACGCAAATTTGCTTTAGTCAGTTTTTCCAAAGCGCGTTCGTCACCTTGCTTAATCTTTTTGGCAAGATCAACTTCTTCTTCGGCAGTTAAGAGGTCAACTTTTCCTATCTCCTGAAGATACTTCTCCAGCGACTGACTCTCTCTGTTGGTAATCGATTTTGTAATTTTTAGTTGTCTCATGCAATAGGGTTTGGTTTGAGGGAAGTGGACAAAAATAATTGCCAGAACCTTTCATACCTAATAAATGTTTGGCACGAAAAAATATTTCTTCAGATAATGTACGAATTATTTTTTTCCATTCTTGGCTGATTAATTGAAAGGCTGTCAGTCAATCACGATTTAATGTCGTGTATAACTAAATAATTGTTCTTTTTTGTTCTATGGCTGTCCTTTTGCTATTGTTGTACCTTCCAATTCAAATTAATATTAATTCTATAGTATAATGAACGATTTTAAAAACTGGTCTCTCCAGGGTGGTGGCGAAGAAGAAGTTGATTTTTTGCCCATACTATCCATCGAAGAAGATAACGATACAAAGAACCTCGTAATTCCCGATATTATCCCCATTCTTCCCTTACGCAATACAGTTCTTTTTCCTGGGGTGGTTCTGCCCATAACTGTTGGCCGCGACAAATCCATAAAAGCTGTTCGCGAAGCTCACAGCGGCGATAAATTGATTGGTGTTTTATCTCAGTCTGATGGCAACATTGAGGAGCCGCAGTTCAAAGACCTTACTCAGGTAGGCACAGTGGCCAAAATTTTGAAAATGCTCCGCATGCCCGATGGCAGCACCACTGTAATTCTGCAAGGCAAACTACGGTTCAGCGTGAAAGAATTAATCACCGAAGAGCCTTTTTTCAAAGCTGCTGTAAATGTTTTAACTGAATCCGAAGTTCCAACCGATAAAGAATTCGAAGCCACTATTAGTTCCATTAAAGACATGGCAGGTAGTGTCATTAAACTATCGCCAAACATTCCTACCGAAGCAAACTTAATGTTACGCAACATTGAGTCGCCCAACTTCCTCATCAATTTTATTTCTTCTAACCTCAGTATCGATTTAAAAGAAAAACAACAGATTCTTGAGGCAAATGATTTGAAAGAAAGAGCGCAGATTGTGTTGAAACACCTCAATACTGAAATTCAGTTGTTGGAGCTAAAGAACCAGATTCAATCTAAAGTCCGCACCGATATTGAAAAGCAACAGCGCGATTACTTCCTGCACCAGCAGATGAAAACAATACAGGAAGAATTAGGTGGCGATTCAAATGATCAGGAAATTAAAAACCTGAAAGAGCGTGCTTCAAAAAAGAGCTGGCCAAAAACTGCTTCCGAACAATTTGAAAAAGAAGTTGCCAAACTCGCCCGCATGAATCCTGCTGCGGCCGAATATTCAGTCATTATTAATTATTTAGACTTGTTGCTCGAGCTGCCGTGGGAAACCTATACGGCCGATAATTTTGATTTAAAAAATGCCGATAAAATTCTCGACTCCGACCACTATGGCTTGGAAAAAATAAAAGACCGCATTCTCGAATACCTCGCAGTCCTGAAATTAAAAGGCGACATGAAATCACCGATTTTATGTTTTGCAGGTCCTCCGGGAGTTGGTAAAACTTCATTAGG
>CANIPU010000008.1 GCA_947469485.1 Chitinophagaceae bacterium | reverse complement strand
TAAATCGATGCTGCCGTTTGTATCGCCAAAACATCCAGTTACATCTGTTGCTACGGCGGTTGCTGTCGGAACTCCTACCTGAACAATTAGTAAGTCCGCAGTTAGTGTTGCTGTACATCCGTTCGCATCAGTAATTGTAACATTATAGGTGCCAGCGCCCAAGTTATTTAAATCCTGAGTTGTTTCTCCGTTACTCCAATTGTATGAATAAGCTGCTGTTCCTCCTGAAACTGAAATATCAATTGCTCCCGTTCCTGCTGCGTTGCATCCCAATGTATCTGTATAGGATGTTACACTAGCTGATAAGACAAGCGGTTCTGTTACTGAACTAGAAGTTGTTGCAGTACATCCGTTTGCATCTGTGATTGTTACATCATATGTGGAAGGACAAAGGTTCGACAACGATGTTGTAGTTGCACCATTGCTCCAATCATAATCATATGGCGAAGTTCCACCTGAAATTGTTAAACTAATTGTTCCGTCACATGCTCCATTACAGCTAACATTGGTTGATGATGGAGAAACAGATACAACTAATAATTGTGGTTCAGTTATGATTGCACTAGTAGTAGTTGAACATCCGTTTACATCCAATACTGTTACATTGTATGTTCCGGCTAGTAATCCTGAAATATCCTGAGTTGTTGACCCATTGCTCCAGCTATATGTGAAGGGTGCCTGTCCGTCTGTTACTGTTAAATCGATTGACCCGTTTGAATCTCCAAAACATCCTGTCACATTTGTTGCACTCGCATTGGCAATAGGATAATCTACCTGTATAATCGTAATAGATGTTGCAAGTGTTGCTGTACATCCATTCGCATCTGTGATTGTTACATTATAAGTTCCTGCTCCCAAGTTACTTAAATCCTGTGTAATAGCTCCGTTGCTCCAATTGTAGGAATAAGCTGCTGTTCCTCCTGAAACTGAAATATCAATTGCTCCCGTTCCTGCTGCGTTGCATCCCAATGTATCTGTATAGGATGTTACACTCGCTGCTAGGACAGGTGGTTGCGAAATAGATGAAGCGCCAACAACCGTACATCCATTTGCATCAGTGACTGTAACACTATAACTTCCCGGAATTAATCCAGAAATATTATTTGTAGTAGCCCCACTACTCCAATTATAACTGTATGATGGTGTCCCTCCTAAAACAGTTGTATTTATTGATCCGTCTCCATTTCCAAAACATGTAACATTTGTCACAACAAGATTTGTATTTACATCTAACGGAGGAGGTGCTGTAAGTGTAGACGAAGCAAATGC
This sequence comes from Chitinophagaceae bacterium, assembly GCA_947469485.1. Taxonomy (GTDB): domain Bacteria; phylum Bacteroidota; class Bacteroidia; order Chitinophagales; family UBA10324; genus UBA10324. The sequence continues at coordinate 123,234 of CANIPU010000008.1, read as the reverse complement.
ATTACATCCATTGGCATCTGTGACAGTAACTGAATAAGTACCTGCTGACAAACCAGACAAGTCTTGAGATGTAGCTCCATTGCTCCATGAATATGTATATGCAGGTGCGCCTCCGATAACCGTTAAATCAATGCTTCCATCTGTACTTAAATTACAAGAAACATTATTTCCATTAAAAGAGGAAAGTGAAGCTGATATTGAGAGATTAGTAGAAGGAATAAGAGTTATACTACCTGTTGCTGTACAACCATTTGCATCAGTTATTGTAACAATAAAAGTTCCTGCCCCAAGTCCACTTAAATCTTGTGTGGTTGCTCCGTTACTCCAATTATAAGAAAAAGGAGCTGTTCCTCCATTTGGAGTTAAATCAATACTACCATCATTACCTAGACAAGTAACATTGTAGCCGCCTGAAAATGTAGGACTGGTTAAAGTATTTGTAAATGGAGATGGTTCGGTTAATGCAGAAGAAGCTGTTGCAGAACATCCATTAGCATCAATAACTGTCACACTATAAGTACCTGCACCTAGTCCGCTTAAATCTTCAGTTGTAGCTCCATTACTCCAAACAAATGTGAACGGATTTGCGCCTCCGGTAACAGTTAAATTTATGCTTCCATCAGAATTACTGTTACAAGAAATATTGCTTCCATTATATGAAGAAAGTGAAGCATTAATAACTGTTGGTGGTGATTGTGTCAAAGTTATACTGCCAGTGCTTGTACATCCATTAACATCAGTGATTGTCACATCATAGGTTCCGGCACTAAGTCCACTTAAATCCTGAGAAGTTGCACCATTATTCCAATTATAAGTAAAAGGAGCTGTTCCGCCAGAAACAGATAAATCAATACTTCCATCATTTCCTAAACAAGTTACATTGTATCCACCACTAAATGTCGGACTGGTAAATGTTGAAGTAAGAGTATCAGGTTGAATTAATGTCACAGAATCAACAACCGGACAACCGTTGGCATCATTTACTACCACACCATAAGTTCCTGCTTCTAAGCCAGTTAAATCTTGTGTGGTTTCTTCGTTTGTCCATTCATAAGTGTAGGGTCCTGTTCCGCCTGTTACTGTTAAATCTATTGAACCATTTGAAGACCCATAACATCCTACATTACTACCGGTGTAAGTTGAAAGTGAAAATGAAAGAACAACAGGTGTTGGTTCAGTTAGCGTTTTGCTTCCAGTACTTGTACAGCCATTTGCATCTGTTATTGTTACGGCATAAGTTCCGGCAGTAAGCGATCCTAAGTTCTGAGTTGTTTCTCCATTACTCCAGCTATATGTATAAGGTGATGTTCCACCACTTACACTCGTTGTTATAATTCCGTCGAACAATCCATTACAACTGATGTTAAACCCACCTGCGAAAGTAGGACTTGTTAATGTTTGTGAAACCGGATTTGGTTGAGTAAGTGTTATACTTGAAGATACGGTACAACCATTGGCATCAGTTACTGTAATTGTATAAGTACCAGCTCCGACTGATGAAAGGTTTTGAGTTGTTGCACCATTACTCCAGTTATACGAATAAGGAGAAACTCCACCGGTTGTAGTCAACGAAATACTTCCGTAGGTACTACCATTACATGTTAAATTGGTTCCTCCATTAACAGTTGGGGAAACTAATACAAGAGATATTGGATTTGGTTCTGTAAGTGTTTCAGACGAAACCGTAGTACATCCGTTTGCATCTGTTACAGTTATTGAATAAGTACCCGCTGTTAGAGAATTTATATCCTGAGTAGTTGAACCATTACTCCAATTATAAGTATATGGAGCTGTTCCACCAGAAATCGTTGCATCTATACTACCGTTTGTTGCTCCATCGCAACCAACATTGTAACCATTATAACCTGATAGCGTTGATGAGATAGTAATTAGCGCAGGCTCAGTAAAAGTAAATGAATCCTGATTTGAACATCCGTTCAAATCATATACTGTTACACTTATTGTGCCGGCCCCAAGCCCAGAAACTGAAGATGTTGTTGCCCCATTACTCCACAAATAGGTATAAGGTAATGAACCACCAGTTGCTGAAACTGAAGCTGAACCATCAAGTCCGCCATTACATGTAACATTCGTTCCTCCGTTAACTGTAACTCCTGTGATTAACGGTACAAGCACTGAAGGTTCTGTTAAAGTGACTGATCCTGTACCTGAACAACCATTTACATCAGTTACTGTAACACTATAAGTTCCGGCGGATAACCCGGTTAAATTTTGTGTAGTTGCTCCGTTACTCCAAATAAAGTTATATGGAGATGCTCCACCTGTTACAGAAGTATTTGCCGATCCGCTTGATTCACCGTTGCAACCAATATTATACCCTCCGCCATTCACAGGGCTTGTTACTGTAACTGATAAAGGAGCAGGTGGGGTAATTGTATATGTCTGAGAAGCTGTACATCCGTTTGCATCAAATACTGTAACCGAATAATTACCAGCAGCAAGTCCGGTTATATCCTGAGAAAAACCGCCATTTGACCAGAAATATAAATAGCTAGGGGTTCCACCGCTAGCAGAAATAAATATTCCTCCATTGCTAGCGCCATTGCAACTTGTTCCAAAACCATTGTAGTTTTTTAAACTATCAAGAGTGATAACAATTGGGCCAGATGGTTGAGTTAAAGTTAAAGAACCATTACCCAAACAACCATTTGCATCTGTAATAGTTACACTAACAGATCCTGCGCCTAGCCCAGTAAGGCTTGAAGTTGTTGCGCCAGTACTCCATAAATATGAATAGGGCAAGGTTCCTCCCGTTGCAGTTACTGACGCCGTTCCGGTTGCATTACCGTAACAAGCAACATTTACTCCGTTAACGGATGTACTTGTTATTAAAGGAACAATTATTCCAGGTTGGGTTATAGCTTGTGTTTTAGTTGTTGTACAACCATGTGAATCAGTAATTGTGACGAAATAAGTTCCTGCTCCTATTCCGGCTAAATCTTGTGTTGTAGCTCCATTACTCCACAAATATGAATATGCTGGAGTTCCGCCCGATACACTCAAATCAATTGAACCGGTAGATTGTCCATTGCAACTTGCATTTGTAGACGATGTTATTGAAGAACTTAAAACCGTTGGTTGACTTATAGTTGTATTACCTGTTTTAGTACAACCATTAGCATCGGTTATTGTAACAGAATAAGTAACTCCGCCTATTAACCCGGTAGCTGTTTGAATAGTTTGTCCATTGCTCCACAAATAAGTATACGGTGCTACTCCATTAGAAGGAGTTGCAGTTCCTGTTGCATTTGAAGATCCATTGCAATTAGCAGCGGTTGAAGTTACTGAAAGCGCTAATGCAGTTGGTTGAGTTAAAGTTACTGTTGTATCTTTTTTACATCCATTAACATCAGTTATTGTTATTTCGTAAGTTCCTGCAGCTAAGCCATTAACCGTTTGAGTAGTTGCTCCTGTCGACCACAAATAGGTGATTGGCGTTTGCCCTCCGCTAACATTCGCTGTAACTGAACCATTACTCCCCCCATTACAACTAATATGATATCCATTATATGTTGGACTAACAAAAGTTATAATATGTCTAGGCACGACAATTGAATAAGAATAAATCTGGAACGAATTATAATTGCAATTATCATCTCTAACTGTAACAGTAAATGTATAAGGCTGATCGCGGGCATCTAATGCAGTAGGGCTCCAGCAAAAGGTACCAACAGGATAATTTGGACTTGCACCACCTTGATTCGCAACAGTAAAAGTTGAACCAGGAATTGAAGTGGTAGATGTTGAGGTCATTGTAATATGCTGACCAATATTCGGATCATTTGAATTAATAGTGAAACAAGTTGAACTTCCGGGACAAAGAATTGTAGAATAATTTGAAGTACCGTTAATTCCAGAAGCTGTTGGTAGCAAGTTTGTTCCGCAATCTTTCACCCAAAACTGCATATCACGAATAACACTGCCAATTAATACTCCATTTCTGTATTCTTTTACCAAAACTGCACAAACAGCTACCTGACCTATAATTGTTGGTGTCATAGTAATATCACCAGTTGATGAATTAATGGCAACCGCCGGAGCTGAAGTCAGCCAATTGGTTGCGCTATAACCTGCAAGCCAACCAACATCTACCGTAGCACTTCTCTTAGGGTTAATAAAAGAATAAGCCAAAGAATCCCCGTTCGGGTCAACAACTCCATGATTAAAAATGAATGACTGACCTGAACAAACAAACGCAACTGGAATATTTGTAAATGTTGGTGAACTGTTTGTACTGGCTACTGTATTATTTAAAAACGCCTCTACATATAAAGCATTACCGGTTGAGGAGTTGTTACAATTCGCCTGATTTGTAATTGTGCTGATTGCACAATTCCTGCAACAAACTGAATAACTGAATATCCAATCAACACATTGGGTTGGTAGTGTAACATTTCCTTTAAAAGTATATTGCTGAATTCCAGGATTTGTACCTCCATTACAGTAGGTAAAAGTCGGGTTGCAAGGAAAAGTAATTTCCTGTCCTGTTCCGGTAATTCTATTTAAAGTAACATTGAAGTTCTGACCACAACTCGTAGACTTCACATTAAGTGTTACTGTTGTTGGAGCTGCAACTCCCTGACAATCTCTGTAGAAATTAACCGTTACCTCGTATATGTTTCCTGAAATCCATCGGTAAGATAAATCAGAACCAGCCGCATGCGTAGCGTAAACATTATTGTTAATTCCAAAAAATGCTATTGCAGAAAAAACAGTTAATAGCGAGAAAAAAGTTCTCTGAATCAGAGAGTAGTATTTATAAATCATCCTTACAGATTTTATCTATTGTATGTGAATTTACATTAAAACTTGGGCGAAAAATACCTTTGCTTATTATATACCGATAATAAAATTACAAACACAAAACCACATCGAATTCATAAAAAACAGAATTTAGGACAGTTTTCAATTTAATTAAATATCAAAAGAAAAAATATTTTTCGATGAACCTATTGACTTTAGGTTCGTTAAGAATAATAAAATTCATAATTTCAGATAACAGATTTATTTACATTTGGCCGTCGAAAAAAATTAGAAACTAATAAATGGGTGTTTTAAAAAACAAATTCAGAGAAATTTCAGGACCTGTTGCGCAGGAAGTAAAGACATTAATAAAAGAACATGGTAATCTTGAATTGGGCACTTATACTGTAGATCAGGCATATGGTGGCATGAAGGAAATCAAGGCATTGGTAACCGAAACTTCATTGTTGGATTCAGTGGAAGGAATTCGTTTCCGGGGTTACACTATTCCCGAGCTGAGTGAAAAATTACCGAAGGCAGATGGATGTACAGAACCATTGCCGGAAGGATTATTTTATCTGATGTTGACCAACGAATTGCCAACGCATCATGATGTTGAACATATCAGCAATACATGGGCACGCCGTGGGATTGTTCCACATCATGTATTTAAAGTTTTGGATGAACTTCCGAAAACAACTCATCCGATGACACAATTCAGTATTGCAGTGATGGCTTTGCAAACTGAAAGTGTTTTTGCAAAAAAATACCGTGACGGAATAAGCAAGAAAGATTACTGGGATCCGATGTTTGAAGATTCAATGAATTTGATTGCACGATTACCTCGTGTTGCAGCATACATATATCGACGCACCTATCACAACGACAAACACATTGAACCGGATTCACAATTGGATTGGGCAGCAAACTTTGCTCATATGTTGGGTTTTGATAACCCTTCATTTAAAAGTCTGATGCGTTTATATATGACCATTCATGCTGACCATGAAGGTGGAAATGTTTCAGCACACAGTACTCACTTGGTTGGTTCTGCATTGAGTGATGCATACCTTTCTTTTACTGCAGGAATGAATGGATTGGCAGGACCTTTACATGGACTTGCTAACCAAGAAGTGATTCGCTGGGTGATGCAGATGCAAAAAGAAATTGGTTCAAAGAGCCCGACCGAAGAACAGATTGCTGATTACATACACAAAACTTTAACAGAAGGGAAAGTAGTTCCTGGTTATGGTCATGCAGTTTTGCGCAAAACTGATCCGCGCTTTACTGCGCAAATGGAGTTTGCAAAAAAATATTGTCCAGATGATGAATTGGTGAATACTGTCTGGCGCATTTATAAAGTGGCTCCTCCTATTTTAGAAAGTACAGGGAAAATTAAAAACCCTTGGCCAAATGTGGATGCTCACTCCGGTTCGTTACTGGTTCATTACGGGTTGGTTGAATATGATTTCTATACAGTGTTGTTCGGTGTATCGCGCGCATTGGGAGTTTTAACTTCGTTGTGCTGGGATCGCGCACTTGGTTATGGTATTGAAAGACCAAAATCAGTGACTACTGAGTGGATTAAATCTTATATTGCTTCAAAGTCTGTGAAATCTTAAACGATATTTTCGAAAACAGTGCAAGCCATCTTAAAAAAATAAGATGGCTTTTTTATTTAGGCCAACAGTTTCTCTTTTCTGAACTGCATCTCATATAATTTTTTATAGAAGCCGTTTAGTGCAATGAGTTGTTCGTGGGTGCCGCATTCTTTTACTTCGGCATGGTCAAGCACGAGGATGGTGTTTGAATTTTGTATTGTGCTGAGCCTGTGTGCGATGATAATGGAAGTTCGGTTGCTCACCATTTTTTGAATTGCCCGTTGTATAATTTGTTCGCTCTCGGTATCAATGCTTGATGTGGCTTCGTCAAGTATCAGCACCGCCGGGTCGTGAACGAGAGCGCGCACAAACGATATAAGTTGCCTCTGCCCCATGGATAGTGTGGCGCCGCGCTCTTTCACGAGATAATCGTATCCGCCGGGCAAGTGTTCGACAAACTCGTTGACACCACAAAGTTGTGATGCATTGATTACCTGCTCTCGCGAAATACTTTCGTTGCGAAGGCGTATATTATCGAGCACGGAACCTGAAAACAAAAACACATCCTGCAAAACCATTCCGAGATTTTTGCGCAGCGAGTAAACATCATAGTCACGAATGTCAATGCCATCAATGGTGATGCGCCCGCGGTGCACATCGTAAAAGCGCATGAGCAAATTAATCATGGTGGTTTTTCCACTGCCGGTGGCTCCCACAATGGCGAGCGACTCGCCTGCTTTTACTTTGAAGGAAACATCTTTGAGCACATAGTAATCATCATCGTAAGCGAACCAAACATTTTCGAAAGCAATTTCGCCTTTAAGTTTTCCAGCGCTGATTTTTCCGGTGTTTTGAATGCGGTCGTCACTGTCAATTAATTTGAAAACACGATCGGCAGCCACCATGCCCATTTGCAGGGTATTGAATTTATCGGCCAGCATTCGGATGGGTCGAAACAATAAATTGATGCAGATAATGAATGAACTTAACATACCGACTGTAACTTCATTCTCCAAATATTTTCCTGACCAGAACCACACCAGCAGCGCGATGGAGAGTGCAGAAATGATTTCGACCATGGGGGAAAATATGCTATAGTACCAGTTGCTGCTGATGTGCGCATTCCGGTGGTCGCGGTTGATACTTTTGAATTTTGCCATCTCGCGTTCTTCGGCGGTGAAGAGCTGCACTACGCTCATGCCGGTTAAATGTTCCTGCACAAAAGTGTTGAGGCGCGCGACCTGGTTGCGCACTTCGGTGAATGATTTTTTTATTCCTTCTTTAAAAATCCATGCCGATAAAATGAGCAGCGGCAGAATGGACATTGCTACCAGCGTGAGTTTCCACGACATGCTGAACATGAAAATCAACACCACAATAATGGTGAGCAGGTCGCTGAGGATGGTGATAATGCCTTCCGAAAAAATATCGTTGATGGTTTCCACATCGTTCACTGTTCGGGTGGTGGAAATGCCGATTGGTGTTTTATCGAAGAATCGGACATTCATGTGTAACAGGTGCGCGAAAACTTTTACGCGCAGCCGCTGAATAATATTTTGCCCGAGCAGTGCAGTGGTGAAAGTGAATTGGTACGAAAGAAATCCCTGCACAAAAAGTGAAATCAGCAGCACCGAACTCATGGTCACCAGCATTTGATAATTGCCCTGCAGAATATATTTATCGAGTGTGATTTGAATGATGTACGGATTCAGAATGCTTAAGCCCGCCATCAGCACTGCAATAAAAACAGCAGTATAAAATTTTGTTTTGTGCGGCGCCGCAAGGCGCAACACGCGGAAGAGCAAACCGAAATCAATAACCTTATTTAATATTCTTTTCAACTAAAAGTTGCTTTGTTTAATGCGGAAGCAATATTACTTCGATACAATTATTTTTTTTGGGGGAAAAGAAAAACGCTAAACATTCAGCGCGCAACTAAAACTTTGAACCTTGAACTTTAAACTTTGAACTCATTTCGGGTCTCCGGAACGGAACGCACAGCTATATATTCTTTTTTTGATGGAGCGTCAGTGTAACAGTCAAAGTCAAACCTCAAAAATTGGGTTTTGGTCTGAGCAATAAATTTACGCTCACGCATTTTCATTTCGCTCAAACTTTGTCATTGCGAAAACTGTAATCAGTTTGAAGCAATCTGTAAACCCATCACCCTCATGATTCTTATTCTACCACCGGATAATTTTGATATTCAGATTTTACTTGCTTTATACATTCATCAACTGTTGTAATAAAAAAATCTTTGCTTACCACTTTAGAAAAAAGTCTATCAATTTTTTCTTCAGGACATGGTGGTCTCCATCCTTGCTAAATGAATTTTAAATTTCCATTTTCTTCAGTTAATGTAATTAACCAAGCATTGGTTGTTTCGTCAATTGAAATAAAACAAGAATTCCATATTGAATTTTCAATAACTGGTAAATGCAAATATTTTGGATTGTATTCTTCTTCGGATTGATTGGCTTTCCGAACAATTTCAAAAATCTCACTATCTGAACGATTAATAAATTCCTTATTCTTAAAAGAATCAAAATGATTCTTAATTCTATCACTAAGTTGTTTTACTGAATGTAACCATGTTAATAGATAACAAGATTCATTTTCATCTCCCAAAACTTGTTCCGCTAAAATAAAATGCAGGTAAGCATAAAAATGAGTTCCAGACTCCTTGACTGAATAACCGGGAACATAGCGAATGGCAAATATTTTTTTATCCCCGAAAATTATCTCACTCATAACATTTTTCTATCTGTCCCAGCAGGGTCTTCCTGCAAGGAGACCCTGCGTTTTGTTGCGCTATTCATTCTCATCTGTGTTTGCATCTTCTAATTTCCACTCAACACTTTTATAATGCTGCAAATTAAATGAATACATCATTGGCTGTTCACCATAAAATGCCGCTGAAGAATGTTTATAGTTTTGTGGTGTATCAGCTAATTTCCATTTTTCCTGAATGGGATTATTGTGCATGTAATTTAATTTCTGTTGTATAAATTTTTCGGTGAAACACCTTTTGCAATCAAATGACTCTTCAAATGTTTTGTGCTTTTGTCCCTTTTTCTTTTCCGCTTCAGTTAGTTCGTCGGTCAGAATTTTTAGAGTTGCCCAATCTTTTTTTTCTTTTAATCGCTTAATCATCTCGTAAGACATAAACCGTTTTCCGTTTGCAATAATTTTTTCAAGAACTCCATTTTTCTCATTATGAAACAGGAGCAGATGCATATGATTAGGCATGATCACAAACCCCGTGATGGATTCTTTTTTTTCTTCCAGTATATTGAACCACTTATAAATTTCATCATACATATCTAAATTATGAAACAGTTGAAGCCATTTGTAGTTTGTGAAAGTGATGAAATAAAAGCCGTTTGCATTTTCTCGATAGTTATGAACTGACATAAATGCAAGGTAAATAAAAATAAGGAATCGATTGCACTAAGCGCAGGGTCTCCTTCGGAAGACCCTGCTGGGACTTTATTTTTCAAAACCGCATCGGTCTTGTCATTAGCGATTTTCCGCGTACCGAATGGTTTCAATCAATGGTTCAGGAAAATAACCCTCGGGATATTTTACTGCGGTTAGTGTTAATCCGTTTGCAGGTGCAGAGAAATCTGTTTTCTGATTTACTGAACTGTTCAGCAATTTTATAAAATTTTCTTTCGATAGTTTTTGTCGTCCGCCTGCAATCATGGTTGCGACTAACCCTCTCACCATTCCGCGAAGGAAACGATTGGATGAAACATAAAAGGTGATGGTCTTTTTTTCTGCATCCACTTTCCATTCGGCTTGCGAGATGGTGCAGATGGTTGTCTTCACGGTTGTTCTTCGCTTGCTGAAAGCTGCATAATCTTTATGCTCGAAAAGCAGTTGCGAAAAATCATTCAGAATATTTACATCGAGTTTGTAGTACGGATAGAAGCAAGCGATCTCAGCGATGAAAGGATTTTTTTCGTAACTCAAAACATATTCGTAGCTGCGCGAAATGGCATCGAAGCGTGCGTGAGATTTCATTCCCATTTTGAAAATATTCCGCACAGCAATATCTCTTGGCAATAAAAAATTCAGCTTGCGTAAAAAATCGTTTTCAATTTCAGCAATGGTTTCGAAGTGCAGAAAGTTTTGTCGCGCATGTACACCAGCATCAGTGCGACTGCTTCCCATCGAGGAAATATCTTCACGAAGAATGGTGGAGAGTTTTTCATTTACATATTGCTGAACAGAAGTTCCGTTTTTCTGAATCTGCCAGCCGTGATAATTTGTGCCGATGTATGAAAACTCCAGAAAATATTTTTGATACTCTTTTTCCTCAGACACTTAATCAGAATTTTGCTTTGGAAAGTTCTTCTTTTAAATGCGGAAGGTCTAATTGTATAATATCCCAGATTTTATCATCATTTAGCTCAGAGTAATTGTGCACCACTTTGTTTCTGAAATCTTTCAACTCACGAATAGGCAGGTTTTTGTTTTTTTCGATGAAGGATTTTGAAAAGTTACTTGCGGCTTCGCCAATGATTGTGAAATTTCTAATCACTGCATCCAGCGTTTTGATATCGTCAGTGAACTGAGTAAAGGTCATGGATGAAGTGTAATCCAATATTCTTTGAATGCAAGTTAAAATGTCATCCACCAATACATCATCCTCTCGCTTAGACATATTCCAATTCTTTATTTATTGAATCTGCTATTTTTTTTACTCTCATCTTCTGCAAACCTAAAGGAGAAAGTATATCTACCTTTCTTTCTAATTTATCTTCGAGATAATAAATCAGGTGAAAAAATTTAAGTCCGAGTGGCTTGTTAATATTCACAACCAAATCAACATCACTCTCAGGTGTAACAGTATCGCGAACGAATGAACCGAATAAACCAATCCGCTCCACGCCATATTCCTTTTGCAAGAATGGGAGTTCCTGTTTTAAAATTTTTATGAGCGAATTTTTATCGTTAATCATTCTGTAAAATTACTTACAAGCTTTCATAAATAATTGCAGCGCCCTGTCCGACTCCAACACACATAGTGGCTAAGCCAAATTTTGCTTTTCTCCTTTTCATTTCGTGAATGAGTGTAGCAGAAATTCGAGAACCACTGCAACCCAAAGGATGACCGATAGCGATAGCACCTCCGTTCACATTAATTTTTGATTCATCCAATTTCAAATCACGAATGCAGGCGATGGATTGTGAGGCGAATGCTTCGTTCAATTCTATCAAATCAATATCGTTCACTTTCAACCCTGCGCGCTGTAATGCTTTTTGTGTTGCAGGCACGGGACCAATCCCCATGTATGCAGGGTCAACTCCTGCTGCTGCACTCGAAACTACTCTTGCAATCGGAGTGAGATTCATTTCTTTCACAACAGTTTCGCTGGCAAGAATTAAACATGCTGCCCCGTCATTTATTCCTGAGGAATTTCCTGCTGTAACAGTTCCGTCTTTTTTAAATGAAGGCTTTAGTTGTGATAGTTTTTCTATTGAAGTCAAACGAGGATGTTCATCCTTTTCAAATGCTTGCACTTCACCTTTTGTATTGTAAATATTTACGGAAACTAATTCATCTGCAAATTTTCCGGCCTCATGTGCTGCCAAATATTTTGCCTGAGATGAATGAGCAAATCGGTCTTGTTCATCCCGATTGATTTTCCATTTCTCCGCAACATTCTCCGCAGTTTCTCCCATTGAGTAGGGATAATATTTATCTGCCAGTAATTTATTGGTGAAGCGCCATCCGATTGTGGTGTCATAAATTTCTGTTTTACGGCTGAAAGCATTATCTGATTTCGCCATTACAAAAGGTGCGCGGGTCATGCTTTCCACTCCGCCTGCAATATAAATTTCTCCTTCTCCACACTTAATAGCGCGTGTTCCATCCATCACAGACTGCAAACCACTTGCGCAAAGGCGGTTAACTGTTACACCTGCAATTTCAACAGGCAAACCTGCCAACAACAAAGCCATGCGCGCCACATCGCGGTTCGATTCGCCTGCCTGATTTGCATCACCGAAAATCACTTCTTCAATTCGCTTTAAATCAATGTTCGGATTGCGCTCAATAATTTTTTTTATCACCAACGCAGCCAAATCATCTGGGCGAACTGAACTTAAAGTACCACCATATTTCCCAACCGGAGTTCTGAGGGCATCAATTACAAATACTTCTTTCATCGGTTTATTGATTGCGGGCGAAATTAATGTAGAACGAAGAAGGAGTAAGTGAAAAGATTTTTTTGCGTTGAATTTTCACTTTCAAAAACGAAAAACTTATTCACAACTATTCCACTTTGCCGCTCTCAACTTTTAATCTTCATTTTTGAAATTACATTTGCGCGGCTTCTAAAACCGCCCGTTTCAATTTGAAAATTCCCGCAGTTTTATTGCTTGAAGATGGAACCGCCTACCACGGTTTTGCAGGCGGAAAAGTTGGTACCGCTTACGGCGAAATTTGTTTTAACACCGGAATGACCGGCTACCAGGAAATTTTTACTGACCCTTCTTACTTCGGACAAATATTGGTTGCCACGCACGAACACATCGGCAACTATGGAATAAAAAATGATGAAGTGGAAAGCGATTCCATAAAAATTTCGGGATTGGTTTGCCGTAGTTTCAATGTCACCTATTCGCGCAAGCTTGCAAACATGAGCATTGAAGAATATTTTCTCGAACAGAATAAAGTTGCCATCACCGGAGTTGATACACGCGCCATTGTTCGGCACATTCGCAGCAAGGGTGCGATGAACTGCATCATCAGTAGTGAGAATACTGATTTGGATTCCCTGAAGAAAAAACTGAAAGAAGTTCCTTCAATGGCGGGACTGGAATTGAGCTCAGTGGTGAGCACAAAAGTCCCTTATTTTTTCGGAGATGAAAATGCGTCAATTCGGATTGCTGTATTGGATTTGGGGGTGAAGAAAAATATTCTTCGCTGCCTGAGTGAACGCGGTGCATACCTGAAAGTGTTTCCGGCAAAAACCGGCATGAAAGAAATGGCTGAGTGGAATCCAGACGGATATTTTATTTCGAATGGACCCGGCGACCCTGCTGCAATGCCTTATGCAGTTCAGACTGTGAAAGATATTTTAGAAACGAAAATTCCGTTGTTCGGAATTTGTTTAGGTCATCAGATTCTTGCTGAAGCAACCGGAATCAGTACTTACAAAATGCACAATGGTCACCGCGGTTGTAATCATCCGGTGAAAAATTTAATTACCGGTCATTGCGAAATCACTTCACAAAATCATGGATTCAATGTGAAGGATGAAGAAATAAAAGACCATGCTGAAGTTGAAATCACTCATATAAATCTGAATGATAAAACTGTAGAAGGCATTCGATTAAAAAACAAAAATGCGTTTTCTGTTCAGTACCATCCTGAATCATCTCCAGGTCCGCATGATAGCCGTTACTTGTTTGATGATTTTATCGCCATGATAAATAGCACTAAAAAATAATTTTTCAATTTTCATTTCAATATAGAAGAACATGACAATGATTGCAGATGTAATAGCCCGGCAAATATTAGATAGTCGCGGAAATCCAACAGTTGAAGCGGAGGTAATTTTAGAAAACGGAATTGTTGGTCGCGCAGCTGTTCCATCAGGAGCAAGTACCGGAAAGCACGAAGCAGTTGAGTTACGCGATGGCGACAAGAAAAGATATGGCGGCAAAGGCGTTTTAAAAGCTGTAAAAAATATTAACGATGCCATTGCTCCGGAGTTAGTTGGAATTCCTATTCATGAACAACGGATGATTGACCACCTGATGATTCAGATGGACGGAACAGAAAATAAATCGAAGCTCGGAGCAAATGCAATTTTGGCTGTGTCACTTGCAAGTGCGCATGCCGCGGCTGAAGATGCAGGGCTTTCGTTGTTCCGTTATGTTGGTGGTGTAAATGCCTGCACGCTTCCGATTCCGATGATGAATATTCTGAATGGTGGGGCACACGCTGATAATAAAATTGACTTTCAGGAATTCATGATTATGCCTGTTGGCGCTGATACTTTCAGTGATGCTTTGCGAATGGGAACAGAAGTTTTTCATCAACTGAAAAGTGTGTTGAAGAAAAAAGGTCACAGTACTAATGTTGGAGATGAAGGTGGTTTTGCTCCGAACATTCAATCGAATGAAGAAGCAATTGAAACCGTATTGAAAGCCATTGAAGAAGCAGGATACAAACCAGGTGATGATATTTTTATTGCAATGGATGCTGCTTCATCTGAAATGTGGAATGAAAAAGCAAAGTCATACATCTTCCATAAATCGGATGGCAAAAAATTAAAAAGCGAAGAGTTGGTGGAGTACTGGAAAAAGTGGGTGAAAAAATATCCAATCATTTCGATTGAAGATGGGTTTGCAGAAGATGACTGGACAGGTTGGAAAAAAATTACAGATGCAATCGGAAATAAAATTCAATTAGTGGGTGATGATTTATTCGTTACCAATGTAAAACGATTGCAAAAAGGCATTGACGAAAAAACCGCGAACAGCATTCTGATAAAAGTAAATCAGATCGGAACCCTTACTGAAACCATTGATGCAGTATCAATGGCAAACAGAAATGCATATACCTCAGTAATGAGTCATCGTAGTGGGGAAACAGAAGACACTACTATTGCCGATTTGGCTGTGGCACTGAATTGCGGACAAATAAAAACAGGTTCTCTTTCGCGTAGTGACAGGGTTGCTAAATACAATCAACTTCTTCGCATTGAAGAAGAATTAGGAAGCAACGCCGTTTATCCCGGAAGGAATTTTAAATTTCTTTAAAGAAATTTTCAGCTTCAATTAATGAGCTTGTGTTAAGACATGCTTTGAATTCGAAAGCAATTGTCCATTCATATAAAATTTCACAACTATAAACTGATCAGGTTGCGACGGATCATTTAAAGGCATAGTAAAATCGTACTTGTAAGTATAATCTCCTGCTGGTTGTAACAAACCATCCACAATATTTTTTACTAATTGTCCCGACTGATTATAAACTTTCAGCGAGATTGTTTTTGGCTTTTGAATAGTGTAATCAAATTGACCTTCTATGTATCTCAGCCGCGGACTTTCCTTGTTTACTCTCGGTATTGCTGTGTACTGAATGCCTTTTTCTTTGCAAACAAATTTTCGCAATACGCTTGCACCTGCAGTATCATCATCTGAATAAATGTAAGCCGGATCTTCATCATCACTTAAACACCAAACCGCTTGCTGTGCAGTATAATCGTATATTTTTTTTTCATTAATCAGCTTACTGAGATTCAAAAGATGCGCACTTGCCATTGACCCAAAAGAAAATTGCGTATTAATGTTTGGTGCACCATCGTGTGCTTCAGTACAAAAACCGCGAACCCTCTTTTTAACTTCTTGCCCTGGTTGAAGAGTTATTGCAATTACTTCGCTCATCATAATTGTTTGCTGGTCTGTATCATCAGGCATCAGTAATCTTCCAGGTGCTTCATACAAATTCACTAAAGTTTTACTGATATTCTTTACCCGCAGATTTATGCAAGGTCCGTAAAAAGAGGAAACATATACTGAATCAGATTTATAATCAATTCCGGTAACAGTCAAAGAAATCAGGTTTTGTTTGAGAGCCTCAGGAATAGTAATTTCCGTTGCATGAAGTTGAGAGCAAGCAAAAAGCAAAATAAGGGTGATTGCGTTTTTCATATTGTTGATTTTTATGTTTAACGACCTAAAGGCTGAATTTATTTTACTTCAATCTGAATGTGTATCCTATGCTCGCCTCTGAAAAATCTGCCTGGCCGAAATTTGCGTTGATGTGTGCCCCAATGTAAATATTACTGCGCGGATTTCTTTTTGTACTTATGAAATAATAATTCAAACCCATTCGGGTGGCAAAAAAACTTTTCAGAAAATAAAACGGTTGATCATCATTCTCATACAAATCATTAAATCGAGGGTAAAACGGTTTCGAAATATTTATTCCACTTTCAATATCCATTCCGATGTGATTGTATAAAAATTCAATTCCGGCAATGAATGTAACAGCGGAAGCATTCCATCGCGGATGTGCAATAAATAATTTGGATGAATCCTGAGTCAGGTTTTCTAACTGATGATTTAAAATGTATTCGTAGTAATGTTCATAGAAGCGATAATTAAATCCGGCTCTGATTTTTACATGCTGCCTGAAAACCACCCCGCCGGTAATACCTTCTGTATAAACTAATTTTTTCGGTCCGCCGGTGGGTCCTGTTGTTCCACCGAATTCGTGATAGCCCAAACCGAATCTAGATTGAAGAAAAAAATGTTTTGATCGGTCAACTTCTTTCGATCGGTCAACTCTTGTTTGTTCTGCAGTAATTGAATAAGGGAAATACCTTCCAGTAATACTCACCATCATTGAATTTATTCCAAAGTTGGGCAATTGAGTATGACCATTTGATGAATGAAGAAATCCTCCGCCGATTTTAAAATTCCAATGATTGCTCGTGATTATATTCTGGTAAATGAATGCCTTAAATGCCCAGGTAAAAGAAGAGCCGATCGGTTCATTAGCAGGGTTTGTAATTCGGTTGTAATGCTTGGTGAAGTACGAGGCACCTATTCCGAATTTAAAATGAAAAGAATTTTTTAATTGCTGTGAAGTATTCAAATCTATAAATGGAACTAAATCAATCTCTCGTCCAAAAACCGAATCATTTCCAAGTGTTGAGTACGCAAGTGAAATTCCGGATGATGGATTATTGTAAAAACGAGAGGCCGAATTGAAAGCACGGTTATCATAAAACCCGAAATCCATGAAAAGCGTCTGTCGGTGATTTGATTCAGGAAATCCACTATAATTCTTTACAATTTTCCCAAGCATCAAATTTGGCTCAATGAAAAAATTCAATTTCGGTTTTTCTTCATCAGTTTGAGCAAAACCGTTTTCACTCAAATTAATTATGAAAATAATAACGAACAATAATTTCTTATAAAATGCTTGCTGATTCATTTAAATCATTCTTTCAAGAGCATAAATAACCAAAGTAAAATGACTTTGAAAGTAATTAAGTGTCCTAACTCACCCTCAATTCACTTGCTCTTGTGCTGTTTTAAAGACTCTGTAAAATATTTTTTCAAAGGAATCTTCGTTATTCGCAGTAAGAATTATTTCAAAATTATATGGCACAAAAGAATAAGTGGAAGAAATTATTTATAAAAGTTCGTACCGGAAATATTCCATGGTACCTGAAGAATAAGTATTTTCTTGCTTCAGCGTTATTCATAATCTGGCTTACCTTTTTTGACAGAAACAATTTTATTGATCAATACAAACTCCATGTTCATTTAAATGATTTGCGCTCAAAGAAGGAATATTATGCTGAGCAAATAAAAATAGTTAAGCTGGAAAAACAGGAGCTATTTACAAATATGGCGAGTTTGGAAAAATTTGCACGCGAACGATACATGATGAAGAAAGCAAATGAAGACTTATTTGTTTTTGTTTCAGAAAAAAAGAAAGATTGAGCCTGCCTCACGATGCAATTTTCGCAGTAATACTTATTGGGCTAACACTTTTTCTGCTTCTATACATTGCCTTTTATGTATTGCGTGATGTCATTTACTTTTTTCTCATTCATTACCTTGGTTTTATCAATCAGTTTATATCAACAGAGAACCAACTAAATATTATTTCTGAACTTAAAAAAATTAAATACTATCAGAATTTAAGTATTTCAGGTAAAAGTTTTTTCTATCATCGGGTTATTGTGTTTATGATGAACAAACATTTTTTTGGCGATGGAATCAATTTATCCAATGAAGTAAAAACATATATATCAGCCAGTGCAGTACAACTCACATTTCGAATCCGTGGCTTTTATATTGAACACATACAGCTGATTCGGGTTTTCCCAAAAGCTATTTGGTCACAGTTAGCACAGCATGAAGTCAAAGGCCTTACAACAGGAGGCGGAGTAATGTGGTTAAGCTGGCCTGATATAAAAAAAGGATTTGATTTTCCTGATGATGGAATTAATCTTGGAATTCATGAAATGGCGCACGCCTTTAAATTGACTCTGCGATGTGAGAGTGCTTCTGGTCATCAGATTTGCACCAGCATTACAAAGTGGGCTGCTGTTTCGAAATATGCATTTATTAAACTAGAAGAAGGTGACACTTCCTTTTTCAGAAAATACGGCGCAACCAATATGGAAGAATTCTGGGCTGTGAATGTGGAATGCTTTTTCGAAAAACCAGAAGAATTCATTAAACTGTATCCTGAAATTTATTTTTCGTTATGCAAGGTGTTTAATCAGAATCCGTTGAATGCAATTAATGATTATGAGTTATAATGTATTTGTTATTAATACAATAAAAAATCTTTAGTTTATTAACTGTTTCCTTTTGTGGCAACAATAGCAAACACCATAGGAATTTTATTGTCGAAAATTGGAATTTGGAATTTTCCAGTTTCGGTTTCTTTCGCCTGATTGAAACAGTTGTAAGGCGAATAATCAAATTCATCAAACGAATTTATAACCAATCCATTTTTTATCAGGTTGTTTATCACTTCGCTTGTGCTGTGATTCCAGGTAACCGATTCAAGATTCACTTCAGCGGTTATATCAGCATAAGTTCCGGATTCCAATTCAACTATGGGTTCGGATTTAAAATAACTGTAAATTATTTTTTCAAAATTATTGTCGAACATCCAGACTACTGGATGAAAATCGGCCATAATAAATTTTCCGCTCGGTTTTAAAAACATCGATACAATTTTCGCCCATTCATCAAGGTCAGGCAACCAGCCAATAGTTCCGTAACTTGTGAATACAACATCAAATTGTTTATTTAAATGATTGGGCAAATCATAAATGTTGCAGCAAATAAATTCGGTATCGAAGGCAAGTGATTGTGCTATTACTTTTGCCCTTTCAATGGCATGGTCTGATAAATCAACCCCGGTTGCCTTTGCTCCCATTCTGCTTAATGAAATAGTATCCTGACCAAAATGGCATTGCAGATGAAGAACAGATTTGCCAGTGATGTTTCCAAGAAGTTTTAACTCTGTTTCATTCAAAGATGACTTTCCTTTCAGAAAGTTTTCCATATCATAAAATTCTGAATCAATATGAAAATCAGTTTTTTTATTCCAGAGTTGTTTGTTCTTCTCTATGTAATCTTTTTCAAATGACATTGTATATGATATTGAAATCGAATAAAATGTAATAGCTATTCACTTTTAATTGTTTTACTAATCAACCTATGAACTTTTTAATACCCACCATTATACTTCCTTACAAACCACTCAACTGATAAAAGTCCGGCGAGTAAAAAGAAAATCCATTTGAGGTTAATGACCGATTCCGTCTTTTGTGTGGTGTATATAACCGGCTTTATGCTATCCTGCGTTTGAATTGTTTTTATTAATTCATCTATTTGATTTGGATAAAAAAGTTTGCCGCCACTTTTTGTGCTGAGCAAATTCAGCAACTGATGGTCGGCGCGTGTTTGCGAATTCTCTAACTGCAACAGACTCACCATAAACTCTCCTTTCTCTGTAAAACTTTTATTGTTAAAAATTACTGATGCTGTGTACGAATAACTTCCTGATGCAAAACTTCCTGCATTCAAAGTATAACCGGTTCCATTGCGGTTCATTACATAATTAAATTCTTTTCCTTTCTCGTCGGTTACCAAAAGTTTCACATCAGGCTGGTTCACTGGTTCGTAAGTGTCGTTGTATAATTCTGAATTGAAAATTACTGTTTCGCTTTCGCTGAACATTCGCTCGTTGCCACTTCGGCTTCGGTTTTCAGGTGTTACACGAAATTGTTTTTTATCGGGCTTTACTGACAGGTATTGAACAGTGCGTGTAATAATTTCATTGAACAAATCTCCGGTTTTGTGTTGCAGAAAATCATAATTGCGCCAGCGCCATGTTCCTTCGCCGCATATGATTCCGATTTTAGAATCCAGTGATTGATAAAAAGAAATGAGCGGATACTTGGTTGAAACATTTCCGATTTTCTGATAAGCCAACACTACTGTTGAAGGAGCCGGGCGATAATCGCCGAACGGAACTTTCAGTGGAGGAAATGCCTGCAACGCTTGAATGGCGTTGGTGGAAAGATTAAATAAAGTGAAATCATTTTCAGGAGCGGCAGTGGCTTCGCCCATTGAATTGTTTCCGCCATTTATTTTCAAAGCATCCTGTGCTCCATTGAAAAGTGAAATACTTGTTTGCGCTCCGGTGATAAACAGCATTGATTTTTTTTGTGCTGTTGCAGCTGCAATTATTCCCTGCGCAGTTTGTGCGCCGCTTGGCAACTGATGAAAAATTATCAGGCTGTAATCTTTTACATCAGCATTGTTTCCCTGCGCATACACAATATCGCACTCATAATTTTTATTCGATTCAATGGCTTGCTTCAATGCGGCGATATCAGGATGCGGCGCATTGGCAAGCAGCAAAACTTTTTCTTTTACTTCCAGCACTTCCACAAAAACATCGGTGGTGTTATTGGCGAAAGTGACTTCATCACTCAATTGATTCAACACAAAACGATAATGAATGATGCCGGGTTTATCGGCAGCAAAAGTGAACTCAGCGGGCTTTACAAAGTAATCTGATTCGGCAGTAAAACTTTGTTCCTGCAACAAACGATTGGTGTTTTCTTCCACGCGAAACACCTGCAACTTGATTGCTTCGCCCTTGCAGTTCTGCGCCTGCACATCTGCACGCACACTGAAATTATTTCCGAGATACGCAACCGGATTGAAATACATTTTTGAAATCAGCAAATCTCTTTTCACAGTGGTATCACCCAATGCGATGGTGTAAACAGGAGCCATTTTTTCGCCGGCGGAATAAACCGGATTGCTTCCTTCGTTGTAAACTCCATCGGATGCGAGAATGATGGCGCCGAGATTTTGATTGGAAAATAAATTCTGTACCTGCTCAAAAAAATCGGAGAGGTTGGTGCTGCCGTCTTTATAATCTGCCTGTGCGCCTTCGCGAACTTTACTGCCAACGAGGTAAGTTTTTACTTCGTAATTTTTTGATAATGCATCGCGCAATTTATTAAAGTTGCTGGTGTAGGCAGCAGAATCCTGTTGCTTGAAATGCATGCCGATGCTTGCCGAATTATCCTGCGCTAATAATATTATGGGCTTCTCGGTTTCGTGATTCACTAATTTCAGTAATGGTGAAAGCAGCAATGCGGCAATGAAGAAAACCACAACGGCGCGCACCACTGCCAGTGCATACAACCACCACTTTGGTTTCTGACCGGCTTCGGTAAAATGTGTTTCGCGGTAGTACAACACCAATGCATACAGCACTCCGGCGAGCACACACACCAATAACCAGTAAGGAGCGAATTGAAAAGTTAAGCCTGACACGAGCGACCAAATATATTTGAATACAATTCAATCACTATAATTATTTGGGGGTTCTTTTTTTTGATTACAAAAAAAAGGCGGGCTTTACATTTCAATTTTTTTATTGAATACAATAAAAAAGATTTCCATTTCAATCCCTAACCTGGCTTACGCTCTCATTTGCAATAACATATTTTTCACGCTGTGTTTTTTACCGACAATGTTCTGCTCGATTTGCAATCGAGCTGAGTTAAGTTGCGATTTGTAATTGTTTTTAACAGAAGAAAAAATAAGCGTCAAAGTTCTGCTCGATTTGCAATCGAGCTGAACTAAGTGTTACGATTTGCAATCGTTTTTCATCATAGAAAAAATGTACGAATACAAAATGAATTTTAACTTTACGCAATGAGCGCCTATGCAATCAAAGAGAAAGACGGAATTTATTTTCTCACCTCAACTATTGTAGGTTGGGTAGATGTATTCACACGACAAGCATACCGAGATATAATTCTCGACAGTTTTGTTTATTGCAGAAAAAATAAAAACTTGAATGTTCATGCTTATGTAATCATGAGCAATCACCTGCACTGGTTAGCATCAGCAAAACCAGGATTCGAACTCGATGCAGTGGTTCGAGATTTCAAAAAACACACAAGCAAAGAAATTGTAAAAGCAATTTCTGCAAACGAAAAAGAAAGCAGAAAAGAATGGCTCCTCAATATGTTTGCATTTGCAGGACATACCCACACCGACAATGAAAAAAATAAACTCTGGCAAAAAGGAAATCATCCTGAAATTATTTATACCGATAAATTTTTCGATCAGAAATTAAATTACATTCATAACAACCCTGTCCGTGCTGGCTTAGTCGAACACCCAGAAGATTATCTTTACAGCAGCGCTCGCGACTATCAGGGCAAAAAAGGATTAATAGAAATTGACACCATCATTCTGACTCAATTCATAAAATGAAAACATGCGCTCATTATGCAAACCTCCAATCGCATGTCCCGCTGGCGGCGGGAAATGTTCCATTGCAAATGGAACGCACTCAACACAGCTCGATTACAAATCGAGCAGAACATTTAAGGATATCGAGCGCAACTGATGATGGGAATAAAAAATGTTTGGAAAATATTTTTTCTAATGCATGGAATATCATTGACCAAACACACAGATTTGTTCTCCTCTATAAAACACTTTATCAAAAGAATAAGCCTCGAGAGTTAAAACTTCCTATACTGGAAAAAATTGAAATTGTTAAACCAGCTCGTGATACAATTCAACATTTATTTGAAAGGATTGATCAATCTCTTCTTAAAAATAAAATGTCTTTTTATGGTATATTGAAATGGGTTTATAGTGACCCTGTTTCTAAAAAAGCTTTTAATATCATAGCAATAAGCGGTATTTTTTATAGTGAAAATCATACTTTCAAAGCAGGAAAGTATGATTCATCAAATTTAATAACAAACATTATTCTTGAAACAATTAATAGAGAAGGGGAAAGAATAGAAATCAATCTATCTGATTTGATAGTTGAAATAAAAGTTTGTATTCAAAAAATAGAGTTGTCATTAAATGAACAATCAAAAGAAAAATCACTTCAAGTATTGGATTGGAAATCTATGCGCGATATAATTTTAAAATTCAAACCTGAAGAGAAAAAGAATTGAAAAAGATTTCACACTTAAGATTTAGTTTCACCCCTACGGGGTTATGGGCGGGGGTGTGATTGTTTTTTTTCTACCAACATATTGTCCCGATGGGACAAGAATTTTCTTTCATAAAAAATACAAAGGACAGAAGGGACATTCAAGGACAATGCTTCGACAGGCTCAGCATGACAGCGTGTGAAAAAAATGTGGCTGAAGCCAAATACATTTTGAATTTTATTTTCCGTCAGCTAAAGCAGACGGCAATGGATTAGTTGCGTTTGTCTTTCACAAAAAAATACATGGGGACAATAGGGGCATTGAGGACAAGTATTTTCTTCCCTAAAAAAATGTGGCTGAAGCCATATGCTGTTTTGCTTTTGTTCCCCGCGCTAAAGCGCGGGGCAATGGATTAGTTGCAGCCCCACTCCTAACCTCTACCCTAAGGGGAGAGGAACAGTCGCGCGAAAGTTCTTGAAAGAAAAATGTTGTTCATCTATTGCAGTTCACTTTAGTGAACTGATAGAAATGAAATGGGTTGCTGGCTTTAGCCGCATTTTTTTGCGAGTGGAAAATATTATCTCCTGAAAAATACAAGCGTGAATGGTTTACAGATTGCTTCTGATTGATTACAATCATCGCAATGACATCGTTGGTTTCGTAATGAAAGCGTTACATTGTTATAGTTTTTCGCTTAAGATTTATTGATGCTTCGGGTTAGGGATTGAAATGGAAATCTTTTTTATTGTAATCAATAAAAAAATTGAAATGTAAAGCCCGCCTTTTTTTTGTATTCAAAAAAAAGAACCCTCTAATTATTTTACTTTAACTGTTGTTAATTTTTTTATCCTATTTTATTTGCAAAGAACCGGCAAACTAAAATACTGATATCGTCACTGAACATTTTTTTCTGGCCTTTGAATGATACGAAGTAATCGGTGAGTTCATCTATGAGGTGCTTGGGTTCGTCGTGCTCGTGTTGTTTTACAAACTCCACGAGGCGCTCGATGCCGAGTTCTTCCTGCCGTTTGTTTTCGAGTTCGGTTAATCCATCGGTGTAGGTAACGAGAATGGAATCTTCGGTAAGAGAAATTTTTCCGGACTTGACCAATGGTAATTTATCGAACATGCCGAGTATGGTGCAGCCTTCGCCGAGCAACTGCACTTTTCCGTTGGAGCACAGAACGGGCGGCGGATGACCGGCATTGATGTATTGCAAAGTGTGTGTGATGAAATTGTACTTTGCCATAAAGAGCGTGATGAATTTTTCGCCGCGGGTGATTTCGTTTACCTTGGTGTTGAGTTCGTGCACCATATCTTTTAGCGAACCTTGTTGTTTCACGAGGCTGCGCAGACCTGCCTGGAAACTTGCCATGAGCAGCGCCGCGGCCATTCCCTTACCGGAAATATCGCCGATGCAGAAGAATATTTCATCTTCATTAAGCTCAAATGCATCGTAGTAATCGCCACCGACATCGAAGTGAGGCATATAGATGGCAGCCATTTCCATTC
Source organism: Chitinophagaceae bacterium (assembly GCA_947469485.1). GTDB lineage: Bacteria > Bacteroidota > Bacteroidia > Chitinophagales > UBA10324 > UBA10324. The sequence goes on along the minus strand of CANIPU010000008.1, from coordinate 98,363 downwards.
TATCGTCGGCCGGAAGATGTTCAGGAATTAAAGTTGTTTGCATCTTCCCAGCAAGCTCCATTTCTTTTTTTACTTCCTGTTGCTTGAGCTGGTCTTTAAATAATTTCTTGTTTTCGATAGCAACTGAAATAATACTTGAAATGGTTTGTATGAAGTTGAGTCGTTCTTCCAACGAAAATTCTTTCATCTGGTCAATACCGCCAATGAGTGTGAATGCGAGTGGTTGATTTCTATGATAGACCGGAACGATTATATCGAACAGAGGAGTAAATGCGTGCTTGCCTTTTTTCAGATGGGTAAGGTGCGGAAAAGTGAGCAAGTCCTTTTTGTGACTGCTTTTTGTAAATGTTTCTTCCAACCCAATTGCCCGTTGACAGCGCCAGTTATCGTCTTGTAAAAAAAATGCAACTCTTTCAGCGCCTAATTCTTCAATGAGAATATCGGTATATAATTTTATTAATCCATTAATGCCGAGGTTATCGTTAATGGCTTGTGTTACCTGCAACAACGAGTTCATCTCCGTTTGTTTGAGACGGAGTTCTTCATAGAGCTTTTTGTTGTCGTATAGTTTTGCGGTCTCGGTTTTCATTGCAGGGAGCGTAAAAATAACAGCGTTAACCAAAGTTCAACTTTGTGATAACGGTGAAACCGAGGGAGAGAGTATGCGAAAATAGTCAGATTAAAATCAGGGGACAGTGGTCAGGGGTCAGTTGACAGGAATTTTACTTTGAAATAAATTACTGCAGAGTCGCCAAGGCGCAGAGTAACTTCATCTTCAAATTTTCAAATTACCGAATCTTCAAATTCTTTAAAGAATATTCAGCAGCTGTTCTTTTATTTTTTCCAGTTCATCCTTCATGGTCACTACTAATTTCTGGATGCCGGCGTGATTGGCTTTGGAGCCGAGGGTATTTATTTCCCTTCCCATTTCCTGACCAATGAAATTTAATTTGCGTCCGTTGGTTTCTTTTGATTGTATGGTGGAGAAAAAGAAATCGCAGTGACTTTTTAATCGCACTTTCTCTTCGCTGAAATCCATTCGCTCCAAATAATAAATCAACTCCTGCTCGAAACGATTTTTATCATAACCATCTTTTCCCAACAACTCTTCTAACTGATTCCGCAGTTTTGCTTTCTGCAATGTCATTCTTTCGGGTTCCAATGTTTCAATTTCGGCGAGCGTGTTTAAAATATTATTTGTGTTTTTTTCTAATTCATTTGCAAGTGTTGCTCCTTCTTCTTTTCTGAAAGTATCAATGGATTCTATTCCTTTCACTACGGCTTCATTCAATTGTTTCCATTCGTCTTCGCCAATTTCATCTTTTGATGCCGAAATAACATCGGGCATTTTCATAACTAAATTCATTAACCGTTCGGTGGGTTGATTTAATGATTCAGCTAGTTTTTTTAAATCATTGAAATACGAAGTTGCCAGTTCGTGATTGATGGTATTGATTTTACTCTCTCCTTTGTATTCTATGTTCACATTCAAATCAACTTTGCCGCGCTCTAATTTTTCAGAAGCAAGATTGCGAATCACTAATTCTTTCTCGCGAAACATTTGCGGCATGCGCACATTCAGGTCAAAAAATTTACTGTTTATGCTTCGCACTTCTACTTTCACAATCATTTTATCGCTTACGCTTTCACCTCTGCCATAACCTGTCATTGACTTAATCATACCAATTGCTTTTGGGCGAAGATAACTTTTTGAACGAAGTGTGAATACCGATAAATAAGTTGAATAGTAATTCGGTTGATTATTTCATTTACCCTTTTACATTTGACACAAACATTTAAAAAAATTCCATGAACAAAAAAATTTTCATCAGCATTTTCCTTCTTGCATTTTCAATTTCATCAAATGCACAGTTGAATTTAGTTGCAGGGGTTGGTACAGGTATTTATGTAAGTAAGTACATAGTTGACGACAATCTTGCAATTGATTTGAACGATTACCATAGCACAGCATTTAATTTTGCACCTAATGTTCATGTTGGAATTGATTTGAGCAACCGTATGCGATTTGTTGTTGGATTGGCATCCACCTCCAAAACTGATAAATCTGATTGGTCATATTTATTAGGAGCAGCTGCAGATTCAAGTATTGACTACACTTTTGTAACAAAAAATAAATGCCTCACTATTCCTGCTAGTTTAACATTTAATCTGGTTGGCAAGGAAGCTAAAAGTCGCCTGCCGATAGGATTAACACTTGATGTGAACATGCTTAACAAACAAGTTATCACCTCAGAATCATTGCAAACATTTGGAGGAATTGATTTTCCGGTTACTTATACAAAGTCTGATTTTGATTCAATTTATAATACAACATCAATGACGGCAGGATTTACTATCGGATACGGGTATCGTTTTACAGATAACCTTGGATTAGATGCTTTGCTTTTTGCAAAATATGATTTAACAAGTTTTGACAAAACCAATCCGCTCTACAACAATTATGCATTCGTTGGAATGAATCTGACTTTGTACTATGTTTTTGGAAAGGCTAAGGAATAATCATACATAAAATTCATTTTATAACCCCCTGTTTTGTTATAAATCAGGGGGTTTTTATTTTGGTTATTACAACTTTCCGCCATTTATTGAAAAGCTACGCCATTATTTCACATTATTATTCAAGGGCATCATACTTGACTAAGCAACATTTTTTCCACTATACGCATACAATCAACCAATAACGATTGCAGTTAATTACATTTGTTCCCCTTTTAAAAAGTGTCAAGCGCCATAATACATGCTAGGTTTTCTATCAAAAATATTCGGCTCAAAGTCCGATAAAGATATCAAGGAATTACAACCCCTTGTTACAAAGGTTAACGAGTATTTTGTTCAATACGCAACAATCAGCAATGATGAACTTCGCAATAAAACAAAAGATTTTCGCGGAAGGATAACAGCATTTGTAAAAGATCTTGATGATGAAATTAATTCTATCAAAGAAGAAGCTGAAAAAGATGAAACGCCTTTCGATAAAAAAGATGAACTCTATAATGAGATAGATAAACTCGAAAAAGAGCGTGATAAAAAACTGGAAGAAGTGCTTATGGATATTTTACCTGAAGCATTTGCTGTAGTAAAAGAAACTTCCCGCAGATTTTCACAAAATGAAACCCTGACTGTTACCGCCACTGAATTAGACCGCGACTTTGCTGCGCAGAAAGATTTTGTCACTATCAATGGTGATAAAGCAATTTATAAAAACGAATGGAATGTTGCCGGAATTCCGACCCGATGGAATATGGTACATTATGATGTACAGCTTATTGGTGGAATGGTTTTACATCAGGGGAAAATTTCGGAGATGGGAACAGGAGAAGGAAAGACCTTGGTTTCTACTTTACCTGCTTATCTTAATTCATTACCAGCACTCGGTGTGCACTTGGTTACCGTGAACGACTACCTCGCCCGTCGTGACTGTGAATGGAATGGCCCTCTTTTCAATTTTCTTGGAATCACTACTGACTGCATTGATTATCATCAACCTCATTCTCCGGAAAGAATAAAAGCTTACCTGGCTGATATTACTTATGGAACAAACAATGAATTTGGTTTTGATTACTTGCGTGATAACATGAGTCGTTCACGCGAAGAATTAGTGCAACGCAAATTGCATTATGCAATGGTGGACGAAGTGGATAGCGTATTGATTGATGATGCACGAACTCCCCTTATTATTTCAGGCCCGGTTCCTAAAGGTGAAGATCAGGAATTTCACAATTTGAAACCACGGATTACAAAAATTTATGAGGCCCAGAAAAAAATAGTGAATGCTTTTTTGAATGAGGCGAAAAAAAGTATTGAATTAAAAAAAGACGGCCCCAAAGAAGGTGAAGGAGGTTTGGCCCTTTTGCGCGCCTCGCGTGGCTTACCAAAAAACAATTCAATTATTAAATATTTAAGCGAAGAAGGAAACCGCGCTGTTTTACTGAAGACTGAAAAATATTATATGCAGGATCAGTCACGCGAAATGCCAAAAGTTGATGCTGAATTATATTTCCATATTGATGAAAAGAACAATAGTGTAGAACTGACTGATAAAGGTATTGAACTCATTACTGCAGATGGTGAGGACAAAAATTTCTTTGTTATGCCTGATGTGGGAGCAGAAATTGCTGAGATTGAAAAATCAGGAATGAGTGCTGAAGAAAAATTATCCAAGAAAGATTTATTGTTGCTGGACTTCAGTATAAAAAGCGAGCGATTGCATTCGGTTCAGCAATTATTGAAAGCTTATGCTTTGTTTGAAAAAGATGTGGAATATGTGGTAATGGATGGAAAAGTGAAAATTGTTGACGAACAAACCGGTCGTATTCTGGAAGGCAGAAGATACAGTGATGGATTGCACCAGGCAATTGAAGCAAAAGAAAATGTGAAGGTGGAGGCGGCCACACAAACTTTTGCAACTGTTACACTTCAAAACTATTTCCGGATGTATCATAAGCTGGCCGGAATGACCGGTACAGCAGAAACTGAAGCTGGTGAGTTTTGGAGTATTTACAAATTAGATGTTGTTGTAATTCCAACTAATCGTCCGATAGTTCGAAAGGATATGGAAGATTTTGTTTTCAAAACAAAGCGTGAGAAATACAAGGCTGTAATTGACGAAATTGAAAAATTAAGTACTGCAGGCAGACCAGTATTGGTTGGAACAACATCAGTAGAAGTAAGTGAATTACTTGCTCGAATGTTGAAGCTGAAAAACATCAAACACAATGTTTTGAATGCTAAGCAGCATCAGCGGGAAGCAGAAATTGTTGCAGAGGCCGGTTTACAAGGCGCAGTTACTATTGCAACTAATATGGCGGGAAGAGGAACAGACATCAAGCTTGGCTCCGGTGTGAAAGAAAGAGGCGGACTTGCCATAATTGGAACCGAACGACATGAAGCACGAAGAGTTGACCGCCAATTGCGAGGTCGTGCAGGTCGGCAAGGTGATCCCGGTTCCACTCAGTTTTATTGTTCGCTGGAAGATGACCTTATGCGAATTTTTGGATCAGATAGAATAGCAGGGTTGATGGATAGGATGGGTTACAAAGAAGGTGAGGTGATTCAGCATAGCATGATTACCAAATCCATTGAGCGTGCCCAGAAAAAAGTAGAAGAAAATAATTTCGGCACAAGAAAAAGATTATTGGAATACGATGATGTGATGAATGCACAACGCGAGGTAATTTACAAGCGCCGACGACATGCATTATTTGGTGAGCGACTGCAATTTGACTTAAACAACATGTTGTTTGATTTATGCGCTGAGCTAATAACATTACATCAGGACAATAAAGACTACCACAATTTCAAGCTCGATTGCATTCGAATTCTTTCCACAGATACGCATATTGATGAAAAAGAATTTGAAAGTGCTAAGACAAATGTTTTAGCTGAAAAATTATATACCGAAGCAACTGAATATTATCAACGCAAGTCAAACCATTTGGTCGAGAATGTATATCCGAATATAAAAAATTTATATGAGACTCGCGGATCAACAGTTGAAAATGTAGTTATACCAATTACTGATGGAATTAAAGCTCTGCAAGTAATTTTTAATTTAAAGAAAGCTATTGAAGGCAGAGGAAAAGAAGTAATACACTCTATTGAAAAAAGCGTCACCTTGTTAATGATTGATGAAGCCTGGAAGGAACATCTTCGTCAAATGGATGAATTAAAACAATCTGTTCAGTCTGCAGTTTACGAACAAAAAGATCCTTTGCTTATTTATAAACTTGAAGCATTTGATTTATTTAAAACAATGGTTTCAGAAGTGAACCGCGATGTTTTGTCATTTTTATTCAAAGGTAATTTGCCGCAACAACAACAAACACCAATGAATCAGGCTCAAGCTCCACCGAAAACTGATTACAGCAGAATGAAAACCGGAAGGGATGATACGAGCGCAATTACAAATCCGACTAATAATCAAGGTAGGCAATTACAAAACGGAACAATAGGAAACGATGAACAGGAACAAGTAAAGCAAGAGCCAGTTCGGGTTGGTCCAAAAGTTGGAAGAAATGACCCATGCCCTTGCGGAAGCGGTAAAAAATATAAATCCTGTCATGGAAAAGATGCAGCCTGAAATTATTACTCTAATGGACATTGCTTCTAAAATTGACCACACTGTTCTTAAACCGGAGGTAACAGCATTAGAAATCCAACAATTGTGTATCGAAGCAATTGAGTATGGTTTTGTTGCAGTATGTGTGCCTCCTATGTATGTAAATGAGGCTAAACAGTTCTTAGCAAAATCAAAAGTAAAAGTTGCAACTGTAGTTGGTTTTCCATTAGGTTATGCCAACACTTTAATTAAAGTATCAGAAGCAAAAAAAGCTATTGATGATGGTGCAGTTGAAATAGACATGGTGATGAATATTTCTGAATTGAAAAACAAACAATACAAACAGGTATTGGATGATATTCAAAGTGTAACCATGCTTGCTCATTTTCATAAAACAATTGTGAAAGTGATTTTAGAAACATGCCTGCTTACTGATGAAGAAATAGTTCGTGCGTGTGAATTGTGTGAAGAAGCCGGAGTTGATTATGTAAAAACATCAACTGGTTTTTCGAAAGCAGGAGCGACTGTTGAAGCTGTAAAATTGATTCGTGAATCTTTACCGAAAAAAATAAAAGTAAAAGCTTCAGGAGGAATCCGCACTAAAGAATTTGCGCTTCAACTTATTGAAGCAGGAGCCGATCGTTTAGGAACTTCATCGGGAATTTCAATTATCAAATCATGAAATCAATCCTTCTGCTTGCCTTTATTTTACTGTCAAGTGTTTTAAAAGCACAGAATGTAACCACTGAATTGCCGAATGGTAATATTGTAATTACTCAGGATACAATGATAAAAGTGCTGATGGATTTTTCTGATTCAACCGCTGCCCATAAGTTAACAGTGCAGGGTTATAGAATTCAATTAACAAGCAGCAATCTTAGAAAGAGTGTGCTTGATATGAAGGCTCAGTTTTCAATTTTATTTCCTGACACTAAAGCGTATATCGAGTATAAACAACCTTCCTTTAAGTTAAGAGTTGGAGATTTTGAATCCAGGATTGCTGCATATGCATTTCAACAAAAAATTCTTTCTTCTTTTCCAAATGCCTTTATAGTACAGGACAATATAAGTTTAGAAGAACAGTAGTTTATTCTGTTACCGGAACTACAACATCAACTTCACCTTCTTTTTCATTTATTTCAACTGGAATTCCTCCTTTAACAACCTGAGAAATTGTGCTGTCATATCCAACTGAATACAAATAATAATTACCTCTTTTCAATCCATCAAAATGAAAATGAGGATCTTCGCCAGGCATGGTATCAACAACTCCCGAATCATCATATACTGAAACATCTTCCCCCGGAAAATCTTTTGCATTATACTTAATATAAATAATTGCTCCTTTAATAGGCACCGAATGATGTTTTGGAAATGCGGCAATGGTAAAAGCACCACCTGTTCCGGCCTTTTTACAGGAAGAAAAAATAAATAGAAGAATAATGATGGATATAGGAATAAGTTTTAAAAATTTCATCGCCTTTGAATATTTGAAAGCAAGAATATGACACAATAAACAAATCATCAAATGAGATTAATCATTGAATAAGTTATTGTTCCAATAGATAAATGATTAACCATACATTTGCATATTAAATAGTGGAAAAGTTTACTAAACAATTTATTTTATACTTTTTGTTGTCGCTGTTTATTACTGCGATAGTTCCTGAAGTTTTTATCCATGCATTTGCACCACACGAAGACTCAATTGATTTTCACTCTTCAACTACTTCGGTAAGCCCAAGACATATTCACTGCGAATGCTTACAAGATAATCTTCCTTCTTTTACTGCCACACAAACAGTTTTTCTTGAAGCAATTTCTTTTTTGATAAATACTAAAGTGATTGCTCCAATTTTATTTAGTGAACAATTATTTCAGTTTCAATTTTCATTACGGGGACCTCCGGCTCTATAGAATTATTTCTAATTCAGTTGATGCAATAGCATCATCTCTGGTTCTAATTTATTAATTAATTAATTAAATTCTTCATGAAAAAACTCCTCATGCTGTTAACAATACTTATAAATATTGCAACAGCAGCAATTTCAAAAAATAATTTTACAATAAGTAAAACATCTCTATCCGGAAAAATTACTGACAAGAAAACAGGCGAACCACTTATTGGTGTTACGGTTTATATCACCGATTTAAAAACAGGCGATATCACCGACGAATACGGAATTTATAAAATTGATAATCTTCCTCAATCAAAAGTATTGGTGCAGGTACATTACATTGGATATAAAATAATTGTTGAATCTGTTGACTTATCAGTTACAACCACAAAAGACTTTGTTTTAGAAGAATCGGTAAATGAATTGAACGAAGTAGTTGTTACAGGGCTTTCACAATCTGCACAAAAAAACAGAACGCCCACACCTATTACTACTATTCCCCTGAAACAATTACAGCAGTCTTCTTCTTCAAACATAATTGATGCTATAGCAACTCAACCGGGAATTTCGCAAGTAACAACCGGAGGAGGAATTTCGAAACCTGTTATTCGCGGCTTGGGTTACAACCGAGTTGTAACAATTAATGATGGAATACGACAGGAAGGTCAGCAATGGGGCGATGAACACGGAATTGAGATTGATGAATTCTCGGTTAACAAAGTAGAGATATTGAAAGGTCCGGCGAGTTTGTCTTATGGTTCCGATGCAATGGCGGGAGTAATAAATTTTCTTTCGGCGCCTGTTTTACCCTCCGGAAAAATCAAAGGAAATTTTCTTGCAAATTATCAAACCAATGATGGGTTGATTGGTTTATCAGGAAATGTGATTGGAAACTTAAGTGGGTTCAATTGGGATATTCGCTTAAGCAATAAAATGGCACACGCCTTTCAAAATCGGTTCGATGGTTTTGTGCTCAACTCCGGATTTATGGAAAATAATTTCGGCGGAACAATTGGTTTGAACAAATCATGGGGCTATTCAAATCTGCATTTCAGTATTTATAATTTAACTCCCGGAATTGTTGAAGGCGACCGCGATAGTGCAACCGGAAAGTTCATTAAACCAATTGCATTGAATGATTCTACTGAGGATGCAGCATTTGGAACAAACACCGATTTCAAATCTTATTCTCCTTTAACACCTTACCAGAAAATTCATCATTACAAAGCTGTATTGAATAATAGTTTTGTTTTAGGTAACAGCAGTTTGAAATTTATAATTGGCTGGCAGCAAAACCAGCGAAAGGAATATGCTGACATATTGAAAGAAAATAATTTCGGACTTTATTTTTTGCTCAACACAATCAACTACGATGTTCGATATATTTTTCCTGAAAAAAATAATTTCAATATTTCATTAGGCATAAACGGAATGCAGCAATTATCAGAAAATAAAGGAACAGCTTTCTTAATTCCTGAATACAAATTGTTTGATGCCGGAGTTTTTTTAATCGCAAAAAAAACAATCAATAAATTAGACATCAGTGGTGGCTTGCGTTATGATTCGCGAAGCGAAAAAGGGGAAGATTTATTTCTGAATGCCGCAGGAGAAAAAGTTTCAATCGCCGACTCTGGTGCATACCATCAATTCACCGCATTCAACACCACATTTACCGGAATATCAGGAAGCATAGGTGTAACCTATCAGTTTTCCGAAAAAGTTTTTTCAAAACTGAATGCATCAAGAGGATTTCGCGCCCCCAACATTGCTGAAATTTCTTCCAATGGGGTACACGAAGGAACTACCAATTTCATAATTGGTGTTCCTGTATTAAAAGCAGAAAAAAGTTTGCAGTTTGATTATGCCATTGGATTGAACTCCCAACACATCTCAGCCGAAATTGATTTATTCACAAACACCATTTCTAATTTTATTTTCCTCAGTAAGCTTGAAAGTGTTACTGGTGGCGATTCAATCACGGGCGGATTCAGCACATTCAAATATTATTCGGGCTACGCAAATTTATCAGGTGGCGAAATCAGCATTGACATTCATCCTCATCCATTTGACTGGCTGCACTTCGAAAATTCTTTTTCCTATGTGCAATCAATACAAAGGAATCAGCCTGACTCAACTAAGTACTTACCCTTTACACCTGCCCCGAAATTTTCATCGGAACTCAAAGCTTCAATAAAAAAATTAGGAAAATATTTTGCAAACACATATTTCGAAATTGGAATGGATAATTTATTCAATCAGAATAAATTTTATTCTGCTTTCGGAACTGAAACTGAAACTGCCGGATACAGATTATTAAATGCAGGAATCGGAACAGATGTAATTTCAAAAACAAAAACTGTTCTTTCATTTTATATAAGTGCTACCAATCTTACTGATGTTGCCTACCAAAGTCATTTAAGTCGCTTGAAATACACAGCAGAAAATAATGTAACAGGCCGGGCAGGGGTTTACAACATGGGAAGAAATATAAGTTTGAAACTGATTGTACCCCTTGATTTTATAAAATAGAAACAAAAAAGCCCTCTGAAAAATCAGAGGGCTTGCAAATCCTATTTCTAAATTAATTTGCTATACAATCATTCCTGCACCAACAGTTTCATTGGTTGCTTCATCTATCAAAATAATAGACCCTGTGATTCTGTTTTTGCGATAGCTGTCGAACATAACCGGAACAGTTGTTCTAATGGTAATTCGACCAATATCATTCTTGCTTAAATTTTTATCATCAGCTAATCGAGACATGTTGCTGATGTCCATTTTATATTTTACATCTTTAATAACACAACGCCCTTCTCGGGTGGTATGTTTAAATGAATACTTTCCATTTAACTGCAGAGGTTTTTCATTCATCCAGCAAATCATTAAGTCAACATCCTGACTGATTTCCGGTTTATTATTTTTCCGAACAATCATATCACCACGGCTGATATCAATATCATCTTCAAGTGTGATACAAATGCTCATTGGTGCAAAAGACTCAGTAAGTGGTCCTTCAAAAGTGTCAATACTTTTTATTTTTGAATTAAAACCACTTGGTAAAATTTCAACTTCATCTCCGGGCCTGAAAATTCCCCCGGCTACCCTGCCTGCATATCCCCGATAATCATGAAACTTATCGCTATAAGGTCGAATAACATATTGAACCGGAAACCTTGCGTCAATGTGGTTTACATCAGAAGCTATGTGAATATTTTCAAGAAGATATAAAAGGGTACTTCCGTTATACCACAACATATTTTTTGATTGGTCCACTACATTATCTCCTTTCAATGCACTGATTGGAATGAAGTGAATATCGCGAACATCAAGTTTCGCAGCGAACGAAGTGTAATCCGATTTTATTTTTTCGAAAACATCTTCGCTCCAATCCATCAAATCCATTTTGTTGATGCAAACAATTATGTGCGGAATTTCCAACAGTGATGCGATGAAAGAATGTCGACGAGTTTGCTCAACAACCCCATTTCGAGCATCTACTAAAATTATTGCAAGATTAGCCGTACTGGCTCCCGTAACCATGTTGCGCGTATATTGAATATGACCGGGTGTATCAGCAATAATAAATTTCCGTTTGGGTGTTGCAAAATATCTGTAAGCAACATCAATTGTAATTCCCTGTTCTCTTTCAGCTCTTAAGCCATCTGTCAGCAAAGCCAGGTTTATACCTTCTTCCCCACGCTGTTTGCTTGTATTCTCGATTGCTTCAAGCTGATCCTGAAATATTGATTTTGAATCATATAATAATCTTCCAATCAAAGTGCTTTTACCATCATCAACGCTGCCGGCTGTAGTAAACCTAAGCAGCTCCATATCTAAATAACTTTTCGTTGTCATTTTTTTTAGTCTAAAAATTAAAAATAACCTTGCTTTTTTCTGTCTTCCATTGCTGCTTCACTTCTTTTATCATCTTGTCGTGATCCTCTTTCTGTAGTTCGAGCCGCTGCTACCTCAGCAATTATATCCTCAACACTTGATGCTTTTGACAGAACAGCTCCGGTACAAGTCATATCACCAACAGTTCTGAATCGAACTATCCTTTCCTCAACTTTTTCTTCAGGTTTTAATTTCATAAAATCACTTACAGAATAAATTACTCCATCACGATTAAATACTTTTCTCTTGTGAGTGAAATACAAGGTTGGTAAAGGAATTTTTTCGAGAAGAATGTATTGCCATACATCCATCTCCGTCCAATTGCTGATTGGAAAAACACGGAAGTGTTCTCCTATGTGTTTTCGTCCGTTGAAAATATTCCACAACTCAGGTCGCTGATTTTTCGGGTCCCACTGTCCGAATTCATCACGATGAGAAAAGAATCTTTCTTTTGCCCTTGCCTTTTCTTCATCGCGTCGGGCACCGCCAATGGCACAATCGAATTTATTTTGTTCAATGGCATCCAGAAGGGTTGTAGTTTGCAAAACATTGCGACTTGCATTGTATCCTTTCTCTTCAACAACCCTACCCTTATCAATTGATTCCTGCACTGAAGCAATAACTAAAGTTGCGTTTATTTCTTTTGCCCACCAATCGCGATATTCAATTGCTTCCTGAAAATTATGCCCAGTATCAACATGCATTAATTTAAATGGAATTGGCGAAGGCCAAAACGCTTTTCGTGCTAAATGAGAAACTACAATGGAATCTTTTCCTCCGCTAAATAACAAAACCGGACGCTCAAATTGAGCTGCAACTTCGCGCAAAACAAACATGCTCTCGGATTCTAATTCCCTCAGATGTGTTAAATTATATGCTCTCATAAATTATTTTTTTGTGATTAAGGGAAGAATAAACGAGAAAATACTCTCAATAGATTCTTCAATAGATAATTCGTTGCTTTTTATTTCCAATGAAGGTGCAACAGGCGCTTCAAATGGTGCTGAGATTCCAGTGAAATCTTTTATTTCTCCCTTCCTTGCTTTAGCATAAAGACCCTTTACATCTCTTTGTTCGCAAATCTCCAATGGGCAATTAATAAAAATTTCGACAAAATCTTTTTCGCCAATTATTTCTTTAGCCAATTCTCTTACATCATTGGTTGGACTTACAAAAGAATTAACTGTGATAATTCCACAATTCAAAAATAGTTTTGATACTTCTGCTATACGACGGATATTTTCCAATCGGTCCAATTCACTGAATCCGAGATTTTTATTTATTCCTGTTCGGATATTATCGCCATCCAGAATTTGAGTTAAAAAATCATTCTTATACAATTTTTTTTCTAATCCTTCCGCTATCGTGCTTTTACCTGATCCACTCAAGCCGGTTAACCATATAACCCTCGCAGTCTGATTGAGCAATTGCTCTTTATCAGTGCGCTGAAGAATGCGATGAAATATAGGGTGAATATTTGTAGCTGAACTCATTTTAAAAGCGCCGCAAATTTAATTGTCAGATTGTGCGTAACCTAATGAGAATAATCATTAGGAATTTAAAAGTTGTAATGCAACCCATGCCATTGTTCCGGTTGCTGTTTCGAGTGCTTTTTCCTCAATGTCAAAAGTTGAGGTATGTACAGGAGAAATTATACCCCGAGATTCATTTCTTGTTCCAAGACGAAAGTAACATCCTGGTATTTCATGAGAATAAAATGCAAAATCGTCTGAGGTCATTCGCAATGGAATTTCCACAACATTTTCTTTTCCTAAATAATCTTCAGCAGCTTTTTTCGATTGGCTGGTTAAAGTTTGATTGTTAACCAAACATGGATAACCAATTTCAATTTTAACTTCAATTAAAGAGGATGTTTCTATTGAAATCTTATGAGCAATAAACTTCAATTTTTTATGAATAGTTTTTCTCCAGACTTCATCCATCGTTCTGAATGTTCCTTCGATTTTTACCTCATCAGGAATAACATTCGTTGCGCCGGGGCCAACTATTTTTCCAAAAGCTATTACAGTTGGTATGGTTTGTACTTTTAATTCTTCAATTAAATTTTCGTATGCGTTTAATAATCTTGCTGAAATAAAAAGCGGATTATTGTATTCACCTGGCATAGCTGCATGACCTCCTTTTCCTTTTACTGTAATAAAAAGCTCATCGCAACTGGCCATGTATTGCCCCTCCCGAAAGCCAACTTTTCCAAATTCCAGAGTCGGAAAAACATGTAAAGCGAGAATAGCATCTGGTCTGGGGTTTTCTAAAATTCCATTTAAAATCATAATACTTGCCCCGCCAGGCAATTTTTCTTCAGCAGGTTGAAAAATAGCTTTAATAGTTCCTCCCCATTTCGATTTCAGTTGTTGAAGAATTCTTAAAGTACCAAGTAAAGCAGCTGTATGAACATCATGACCACATGCATGCATTACTCCTTCATTACAAGATTTATAACTTACTTCATTTTTTTCAATTATAGGCAGAGCATCCAATTCACCCCGAATTGCAATAACTTTTTCTCCCGGTAATTCTCCTTTTAAAAGAACACAAATTCCATTACCGGCAATCTTTGTTGAATGAGGAATTTCCCATTCATTTAATTTTTTAGATATAAAATCTGCTGTCTTTAGTTCTTCATTCGACAATTCCGGGTTTGCATGAATGTGCCTTCTTATAGCAATTACTTCATTTTGAATTTCTGATGAAAAACTTTTTACTTCAGCTTTTTGATTATTCATGTACTTGAAGAGGTAATAAAGACTTAAAAAATTTCACAATGTTAAGCATTTCGGAAGGATTCATGTTAAGGTGTTCTCACATTTAGAGCATATATTTATCCCGGAATTATTTATAATAAAATATGAAACGGGTTTTTGTTGTTTTTTTCTGCGTTTTTCAATTTATTTGGTTAAACAAATTGAATGCTCAAACTATTCATCTTAGTGAAGATTTTAATACACCAGGTTGTTTGACAGGTTGCTCAGTTAATGGATACAATGGCTGGGTAGTTAATACGCTGGGATTAAACGGAAATTTTGCAAATGAGTGGTTTAGAAGTTGTGCAGAGAATGGGAATACTACAGGAACATGTGGTTCTGGTTGTGGTAATGATGCTACATTGCATATAGGAAATGTAATCGGATCACCAAGTTCATTATTATGTCCAACAGGAGATTGTGGAGCTGCCTATGATGCAGGTTTTTTTACCGGAGAAGTTGTTACAGATAAGCGAGCCGAGACACCATTTATTAACCTAATTTGTTCAGGAAATCTAGTTAAAATCTCTTTTAAGTATATGGAAAGAGGACAGGGAACAACTGATAATTTTACCCTGGATTATTTTGACGGAATAACATGGACACAAATAGATGATCCGGCAAAGACATTAAATAATTGTTTAGGACAAGGAAGGTGGACATTATATTCTTTTAACCTCCCTGCGTCTGCTGTAGGAAATCCCAATGTAAAAATCGGCTTTCATTGGATTAATAATGACGATGCAGCTGGGTCTGACCCATCAGTAGCTGTTGATAGCATCCGAATTACAAGTAATGCTATTTCAAATTTGAGTGCTTCATTTTTATGTAATACCAATCTTTGTGTAAACGATTGTATTAATTTCAATGATCAAAGTATAGGAAATATTGCAAGTTGGTCGTGGGATTTTGGTGGAGGTGGAAATCCATTAACTTCCGTTGTTCAAAGCCCTTTTGGAGTGTGCTGGAATACAGTTGGCACATTTGATGTTACTCTTACCGTAACAGATAACTGCGGTATTTCTTCATCTCAGGTACAGCAAATTACCGTTTCAAATTGTTCAAATCTTTTAGCAGATTTTACAACTCCTGTTACAAATATTTGTACTTCTACTTGTATTGATTTTACAGATTTAAGCACTCCAGTTGGTACAATCATAGGCTGGAACTGGTCATTTATTGGGGGTACCCCTTCATCATCTATTCAACAAAATCCAACAAATATTTGCTACAATACTCCTGGTACCTATGATGTAAAACTCACTATAGATGATGGTACTAACATTAATACATTGATTTTACCTGGCTATATTGTGGTAAGTAATTGTACTCCCTTAACTGCTGATTTTACAACCCCTATCACAAATATTTGTACTTCTACTTGTATTGATTTTACAGATTTAAGCACTCCGATTGGTACAATCATAGGCTGGAACTGGTCATTTATTGGGGGTACCCCATCATCATCTATTCAACAAAATCCAACAAATATTTGCTACAATACTCCTGGTACTTATGATGTAAAACTCACTATAGATGATGGTACTAACATTAATACATTGATTTTACCTGGCTATATTGTGGTAAGTAATTGTGCTCCCTTAACTGCTGATTTTACAACCCCTATCACAAATTTTTGCAGTTCTACTTGTATTGATTTCACAGATTTAAGTACACCAAATGGCTCAATAATTAACTGGAATTGGAGTTTCCCTGGAGCTACTCCTAATTCTTCAGTTCTCTCCAATCCAATTGGAATTTGTTACAATACTCCTGGCGTTTATGATGTTATTCTAACTGTTGATGATGGTGCAAATAATAATTCTTTTAATATTCCTGGATATATAACAGTTACAAGTTGCCAGACTCCGGTTGCAGGATTCAATGCAAACCTGACCAATTTATGTTTAGGTCAATGCACTAATTTTTCTGATCAAAGCCAAAATTCTACTGCTTGGATATGGGGTTTTCCAGGTGGAACTCCAAATCTATTTATTGGTCAAAATCCTCCTCAAATTTGTTATTCTACAGCTGGGGTTTATGATGTTGCTCAATATGTGACTGATGCAAATGGAAATACAGATACTTTGATTCAAGTTGGTTATATAACTGTAACCAACTGTTTACCAAATGCCGGATTTTCATCTGGCATTACAACTGGTTGTAACGGTGATTGCTTCAATTTTTCTGATTTGAGTACAGGAGCAACAGCATGGGATTGGTTGTTCCCTGGAGGTACTCCATCTTCTTTTAGTGGTCAAAATCCTCCAGCAATTTGTTACAATAATCCGGGAGTTTATGATGTTTCTTTAATTGTAACTAACGCGAATGGTTCAGATACTTTGGTCCAATTTGGCTATATTACAATTACATATTGCAACGGTTTGCTGGCTCAGTTTTCAGCATCAGATACCGACATTTGTGAAGGTGACTGTATAAGTTTTATGGATCAAAGTTTTGGTACTCCAATTGGATGGTTATGGGTATTACCTGGAGCTGTTCCTGATACCCTTACAGCACAAAATCCTCCGTTTGTATGTTATCCAAATGCAGGAAATTATCCGGTTATTTTATATGCATTCAATACCGGCGGAATTGATTCTATAATATATACAAATTACATAACCGTTAGATCTGGTTCTTTAGTTTCAACAAATATTGATTCTGTAACAATTTATGCGGGTCAATCCATTCAACTGATTGCATCAGGTGGAGTCAATTATCTTTGGTATCCGGATATTGCGTTAAGCGCTGATACTATTTCTTCTCCGATTGCTTCACCTACTGATACAACCATCTATCAAGTTGTTATGACAGATGCAAATGGGTGCTCATCAACTAAGTCGGTAATTGTAAATGTAATTCCACCGGAAAGTGTTTGGGCACCAACTGCATTTACGCCAAACAATGATCAGGTTAACGATATTTTTAAAATTCACCCGATTGGAATAATTAACAAGTATGTTTTAAAAATATTTGATCGCTGGGGTGAAATGGTGTTTACATCAAATGACCAAAACGATGGATGGGACGGAACATATCAATCGGTAAAACTGAATGTTGGCGTATATATTTACTATTATTATATTGAGTTTATTGATGGTGTTGTTATTGAAAATTCAGGTGATGTTACTTTATTAAAATAAATTTCATCCCGTTTTTTTATTAGCTCATCTGAAATTTTGATGTTTCATCGAAAAGAATGTTCAAATAACTATTTTCAATAGATATTTGACAAACAAAAAAAATTTCACATGAAAAAAAATCTATTCAAAATTTTTACCCTCACCTTTTTAACGGCTTCTGTTTTATTCGAAACTTCCTGTAAAAAAGAAAACCTAAATGAAGACCTGTTAGTTGACGGTGTAAGTGGTTACAAAGTTGCCACAAAGAACTGGGATGCATCTGTCCCTAAATCATGGTATTCACTTGAAAATCGTTTAATAAAAGAAACTCCAAATTGGGCTCCACCAATTGCTGCCCGTGCATTTGGTTATATTGGGGTAACACTATATGAATCAGTTAGACCTGGTATGTCAACTCACCCGACACTTGTTGGTCAATTAACTGATTTTAATTTTGTTCCAAGCATTATGCCTAACAAAGCATATAATTGGCCAATAGTTGCAAACGCTGCAATTGCGCGAATCACAAAAGACCTTTTTGGAAATGTTTCAGTAGCAAATATTAACAGAATCGACTCGCTGGAAGCAGCAAACTTAGCAGCCATTCAAATTGCGGATAATCCATCAACACAATTAATTAATCGTTCAGTTTCTTATGGCCAATCAGTTGCTGATGCAGTTTATAGCTGGTCATTAACCGATGGAGGACACCAAGCTTATCTTAATTTATTTCCTGCTTACACCATTCCTACCGGGCCAGGATTATGGCAACCAACTCCTCCTGCTTTTTCAAATCCATTGTTACCTTATTGGGGAAATAACAGGCCATTCGTAACTGCTAATACTGTAACAGGAATGCCTGTTGCACCGTTTCCTTATTCCACACAGGTTGGTGATACTTTTTACAATGCTGCTTTAGAAGTTTATAATACAGTAAATAATCTTACTCCTGACCAACAAAATATTGCTCTTTATTGGGCTGATGGTGGTGGAACATTTACACCTCCCGGACACATGATGTCAATTGTTACACAAATAATAACTGATAAAAATTTGTCTTTGGATAAAGCAGCAATTCTATATGCCAAAGCCGGAATTTGTTTAGCTGATGCAGGTGTTTGTTGTTGGAAAGGTAAATATGATTTTAATGTTCTCCGCCCAATCACATATATCCGTGCAAATTTTAATGCTTCATGGAACTCATTAATTACCACTCCTCCTTTTCCATCTTATTGCTCAGGTCACTCAACTTTTAGCGGAGCGGTAATGCAAATGCTTACTTATCAGTATGGTAGTAATACCTCGTTTACTGATTATAGTAAAGTTGCTTCAGGATTTTCTGCTCGATCATTCAGTAACTTTTTGGCTGCTGCAAATGAAGCAGCTGTAAGCCGCCTATATGGTGGTATTCATTATTCATTTGATAATGAGCGTGGATTAATTGCAGGGCAGGCAATTGGTCAAAATATTCATAATTTAAACTGGTAACTATAACATGATTAAATTAAAAAAAGGCGACCACAAATGGTCGCCTTTTTTATTTATCTGAACTGCCGTTTTTCAATAAAGAAAAAATAACAGACGAACCAAGCATAAGAATTATAATCAGCAATGAAAGTTCGGTTGGAATATGCCAGTTAACAATTTCAATCAACATTTTGAATCCGATAAACATTAAAACAAAGGAAATTCCTTGCTGCAGATAATCGAATTTATTTACTGCACCCATCAATAAATAAAACATAGCCCGCAACCCCATTACAGCAAAAATATTTGAAGTCAGAACTACCATTTTATTTTGCGAAACTGCAAAAGCCGCCGGTATTGAATCTATTGCAAATACTAAATCAGTACTTGCTAATACTCCAACTACTAAAAAAAGAATGCTGTAAAATTTTTTTCCGTCACGATATATGATAAATTTCCCATCACCTTCTTCAGGTAAAATATTAAAATATTTTTTCATGAATTTGTAAACAATATTCTCATCAGGGTGTACCTCCGGTTCCTGACCACTGACTAAAATTTTATACCCGGTATATATAAGTACTATTCCGAAAATATAAAGGATCCAATAAAACTGATCGACTAAAGCCATACCTAACAAAATAAAAATGGCTCGAAAAACTACTGCCCCAATAATTCCATAGAAAAGTACTTTATGGTAGTATTTACTTGAAACTTTAAAGTATGCAAGTATTAATACAAATACAAAAATATTATCGATAGATAATGAATATTCCATCAAGTATGCCGATACATATTGCAGAGCAAATTCCTTTCCTTCTTTCCAATAAATAAGTGCGCCGAACGAAAGTGCAATGCAAACCCAGCACAGACTTTGTAAAGCCGCACTTCTATAACTCATTTCTTTTGGTTTATTAAAAACACCAAAATCAATGAATAATGAAATTGCCAGAACACTTAAAAAAATTAAATACAACCAAGTATCGACACTCATAAGACTAAAAATTTCCATAAAAATTTACTTCCTTTTTGTTTTTTCTGAAAGAAAAAAACCGATGTTTTGAAATAACCTGCCAAAGTGAAATTGCTGAATAAGAACGAAATCATTCCCATTATTTATTGTAGCATAATAATGATCAACATCGTATTTCATAGGCTCGCCTTTATTTGAAAATTGTTGCAATGTTTCTTTAGATACAGGTTTATAATAGCATGTAACTACATTAATATTATTGCGAATATCAATAGCTTTGATTACGCAAAACGGTTGTTGCATTAGTATTGAATCTTTTAATTTATTAGTGTTTTCAAAACCCTCGGCATTTATAAAACGAAATAATGAGAGAAACATTCCAACTCTGTCTTTACTAACCAGTTTGGGATTTATCTGTTGGCGTGATCTATAATTTAACAATTGAAATGAATCAACTCCAATTACATTTATAACAAAAGAACTATCCATTTGCTTCGGATATTGAACAGAAATTTCTCTTATTTGATTTAAAGGCAAACTAAAAATACTACGGCTCTTCCATTCTTCTTCATTGGTAATATACCGAACAGTTAAAATTCCGTGAAATCCAGGAATACTTACCACATAAGGATTTTCACCATCCAGCGTTTTCATATAGGTTCCGTTTAAATCATTGGTTCCGCCTCCAACATAATATGAATTGATTAGCTGACTTTTTAAATCATAGATCTCAACTTTTATATTATCAGATGAAAGACTTTTTAATACATTATTTCGAGCAGTTTCAGGAACAGGATATTTAATGCTCAATTGCTTAATTGTTTTTAACAGAATATTTATTGCTTCAGTTCTTACCGGAATACTTTTATTAACAAACCATCCTCCGTTTATACCGCGTTCAAGAGTTACTGATTTTTTACTCATATCAGCTATAAATATTTTTCCAATGTTTGCTGTATCATAAACAGCAAAGTTTTTTTCATTCACCGGAAGTGTACTGCTTCCCTTTTTAAAGACAAGAAAATATGCCGCACCTCCCAAAACAATCAGTATTATAAAATATATAAAATTCTTTATCATCGAAGGGCTTTTATGTTAGCCAAAATTACAATCTTGAATATTTCTTTAGCCGAATGATGTAAAAAACAACACCAAAAAAAATAATGGTAAAAATCGGGATGCCAATATTTATTAATTGCCATTTTGATTTTTCTTTTTTCACTTTTTGAGTATCAAGCAATCTGAGCTTCACTTGTTTACCTCTCGTTTCAATTTGATTTTGATTATCTGTAAGGTAATCTATGCAATTGAGTAAAAAATTTTTGTTGTTAAAATAATCGCCGGTGTATTTATAATATCCTAATGAAAATGGTTGCCCTTTATTACTGAATTCATTGTTTGCCATATCTCCATCCGCAATTACAATCATCTTGTTTTCATCACTTATTGCTTTAAATGGAGTTTTTAATGAATCGCGAAGAACAGTTTGTAATTCATCAGTCATTCTGTTTTGATATAATGATTTAAATTTCCCTTCTACTAAAACAGCCACCGGATAATTTTTTTTCGAATATGAATTTATATCTGGTTCTTTTCGAAGTTCGCGCATATCAACCATGCATGGGGCGAAGACCTGTTTAGAATATTTTGATGAATGAAGCAACACTGTTTTCTTCAGTCCAATAGTTGCAACTGTATCCAGAGTTGAAGTAAATAAAGTGCTTACTGCATCAACGCCATAAGTAATCGGATGAACCACATCAGGTGAAAGCACAGGAAAGAAAGGGCATGGGAATAAATTAAACTGTGGTTGATTGTTTGCCGAACTATTATTCTGTACTAATAATGGAACGGGATTGCAAGCCAAATCCATTAATAACCCGACATTGAGCCGAATTCCATAAGTAAATAATTGATCATCCAGATTAAGAGAATAATCTGTAGCAAGCATAGCAGGTTTTTGTGTAAGACTATCGAGCGAAGCATTAAGAGCATCAATCAGCCACAAAATTTTTCCTCCCTTCATTACAAATTGGTCAATTTTAAATTTATCCTGCTCATTAAATGCTTTAGTAGGTTGGGCAATAATTAATACATCTGTTTTCTTTTTTATATCTACGACCCTATCCAATACAATTGTATCGGCCTCATAAAATGAAGTGAGTGTTTTTACAAAATCATATAAGAAATACAATTCTTTTTCGCCATGCCCTCGCAAAAAAGAAATTCTGGTTTTTATTGGTGATAGCTGTGCTTTTATAGCTGAAGAAAATTTATATTCTAACTGTGCTTCAGAATTATTAAGCGCCAGTTGCGATTTCATTCCACTCTCATTATTCAGCAGATTTACCGGAATTCCTATACCCGAATGAAAATAAACAACCGCTCCGGGAATAATAAGTTTCTGCGAATATTCATCTTCGCCTTTCACTGTAACATTGGTTGGTTCCAAACCATTTTGTGAAAGTTCTTTTAAAATTTCATTTTTTTCTTTTTCGGTTTTTCCTTCCAACGGATCTTCAAATTCATATTGCAGATTGGCGCCTGCATAAATTTTCATTTCATCCAACAAATCTCTGGTCGAATTTGCCAGTCGCTTAAACCCTGCCGGCATATCGCCAGTTAAGTATATCTTAACAAATACACCATCCTTCAAATTACGCAACATCTCCTTTGTTTTTTCGGAGATGGTAAATCTTTTATCACTCGTTAAATCAAAACGAAATACTAATCGTGAAGCGATAAGGTTCAACAAAACAATTATTCCAATAACCACCACTAAGCGGAATAAAACAGATTGTTTGTTTGATTTTCGTTTTGTGTTGCTCATGATTTCAAGTTACCATTTTCGGCTTTGTAACGAGATGCGTGTCATTAAAATAAAAATAGTGATGAAAGAAAGAAAGTACAATGTATCTCGTGTGTCAACCACTCCTCGGCTTATTGATTGATAATGATAATTGATTCCGATGTTTTGAACTATAGTATCAAATGTTCCGGCAAAAAAATTCAGCTTGCTTAACATATCGAAAGCCTGGTAAGAAAAAAAACAGAGGAAAACAGCAAGTATAAAAGCAACAATTTGGTTACTGGTTATAGATGAAGTAAAAACACCAATGCTCAAAAATGTTGCACTCAGAAAAATTAAACCAATGTATGAACCCCATGTTGCCCCAATATCCATATTACCTTTTGGATTGCCGAGTTGGTTAATGGTGTAGAAATATAATAGTGTAGGCAAAACAGAAAACACAACAAGAAAAAGTGAAGCAAAATATTTTCCCAATACAATTTGTAAATCAGTAACAGGTCTGGTACTGAGCAATTCTATCGTTCCTGTTTTTATTTCATCAGAAAAAGATTTCATAGTGATTGCAGGAATCAGAAAAATAAAAATCCATGGCGCATAAAAGAAAAGAGGATCGAGCGATGCATAACCATAATCAAGTACATTGCTATCAGGAAAAACCCAAACAAATAACCCCAAAGCGAGCAGAAAAACAATCATCACCACATAGCCGGTGATGCTGCTGAAGAAACTGCTGAGTTCTTTTTTAAATATCGTTAACACTTTTTGATAGAAATTTGATGGTAGTTCATGCTTTTCGAATTACTTAGTCAGTTGCCGGAAAACTTCTTCTAAGTTTTGTTTTTCTTGTTGCAATGAAAGTATAGTGAGTTTGTTTTCAACTGCAAAACGAAAAACATTTTCTTGTATGTCATTTGCTGAATTCAATTCAAAATTATTTGCGCCAACATTTTTTGCACTACTCACTCCTTCAATCTGCATTAATAATTTTTCATTAACATTTTCTTTAAAACTCACTTTCACAATCACCTCACTGGAAGTTGTTCGCTGTAAATTTTCGGCTGTATCGTTCGCTACAATTTTCCCTTTGTTGATGATGATTACCCGATGACACAATGCCTGTACTTCCTGCATAATGTGTGTTGATAGGATTACCGTTTTTTCTTTCCCAAGTTCAAGAATTAAATTTCTTATTTCAACAAGTTGATTCGGATCGAGACCTGATGTGGGTTCATCTAAAATTAAAACTTCGGGATCATGAATTAGCGCTTGAGCTAAACCAACACGCTGACGATAACCTTTCGACAGTGCGCCAATTTTTTTATTCATTTCCTGCGTAAGCCCTGTTACCTCAAGCATTTCTTCCATTCTTGATTTCCGTTGCTTGCCCCTTATTCCATTCAATCCTGCAACGAATAACAAAAATTCTTTTACATACATTTCAGTATAAAGCGGATTGTTTTCGGGTAAGTACCCAACCTTGCTTCTTGCTTTGAGTGAATCTTTTTCTACATCAAAATCACAAACAAATGCTTTGCCTTCGGTTTGCGGTATAAAGCCAGATAGAATTTTCATGGTGGTGCTTTTGCCTGCACCATTTGGTCCGAGGAAACCAAGCACTTCGCCGGGCTTCACTTCAAACGAAATGTTGTCGATGGCTTTTTGTTCGCCATAAATTTTAGTAAGCCCCTGAACTTTTACCGACATGAATAATTGTGCGCAGCGAATTAAGTGTTTTGGAATTGATTAACAGTAATGGAGAATTATTATTTCACAAACAACTTACAATTTCGTGACTAAGTAATGATACAAAAAAAAGAGGTCGCATCAATTACGACACGACCTCTTTTAATAATATTAGTTAAGAAAAACTATCTCGGATTAACCAAGTTAATTTTAGATTCTATTTTTTTCGATTTACTGTCGTTTTGGTTTTTAGCTTTTTGCTCCAAACTGAATTTCATCATTTCATTGTAATCCATTGGCTTTGGTGTTACATAATTATAATTTACACGGGTATCACCGTTACCCCATGTTAAATCAGCTCCAAATTTGTGATCCTGATAATTCAGTCTCTTGCAGGTTATTCTGTAGCTAAATGAAGTATTTGAATTACCGCCGTTTAATTCTTTAACAGTGAAAGAGTTCGTACCAGGTTCAACAAACATTCCTTTACAATCACCTTGTGGTGTAATAGTTACTATCATAGGATGAGTTGCATCAATGAAAACAGTTTCAAGATAAAGCGGATCAAGATTCACTGTTGTTTCACCATTAGCTAAAGTAGCAGTTCCAAAATCTTCGAACCAAACTTCAGGGCTTTCGATACTGTACATTAATTGATTTCCTTTTGATGTTCCTACCGATGCATTTTTTGCACCAGTACAAGTCAAATCACCATAAGCATAAACAGCATAACCAGGAGAAGTAGCAGAACCCCAAACACCATAATCTACTAATCCATTTGGTATTGAACCATTAAAACCAATTCCAATTACACCTACACCATATGCTGCTCCATTGTAATCACCATATACTCCGAAATTCGAAACACCTGAAGCTCGGTTATTATAGCCATGTGTACCTGCACCCTCAGCAGCAGAACCATCATAAAAACCAAGAAACCCATCACTAGCTACTGTTCCATTATATAAGCCTAAAGCACCAACACCACCTTGAGCATCAT
This sequence comes from Chitinophagaceae bacterium, assembly GCA_947469485.1. Taxonomy (GTDB): domain Bacteria; phylum Bacteroidota; class Bacteroidia; order Chitinophagales; family UBA10324; genus UBA10324. The sequence continues at coordinate 72,670 of CANIPU010000008.1, read as the reverse complement.
TTGAACCAAAAAATCCTCCATGCCAGTTGTTAGATAAACCTACAATAGCGGCACTAGTATTCGTTCCACTTGTAGCTCCAAAGACTCCTGCAGAAACTCCTGAACTTGATGAACCATATATCTCAGGATCAGTTCCTGTTAAGGCTCCAAAAGTTATTGTACCAGTATAACCAATATAAGAATTGCCATGAAGACTTGTAACATTCATACCATAGGTATTGGCTGATGGGTTATTATAGTTAACTTTTATTCCCCCTGTAACTGAAGCTCCAGGAACAACAACTAATTTATCAGTTCCGTTTGGAGCGGTGTTAATTCCCATGTAAGTACCATCATCACGCAATTGAGAATTACCAAGTGCAGTTCCGGTCGGAGTGAATTTCGGAACATAGTTAACAGTACCTGAACCACTGATTCCACCACCACCACCGCCAGTCGCAGTAATTGTGAAATTTGGATAAGACCCAGTAACAGAAATACCCGTTCCTGAATTAAGTGTTACAGTTTGATCCGGTGCAGTATTGGTAATAACATTTCCACCTAAACTGATTCCGGTGCCTGCAGTATATGTTGTGCCGGTCGGCATTGTTACAGTATTACCTCCTGAAATTGACAACTGATTTCCAACAACTGAAAGTGTTTGTGCATCAGTATTTAAAGAAGTATTTGTAATCACATTTCCCACAATACTGATTCCTGTACCAGCTGTATATGAACCACCTCCTGTTGTTGAGTTAATGGTGAAGTTCGGGTAAGTTCCTGTAACTGTTGTTCCACCAGTTCCAGTTAATACAACAGTTTGATCCGGAGCGGTATTAGTTATAACATTTCCACCCAGGTTAATTGCTGTTCCTGCAGTATAAGTAGTGCCGGTCGGCAGAGTAACACTTCCACCATTTGTTAATGATAAAGTGTTTCCAATCAGGTTTAATGTTTGAGCATCTGCATCATTTGAAGGAACCCAACTGCTTCCACCCCACTTTAAAACCTGACCTGCAGTTGCAGCTTGTTGCGCAATGTCAAGAGGATTTGCAAGTGTACCATCGCCAATTAATCGGGCTGTTACATTTACTGAACCACTACTTGCACCAACATTATCACTTCCAGGTGCCCAGTTAGTTCCGTTCCATTTTAACACCTGACCTGAAGAAGCACCTTGTTGTGCAAGACCAAGTGGAGAAACTGATGTTCCATTACCGCTTAAAGTAGAATTAGTTACTGCTGTTTGCGTCCCCCAGTTGTCACCTCCACTGATATTTCCCGGAACCCACTGTGTTCCATTCCATAATAATACTTGGTTTGTAGTTGCACCAGTTGAAGTAACATCTGTTAAATCATTTAATGATAAGGCTGGATTATTTACAGCACTGCCAGCAACCAAAGCATATGGTACACTTAAAAGCTGAGAGGTACCCATATCAGTATATGAAGAACCACCGGTTGGGTCCATTTCAACTTTCATAAACTTAGCGTTAGTTGCCCAGTTGATTGATGCAAAAGTTCCTGACACAACAGTACCACTGCCAACAGGAAGAGTAAACAATCCAAATTGGTTTGTGGTAGCAGTATGTGTTTCAGAATAAAGAGTTGTACCTGTAGCAGTAATATCTTTAATTGAAATTCGAATGCTGATGTTTGTAGAAACCAATGCTGCTCCGGCTGAACTTCGGGCAACAGCTTGATAGGTTAATTGCTGAGGTATTTGAGCAAACGATATTGTACTGATAATGCAAAAGGCAAAAAGTGTAATTAGTTTTTTCATTGTTAAAATTATTATTTATTAATAAGAGATTTTTTGGATTTTAAATGAATTTTTTATTTCTCCCTGCGCATTAACCACGCATAGAAAATAAGTTGCTGAAGGCAACTGCGATAAATTAAATGATTGTTGTAATTGGGTATGACTACGATCAAGCGTACCAGGCAATGCAAGAGTTCTTCCTAATAAATCATACATTATCACTCCATATGATTCAGCATTTTCAGATTGCAAATCAATCATAACTAAATCAATTGTTGGGTTCGGGAAAATTTTAATAGTTAAACCTTCTTCATTCAATTCCTGAATTCCTATGGTCTTTTCATCTGGTTGTTGAAACCCCTGAGTTAGGATGTTTGTTCCACCAGTAAATGTTTGAATCATCATTTCACCACTAGTAGCAGATAAGGTGTAGCCACCATTGTTCGACCATTTCCCATAAGAAGCAATAACGGTAGGAGAAAGACTTTGTGCTGATAATAAAATCGGCATAAATAAAAGAGGAAAAAATGAAAAGTATTTCATTGTATTAAAATTTGAGTTGGTGAATAAAAAATTGGTTTTGAATTTTTAAATTTTATGAAAGAATGTTAATTAATTTTTAATAAGTGTAATTGTTAATTCGCCTTGTAAAACACTAGTTGCATCACCACTTACAGAAAAATTTGACCCTCCGTTATTTGCTCCTGCAGCCCTAACCTCTATAGTATGCAATCCAGGAGTTAATACTGGTGATAGATGTAAAGCCCAATAACTAAAATTTCCAATAAGTCCTCCATTATTTAATGCAGTTAATCTTTGATATCCCCCTCCTGCTGCATTTAAAGCCCCATCAATTGCCAAAACAATATCAGCTACAGAATATCCAGTACCAAGTACACTTGAAGTTGAAATACCTCCACCCGAAGTAATAAAAATTGAATAGCCTGCCGGAATATTAATCGTTTGGGTTAAACCAGGGACTAATGTAAAGGCAGAGGTCGGAGTTTGAGTAATTGCTAAAGTTCCAAAGACAGAAGTTGTGCTTTGACCAAAAGCTCCTGCTGCTGCAATTGTTGATGGTAACCAAGTTGTACCATCCCATTGCAATACCTGGCCTGTTGTTGCACCTTGTTGTGCAATTTTTAATGGTGTTCCAGCGGTACCATTCCCTGAGAGCGTAAAATCAGTAATGGCATTATTGCTAAATGTTGTACCTGTTAACGAAATTCCGCTTCCAGCAGTGTAATTTGATCCCGTTGTTAGTGTTACATTATTTCCATTGCTTATTGCAAGGATATTTCCATTAAGAGATAATGTTTGAGTGTCAGTATCTGTATCAACTGAATTAATCGTAAAATTAGGATAAGCTCCTGTAATAGTAGTTGCTCCTGTACCAACTAATGTTACAATTTGATCCGGTGCTGAATTTGAAATTATTGTTCCAATTATTCCAATACCTGTTCCAGCAGAATAAGTTGTTCCCAGTGGGAGCGAAAGGGTATTACCATTTGAAATTGATAAATTATTACCATTAAGGCTTAAGCTTTGTACATCATTATCAATAGAATTAATGGTAAAGTTTGGATATGATCCTAAAACATTTGTTCCCCCGGTTCCTATTAACGAAACGACCTGATCAGGGGATGTATTAGTTATAACGGTTCCTGCAATTCCAATACCTGTACCAGCTGTATATGAAACTGGAGCTGGCAAGTTTATTGAGTTTCCGCTACTGATTGAAATAATTGAACCATTTATTGAAAGTGTTTGAGAATCATTATCTAAATCATTTGCAGGAATCCAAGAAGTTCCATTCCACTTAAGTGTTTGCCCTGTAATTGCACTTTGCTGAGCAATTTTTAAAGGTGCGCCGGAGCTTCCATTTCCATTAAGGGTTTGATCGGTGATTGCATTTAAACTAAAAACTGTTCCAGTTAAATCAATTCCACTTCCATTGGAATAGGTTGTGTTGTTGTCGGTAGATGAGATTATAAAATTTGGATATATACCAGAAACATTTGTCGCTCCACCACCAGTAATATTTACAATTTGATCTGGTTGAGTATTTGAAATTACATTTCCAATAATACCAATTCCAGAACCTGAAGTATAAGTTGTACCAATTGGCAATGTAACTGAATTACCATTTAATATTGTTAATAGAGATCCGTTGAGAGAAAGTGTTTGTGCATCTGTCGAATTAACATTGAAATTAGGATAAAATCCAGTAACCGATGCTCCACCGGTTCCGGTTATTGAAACGACTTGATCAGGAGAGGAATTAGAAATAGTGTTTCCGGTAATATCGATTCCTGTCCCAGCACTATAATTTGTACCGATTGGTATTGCAACTGTATTTCCACCAGATATTGTTAATTGACTTCCAGATATCGAAAGTGTTTGTAATTCATTTGAATTACTAATATCTCCTGTGTTGCTAATAATATTTCCTAAAATGTTAATACCAGTACCTGCAGTATAATTTATCGCAACTGGAAGAGTTATAGAATTTCCATTGCTAATTGTTAGAATATTTCCTGCAATTCCAAGAGTTTGAGCATCATTATCCAAATCATTTGACGGAGCCCAGGCAGCCCCATTCCATTTTAAAGTTTGACCTAATGTTGCTCCTTGTTGAGCAATACCTATAGGTGATGCAAAAGTTCCGGCACCAGTAAGCGTAGAATTAGTAACAACACTTTGAGCACCCCAATTATCTCCGCCTGTTCCAACTAAGTCGTTTGCAGGAACCCATTGTGATCCATTCCATTTTAATGTCTGACCTGAGGCAGCACCTTGTTGTGCCAATCCAAGAGGATTTGAATTTGTCCCATCTCCAGTCAATGTAGAATTTGCTATTACTGTTTGTGCTCCCCAATCATCACCTCCCGAACCACCAACCACGCTACCAGCAAACAATGCATATGGCACACTTAACATTTGTGATGTTCCCATATCAATATAAGAAGAGCCTCCTGTTACATCCATTTCAACTTTCATAAATTTTGAACCAGTAGCCCAATTAATATTTGCAAAAACACCTGATTGAATCAATCCAGTTCCAATAGCCACTGTAAATAACCCAAACTGATTTGTTGTTACCGAATGTGTTTCGGAATACAAAGTTGGACCAGTTGCATTAACATCCTTTATTGAAACTCTAATACTAAGGTTCGAATTGATAATTGCTGATCCTGAAGCATTGCGTGCAACAGCCTGATAAGTTAAAGCTTGAGGTATTTGAGCATAAGTTGAATTTATAAACAAAATAATAACTGAAAGTAAGTAAAGCTTTTTCATAATAACGGACAGATTTAAAGTTTCAAATTTAAAAGATGCAATTTATAACATTATTCTTTTTAACAAGCCTTATTACTCTTTCATTAATTTTAAAATTCAAACTATTATCCTCCAATGAATTTATAATTAATCGAGTGGTTTAATAGAATTTCAAACAACCATGTTTTAATTTTTCCCGAACTCCGAATTACTTTCGCCAACTATGGCTGAACAACGAGACTTATTTAAAGACATTATTTCTCATTCAAAAGAATACGGGTTTGTATTTCAATCCAGTGAAATTTATGATGGACTGAGTTCAGTTTACGATTATGGACAAAATGGAGTTGAACTCAAACGCAACATTCGTGAATATTGGTGGAAATCAATGGTGCAAATGCATGAAAACATTGTTGGAATTGATGCGGCAATTTTTATGCATCCCACAACATGGAAAGCAAGTGGCCATGTTGATGCGTTTAACGATCCCTTAATCGATAATAAAGATTCAAAAAAAAGATATCGTGCCGATGTCTTGATAGAAGATCATATTGCTAAAATTGAATCAAAAATTGAAAAGGAAGTTGAAAAATCGCGCTCGCGTTTCGGCGAAAGTTTTGATGAAGCAATGTATCGTTCCACCAATCCCCGTGTGATGGAAAATCAAAAAAAGATTGATGACATCAACACACGATTTAAAACTGCACTCGAAGCAAATGATCTGGCAGAGGTGAAGCAAATAATTATTGATCTGGACATCGTTTGTCCCATCAGTGGCACCCGTAACTGGACAGATGTTCGTCAATTTAATTTGATGTTCAGCACCTCTATTGGTTCAGTAAGTGAAGAAGCAAACACCATTTATTTGCGACCTGAAACCGCTCAGGGAATTTTTGTAAATTTTTTAAATGTGCAGAAAACCGGAAGAATGAAAATTCCATTCGGTATTGCACAAACCGGAAAAGCTTTTAGAAATGAAATTGTTGCGCGACAATTTATTTTCCGAATGCGCGAATTTGAACAAATGGAAATGCAGTTTTTTGTTCGTCCAGGCTCTGAAGAAAAATGGTATTCATATTGGAAAGAACAAAGAATAAAATGGCATAGAGCTTTAGGGATTTCTGAAAAAAAATATCGCTTTCATGATCATTTAAAACTTGCGCATTATGCGAAAGCAGCATGCGATATTGAATTTGAATTTCCATTTGGTTTTAAAGAATTAGAAGGCATTCACTCCAGAAGTGACTTTGATTTAGCAAGCCACGAAAAATTCAGCGGAAAAAAATTACAATACTTCGATCCTGAATTAAATGAGAGTTATGTTCCCTATGTAATTGAAACAAGCATAGGCTTAGACAGAATGTTTCTTGCATTGCTTTCTGCTTCATATAAAAATGAAAAACTAGAAGATGGAAGCGAACGGGTTGTTTTGAGTTTGCCGCCCTGTTTGGCCCCTATAAAGGTTGCAGTGCTGCCGCTTATGAATAAAGATGGATTACCTGAAAAGGGTCTGGAAATATTTAATCGACTTAAACCTTTTCATCATTGTCATTTTGAAGAGAAAGATACAATTGGAAAAAGATACAGAAGACAAGATGCAATTGGCACCCCATATTGTATAACAATTGACCATCAAACATTACAAGATGATACCGTAACTATTCGCGAACGAGATACAATGAAGCAAGTACGAATAGCCGTAAGTGAAGTGATTGATATTGTAAATGAAAAGGTGAATATGAATTCAGTTTTAAATACTTTAGCATAATTAATTTCATTTATTTTTTTCTCTGAATTATATATAAATGTAAAATTGAGTGCTTTATGTTTCTTAAAACAAAAAATCTCTTTTATTATATTTTATTAGGCGGTTTATTTCAATCGTGCGATTCAAATAAAAACAACAATAAATTAAATCCGATTTCAAGTGCCAAGTTAAACATTCAGATATTTCATCAGGTTTTACAATCAGGAAGTTTAATAGAAACTCCATTAAAAAATGTAACCGTTTTCCTTTTCTTAACTGAGGCTGAAAGAACTAGTAACGATAATGTTCAAAAAACAGCCGTAACAAATGATAGTGGCAAAGTTATTTTTAATAGTTTGCCTGATGATTACTATTATATAACTACCTCACACCCCACTTTAGGTTTTAGAAAAACAGAAACCGCTACTCCTAATGGCAGTGTTTCTTACGAAGATATAATTTATTAAAACATCGTTCGTTTTCTATTTTCGCCCCATGCTGCCAAAGGTTATTATTGTAACAGCACCTTCTGGTGCAGGAAAAACAACAATTGTAAAACACTTGCTTTCACAGTTTCCTAAATTGGCATTCTCCGTTTCCGCTACAACCCGCACACCTCGTTTGGGCGAAATTGACGGAATTGATTACTACTTTATTTCAGTTGAAGAATTTAACCAAAGGGTATTGAATAAAGAGTTTGTTGAATACGAAGAGGTATATCATCAAACATATTATGGAACATTAATGGATGAAGTAAAGAGATTATGGAAGGAAAATTTAGTTGTGGTTTTTGATGTAGATGTTAAAGGCTCAATTACATTGAAGAAGAATTTTGGTGAAAGCGCACTTTCACTTTTTATTAAACCGCCCTCCACTCAAATTCTTGATCAAAGGTTGCGTAACCGCGCAACAGATGAGCTGTCAAAAATAGAAGAACGAATTGCCAAAGCACATTATGAATTAGAGTTTGAAGAATATTTTGATCGCACTATTATAAATGATAACTTGAGTGTTGCATTAGAAGAGGCGGTTATTGCGGTGCAGGATTTTATCAATAAAAAATAAAATATTTTTCATATTAATTCTCATTTCATAGTTTCGGAAATTCAATTATAAAAAGAGATGAAAACAAAAGTTACGGAAGGAGTACGGATTAGTGTTGAAGTATTTTATCAACCGGATTATTCTCAACCTTTATCAGGTGAATATATGTTTGCATATAGAATAACAATTACAAACGAAAGCGAATATGCAGTAAAATTATTGCGTCGTCATTGGCATATTACAGATGCAAATGGTGTCGTTCGTGAAGTTGAGGGTGAAGGCGTTGTAGGACAACAGCCAGTCATAGAACCAGGTGCTTCTCATCAATATGTTTCCGGCTCAGCTATAAAAACAGAAATTGGTAAAATGCACGGCACTTACCTAATGCAACGGCTCATTGATGAGGTGAAATTCAAAGTTCATATTCCCGAATTTCAAATGGTTGCTCCCTATAAGTTGAATTAAATTATAATAAGATATTTATAAGTTGTTTTCATCAAACAACAGCTAATCAAATCCTATTTTCGCCGTAAAATAATCGAGATATAAATTATTTATGAAAGTTACTGAACACATTGAAAAAGCAAAGAAGCCTTTGTTTTCCTTTGAAATTCTGCCCCCTTTAAAAGGTGTGGGAATACAATCAATATATAACACTCTTGATCCTTTAATGGAATTTAATCCACCATTTATTAATGTAACTTATCATCGTTCTGAGTTTATTTTTAGAAAAACAGCTGAAGGATTATTCGAAAAAAAAATTGTACGAAAGCGCCCTGGAACAGCAGGAATTTGCGCTGCAATTATGACAAAGTATGGTGTTGATGCTGTTCCGCATTTAATATGCGGTGGTTTCTCCGTTGATGAAACAGAAGATCTTCTAATTGAACTTGATTTTCTTGGGATAAATAATGTGTTATTGCTTCGTGGTGATAAAATGAAAAGCGAAGAAGTATTTACCGCACAAAAAGATGGTCACAAAAATGCTTTAGCCCTTATTCAACAAACAGTTCAAATGAATAAAGGTGTCTATCTGGAGGAAGAATTAAATAATGCAATGCCCACTGATTTTTGTATTGGCGTTGCGGGATATCCTGAAAAACATTACGAAGCTCCTAACATGAATATTGATTTGCAATATTTAAAAGCTAAGGTAGATGCAGGTGCACATTATATTGTAACGCAAATGTTTTTCAATAATCAAAAATATTTCGACTTTGTAAAATCATGTCGGGACATTGGTATTACTGTTCCAATTATTCCCGGCTTAAAACCAATCACTACGAAAAAACAAATCACAAATCTTCCAAGAATTTTTAATGTAGATATTCCAACCGAGCTAATTAAAGAATTTGAAATTTGTAATAACGAAGAAGATTTTAAGAAGGTTGGAATTGAATGGTCAATAAAACAATGCAAAGAATTGTTAAATTCAAAAATTCCAGTTATTCATTTTTATACTATGAGCAACTCCGCTTCAGTAAAAAAGATTGTTCAAGAATTATAAAAAAACTACTTCCATTTAAAATCTCGTTTTAGCTGCTTTTCTCTTGGCATTTTCTTCTTCTGTAATGAAATTTAAAATAAATAAACCAGCTACAAAAAAAGGTATACAAGGAATTTTATATCGCACAAGGGCTCCAAAATTATAAGCAGTAAATCCAACACTAAAAGCAAAGAACATTGCAAAGAAAATGCAAAAGAAAGCTGTAGAATTGCGTCCAACTGTTTTTAATGTTCTTATAATTCCTGTTCGGTAGAATATTCTAATTGTAAATAATAACATTATAAAACTTTCGATAGCGGATAATAACATAACTGGATTCCGCACTTCCCATAAATATGGACGGAAAAGTGTGACATTTATTGCGGCTGGTATATTTCGAATTATACTTCCAGTGCTGCCATCCATTGTGCCAAGATGATATCCTGAAGCATTATTTGTAGCAGCTAGGTAGCTGTGGTAACCTTGAAAATTAGTAGCGGTTTCTAAAGCTCCTTGTAGAGAATATTGTTTAAAATCGTTGCCTAATCTATCTACTACAAATAAACCAGCAAATGTTGAAATAAGGAGTATGATTGGTCCTATCAAGTTCTTCAAAAATGATGATTTTACAGAATCTCGGTAATTTAAAAAAACCCAGAAAGTTAAAGCAGGTGCGAAACTTATTATTATATATGGTTTTATTGCTAAGCAAAAATAAACACTAATCGAAAGCATAATAATTGATGAAAATTGATTTCTATTCTTGAAAAATAAATTGTAAAAACTCCAAGTAATCCAACCAACACATGCAATAGTAATTGAGTCTTTCAAAATTCCAGATCCCCAAAAAAAAACGGAAGGAATATATAAAGTCGCAAAAGCAAACTGTTCTTTTAATTGAGGAAATGCATCATATAAAGTTATATACAAAGCCCAAATTCCAGTAAAAGATACAGCAGCAAAAAATAACGCCATTGGCAAATATGTATCAAAAGTAAATAATGTAAATACTCCAGCGATTTTACCTACCATATAAGAACTTGGATCTCCTTTAAAATACATCCAATTAGTATAGTCTGATTGTAATGGAAGATCAAATCGACATTCATTGAATAGAATAGTGAAAAAGTCAGCTGAATTTTGACTAAAAGCTTCATACATTACAGAAGCATTACTAAAATATTGTGTAGTATCTCCACCTTTGTAATAAAAAAAATATGTCAATCCAACACTTATTCCACCAATCATTTTCAAAATTATGCCATTAATGAAATGCTTCCGTAAAGATTTATCTTTAGAATAAAGCAAGTTTCTAATAAATATAAATATTATTAAAAATAGAATAAAATAAATTGGTGTTAAAAACAGATCTCTCTCATTCAATAAAGGTTGCCAATATCTTTCTTTAATCACTTTTAAATTTTAATTTGTAAAGTTAACTTTAAGTAAAATCAAATTGGTTAACCAATAATAATCATTTATAATTACAATTAACTTTATAAATATTTAAATGAAAAAAACATTTGTGAAAAAAAATATTCAACTATTAATCTCCTTTTAAGCTAATTCATTTTATGAAAGTTCTTCAAATTATTAATCGTTTAAATTTAGGAGGTCCCGCAATAATCGTAGCAATACTTACTAAACATCTTAGGCCGGAATTTCAAACTCTTTTAGTGTCAGGAATGATTGATGAAACCGAAGAAAGTTCAGAATTTATTGCACATGAATTGGGGTTGGAGCCAGTTTATATTCCAGAGATGTATCGTGATATAAATTTATTTCAAGACAGAAAAGCTTATAAAAAACTTAAAGAAATAATACGGGAATTTAAGCCTGATATTGTTCATACTCATGCAGCAAAAGCCGGAACTCTTGGCCGATTAGCAGCAATAAACTGCAAAGTTCCAATCATAGTACATACATTTCATGGACATGTATTTCATTCATATTTCAGTCCATTAAAAACAAGAATGTTTTTAGAAATTGAGAAATATCTTGCTTCAAAATCGACCAGAATTATCGCCATTAGCGAGAGGCAAAAAAAAGAACTTGGACTTATTTATAAAGTTTCTTCCCTTGATAAAATTGAAGTAGTTCCGCTTGGATTTAATCTCAATCCCTTTCAAGAGAATCAGTCTGAAAAACGGAAAAAATTCAGAGATCATTATTTAATTGATGACGATGAAATTGTTATTTCAATCATTGGAAGGCTTGTTCCAATTAAAAATCATAAATTATTTATCGACGCTTTAAAAATTATTTTTCAAAACACAACTAAAAAGGTGCGTGCTTTTATTGTTGGAGACGGCGAAGAACGAACAAACATTGAAAATCACATCAAATCGGCAGGTTTAGACTTCGTAAATTTTACTCGCGAGAAAAAGAAAAGTCAAATAACATTTACATCGTGGAGAAAAGATATTGATGTAGTAAATGCCGGGTCTGATATTATTGCACTTAGTTCCTTTAACGAAGGAACTCCTGTTAGTTTGATTGAAGCGCAAGCAGCAAATAAACCAATTGTAACAACCCGAGTTGGAGGTATAACAGATGTTGTCATCCCAGAAAAAACAGCTTTAGTATCTTCGAAAACAAGCGTGACTAATTTTGCCAGAAATCTCTTTATTCTTATAGAGGATGATGAAAAAAGAAGAGAAATGGGAATACACGGACATGACTTTGTTTGTGAAAAATTCAGTTATTCAAGATTAATAAAAGACACAGCAGAGCTCTATAATAAACTATTAAAAGAGAGGTCTAAATCATTGTAAAATCTTACATTTGTCTTCTTCAAAAAAATTCAGTTTGAAATTATTCAGGAGCAATATTTTATTACTATTTTTTCTGGCAGGGATTTTATCCCTATCATCTTGCAGGGTTTTTTATCCTGATTTAATGTTTAAAACAGATAAATTTTATCAATTTACACCTTCAGATACTACCATTAGCAGCAAAGAATATGTTTTAAAGGCTAATGATGTAATGGAAATTCAAATTCTATCCAATAATGGATATCAATTGGTTGATGTACTTGGTCAGGGGGGATATTACAACCCTGTAACTTATACAATACATAATGAAGGATTTGCTATTTTACCAATGCTTGACTCTTTGTATTTAGCAGGTTATACTATTACCGGCGCAGAGAATTTATTAAGTGAAAGATATTCTTATTATTTTGTTAATCCCTTTATTAGAATAAAACCAATAAATAGACGATGTTTTATTTATTCTGGTCGTGGTAATGGGAAAATGGTTCCTCTTGAGAACGAAAATACATCCTTAATTGAAGTTCTTGCCTTAGCTGGCGGAGTCGGTGGCAGCAAGGCCTTTCGTATAAAATTAATAAGAGGCGATTTGAGAAATCCTCAGGTATTTTTAATCGATCTTTCAACTATTGAAGGTCTTAAAAAGACCAATCTTCAGATTGTTTCAAATGATATTATTTATGTTGAACCCGCCTTAACATTAACTGATGTTAACACCCAAATTGGACCAATAATTTCTTTGGTAACTACTGCAATTTTAATTTATACTGCGATTATATCTTTGAAAAAATAATGCAAGAGAAAAAAATTATATTAAGCCCAATGCAAAAAATCCTTGGTGAGGATTTTAATCCAGGGTTATTAATGATCATTTCGCGAAAAAGTTTAATTTGGTGCATATTGATAGTCCTTTTGTCAACATCAACTTCAATATTATATCTCCGTTACACAACACCTTTATATGAAGTATCAGCTCAAATTATGGTTAAGCAAGAAAACACTTCAAATTCATTAGGAATTTCTAGCGGGCTAAGTAATGTTAATCAAATGGACCAAATGGAGCTTCAGAAAAACATTCAAATAATGAAATCGAATGTGATTATTGACAGAGTGATTGAAAACTTACCTTTAATGGTAAGTTATTATAATGTCGGTCAAGTTCTTTTAGAAGAGAGATATAAAACTTCTCCATTTGAAATACAACCTTCAGTTACTTCAGCAACTATTTATGATGTACCAATATATTTTATTTTCTTATCATCAATGAAATATAAAATTGAATATAAAATCTTAAAAACAAAATATACATTTTTTGGAAAGTTTAAACAAAAGTGTTCAACTCCACATTTTAACTTCATAGCGAAATTAACAAATGAGACTTTTAATAAAATCCCTGAAATTTATCTAAATAGCAAATACTATTTTATAATTAATAGTCGAGATAATATTTCAAAAGAAATACGAAATAAAATCAGAATAGAATTATTTCCACCTACTATTCAATTTAGTCTGCAAGATCCTGTTCCACAAAAAGCGGTAGATATAGTTAACAATTTAAATGATGAGTTTATTAAATATAACAAGGAAAAAAAAACAGAAAGTTCTTCTTTAATTTTAGATTTTATAAATAATCAAATTGATTTATTAAATATAGAATTACAAGCATATGAAAATCAATTACAAGCATTCAAAATCGAGCATTCATTAATGAGTACCGAATCAAAATCAAATGAGATTTTGACATCTATAAATAAAATAAAAGAAAGCTTAATTAATTTAAATTCTGATGAAAAAAATTTGAACTATTATTTTGAATACTTTAACCGCTTTAAAGATTCGTCAAAACTTTTGATTGGTATTGTTGATCCGAAATACAACGGTTTACAAGAGTATGTTTCAGCTCTTGATAAACTTCAATCTGATAAAAGAGAAAAATTAATAAAACTAAAACCAGCTAATCCACAGATAATTAATATTGACAAGCAAATTGCGGAAGTTAAAGCCAACATTATTCAAAACATTGTCAACTCGAAGCAGAATATTATTCTGGAAAAGACGGATCTCAATGATTCATATAATGAATTAATGATTGAGTTAAAAGAATTCCCAGATATTGAAGCCGAATTTCAAAAACTGAACAATCTTAGTGAACTAAAAGAAAAGTACTATTTAATGTTTTTGGATAAAAAATCAAGCTTTAGTATATCTTTAGCTGGTTTTGTTTCAGATTTTGTTGTTTTAAAACGTGCAGAAATTCCGAAAAATCCTGTTTTTCCTAATGTTCCATTAATAAAGTCTGTGGGGGTAATTTTAGGCATATTTTTATCCTTATTATTTATATTTATTAGGTACTTATTAAGTAATAAAGTTCTGTCCATTTCAGAAATTGAAAAATATTGCAACGCAGGATTAATTGGTATTATTCCTATTTACAGAAAGCCAATGGATGTTTCTCAATTAGTAGTAAACATGAATCCAAAGTCAGTTATTTCAGAATCATTTCGAAGTATTCGAACTAATCTTGACTATGTGTATTCTGGCATAGGAACCAAGATAATTTCTGTAACATCAACAATTGCAGGGGAAGGAAAAACATTTATCGCTGTTAATACAGCAGGAATATTTTCTGTTGGTGGAAAAAAAACAATCATTCTGGATTTTGACTTAAGAAAGCCAAGGATTCATAAAGCATTTGCTACAGAAAATAATAAAGGAATAAGCACCATATTAATTGGAAAATATAAACTTGATGAATGCATTAAGCATTCTGAATGGGATAACCTTGATTTTATTACCTCTGGACCTGTTCCGCCAAATCCTGCTGAGTTTATAATGTCTCAAAAAGCTGCTGACTTAATTGAAGAATTAAAGTTGAGATATGATATTATAGTAATTGACACTCCGCCTATTGGAGTAGTTACTGATGCTCTTGAGTTACTTAAGAAAGCCGACTACCCCTTATATGTTGTTAGAGCTGATTACTCAAGTCGTAATTTTCTAAACAATGTAAACAGGTTGGTTACAGAAAATCAAATTACCCGCTTGTCAGTTGTATTGAATAGTATGGGTTCAGGTGCTTCCGGCTACTCCTATAACTATGGCTATGGATACGGATATGGATACGGATATGGTTCAGGCTATGGAGGATATGGTGGTGGTGGCAGCTATGGTTATGGCTATTATTCCGATGCAGCTGCTCCAAAACTTTCGAGATGGAAAAATATTGTTAAATTTATAAAAGATAAATTCTGACAATGCTTACTAATGAAACCAAAATTTATTTTGCGTATTTCATTTTTTTTATTCTAGCTATAATATTTTCAATTTTAATTAACGGTTTGTTTTTACGATTTTCAAAAACAATGGGAGTAAGACAAAACGAACAACAAAACCTTATCCGATGGGCATCTACCACTAAACCATCTGTTGGCGGATTTTCATTTTACATCGTATTCCTTTTTTCATTCACCGCTTACACATTTATATTGTTTGATAAAGGCGATTTTTTTAACAAACAATTAATTGGCTTGATGCTTTCATCAACTACTGGTTTTTTAATTGGGTTGGCAGATGATGCTTATAATACTAATCCAATACTAAAATTTCTCGGGCAATTAATGTGTGCCGTAATTCTAATCGTATCAGGTGTATTAATAAATATTTCAGACTATTTCGCCTTTAATGCTTTGTTTACAATCTTTTGGGTTATTGGAATAATGAATTCTATTAATATGCTGGATAATATGGATGGAGTTACCGCAATAATTTCCGGTCTCATTTTAACTGCTTGTTTATCAATTCTAATTATTCAAGGGAAATTTTTCTCAATTCATTCCTTTATAATAATTGGTGTAATTGGAGCACTAGGCGGATTTATGGTTTTTAACTTTCATCCGGCAAAATTATATATGGGTGATACGGGCAGTCAATTTTTAGGTGTATTTCTATCAGGCATCGGGATTTTAGTTCTATGGAATTTCCGAGATGTGCCTGGCCCGGTATTCCAATTCAAACAATTTCTATTTCCATTATTAGTTTTTTGTATTCCGATTATTGATACCACTACTGTTTTTTATCGCAGAATAATACGCAAACAATCTCCATTTGTTGGTGGCAGAGACCACACCACACATCATTTGGCTTATCTTGGATTAAGCGATTCACAGGTATTGCTGGTGCTTTCTTTAATTGCATTAATTTCTTCGACCTTTGTATGTGGCTTAATCTATTGGTATGAATTTCTTGAATCTGAAATCACACTTTTGTTTTTCTTTTATTTTATTGTTTTGTTTTTTGTGATACAGGTTTTATATGAGCTAGGAAACAAGAAAAAAAACAGACTTGAAGAGAATCAAAAAAATATAAAAATTGCGTGAGGGTTTTTATGTCTTTATTGGCGGGGGTATTGGAAGTCTGCTAAGGTTTTTCACAGGTAAATTTTTCTCTTCTTTTATTCCGACTTTTCCAATTGGAACTTTGTTTTCTAATGTTATAAGCACCTTTATTTTAGGGCTTGTTTTTGGATTGTTCTCACTTAAGAATATAAACAACAATTCTTATTTGTTTCTTGCTACAGGAATTTGCGGAGGATTTAGCACCTATTCAACATTTACTCTTGAAAGCATGAGTTTGATTCAATCAGGTAATGTATCAATTGGTTTAATAAATATTGGATTGAATCTTATATTATGTTTTCTTTCCTTAGCAATTGGTATAGTTATTTCTAAACAATTTTAAAAAATCATTTTTCAGTGAATTTCATTGAATAAAAAAAGGACACTCATTCTGAATGTCCTTTAAATTAATTGCAAAAAAACTTAATCAACGAATAATCGAAATTTTTTGAGTTTTATTATAGCTGCCACTCTTAACTTTTATAAAATAAATTCCAGGAGCAAGATCTGTGGTATTAATTACAATTGATTGATTTCCGATACTGCTTCCATTATTAAAATGGCGCACAACTTTTCCTTCTAAATTAATTAATTCAAAATTGGTTGCTACATGATTTTCTGAAAAGAAATTTACAGTTAAATTATCTGTTGCAGGATTTGGATATGCGGTCAATTCAAAATGCGATTTGCTTTCAATATCATTTAATCCAACCATTACAACACCGCCCTGATCTTTAAATCGCTGAGCAAACTCCTGAATATATTGATTTGAAATTTCAAGACTATGAACAATAACTTCATTCTCATCATTTCGGGTGGAAGCGCTATTGGTAAAGTTAAATGATCCTGTTATTACTTGTGGATCTGAAAACTGATCATCAGCATCAACAATTGCATATTTGTGATGCATTAACCACGAGAATTGATTTAGCTTAAGATTTGAAGTAGTCATCGGTGCAACTAATGCACTGTAAACGGCAGTTGACTGAGCAGTATCGTCTATTATGCCTTGTGCAAAATAATCAGGATGTGATTGATAATTATCTGCGATCGGATAAGCCAACTCTGTACGGGTAAAACTGAAAACAATAAAATGTACGGAAGTATTTGCAGTTAATAAGGCATCTTTTACATGTGAGTTTACAACATCAGAAGGACTGAAATATTGTTCTACGCGGTTCCCTTGCAATAAGTATTCATGAGGTGTGTTATCAGTTTTATCCGGACCAAACTTCTGACCAATTAACATTTCATTAAACTCAAGCGTATATCCTTTTGCCATTGTTTGATCCTGAAAAATTATAATATTCTGAGCATCAACATTAACCTGATCATCTGTAAAATTCATTGACCCAGTCCATACAACCGGCGCATTTGGGTTAGTAGAATTTGCATCAATAACAACAAACTTATTATGCATTATACCATAAGTTGAACCAGCAGGGCTTTGTATTTTCTGAATTGATGATATAAATGAATTCATTGTGGTTGAACTAACACCATTATCAGCAACAACTCTTACAGTTACACCACTTGCTGCCTTTTGATTAAGTGCGGTGATAATTCCATTTAAATCATCAATATTATAAATTGCAACATCAATTGATAATGTTGCGCGATTTATATAAGCTTTTAAGGTGTCGGCGGCTATTTGATTTAAATAATGAGAGTAATTATTCAGGGATAAGGCAAATGATGAATCTGTTGATCGATTAAAGTAACAAGTTATTGATTGAGAAGAAAGAGATTGTGTTCCCATGACTTGTATTGAAGAAAAAGAAGTATCACCACTTGAACTGATCGTTAGTCCCTTAACATAATAAAGCGTTGCAGGTGTTAAACCCGAAAGGTTGATTAAATGATTTGTAGTTAAAGTTGCATCGCTGACTTCGCTTCCAAGTGCACTGGTCAAACCATATCGAATTATTGTATTACCTGCATTTTGAGTTGTAAAACCAACTGAAAAGCCTGAAGTAGTAATATTGGTTTGTTTTAAAGTAGTAGTTAAAACCGGAGGATTTCCAACCTGAATTATATCATTTAAATCGCGGGGAAGCAATTGGTAAGTTGAAGTGTATTGGCCCATGATTCCAACTAAACCTATTGTTCCAGATGGGATTGGAGTCGAAACCATATTACTGCTTAAATTAACTCTAACCTGACCTGTATTTGCTCCATCAGAAATATTATAATTTGTATTGCCTGCAAATGTTCCTGGTGCAGTAAATGAAACTGCATTGATTTGTACTAATTGACCTTCATATTGTTCTAAAAATCCTCCGGAAATGGTTAAAACCACAGGAGGATGAATTGTATTTCCCGTTGTTATCACTGAAAAATTGGTAACAGCAAACTCCATTAAATTATTATAAGGAGATACTGTTCCGATTGCTTCAATACTATCACCACGAACTAATGAAGAAAGCGAGGATCCGTAAAGAGCCACACCTCCCGTTCCATCTTGTATAAAGCGCAATGAACCACCAAACTCGGAGCCATTTGAAACTATTCCGCGCACAGTAACAGTTGCACCGGTTGCTGCCAGCTTTGCAGTAGCAATTGAAACAAGTTGTGCATTGCTTTCAAGATGTAAGAAAAATAAAATTGCGATGGAAAAAAGATTTTTCATGTTTAATGTTTGAAGATGTCAAATGTAAATGAAAGATGGCTTAAACCTTATTAATAAATTATAAAATTTGATTGGCTAAATTTATTTAAGCCCTAAAAAGGAAAAGGGATTGTTTCTTTCGAAACAATCCCTTTAAATCAATTTAATTAGAAATTATTCTCTTATAAAACTACTGTTCAAGGTTTGATTACCGTTACTGATATTAACGAAATAAAATCCTGCAGGAAGTTTTGATGCATCAATGTTTAACAGCACAGATGAAGAATTGAATGTCATGTAAATCTTGCCATCTAATCCTAAAATCTTTACAATTGAATTGTCGGCATTTATTGAGCTTAAATCAATCATAACATTTCCAAGAGTTGGATTCGGATAAACCGAGAAACTGTTAAAGCAATTAATTGTAGCTGCAGCAATTGGGGTGTAATGAGTTTCGCCATTCTCATCTACCTGCATTAAACGATAATAGGCAATTGAGCATAAAGGTGACTGGTCAACGAAGGTATAATCATGTCCGATCTGACTTGTTCCATTTCCATTCACTTTTCCTAATTCTGAAAAATTAATTCCATCTGCGCTGCGCTGCACTGAAAAATATTTGCAATTCAATTCTGCCTGTGTATTCCAGAATAAATCAACCTGTTTATTATCAACTACTGTTGCTGTAAAGCTTGTTAACTCAACAGGTAATGGATATGCACCAAAACCAATGGCGAAATCAGAAAAAGATGTAACTAAAGTCCGTTTAGCCACTGCTATTCCTCCTCCTATTGATTGTGTAGCGTTGTCATGATGCCCATTACTATTTACTAAAGTGGTTCCTGACCATATAGCACTTGAATTTGGTCGCTTAATTACTCCCATTTGGTTTGCATTACCTGAATAATTACTGAAACCTCTTTGAGTTAATGTTACATCATAACTTACTGCTGTATATGCATTTGGAGTTATGGTCCAAAAACCACTGTTTAGTACTCCATTAATACCGTCTCCGTTAATTTCAGTAGTTGGATAAGCAGGAGCGGCTCCGGTTACAACTGAATTAAAGAATACTAAAATGTTACTCATGCCTGTTTGGCTATTTAAGTTAACTGTTGCCAACTGATAATTTGTTGCATCTCCAACCGGGAAATCATAAATTCCTGGGGCAGCTACATTACGACGGAGATTACCAAACACATAAGAAGCGGTAGAATAACCTGACACTGATCCGGCAGCATTAGATGTAACCTGCACTTCATTTGCGTCTGTAGTAAGTTTTCCATTTGTTAATGTTAGTAATGATGTAATCAGAATATTATGATCAATCGTCACCCCGGCATTATTATTAATTAGTAAACTATAATAGGTACTCGGAGTATTTGTAAAAATTGCTTGAGCTGCACTGCCAACAAATTCAAGTACCCCCCCAGTATGCGTATAAGTACCATCAATTGTTAAATCTCCATATAATTTTAAATCACCTCCAGTGGAGATTTTCAGCGTTGCGCCGGTTTGAATATAAAGGTCATTGCAAGTTGCATTATTAACTGTTATATCAGGCCAATTCGGAGCACCAACAGGTATGGTTACATCAGTTGTTGAAGTTGGAATTCCCCCACACCAATTTGCTGCAGTATTCCAAGCTGAACTTGAAGTCCCGAGCCAAAGTCCGCTCGGATGGATATTAATAATAACATTATCAGAAACAGAACATCCATAAAGAGTTGTTTCAGTAACAGTATAGGTAGTAGCTATTAATGGAGAAGCAACTGGATTTGAAATTGCTGCACTGCTTAAACCTGTAGTAGGACTCCAGCTATAAGTACTTCCGGCAGTACTGGCTGAACCAATATTTACACCATTTCCATTACATGTTATATTATCTAACCCGGCATTTGGAGTTGGCAACGGATTAACCTGAACTGGTACAGGTGAATTTGGCGTTGAACAACCATATGTATTGGTAGCAGTTACTACATAAAATGTACTTACTGTTGGTGCAACAAAAGTAGGGTTATCAAGAAGCGAAGTAAACCCGACAGGTGCCGATGTCCAACTCATATTATAAATCTGTGATGTGCCGGTTACAGAAATTTTATCAATTGCCCAATAGAAATCAGCTGAGGCACTATATCTGAATTGAATATAAAGTGAGGGTTGTCCGGTATAAAAATTTAAATTCACTATAGAATTAGTAAAATTATTTATAGCTCCAATTGTTGCACTATTATAAGTTTGAACTATAGTCCAGGGACCCGTCGCGCTTGTTGATACTTCTACAAAAGCGGCATCACCTGAATTGGCAAAACGGAAATATTGAAAAAAATCAAGTTGTAAATTTGAATATCCTACGGAGCTCATTACAGGAGAGCGCAATGTTCTATTGCAATTACCTGCACCCTCGCTATTTGAAAGAAAAAATTTATTGTCCTGCGAATTAAAATTGGCACCACCATTAGGATTAGCATAAGGACTTGTTCTAAGTTGCCATGCAGAATTTGCATTACTACCAGTTCCACCGGTTACCCACCCTATTGAGCCTCCATTGAAATTTTCTTTGAACAATGCAGAAAGATATGGAGTAGCTGATGAAAATAAATTAATTGTTTGCTGGCCTAAGCAAATAGAATTAGTTGATGCTGATGCTGATAATGACCCCGTAAAAGTATAAGGATAAACATCTACATATTCTGTATCAGCAACTACCGGACATCCACCGTTTGCAGCAAAGGAATTAATAATTGCATAATTCCCAGGTGTGCAATTTAAAATGTCAATAATACCATTTGTTGGATTAATATTCATTCCTGCTGATGATGAAAAAGTTCCGGCAGTTGCTCCTCCTGAAAAAATTGGAGCGGGATTAGTTCCATTAACCTGCTGGCATAAACCATTTGTTAAATAACTGAAACTCGCAACAGGTGATGAAGTAATAGTTACAGATGTTGTTTTTGTAACAACCGCACAAGGTAATCCTGGCGTCATGGTAAGTGTTACATTATATGTTCCGGCAGCACAAGCCGATACATCTATTTGCCCTGTACTTGTACTCACCCAAACAAACCCCGCAGGTGCAGAAAAAACATCTGCAAAAGCTCCCCCAGCTAACACAGGCATTGGGTCATTTCCTTTACTACAAAATGGTGAGCCTGAATAACTAAAGCTTGCTATCCCAGGAACTGCGCCAATATTTACAACTACTGGTTCAATATCAAAACAAGAGGCCACTGTGCTTTTAATATAATAGGTACCACTGGTGTTTATTGCTTGTGCTGTTGGAGTTGGTATTTGAGACGCTGAGGCAGCAGCATCGTACCAATAAGTCAATGTACCTCCTCCTGTACTTCCTGCAGTAACAGCAGCTAATGTTAAGTCAACTACTCCTGTACAAATAGTTTGATTTGAAACAATTAGAAAAGGAGTTGTTGCAATTGAAACTGTTACTGTATTGGTCATTTGGCTCGAACATTCAGTTAAATTTGATGTTGCAAGAACATTAAAAGTTGTAGCTACTGTTAAATTACCCGTTGGTAAAAGAATAGTGCCCCCTGTTCCCTGAACCGGAATTCCAATATCAATATTCCCGATATTATTTCTTAATTGATAACTCATACCGGTTTGTGAGCCGTTGATTGTAACATTTGTTGAAGTTCCGTTACATACCGAAGCTGGTGCTGTTAATGCTAAAGCTGTCGGCAAAGGATTAACTGTAATTACCGTATTTACGGTTGTTGTACAACCATGCGCATCAGTAACTGTTAAATTGTAGGTTCCATTATTTATTGCAGCTGCAGAAGCACTTACAGTTGGATTTTGAAGGGCAGAGCTAAAACCTGGTCCAGACCAGGCAAATGTAAATGGACTTGCCCCGCCAACAGCATTAGCAGTTAGATATAAAGGATTTCCAATACAAATACCTGAGTTTCCATTTGCATCTGGAACTGCCGCTAAGGATATTGGAGCAAGTGTTCCGAATGATACATCATCCAAAGCAAAGTCGTTTCCACCTGGTGCGGTTTGTAAATCAAGAATGCGAATATCTGCAGTGGTTGCAGGACCAGAATTCCATGATCCATAAAATCTTTTCCAATATGGCGCATATGATCCCATTACCATATTGGGTCCAGCAGTTAATTGGGCAACAGTACCCACTTGTAATCCATTAACAGAAAATTGTAAAGTTGCAAAAGGGCCAGCATCATTTACACTCATAGCCCATGCGGAGAAATAATAAGTTGTATTGGGTTGTACTGCTACACTCAGATTTTTCCAAACCACAATAATTGAATTGCTTCCGTTTACAATCATCATGTTTCCACTTCCATTTGTATGATCCGCTCCAAAAAAATAATCGTGATAAAAATTAGGGTTGGGACCAACGGCATATTTTCCCTCTGACCCTAAACCAGTGGAATAATCAGCAGGGCAACACACAAATGGTGAAATACTAGAATTATAATCAGTAGTAAAACCAGTGTTTCCTGCTTCAAAATCTCCATTAGTTGCCAATTCAGTTGCAACATTAATTGATGTCTTGGCTTTACAAACCCCATTTGTAACTGTTACAGAATAGGCCCCTGCCTGTTGTGTGCTTATAAGAGACGGTGTTACACCGTTTGACCACAAATAAGTAAATGACCCGCCAACTCCACTACCTGCAGCTTGTAAACCTACTGTGCCACCCAGCCCACAATAATTTGGAGTAATTGTAGCCGCAATTGGGCTAACTGTAAATGCCCTTGTTACAGATCCGGTTGGAGTTATAACTGTTATGTTATTTGTTGCACCAAAAGGAACAATAGCTGTAATTTGTGTTGAGCTGTTAACTGTAACAGTTGTAGCAGTTACTGCTCCAAACTTTACAGTAACAGGAGCAGTAAAATTTGTTCCGGTTATAACAACAGGGTAACCTACTCCAGCGCATGTTGGTGAACTACTTGTAACTGTGAGGTAATTTAAAATAAAATATCCACCGGCACCGGCACCTCCTGCTTTTGCTCCTCCTCCGGTTCTATAAGCACCACCTCCGCCTCCGCCATAAATTAAACCCTGCAATCCTGGACCTTGGGTACCCCCGGTTCTACCGTCACCCCCATTCCCGCCATTAGGTAAAGTGCCTATTCCTCCCGTAGGTGCTGAGCCATTTATCAATAGATTTGATGCGTTATCAGCACCACCTCCGCCTCCGCCTCCGTTTGTTCCTGATCCGTTTGCTCCATTTCCACCGGCATAAATTATTGCGCCAATAGAATAAAGAATTGAACCTCCAAATCCGCCAGTAGAATTATTTACACCACCTCCTTTCCCTCCTTCAGCTTTAACTAAAGCACCGAACGAAGTATTACCTCCATCAGCACCAGTTGCACCACTCCCACCTCCTCCAACTGTTATTGTATAAGTTGTTCCGGCTGTTACGCTCACTAAATTATTGCTCGCATAAGCGCCGCCTCCAGCTCCTCCAGATGCTCCAGTGCTGGTATTGGTTCTTTGTCCACCACCACCACCAGCACCCCAACATTTCACATCTACTTTAGTTATTCCAACCGGGCAAACCCAAGTATAAGTTCCTGCTGTATTATATATTACAGGAGATTGAGCTGCCGCATTATTTAAAATTAAAGCAATTGCTAAAACAATAAACGAAATTAATTTGTAAGTTTTTTTCATAGTTGCTATTGATTTTTTAAGGTTAAGCATTCTTTGTTTTTAGGAAATGCAAATAACAATGCAAATGGTGATAAATAATTCAATTATTCGATGAATTAATGTTTTTCATCGACGAAATTTCAATTTTTTTACTTTAAAAATAAAAAAAGGCCTCAGCTTATGTTAGCTGAAGCCTTTCATTAATGAAATTCTATACTAATTATTCCTTTACAAATCGTTCGTTAAAATTAATGCTGTTGCCCGATAATTGAATAAAATACAATCCCGCTGCTAATGATGATACATCCAACACTAAGCCTGATTCAGAATAATTAATTGTGCTTTCTATAAATTTCTTTCCTTCAATATTGGTAATGCTGATTTTTATCGGTGAAGTTATTTCCGTTAAAAATTTGAAATTTATTTTATCCAATACCAGATTCGGATACATTTCAATTCCACTGCATAAAACATTTGCTGAAAGTATATTGCTGTAATGTTCTTCATTGCTAAAATCTACCTGACGAAGGCGATAATATGAATTGGTACAGTAAGGCTTGTAATCAACTAGTTCATAATTATGAGGCTGATCGCTGGTTGCGTGGCCTTCAACTTTTCCGATTGAAGAAAAATTGCTTCCATTTTCACTTCTCTCAACTGAAAAATAGTTGCAATCAATTTCAGACTCTGTTTTCCAGTTTAGTTCTACCCTTTTGTTTTCTTTAACCGCCAATGTAAATGAACTTAAGGTTACAGGTAATGAAGCCCCTCCGAATCCAACAATGAAATCTGAAAAAGAGGTGACTGCTGTTCGTTTTGCAGTTGCTGTTCCTCCGCTTATTGATTGTGTTGCATTGTCATGGTGGCCATTTGAGTTTGATTGATTGGTTCCAGTCCAGGTAGCACCTGAATTTGCTCTCTTTATTACACCAACTTGTGTTGCGTTACCTGCAAAGTTGCTGTATCCTCTCTGATTTAAAGTTACATCATAATTAACTGCTAAATAAGCATTTGGAGTTATCGTCCAAAATCCACTATTCAAAACACCGGTAATACCGGTTCCGTTTATTTGTGTCGTTGGATAACTAGGAGCTGTTCCGGTAATAGTGGTATTAAAGAATGCTAAGATGTAACTCATGCCTGTTTGGCTATTTAAGTTAACTGTTGCCAGCTGATAATTAGTTGCATCGCCAACCGGAAAATCATAGGTTCCTGATGAAGCTACATTTCTTCTCAGATTGCCATTCACCCATGATGATGTTGAATATCCACTGACTGAACCTGGTAAATTACTTGATACATCAACTTCATAAAAACTGCTGGTGTTTATTAATCCGTTGGTTAATATTAACTCATCTGTTACTGCAATTGTATTATTTATCGTAACTCCATTTGCATTATCTATCTCTAACTGATTAAATGTTTCGGCTGAATAAATTGCTTGTGCTGCAGTTCCTGAAAAAACAACCAACCCGCTTCCTTCCGCAAATGCTGCTGAAGAATAATTATTCCAATCGCCTTTTATTGAAACGGTATTGTTATTCGGATTCAAAACTGGATTTAGCAAATTATTATTAAAAACATTAAGATATCCTTTAATGTAAACAGTTTGCCCGCCAATGCTCGGAAAGAACTGAACCAAATTAATCGATGATAATGATTCAGGATCCACTTCCAGATTATTCAAATAAGCCTTTGTAATTCCTGTTCCGGCATAATCACTTAAATGAATGTCAGTAGCATTTGCCGCACCAATGCACACAAATCTTAAAACACCGGTAAGATTGAAGTTGGCACTTGTTGAAGTTGCACTGCCTAACTGCACATCGTCGCCTACTATAATGGTATTTCCATTATCAGAAAATAATGCAGAGCCTGAATGATCAACCATTAAATCATTCTTAACATATATACTAGAGTTAGCTGCTGGTCCTGCTAGCGCTAATGAACCTGCAGTTTTTACTGATGTCAGAGTTAAACATTTTATTATCTGACTATTGCCTGTAAATGTTTGATTTGCAGTAGCACTACTAGTGGTGATATTCAACCAGGTTTTGCAGTTGTCACTCATTGTTCCGCCATTTTGTAAAGTCAGATTTCCGCCAAAGTTTAAGGTTTTAATTGATGTATTAAATTCTGCGATAGCGGCATCAACTATAAAATTTCCGTTCACAGTTAAATTACCATTTGCAGTTTTATTACCTAAACCTGAGTATTTCAAATTAGAATAGTTAATTCCTCCTTCAACAGGCTGCGCTCCTGCACCTGAATATTCTATTGTTGATCCTGCATTACAGGTGTAAGTATTTTTTGAATTGCCGAATAAATAAAATGCATTCAATCCATAAATATTTAATCGTCCACCATTTTGAATAGTTAAAAGATGTCCGGCACTTGCACCATCTGCTGCATCAACAGAGTCAACATTAACTGTTCCGGTTCCGGTTATCGTCATTCCAATAGTTGATCCGGCGCCATTATCAGTTGTCATGTATAATTTACCATTGATATTAAGTGTTCCTTTCACGGTAATTAATCCACGCATATTACCACTTCCATTTCCTCCTGTTCCATCAACAGATACATTTCCCATAGTTGCTTTTGTGCTCACAACATATGGTGAATTAATAGTGGTGTTAAAAACTGTTCCTGCCTGATTGTTATATAAAGAAGTAGCAGGCCATGTAAGGTTTGTATTAATTGATATCGTTAACAACGAAGTTGTATTGGTAGAAAAATCCTTTTTAATTCTTGAGCAGGCAAAATTTCCTGTTCCTGTTAATGTGCAATTCACTCCCTCAATGTTAAATCCAATTCCATCATCAGTTGGATAATTTCCAATGGTTCCGTTGCAAACTATCTGTGAAAAAATACTGATGTAAATATTTGTTGCATTTTGGTTGGTGTATAATTTTCCTCCTGCCTGAACTGTTAAAGTACTGACTGCATAAGGTCCTGCACCGTCTAATGTAACAGTATGACCATTTAAAATTGTCGCCCCATAATTAGATAGATTCGGAAATTCACCTGATACAGCATTTATCCAGGCAACCCCATTAAATCGTTGCCAGGTTGTATAATCAGTCCAGTTCCCACTTGTGAGTGTTTGAAAATCTCCTGTTGTGGTATTTGGTATTCCACTGCCTATTGTACCTGTACTCCAAGTTGTTCCTTTTCGAGTAAATATTTTAATATGGTAGGTTGTCAGATTTACTAATCCTGAAACAGTTACAGTAGTACCTGTTCCTTGGTAAACATCATATTCATTAGATGGAAGATTAACATTACTTGTTGGATCACCATAGACTGAATAATCAACATAAAGAGTACCATCTCCGGATGGAGTAGCCGTTACAGACGCATTATCAGTTATAACAACTAATACATCATCAAAACAACTCGCCATAGTCCATCCAATAATTAATTCACCGTTTGCAGGTGTTAAGGTTAAACCCGAAACATTGGGAACAGCAGCCAGTGTAGCGCCGTTTGCTGTTGCTCCAGTTGCATAAACTGTTGGTGTATTTTGAACATTCAGAATAAGATAATGATAAGTTACCCCTGAAGTTAATCCAGATACATTTACAGTATTAGAAGTTCCGTTGTAAATACAAAATGCTGATGCATCATTCTGATAAGGTGTACCACTTCCAAAAGTTGTATTCGCTGTATAAGTTCCGATTGCATTGGTTGGGGTGCCAGCAGTAACAGCTGAACCGGCTTTTGCAAAAACAAGAATGGTATTATTGGAAGTACTGTATCCCGTTGGTAAAGTCCAGTTCACAGTTTCATCTGCAACACATGCATTGGTAACAGTTGGTGAAGCAACAGCAGGCATGGTTACATTGCATTGTACTTCTGCTGATGTTGTAGTTCCGCAACTATATGATGTGACCTGACAAACCACATAGTAAGTACCGCATGCAGCAAACACTGGCGTATAAGGGTTTCCTGCGCTTCCTAATGCTGTGTATGGTCCTCCTGAAACTGTTGAGTACGCCCAAGATTTAGTTGGTAAACCAGTAGTGCCTGTAGCAGTCAATGGACTTCCTCCTCCAACCGCACCTGGTGAAAAATTTTGTGTGGTAAGCGGAGAAATAGCAATTGTATTTACCGCTAATGCTGTTGAACTTGCACTTGTGGTAGCAGGGCTGCTTGCTTTTACCCGTAACAAATAACTGTTACCTGCTCCACCTGCAGTTCCATAAGGAATAGCACATGAAAGATTAGTAATGGTATTTGAATTACTGACTGTTGTTCCAATAGTAGATGGTAAAGCAAAAGATCCGGCTCCATCTGACATTTCAACTGTGTAAGTATTACCTGTAAAAGTTCCAATAGAAGTAAAACTCACTAACAAGGTTGCTCCACCATAACTAACACAAACCGGAGTTGAAAAAGTAGGAGCTGCAATTGTGATTGGAGTTAATAAAGAGTTTGATGGCGGACTTGTTATATAATATTTTTCGGAACCCGCTGAGCAATTGTATTCGTAAACTTTAAAGTAGTAAGTATTTGAAACAGTTAAATTACTTACGGGAGCTGTAGCAGCGCTTCCGTTGTAAACCACATATTCACCTGAACCTGATACATCAGTTCCGCTGCCGAAAGATGCATTGGCAGTATAAGTTGTGTTATCAGTTGGAGTCCATGTTACAGCGCTACCTAATTTTGCAACTACAATTCTTTTTGAACCATTACCATTGGTCCAATTAACATTTGTTGAAACTGAAGTTGTTGAACTGAAAGTAATTGAAGTTGCAGGACTTGTTGGGGTAGCACATGGTACTGGAATCGGATCAACATTGATATTGTCAATATCAATTGTTCCTGTTCCACCGGTAAAAGCAAATTTTAAATCTGTAAGTGTTTGTGTTGTGGTTGTTGCTGCAATCTCATTAAACACTTGAGTAGTTCCAATCCAAACATCAAGCTTATCATCTGCAACTGATTGAGCTGATGCATCTGGTGCTGTATAACTTAGTGATCCGCCAGAATTATTTATATACAAAGTTATTGTCTGTGTGCCAGAGAAATTTGCAGAATTAGTTGTTGCTACTAAATCTCTTAATGAAAATTGACCAGCAGTTGTCGTCCAATTCACTCCTATTCTCGAATGAACAGCAGCATTAGCTTCAGCTGAATTTGCTGTCCCAAAACCTGAACCAACCTGAAAAACCGCTGCTGTTGTTAGTGCAACAGAATTACCCGAAACAGTTAAATCAAATTTATAAACTAAAGAAGAAGGAGTTGGAGAAAAATCTGTCGTTCTAGAATATGCACCTGCATTTGCAGTTCTTGCAAATCGAAGTTTATTACTTCCGGTTGCATTTATTGATAAAACCATACCTGCACCTGAAGTACTTATTGCATCAAACTGCCCGTTGTTCGGTGTTGCACTTACATAGGATGCAACAGTTGTTGAACTAGAAAAGTCCTGATTAAAAAGTTGACTAAAACCAAGAGAGGAATTCAGAAGCGTAATTACAAAAATTACGAATGAGTAAAGTTTTTTCATAAGCAAAAAATTTTGGCGTTTGTGAATTAAATTTTATTGCATGTCAAAACTAACTTTTTTAATTGTAATAATATAAGTTTAAAAGACTACCACTAAATGATTAACAATGAGTTAACAAAAGGAAAAATGGAAAATAAAACTCAGAAAAATCGCGTGTAAATAAACCCGGAAATTAATCCAAGAAATACTAAAACAGGAGTTTGCATTTTGGTGAATTGCAGCAAGCAAAATGTAACAATAATTACAAAAATATTTACCAAATGAAATTCAAGATTATTAAATAAAATTACAGCAGCACCAAGTACCATTCCTGTTGCCGCTGCATTAATGCCTTCGAGTGAGCGTTGTATAAAACGATAACTTTTTAAATATTCCCAAAGGGGATAAAGAAAAAAAACAATTAAAGCTCCGGGTAAAAAAATCCCAATAGTACCTAACAAACAACCAAGCACTTGGTAGTTTATTCCAAATTCTTTTAAAGCCATGCCTCCTGTAAATGTGGCAAATGCAAATGCAGGCCCCGGAATAGCCTGGTTCAAAGCATACCCACTTATAAATTCATTGGCTGATAAATATTCCCTGTGTTTTACGAATTGTTCAAACATCATAGGAACTAAAACACTTCCGCCTCCAAAAGTGATTGAGCCGAACCGCAAAAAATTTTCAAAAATTATAACTGAGCGATGTTTTGTAATTGCTCCTGCAACTGCTGCTCCAACAAGAATTAATACCAGTAAAAATAAATTGAACGATGATTTTCTCCAGTCAATCGGCATTCTTGTTTTTATGGGAGGAAGAATGTGCCGGTTACTGATATTGGTAATAAATCCTCCGGCAAATAATGCTATTGGAAATACCAAAGGAGAATTAAAGAAAATTGTAAATAATAATGCGATTAATAATATTGCTACTCCATAACTGTTTTTTATAACGGTACTTCCAATTCTGTATGCGGCAAACAATATAAAACCAATTGCCATTGGTTGAACAAACAATAAAAAGTCAAGCGAAAACCCTTTTGCTTCAAATAGTGTAAAGGCAAGGGTGAGAGCTGTCATTAATATTGAAGCAGGTAAAACCCATGCAAAGAGTGATAGCACTGCTAACAAAGTGCCTCCACGCCTCATGGCAATTGTTAATAGCGTTTGAGTAGAACTTGGCCCAGGAAGAATTGAACTGAAAGCAAGTGCTTCCATTAATTCTTCTTCAGTTAAATAATTTCGCTTTTGAACAAATTGTTGCAACATCATTGCAATGTGTGCCTGTGGTCCGCCAAAAGCAGTAACGCCAAGCAGGAAAGTGTCTTTGAGAAAAAGTAAATTTTTTTCCTTCACCATCCCAAATCAGGTCTGTGGTTTCTTCAAACCAATTTCAATTAATCGCTGATTGAGATATTCACCGGCAGTTATGTCATCATATTTTTTTGGATTATCAAAATTCACACATGATGGAAGACAGTTTAATGACATTTCAGAACGCGGATGCAAAAAGAATGGAACACTGTAACGGGAGGTACCCCACATTTCACGAGGCGGATTAACTACGCGATGTGTGGTGCTTTTCAAATAATCATTGGTCAATCGTTGTAACATGTCGCCAACATTTACAATAATATTTCCCGGTTGTGCAGTTGCATTTATCCAGTCGCCGTTTTTTTTCTGCACCTGCAAACCATCTGCTGATGCACCAACCAATAATGTTATCAGGTTTATATCTTCATGAGCTTCTGCTCTTATTGCTGAATCCGGATCGTCAACAATGGGTGGATAGTGTATGGCACGAAGAATACTGTTTCCATTGTGAATTTTTTCATCAAAATAATTTTCAGTTAATTTTAGATACATAGATATAGCTCTGAGAATTGTGCGACCACAATTTTCGAAACTGCGATAAGTGTGTAACCCTGCTTCGTTAAAGCCCGGCAATTCATCCACCCAAATGTTATCGGGATATTCAGAACGAATGGGATCGTTATCAATTACAGTTTGACCAAACTGCCAGAATTCTTTTAAGTCTCCTTTTGTACTTCCTTTTGCGTGTTCTTTTCCAAATGAAGTATATCCTCTTTGCCCTGCGAGTTCAGCTTTTTCATACTTGTGTTTTATTTCATCAGGCAAACTGAAAAACGCTTTTACTTCACGATAAAAATCTTCAATCAATCCGTCAGTAATGCCATGATTTTTTACTGAAACAAAACCAACTTCACGATACGCATCTCCAATTGCTTTTATAAAAGCGATTTTCTTTTCAGGTTTATCATTTGAATAATCAGAGAGATCTACTACAGGAATAAAATTCATTATGTGTTTTATTTATTGGTGGTAAAAATAGAAGGAACTCTTTTAAAACATTACTGATTTTTCAGGAAGAAAATTTTTCCTTTTGTTTTAGGAAGTATTTTTCAATTGTGAAATAACTTATGGAAGCAATTAAAACAGAAAATAAAAGTGACAATGCAGGAAAAATTATAAATGATTGTACCGGCGATGCGAAAAAATTAAAGTAATCTAAAACATGTTTTGCTATAATAATTCCAAGGGGGTGATAACAATAAAGTCCATAAGAAATTTTCCCAAGGTAATTGACAAATACAAAACGACCAGCATTAAATATTCGCTTATTGTTGAAGCATTGATCAATGATAATTAAACCAAAAAAAACTCCTAATACTGGTCGTTCTATTACAGTCATAAAATTTCCAGTAAAAAATTTTTCATAATTATAAATCACAGCAAACAACCCCAAATAAAAAAAGAACCAATAAATTTTGGAAACGGAAAAGAAGGCAATCAATTTTTCTGTTTTATACAAAGAGAAGTAGGCAATAATTCCACCTATTCCAAAATCACTTATAATGCTAAGTGTATTACAATAAAGTGCTTTTTGATTATCAAGAAATAGAAGCCGGGCAATAATGTTCACAATAATTATCAGAATGAGAAGAAGTAAAATATTTTGTTTGAAAAACTTTAATAACCAGGGCCAGAAAAAATAGAACTGCTCCTCTACTGCAATACTCCATAGCACAATGAGCAAAGAAGAATGAGGATAGTATCCCATTATAAAAGAAAAATTTGCTGTGAATGTTAAATAAAAAACAAGTGGACTGGGTTCAAAAAAAGTTTTATTAAACAAGGGAAAAACCAATGGAAGAACAACGAATGAAAAAATAACAATTACAAAATACACGGGCCATATCCTTAAAACTCGCCGCACATAAAATTTTATAATATTGAACTTTCCAGTGCTGATTTTTTCTTTAAGCAATAAAAAGGTGATAAGAAATCCTGAGAGAACAAAAAAGAAATTTACACCCAGCACACCTGTTTGAGCATGTTTTCTAATGTAGTTTGAATAACTGTAAGTCTGTTCGTTTGATAAATGAATCAGCAATACATGAGCAAGAAAAACCAGAAAAAAGGCCCCGAATCGCAAAGCATCCAGGTTTGGAAAAAATATTTTATTATATGATTTCAATGTGCTTTTCAAACTAAGTTATCAGCTTGTTTTCAATTGTGAAAATAGTTGGTTTAATAGGTTGTAATTATTTTAGTAAATAGTAATTCTTATTATTTGAAGTTCTGGCAACCTGTTTAAATCAGGAACAGTTTTCTGCACTTTTATATTCCTTTACCATTCCAAACCTTCAACATTAACTCCAACCCAAAGTAAAGCATTACACATCCTGCAATTCGGTTGAACCAGGTCATTAGCCGTTCGTTGAGCAGAAGTTTTATCTTGTTTGCAACAAAGGCTTTTCCCAAATCTGAAGAAAAAATAATAAATAGTGTTCCTGCAAAAAATATTAAGCGATCAGCATACGAAGTTTGGTACTCAACTGAAACAATACTCATAGTACTCAGCCAGAAAATAAACACAAACGGATTAAGTGTATTTATCAGAAACCCTTTCATTGCATAGGTAACATAACCAAATCCGTTCGGAGATATGAGTTGCACTTTTTCAATTTTCGGTTTTTTAAAAAATGTTAAAATTCCAATGATTATTAAAATTATTCCACCAACTATACCTATCCAGAATCTTATTTCGTTTCTTTCTAAAAATGTTGTTACACCAAAAAAAGAAAGCATAATATAAGATGCATCAGAAACCATAGTGCCAAGTGCGATACTTGCAGCTGCCCAAAAACCACGATTGATACTTGTTTCAATTAGTGCGAAAAAAACCGGACCGAACGAAACCAAAAAAACCATTCCAAGCAACATTCCGTGATAAAATGCCGATACTCCTGCAATCATATTCAGTTCATTGTTTTCATTTCAGTTTCAACAAATTTTTTCCAATCATCATATTGGCTGCCTTTCATCACGCGTGGAAATTTATTTTGCCCACCTGATTTACCATGCAGTTCCATCCACTTATAAAATAACGAGGTAGGAATAACATCAACTATTACTTCATTTAAAGCGGCAATTCTTTCAACCGCATAATCATCGTTTACCTTTTTCAGATTATTATCTAATGCCACACGAAACTCTTCGTTATTAATTTTTTCATCACAACCAACATACCAGTGATGGGCAAACATTTTTGAATGCGGAATTCCTGAAACACAAAATTCACGAATCGAAGTTTTGAATTTTTCAGAACACATTTCAATTGCCTGATTCATATTCTCAACTGACAAATGTTCACCACATAAATTCAAATAATGTTTGGTACGGCCAACAATAACAATCTCTGTTTCTTTTAACGAAGTAAATTTCACCACATCACCAATCAGATAACGCCAGGCACCAGCACAAGTTGACATTAGTAATGCATAAGGAGCATTTTCTTTTACTTCGCCAATGTGCAATGTTTTTGCGCCATTAATAAGTTCGCCATTCGCATCAAAATTATTTTCATCAAAAGGAACAAATTCAAAAAAAATACCATTGTCGGTAATTAATTTCATTGCTCTTGTATTCGGATTGGTTTGAAAAGCAATGAAACCTTCTGATGCCAGATAACTATCAACATAAGCGATAGGTCGTGCAAATAATTTTTCAAATGATCGACGGTAAGGTTCAAATGAAACTCCGCCATGTACATAACAAATTAAATTAGGCCAAACATCATGAATGGTTTTAAGTTGATGCCTTGCAATAATCCTTTCAACCATAATTTGTATCCAGGCCGGAACACCTACAATGAAAGCAACATCCCAATTCGGAGCGAGTTCAGCAATCTCATCCAGTTTTTTTTCCCAATCTTTTTCTTCTGATATTTTTTTTCCAGGTTTATAAAATCGATGAAACCAGAAAGGAAGTTTAGCTGCACTAATTCCGCTTAAATCCCCTTCATAATACCTGCCTTTTCTATCAAGTTTGGTACTTCCACCCAACATTAAAATTCCCTTTTCAAAAGTATCAGCCTCCAATTCATAATTTGCAAGCGACAAAATCTGTCGAATACTTCCACGCTGTATTGCATGAATCATTTCTTTGGTTACAGGTATATGCTTACTGGCAGATTCTGAAGTACCGCTGCTTAATGCGAAATATTTTGTTTTACCAGGCCAACATATATTTTCTTCTTCGCGCATCAACCGATACCACCATTCATTATAAATTGAATTATAGTTGTAAGTTTTAATTGTTGTTCTAAAACTTTCAATCTGGTTTTCTGATGATAGTATCCTCGTGAAATGATAGTGTTTTCCAAATTCAGTAAACTCTGCTTTTCGCAATAATTTACGAAGCACCCGATTTTGTTTTGCCAATGCCGAACTGCGACGCAGTTTAACCATTGAACGGGCTTTAATAAATCTTTTTATTAATGAACCTAGTAGCGGCATTCAATTAATTTGGTGACGAAATATAATGGATGCAACTTAACAAGTAATTGAGAAATATTTTCACTCTTCCAATATTGCATCATATTTTGCCTTAATTAATTCACTATATCTATCTTTCGTGCAGATATTCGCTTTGCTTATCTAATGACAAAAAAAATTCCGGAAGATGAATTAATTCTTTTACTTCGAACAGGAGAACAATCTTCATTCACTTACCTGTATGAAAATTACAGCGCCGCAATTTATGGTTTGATATTGAGGATAGTTGAAGATGAAGAAGCAGCAGCTGATGTTTTGCAGGAATCGTTCGTTAAAATCTGGAAAAATTTTTCAATGTACGATTCATCAAAAGGAAGAATCTTTACATGGATGATAAATATTGCCCGCAATCTTGCTATTGATAAGTTGCGTTCCAAATATTTTAAACAAGATAGTAAAAACCTAAATCTGGATACTTCCGTAAGTCACATTGACAGAAAATTACAAACAAATTTTAGACCAGAACACATTGGGCTGAAACAATTGGTTCAAAAAATGAAACCCGAATTCAGTGTAATTCTTAATCTCATTTACTTCAAAGGTTATACTCAAGCCGAAACTGCCGAAGAATTACAAATACCATTGGGAACAGTGAAAACAAGAATGCGAAATGCTATTATTCAATTAAGAGAATTGA
Source organism: Chitinophagaceae bacterium (assembly GCA_947469485.1). Taxonomy (GTDB): domain Bacteria; phylum Bacteroidota; class Bacteroidia; order Chitinophagales; family UBA10324; genus UBA10324. Next base: position 35,957 of record CANIPU010000008.1, on the reverse strand, counting down.
CAAAATAAAGTGGAAGCAAAAGAATTCATAGAATCAGGAATACTGGAACTGTATGCATCAGGTGCGCTCGATAAAAACGAACGCGACGAAGTGGAACTTATGGCAAAAAAATTTCCGGAAGTTGCAGCTGAATTAAACGCTATTCAGCTTTCACTTGAAAAACATTCAATGTTGCATGCTATAACACCCCCAACTGAAATCAAAGAAAAAATACAGAAAGAGCTATTCGGAAATTTAAAATCAGAAGCTATTTCAGTTAATCATAACAATACCCGGTTTTATCAATATGCTGTTGCGGCCTCGGTTGTTTTATTGATGTTAAGCAGTTTCGCTGCTTTTTATTTTGCCGGAAAACTTAATTCGGCTGAAAATCAATTGTCATTATTACAAACACAATATGATACGCTTAACAAAAACATGAATCTGGTAATTGCCAATCAATCACATTTGACAGATGAGATGAATATGATTAATGGCATGCATACGATGAAAGTAAAATTAAGCGGAACTGAAAAACACCCCGGTATGGAAGTGTTGGTTTATTATGATATGGAAACAAAGAATATTATGCTCGACTCTGGAAATCTTCCTCAGTTGCCTGACAGCTTAAGGTATCAATTATGGGCAATGATGGATGACAAAATTATTGATGCCGGCACTTTCAATAGCAAATTAGGATTAATAAAATTAAGGCCAGCATCAGAAGCAGATGTGTTTGCCATTACCATTGAAAAACAAGGAGGAAGTGCAACACCTAATTATGATGAGGTGGTTGCGAACGGAAAAATTTCTATTTGATTTATTCAGAAAATAAATCTTAATGCATTATCAGTTTCAATCGTGCATGCTCATTACCCGCTTCAAGTGACAACATATACATTCCGGGAGATGCATCGGAATTAAATTGCAAAACATTCATTCCTTCCTCAAGATAAATTTTCCATTCACTCATCTTTACTCCCTGCATCGAATACATTTTTACCGAGCAAGATCTTCTGCTCTTATCTGAAAAAATGTTTACATAAAAGTCTCCGTCAGATGGATTGGGATAAACATTTGCGTTCAAATCATTAAGTACATTATTATTTATCCCATTGTACAAATTAAAAGTCTGGTCATGAAAACGGAATAATAAAATATCACTTCCTTCAAGAGCGGTTTGTAAAAATGATCCGAGCCAGATGCTATCGGTATAATAACCTGTGACGAAACAATTTCCAAGATTATCTATCGAGATACCATTAGCAATATTAAAATTGGTTCCAAGTGTATGCTCCATCCAAAGCATTGTCCCAGTCGTGTCATATTTTAGAAAAACCAAATCACCGAAAGGGCATGCTTTTTCTGATGACTCCATTCTTCCACCCGTATCTTCTAATCGCTGAATCACAAAATTCGATTGACCTGCCAGATAAACATTGTTATACTTATCAAGTGTAATACTCCGTGCAAGTTCATTCGCATTCAAATTATATCCTTCCTTTAACCAGTTAAGTTGATTGGTTATATCATAACTAACTAAAAAAATATCTCCTTCTCCGCCAACCAACAGCTGACCATCAAGCCATGCGGTATCCTGCACCCATCCACTCATGTAATAACTTCCATCTCTGAATGCTCTGATACATGATACATTTTCAGTATTCGCACCTCCTGCTTGTTTCACCCAAATAATATTTCCACTAACATTCATTTTTGCCCAAAACACATCCAACAATCCTACAGAAGCAACTGTGTAATTTCCGATTTGCATAGTATCGGAAAATACTCCGCAGAAATAAATATTACTTAAAGCATCACAACTGATGGAAGAAATATTATCTACTCCAATACTTCCAAAAGATTTTGATTGCAATAAATTTCCATTTGAATCATACTTAAGAATAAAAAAATCAACAGAACCATTGCTTAGCAGTGTATCATTTTCTGCAATTAACATATTCATAAAACTTCCACCTATCCAGATATTGTTCATGCTATCAACGCATACACTATTGGCCTCTTCATATCCATAGGCACTGCCGGCTGTTTTCACCCAAATAACATTACCGTTTGAAGTATCAATTTTTGCTACAAAGGCATCAGTATAACCTCTTCCATACACAGTACTATTTCCAAACTGACAACTATCATAAATGTTTCCGCCTACTATTAAGTACCCGTCACGGGAAAGAGAAAGTGCAGTTGGTTTATCATCATAAATTCCTCCAAAGCTTTTTGACCACAAAATTTTTCCTGATGAATCAATCTTTGATATAACGCCATCCTGATTCCCAACATAATTTAACTGGAATGTATCCATAGTCATTACATTCCTGAAAGATGAAACCAGATAAACATTCCCGCTTGCGTCACAAACAACATTTACTCCTTCATCTGCATCATGTGATCCATATGTTTTCATCCAACTCACCTGGGCAACAGTCTGAGAAAATTGAAAAGAAAAAAGTGTTAACGCTGCTATTGAGAATATCTTAATCACAAAGCAAAATTACTTGTATTCAACATTTGGCGAATGGAAATGTTTTAACAATCAAATTTGAGAATGCGCAATTAATTTTTATCCCATAAAGGATAATGTTCCAGAACTATTTCTTCATTGAAGAAAATTCGCGCAGTTGTTTCAAAACCAGCAGTGAAATCAGATATATAAAAATGATGTTTTTGTTTTTTTGATTTATTCAGCAAATTATTTTGTGCCAAAACCTTCTGTACAGAAGAGGCTATAATATCTGTCGAATCAAAAACTTTTATTCGGTTGTGATAAAAAAATTCTATCTCTTTTCTTATTAATGGGTAATGCGTACATGCTAGCACCATTCCATCAACATCCTGAAAATCAGGATAAGCCAGATATGAATTAATTATTGCCTGGCTAACACTGTTATTATAAAAACCAGCCTCAATCATTGATGCCAGCAAAGATGTTGCGAGTGATGAGGGTTCTAAAGACGGGCGAAGCGCTTTCAACTTTTTTTCATAAATCCCGGAAGAAATAGTGCCTTTAGTTCCTATTATACCAAGTTTTTTTATTGAAGCGTCATTCGCAATTGCTTCTACCATTGGGTCAATTACATTCATTAAAAGTGCTTTGTCGCCAATGTGTTCTTTAAGCGTATCATATGCAGCAGCTGATGCAGTATTGCAGGCAATTAAAATTAGTTTGCAATTTTTTTGCAAAAGAAAATCTGCAATTTTCATTGAATAACCTTGTATTGCTTCCAATGATTTATCTCCATATGGAAGATGAGCAGTATCGCCAAAGTATATTATTTCTTCTTCAGGCAATGCCTTAGAAACAGCATTGGCGACCGTAAGGCCGCCAATACCTGAATCAAAAATTCCAATCGGTTGTTGAGGATTCAACAAAAGAATTTATTTAAGACCTAACTTCTTTTTTACCAGTTCCATTACATTATCAGTATCCTGCGCATATATAACAGCTCCAACACTTGTATCAAATACATACGAATAGCTATTATCTTTTGCAACAGCTTTAATTGCGTCTTCTGCTTTCTTTAAAATAGGAGTATAAAGTTCGTCTTTTTTAGATGCGAATTTATCCTGTGCATCACCCTGAAATTTCTGGATTCTTTGTTCCAAATCTCCAAGTTCTTGTTCTTTTACCTGTATTTTTTCAGGTGTCCAGGTTGATCCGTTTGTTTGATAATCTGCAAGCTTTGAGCTGTATTCCTTAGTCATACTTTCGTTTAAATCTTCAAGGCCTTTCTGATAAACCTGCAAAGAAGAATCAGCCTTTTTAACTTCAGGCATCATTTGTAATAATTCTGAAGAATTAATGTGTCCAAACTTTTGTGCCTGAGTAGTCGAGAAACTCAAAACCAGTAACAGGGCAATTGCAATTCGAGAAATAGTTTTAGTCATGTTGTTTTTTAGTATGGTGGGCAAAAATAATCGGATTATTTATTTAGGTGTTGTTGTAGTTGTTTTTGGTGTGTATCCCATTTGGGTAATAACTTTATCACTGATATCAATTTTCGGATTTGAATACAAAACTGTTGTTCCTCCATTTTTATCAAATACCATATCGTATCCTAATTGAGTGGAAACTTTTGATAATGCATCATACACTTTATCTTGTATTGGCTTAATTAATTCCTGACGCTTTTTAAAAAGATCTCCTTCTGAACCAAAATGTTTTTTTTGTAAGTCTTTAACAGCCTTTTCCTTGTCTTCAATTTCTTTCTGGCGGGCTTTGCGCATATCTTCCGTCAACAAAACCTGATCTTGCTGGTATTGTTTATACAATCCATCAATTTCTTTGTATTTGTCCTCAACTTCCTTCTGAAATCCTTTTGAAATATCATCTAATTTCTTTTGTGCATCGGTATATTCCGGAACATTATTCAGAATATAATCTGAGTCAACATAAGCAAATCGTTGAGCAGATGCTACACCTGCTGTCATTAAAACTGTTAAAAAGATAAATAATGTTTTACGCATGGTTTAAATTTTTTGTAAATGAAATTTTATTCAGGTTCAAATCCAAGAATAATGTTGAACTTTCCGTAGTTGCTGAAAAATTCGCCAACATTCTTTGGTTTAGGTACATTCTTGTCAAAGCCAATGCCATAATCAAAACCAAGTAGTCCAAAAGCAGGTAAAAATACTCGCAACCCAAGTCCAGCGGTTCGGTTTAACTGGAAAGGATCATAATCTTTAAACTTTGTCCATGCATTTCCACCCTCTAAGAATATAAGACCATAAACAAATGTTGAAGGATTAGTACTGAAAGGATAACGAAGTTCAAAAGTGAATTTATTAAAGATTGTTGAAGTCTGATCTTGTGGTCTTTGATCATAACCCCGAAGTGTAATAGATTCCTGGCCTAGAATTGGGTTGTAATTAGCAGTAAAATCACCTCCGAAAGAGTAAGTCTCAAACGAACTCAAGCCGATGTTTTTATTGTAGTAACCCATAAATCCAAACTTTGCCGAAGTTTTGATTACAAATTTTCCAAAAGGACTTGTATACCATTCGGCATTGAAACGATATTTATGGTATTCAACCCATTTGAATTTGGTTTGATAATCAAGATTCGGATCAGAAAACTTTTCTTTATTGAAAAGTGAATAAGGAGGTGTGATTTTCGCCGTTAACGAAAAACTTGAACCCCGCATCGGAAATTGCGGATTGTCAACTGAATTACGGGAAAAAGTTTCTGAAAGGCCTAAGTTGTTAAAACTTCCTTTGGTTACTCCGCTGAAATATGAAGTTGCATAATTATTTACCTGATAATTCTGATAATCCAATGATGAGATTAATGTAAAATAATCATCAGGCCATTTTAGCTGAACTCCATAACCAACTGTTCCGCCATTTGTAACCAATGCCCCATAATCCGGATCATCTTTTTTCTTGTAATTGGTATAACGCGTATGCACACCGCCAACAGAAAATGAATTTGGTTTGTGTCCCCCCAGATAAGGTTCGGTAAAGGAGAGATTATAGGATTGATATGCTTTACCACTTGAATTTACTCGCATTGATAAGCGCTGTAAATCGCCGGAAGGAATCGGACTCCATCCACCTTTTGCAAACATATTTCTCAGCGAAAAATTGTTGAATGAAACACCAAGTGCCCCGACAATTCCTGTAGCCCCTCCATATCCTGCGCTTAATTCAAACTGATCACTTGGCTTTTCCTCAACTTCATAATTAATATCTACTGTTCCGTTTTCCGGATGAGGTTCCGGAGTAATTTTAATTGCCTCCGGATTAAATACTCCAAGCGTGGCAATTTCTCTTTGAGTTCTGATTACATCAGCGCGGCTAAATTTATTGCCTGGTAAAGTTCTGATTACACGACGAATAACTCTTTCAGCTGTTTTTGTATTTCCACTGATATTAATATTGTTAATTGTAGCCTGTGGCCCTTCATAAACCCTGATTTCCAAATCAACAGAATCATTAACGACATTAACTTCAACAGGGGTGGCAGAGAAAAATAAATAACCGTCATCCATATAGAGTGATGAAATATCGTTGCCGTTTGGATCTGCAAACAATCTTTTATTCAGAAATTCTTCGTTATAAACTTCGCCTGGTTTTATACTTAGAATAGTATCCAATCTTCCACTTGAATATTTGCTATTGCCGCTAAAAGTGATATTTCTGAAATAATATTTATTTCCTTCATTAATTTTTATTAAGATATCGAGATTGCCTTTTTCATTTTTTGTAATTGAATCTGAAACTACAATCGCATCGCGGAAACCTTTGGTGTTATAGACTGCAACTAAATTAACTTTATCATCAGCAAAATCTTTTTTCATGAATTTACTCGTTGTAAAAATGCTGTACCACGGGTTTTGCTTTGTGTTTTTCATAGCCCGATGAAGCCTACCTGCCTTCACATTCGTATTTCCTTCAAAAACAATATTGTCAATTTTTACACTTTTACCTTTATCAATATTGATAAACATTAAAACGCTATTTGGGGCAGCGGTATCCTTTACTGTCACTATATCTACCTTGATATTTAAAAATCCTTTATCTAAATAAAAGTCAGTAATAATGTTGTTTGAACTGATTACTAAATTATCAGTTACAGTTTTCCCTTTTATCAATGAAAGTTTATCACGCAAATCATCCTGTTCACCTTTTCTAATTCCTTTAAATGTAAAAGCTGTTAACCGCGGCTTTTCCTGCAAAACATAAGCGAGATAAATTTTGTCTCCTTCAATTTTTTCTATTACAACCTGCACATTTGCGAATAATCCCTGCTTCCATAAATTCTGAATTGCTTTAGCAATTTGATTTCCGGGAACTGAAATAGTTGTTCCGATTTTTAAGTCAGCAATTGTTATTAAAATGTCTTTATCCAAAAACTGAACTCCTTCAACAGTAATTCCTGCAATTGTATAATCAATTGATTTTCCATAATCAACATTTAAAGTATCGTCAATTTGGGCAAAAGAATTTAGAGTTATAAGGGAGAGAATAAAAATGAATAGATAATTTTTCAATGGAGATTTTATGTTTTAACTGGCGCGCTTCAAAAAATTGAAGAGTGTTTTTTTGAAATTAATTTTTATGGGTAAATCATTTTGTTGTCAACTGATCGCTGGTCATTCCAAAGCGCCGCTCGCGTTTTTGAAAATCAAGTATGGCTTTGTAAAGTTCCTCGCGACTGAAGTCAGGCCAAAGAACGGGTGTAATGTACAATTCAGTATAAGCGAGTTGCCATAGCAAAAAGTTACTGATGCGCATTTCACCGCTCGTACGGATCATTAATTCAGGATCCGGAAAATCTTTTGTGCACAAATGTTTTTCGATTACCTGTTCATTTATTTCATCAGGTGAAATTTTCCCTTCCTTAACTGATCGGGCAATTTCTTTTACGGCTTTAGTAATCTCCCATCGAGAGCTATAACTAAGCGCAAGAATCAGTTCCATTCCTGTATTAGAAGAAGTGATATCCATTGCTTGTTTTAACTCATTATGACATTTAAAAGGAAGAGAATCTAAATCACCAATGGCTTTTAGCTTTATGTTATTATCCATTAGTGTTTTTATCTCACCACTTATAGTTTGCACTAATAATTCCATCAATGCATCTACTTCTTCTTTTGGGCGATTCCAATTTTCAGTACTGAAAGCATATAAAGTTAAGTAACCAACCCCTAATTCAGCACATCCCTCAGCAGTTTCGCGAACTGCACGAACACCATGGTGATGTCCAAACACTCGCTGTTCACCTTGCTGACGAGCCCAACGGCCATTGCCATCCATTATAACAGCAATGTGTTTAGGAATTCGGGAAATGTCTATTTTTTCTTTTAAACTCAAGTCAGTGATAAAAATGCGGCGCAAGATAAGACAGAAAAAGTTAGTAGCTTTTTAGGGGAATTCATTGAAATTTCAACAAGCTTTTAGTTTTTCATCAATACTTCCTTTTGATTACTTTATTTGCAATAATGAAGACCTTCTATTCAATAAATTCATTATTCTGGCTGGTTGTTATAACGGTTTTTATTTGGCTAGTAGTATTTCCAATGTTTCAATTAGGAATGTTTACTGATGGAATGTTATATGCCTCAATATCGCGTAATTTTTATCTTGGTCAGGGTTCGTGGTGGAATATTTACAGTCATGAACCGACTAAAATATTTTTTCATGAACAACCACCACTTGTTTTTTGGTTACAATCATTTTTCTTTCAAATAATTGGTGACTCTGTATATACAGAGCGGCTGTATTCTCTAGTGTTGATCTTGTTAAATGGTGTAATAATTCTGTTCTTTTGGAAGGAATTAAACAATGAATCTAAAACCGCTTGGATTCCAATTTTACTTTGGTTAAGCATTTATTCTGTACGATTTTCAGCAATTAACAACTTAATTGAAAACACGCTCCAGTTTTTTGATTTGTGTTCAGTTTACTTTCTTTTAAAAGCCATAAAGGGGGGAAAATGGTTTATAAAATTTCCTTTGGGTTTTGGGTTTTTATTTCTGGCTTCGCTGAGCAAAGGATTTCAGGGTTTATTTCCAATAGCAACCCCCTTTTGTTATTGGTTGGCATTCAGAAATTTCCCACTTAAAAAGTTACTATTATTTTCTTTTTTTTTAGTGTTCGGAATATTCGGGATTTATTATTTGCTATTTCAATCACCTGAAATACACGAAAGCTATAAAGCTTATTTCGCAAGCCGTTTTCCAGGGTTTCCATTTACACCTCATACTAATACAAACAATAGATTGTATTTGTTTTCACAACTAATTATTGAACTGATTCCTCCTATTATTATTTGCGGAATAATTTTTCTGATTGCTAAAAAATTTTTTATCCGTTTTAAGATTGAATCCAAATATCTTTCAGAAAGAAAATTGCTGCTTTTCTTTTTCTTGGTTGGATTTACTGCTTCAATTCCATTAATGATTTCCTATGAACAACGGTTTTTTTACCTGACAACATCAATGCCTTTTTTTGTATTGGGTTTATCGATAGTTATTAAAAAATATGTTATTCAAATTGATTCAATTCTTCAAAATAAATTGAGTTTTCTAAAGAGACTAAACGCAACACTTTTTATACTGATTTGCATAGGGATTATTGCAACATTACTATTTGCAGGAAGGGTTACAAGAGATAAAGAATTACTATCTGATGTATTTGTAATTGGAGAAAAAGTAAAAGGTGAAGATTTAATTGATATAAGTAATTCCGGATGGAATAACTGGACTTCGCACACTTATTTCAGACGGTATTTTAATATAGAACTTGTTTCAGGCGCATGCGGACATAAATATTTTCTTGTGCCTAAAAATGAAAACCCTCAAAATTCATATGGTTATAAAAAAGTTGAATGGAATACAACCTATTATAATGTTTATTCAACAAATTGAATATTAATAATCTTCCTTAAATAGAAAAGGGCATTTGTATTTATTAATTGTAAATGAAAATCCAACTCCGAAGAAAAAATAATTATCATTTCTAGTCGGATCTCCTCTGAATTTATTTGTTGAACCAACCGGCTGTCCTCCTAATTCTAAGGATCGATCTGACAGATTTACTACGAGAGGGCCTGCTTCATTTTGTAAAATCAATTTATCAGCATAAACATTTGATACATCATCTAAATAATCAGTAAAAGTTTTTCTTACAGCAGCTTCACCAAACATGCTGAAACTCTTTGAAACCCTCCATTTAAATCCTCCACCTATTACCCAAAATGGTTTAGTAAGTTTATATGGATTATTCGCGGTGTATTCGGGATACCCCTGACCTTCCGTGCCAATCGGTTGCAGGTTAAATTCTGTATCTCCGAATTTTGTTTTTGGGTCAAATCCAAAAACACCAAATCCTAATAAAAAATATGGTGAATACTTCATTTTTGGATTGCGGGATGAGTAACTCAGGAAATTAAATTCACCCTGAATTTCAGCCTCCCATATTGACGAATAAAAACTGAGGTTTCTTCTTTGTTCAAAATAATAATCAGACGCCGAATCCATTCCTTTTACACCTCCATAAGAAAACGAAAGTTTTGCTGCAATTCGAGAGTCAAAATTATACCTTGTATATAGCCCGGCAACAGGTTGTGTGTATCTAAAACTGGTGTTAGTATTAAGATCTCCAAAATAAGTGCTTCCACCAATCCAACCTCCAAACTCATTTCGCTGAGCATTGGAAATGCATGGAATGAAAAAAAGAATAATAATGGCTTTGATAAAAAAACGACCTTTCAAAAAATTTAAAGTTTGTTGTAGAAATGTTCAATAACGAAAGTGTTTAACGAATATTTTCCAAAGAGGTTCAGTACAAATATATGATTCTAAATTCAGATAGACAGAATCAACCTATTAAGCCAAAATTTACAATTAATACCCTTAATAAAATGGCCCACATATTTTAAAAATTAGTCCACAATTAATACATCATTTTAGGTTACTTTAGCCTTCCTTAAAATCTAAAATAACGACTCCATGAAAACAAAAGCCCTTTTCTTGTTCGCATTAATTTCAACTTTTAGCATTTTCATTTCTTATGGTTATGACTCATTGAGTTTTGATGGAAAGTCTCAATTTATTCAATTTAACCAAACAGAGCAACCTTCACTTGACCAATTAAATTTAATTTTAAAAGAGTCTGGCTTGACAGAAAACTACTCATTAAATTTATTAAATAAGGAAGTTGATTTATTAGGAATGGTACATTATCGATATCAGGAAAATTTTAACGGAAATCCAATTGATGGAGCAATGTGGGTTGTTCACACCGTTAACGGAAAAATTCAAAGTATGAATGGTGTTTTGAAAAACCATCTTCCTGCTTCTGCACCAATAATTATTAATGCCGATGCGGCATATTCATTCGCATTTCAATATGTTGTTAATGCGTTGCATGATGATGAAAGAAATTCAAAATCGCTTACTAATTATTCAACCACTATTCCTGAATTATTCTGGGCATCGACAAACAATGATTTACAAAGTTTAAGATTGTGTTATCGGTTTGATATTTTTTTAAGAGATGCACCGGCCAGAAAATTGGTTTTTGTGGATGTTGAAACCGGGAAAATTATTACCCATCATGAGCGCATACAAAATATAAATGCCCCTGGCACAGCCATTACCGGATACAGCGGTACTCAATCTATTACTACTGATTCAAACGCCGGAACTTTTCGTTTGCGCGAAACCGGAAGAGGTCTTGGTGTTGAAACTTATAATCTGAATCATGGAACAAATTATGGTTCAGCTGTTGACTTTACTGATACAGACAATACCTGGAATAATGTAAATGCAAATGAAGATCAATATGCAACCGATGCACATTGGGGTGCCGAGAAAACTTATGATTATTATTTTATAAATTTCGGAAGAAGCAGTGTTGATAATGCAGGATTAAAATTGAAAAGTTATATTCATTATTCCACTAATTATTACAATGCTTTTTGGGATGGAACTTCAATGACTTATGGTGATGGAGATGCAACTGTAAATCCATTAACCACATTGGATATAGCAGGGCATGAAATTTCTCATGGTGTAACAGAGTTCACTTCTAATTTAAATTATAGCTATCAAAGTGGTGCATTGAATGAATCTTTCAGCGATTGCATTGGAACCGCCATTGAGTTTTTTGGTAAACCCGGAACCGCCAACTGGCTGGTTGGTAGTGAAATCGGCGAAACTTTCAGAAGTATGAGTAATCCAAATGCTTATGGCCAACCCGATACTTACCTTGGAACAAACTGGTACACAGGATCAGGCGATAACGGAGGTGTGCATTATAACAGTGGTGTAATGAATTACTGGTTTTATCTTTTATCGCAAGGCGGAAGCGGGACTAATGACAATGGAAATTCATTTACAGTTGTAGCACAGGGATTAGCAAAGGCGGCTGCAATAACTTATCGTATGAATTCAGTTTACCTGACTCCAACTTCACAATATGCCGATGCAAGAACTTATGCTATTCAGTCTGCAATTGATTTATATGGCGCATGTTCAAATGAAGTAATTGCTACTACCAACGCATGGTATGCCGTTGGAGTTGGGGCTACTTTTGTTTCTGTTCCTGTTGTTGCAAACTTTACTGCGGGCTCTACCAGTTCTTGTACAGTTCCATTTACAGTTCAATTTACCAATACTTCAGCCGGAGGGGGATCATATTCGTGGAATTTTGGTGATGGTGGAACAAGCACATTAATTAATCCTTCTCATACATATACATCATTTGGAAATTATACAGTTTCGTTAATTAACAATGGTGGTACTTGTGGTTCAAACACAAAAACTCAAAACAATTTTATTACGCTCGCAGCATCTGCTGCTCCAAATTCCAGCAGTCAATCAAGTTGCAGCCCGACTAATTTTACATTTAACGCAATCGGAAACGGAACACTTAACTGGTTTGACGCACAAGTAGGAGGAACCTATTTAGGAACCGGAAGTTCTTATTCCACTTTTGTAAATTCAACAACTACCTTTTATGTTGAATCAAATACAACTCCCGCACCTGTTTATGGTGGCATTCCAAATAATACAGTAGGTACCGGAGGAAATTTTTCTAATAGTTCTGATCGTTATTTAATTTTTAATTGCACCTCGCTTTCAACTTTGGTTTCTGTTATTGTTTATGCGACCGGCGCTGGAAACCGAACAATAGAATTACGAAATTCATCGAATACCGTCTTGCAATCGTTGGTTGTGAATCTTGTTGATGGTGCAAATACAGTTAATTTAAATTTCACCTTGCCGGTTGCAAATGATTTAAGACTTGCTATTGGCGGAACATCTAACTTATATCGTAATAATTCCGGGGCTGTTTATCCATATAACATTGGTTCATCAGTTTCAATTACCAATTCAAATGCAGGAACTGCAGGTTACTATTATTATTTCTATAACTGGAAGATCCAAATGCCCGGTTGTATTAGCAACCGTACTGCAGTTACTGCAACCATTACACCAACACCTACATCATCAATTACTGCAGGGGGACCAACTACTTTTTGCCAGGGATCAAGCGTTGTATTAACAAATTCTGCGACCGGATTAAGTTATCAATGGAAAAAAGGAACTGCTAACATTTCAGGAGCAACTAATATTGCATACACTGCAAACACTACGGGTTCTTATACTTGCATAGCTAACAACTCATGCGGAAGTGCAACTTCTAATACAATTAATGTAGTAAGAAACGCATTGCCAACCGCGACAGAAACTTTAACAGGAAACAATCCGTTTTGTAAAAATTCTACTGTTTTACTTACTGCAAATAGCGGGGTCGGCCTTGCTTATCAATGGGTGAAAAACAGCACTTCAATTTCCGGGGCTACTAATTTAACCTATACAGTTTCTGCGGCAGGAAATTACCGCGTTCAGGTTACAAAAATTTCAACAGGTTGTGTTAAACTCTCACCAAGTCTTTCCTTAACAACTGTTGTTTGCAGAAATGAAAATGAAAATATTGATTCAGAATTTACTGCTTTTCCAAATCCATTTAACTTATCATTTACTATTGAATTCAGTAACAGAAACCCTGACAAAGTTGAGTTAATAGATGTTGCAGGAAGGATTTTGGAAACCTGGAACACTACTGAATACTCCAGTATTCAAGCCGGGGAAAATCTTCCGGCAGGTTTTTATCTGGCCAGAATCTGGAAGAACGGAGAAATAATTTCCAACTTAAAATTAGTAAAGACAAATTAGTAAAATCCAAATTCTCAATATATAAAATGCCTCACTAATTAGTGGGGCATTTTTATTAATTGTTATGTATTATTTTGCAAAGAAAAAAATGCTAAATGAAAATTCATCTTCCAAACCCCAATACACTTTCCGAATATTACAAAGGATACCTCAAGTATATTACGGAAGATGATTTACTCAATGCATTAACTCAACAAAAAGATATCACCTATAGATTTTTAAAATCAATTCCAGCAGAAAAAGAATCTTATAGATATCAGGAAGGTAAGTGGATGCTAAAGGAAGTGGTTGGGCACTTATGTGATACAGAAAGAATATTAGCCTATCGTGCCTTGCGATTTTCAAGAACAGATACTACAGCTTTAAACTCATTTGATGAGAATTTATATGTGCCAAATTCGAACCATGCAAACCTTGGTTTACAATTAATTTCAGAAGAAAAAAAATCAATCAGTGATTCTTCAATTCATCTTTTTAAAAACATGACGGAAGAAATGATTGACCGATTAGGTACGGCAAGCACTTTATCAGTTAGCGTTCGTGCCTTATTATTTTTTATTGTTGCCCACGAACGACACCACATAAATGTTATATCAGAAAAATATCTTTAACAGAAATGAGAAGGTAAGAATTACACCTATATATAGAGGCGCTGAGAAAGTTTAGGCACTTTTCTTAAATTATTTCATTATTTTTCGGGGATAAACTATTTTGACATGAACCAATTTTACAGACGGTTTTTATTTTTTTGTTTTTGCTTATTGATTATTTCAATAACAAAATCATTTGCTCAGCAAACCATTCAGATTTACCAGGAAGATTTCAATAGCGGCACCGCTAACTTTTTATTAAATTCCGGAGGACCTTCAGCTAATTCAGGCCCTAATCAATGGATAATAAACAATAGTTTTAATGGGAATGGAACCTATCCAAATACACCAGACGAAACTCAAACAGTTAGTGGAACTATTGCAATGGCGCCTATCAGTCCTTACCTGCATATCCACGATATTGCTGTGGCTCCTGCTACACAAAATGCAAACTATAATCCAGCAATAGCCTCTGATAATTTCGCTCAGATAAACGAAGACATGTGTACTGTTGGTTTAGAGAATACCATACTTACTTTTTTTTATATTGGAGAAGGAAATGCAAGTGACTACTGCGAATTGTATTATAGTATTAACAGTGGGGGTTCTTGGACCCAGGTTGGTATGAGTCAATATAACAATGCCAGCTTATGGAAGTATGAAACTGTAACTGACCCCATCTTTGATAATCAGGCAACATTGCGCTTCGGTTGGAGGTGGAAAAATTTAGGTGTTGGAGCTCCAGATATTTCAATTGGTATTGAAGATATAATTGTTGTTAGCACATATGACAATGTAAATAATCCGGTAAACATTAACATTACTTCAGTTGCACCAAATCCTGTTTGTGCAGGCAGTTTTCTTTCCATTTTTTATTCTTTAAGTCACGCATTATGTGATGGAACTTATCAAATTCAGTTCTCTAATGCAGCAGGAACTTTTACCGGCAATAACTTAGGTGTATTTAATATTGCCTCAGGTACAGTTTCAGGAGGAATTGGTGGCATGATACCAAGTTCAACTCCAATTGGTAATTGCTATAAAGTCAGAATTGACAGAATTGCACCTCCTCCTGCAATTACAGGAATTGCGAGTATTTGTTTCCAGGTAATTCTTTGTCCGAATACCATTACAACATTACAACCGGTTGTAACTTTTGGACCAGACACTTTATGCGCCGGAAGTGTAATAGATGTTCCATTTTATTCAACGGGAACTTTTCAGGCAAGCAACAATTACATTGCTCAATTATCTGATGCCAATGGAAATTTCACCTCACCAACTGTATTGGGTACTTTCCCAAGTGGAGCAGCATATGATCCTACAACAGGTTCGCCACCTGGAAATGTTTCAGGATTAGTTCCGATAACAACTCCTGTTGGATGTAATTATTACATCAGAGTTATTTCTACTAATCCAAATGTTATTCCCCCTCCGGCAAATTATTTCGGTCCTTTCTGTATTAAGCATTGCGACAACACTACCAATAATATGCAGGATATCCAGGTTTGTATCACATTAACTCAAGGAGTTGATACAACTATTTCTTACGATATAAATACTTTTACTAACAGCACAACTTATGGTGCAGGTAATGTTTTTTCAGTTGAGGTGCTTAGTTCACAAACCTATGCAGTTTTAAACACAGGCTCATTTGGCTCAGTAGTTTCAAGTTCTTCCGGAACATTAACACTTTCGATTCCTGGATTAAATCAGGTTATTGCATTACTTGGCGCACCAGGAACAGGAATGTATTACATAAGATTAGTGGCAAGCAATCCGATTCCAGCCTGGGATAGTTTAGGAAGTTTAGTCAGATTAATAATTGGTTGTCCTGATTCACTTTCTCCATTA
This sequence comes from Chitinophagaceae bacterium, assembly GCA_947469485.1. GTDB lineage: Bacteria > Bacteroidota > Bacteroidia > Chitinophagales > UBA10324 > UBA10324. The sequence goes on along the minus strand of CANIPU010000008.1, from coordinate 19,828 downwards.
ATTTTTCCTGATGATACATTAATTTGCCCTGGAGATATTCTTGCAATAACCATTGGAAATTATAACCCTAACAGTCAGTACCAATGGCACTCTCCAATTTTAAGTAATGGAAATCCGTTTTTCTGGTCTTATAATCCTTTGCTAATACAATTTAACAACAGCACACCGGCAGGTACCTATTGGTTTACCTGTCAAGAAAAAAACAACGGTTGTTGGGGGCCTTTGTCCGATACAGTTTTTGTTACAGTCTTACATACACCAAGTGTCGTCATAACGGCACCAACTCCTGTTTGCGAAGGCGACACCATTTACATGCATGTTCCTTTTTCTGACGCAACCTATTACTCATGGGGTGCTAGCTGGGGAACAATAACAGACACTTCGAACAATGAATTATACATGGTATTTGATTCAACCGGAACTGTTCAAATAAACATTTTTGCATTAAACCAATGTGGCCAGGCAAACGGAATTAAAAACATTGTTGTTCAAACCCGTCCAATTGTAGTTGCATCAAATGACACAACTATTTGTTCAGGTCAACCAATAACTTTAACTGCTTTAAGCAATGTAAATTCATATAAATGGACTGACACAGCAAATGTTCAGTTAGGCACTTTACCAACGCTGAATGTTGCTCCGGATAGCGCTACTTCATACATAATTACTTCTACAAATACTGTTGGCTGTAAGGATAAGGATACAGTGAATGTTTTCATAAACCCGTTGCCGGAAATTATTTTAAATATGGTTGGTGTTACTTGCCCCGGTGAAAGCGACGGAAGCATCACAAGTCAAATTACTGTTGGAACTGCACCATTTACTTATGCATGGAGCACTATCCCCATTGAAACAACCCCTTCAATCAACAACCTGTCATTTGGCAGTTATACTGTTTTTGTTACAGATGCAAACGGATGTGTGAATTCTAATTCAATCACAGTAATTCAACCTGCTCAAATAGGATTGAGTTTCGATGTTGTAAATGCTGATTATGGAATTAATAACGGTTCTGCAACAGCCTTTGTTTCTGGCGGAACATCTCCTTTCACCTTTGTTTGGGGAACAAATCCTTCTCAAACCGGACAAATAATTTCAAATCTTGGAACAGGCACCTATAAAGTTACTGTTACGGATGCCAACGGATGTACCGCAACCGGAGAAGTAGTTATCATTAACAACGGAAGTGATATGTGGATTCCAAACATTTTTTCTCCAAATGGCGACGGCAACAACGACCAGTTCTTAGTGATTGGACAAAACCTTTCTCATCTTCTCATTCGCATTTACAATCGCTGGGGTGAAATGGTTTATGAATCAAACAGTTTGAAAAAAGGATGGGATGGAATGTATAAAGGACTTCCTTCACAACTTGGAGTATATGTATACTATGTTGAGGCAGATTTTTTAGATGGAACAAAGCGAACTGCCAAAGGAAATGTAACCTTAATCAGATAAAGGAATAATTTTCAGAACTTTTTTAAATTTAATTTTTTTATGAAAAAAATATTAGTTCTTGCAATACTGATTTCATCAATTTCAGTTAAAGCACAAACTTATTTTGTTAGCCAGATTCCATACAATCCAATGCCTTTTGATTCGGGTATTGAAGTGTTGAATTATGTGGATGACCAGTATAGCATGCCAATGTCTATTGGCTTTGATTTTTACTTTTTCGGACAATCATATAATCAACTTCTTTTCAGTACCAATAGTTATATCACTTTTGATTTGGCTGGTGCAGGCAGTTATAGTCAATGGAATATATCAACACCAATTCCATCAAATACCAATCCGATGAATTCAATCTATTTCCCGTTTCAGGATTTATTACCAGCGGTAACAGGAACAGGCACAATGCATCATCAGGTTTATGGTTTACCCCCAAGCAGAAAATTTGTAATGTCTTTTGATTCTATACCATTTTTCAGTTGCAATAATCTATTTTATTCCGGTCAACTGATTTTATATGAAGGATCAAACAACATAGAAATTAATATCCGACAAAAAGATTTATGCTCTGCATGGAATGCCGGTGCAGGCATATTAGGAATACAAAACGCAACAGGCACACAGGCTTTTGTTGCATCAAACTATAATTATCCTACACAATGGACGGCCAACAACGAATCATGGTTATTCAGTCCTGATAGTATTTATTCTCCGCAAACAAATCAAAACAGAATCAGTGGTCGCGTTTTTGCTGATTTGGATTTTGATTGTAATTACGGAGGAACTGATTATCCTTTAATGAATAAGCCTGTTGTGATTACAGATACTACAAGCGGTGTAACCCAATACATGTTTACCGATATGCAGGGATATTACAGTAAGTATGTTGATCCGGGCACTTATTCATGGACAACAAACAATGTTGCCAATCAAAATTATGCTACTAATTGCCCGGTTAGCGGAAGTTATTTATACTCATTTGCCGGTTATAATGACAGCACTGATAACAACATGATTGCTGATACTATTGTTGACTATTGCAGCGATTTAACAACTTCAATATGGGTTTATGGTGAGCCTGATTCAACATTATGGTGGGGGAACGATCCGCTTGGTGTTTGTGATACCGGTTTTGTTCAACTATTTGTTTCAAACAACGGAACAATGAATGATAATGCATTGGTGACTTTAACTTTAAATGATTCCACTTCAATACTTTATTCACCTGTAGCTTTTACTTCACTTGGCAATAATCAATATTCGATTGATTTAGGCAATTTGGTTGCCGGCGCTGATACATCTGTTGTAATTATGATTAAGGCCGGATGTGATACTATTGGTACACCTTATTGTTTTGCTGCATCAGTTGGCGGTGGTGTATTTGATTGTTCACTGTTTAACAACAACGATAATATGTGTGTGCAGATTGGTGTTCCATTTGATCCGAATGCAATGCTTGTTTCTTCAACTCTTCATCCTCAAGACGGAATTGTTGATTATTTACAAACACAAATTAATGATGATTTTACCTACACCATTCATTTCCAGAATACCGGTTCAGCAGTTGCGCATGATGTCAGAGTTGAAACAATTATTGATTCTCATTTAACTATTAATTCTATTACTCCAGGAGCTTCAAGCGCAAGTTACAACTGGTTGGTAATTGGCAACAAACTGATATTACAATTCACCGGCATTGAATTAGCCGATAGTAATTCAAACGAACCTGCAAGTCATGGATTTGTTCGGTTTAAAATTGAGCAGGCCAATGGAAATATTTACGGAACTGTAATTCCTCAGATGGCAAATATTTATTTTGATTACTTAAGCCCTGTTGCAACTAATAATGCGGTTGTGGAATTACACCAGGAAATAATAGGGGGAACATCAAGCATCAACAACCAAAATGCAACTATTTATCCTAATCCGGCACACGAGAGTTTTAATATTAATTGCCATGAATCAACAAATTATATAGTGCAGGATTTAGCCGGAAGAATTATTGAAGCGGGTAATGTTATAAAACCAACAGAGCTGAATTGCGCAACATGGGCTAAAGGCATTTATTTTATAACCCTACAAACCACAGAAAACAGACAAATAATAAAACTCGTTAAGGATTAATACAGATTTTGATTAAAACACCAATCCCCGGTTTCTTTAAAAAGAGATCGGGGATTTTTTTACTGATATCCGGTGTGCAAAACTAAAAGAAAAAATACCGGCAGTGATTAAAAAACCTGATACGACAGAACTATTTTTTATGATGATGTGAATTCAACTCTTGTAAACAAAAGAAATTTTTGCGACAATGGTTTTGCAAACCGTGCCGATGGTTATCTATTGCGGGTAAGCATCAATAAATTGCGTGTAAGCATTCATCTAACGCGCGTAAGCTGACATCTTTACTGTGTAAGCGGAAATAATTTCATTGTAAGTGGTATTGCAGCGTGTGTAAGCGGAAATAAATTGCGCGTAAGACGACATCTTTTCCGTGCAAGTGGAAATAATTTCAGTGTAAGACGAAGAAAATTTGTTGCGAGCGTAAATAAATTTCATGTAAGCATAAATAAATTGGGTGTAAGCAAGAATAAATTCAGCGGGATGCTTTGTATTTTTATAAATAACGAAGTAATTCATTTATGCCGCTGTGTTACAGTTTTGAAAAAGAAGTTTCTGGTAGAAGCATTCCATTAGAAAAGCCGGTTGACTGTGGCAATCAATTTTGTGCATCATATCCTGTATCTCGTTGTAAATTGTTTTTTCGGTGGTGTGCCTTATCCCTGCAATTTCCTGAACTGATTTTTTTTCGGCGAGGTAACCCAGAATAATAATCTGGGTTGCCGTGAAGATGATGTAACAGTAGGGTGTGAGTGTAACAGTGCAGTAACCACGGGTTTCCATAGAAAATGATTTTCTTATTAAACGGAAAACACGATTTGTTATTTCATTTTAATTGTAAAAATTATGTCAGGAAAAAACTGATTTATTATTTCATAGGACATCAGTGTCCCGATTACTGTGACACAGAGGGAACTGGACTGCCCGGAAAAATTGCACATAAAATTCATGTAAGATTCCCTATAACCTGTGACTTAGCGATTGCGTTAAAGGAATAGAAATAAGTGAAAAGTTAAAAGTGAAAAACTAAAAATTAAAAACTTAAAGTTATGGAAGACAGACAAACCAGAAACTACGAAGCCGGGATTACCGGAAAAACAATTATGGAAAATTTCATTGCTATCTGGACTTTGAAAATTCCGATTGCTGCGAAGAAGGCATTGCTTGATGCATCGCTACTCCGGATTGAAAAACTGATGGATAAGCAGGAAGCAGATAACACCGGTAACGCAACCGCGAAAAGAAATGCAAAAGTGAAAGCCGCGAACAACGGGTGGACACACTCGAAAATATTGGCTGCGTTTGCGACTGATACAGACAATGAAACATTGCGCGCTGAAATTGACTTTGAAATTACCGACCTGCTGAACATAAAGGACAGCAAGGCGAAGGAAAGATGGAATACTATTTTGCAGAAGGGAACTGATAACCTTGCGGCGCTCACTGCAGGTGGTTATGATATAGATGCCGCTTCGCTGCTGACTTTGAAAAATGACATAAAAGCATTTACTGATATTGAAACTTCGCCGCGAACATCGAAGGTGGCAAGCAAGGCGGCTACCAACGATATGAAATTAGAATTTAAAACTCTGAAGAAAATAAAAATTGGTTTGATAGAATTGCTTGCGCCGTTTAAAGACAGCAACTCAGAATTTTATCTGAGCATGGTGAGTGCGTTTTCCTCCGTGGGAATTGGAGTGCGACATTTAGCATTACGACTAACATTGGTGGACGAAATAACTAATGTGCGACTGAAAGTTGTGAAGTGTGTAGTGGTGGAACTTCCGTTATTATTGGGAAAACTCAGTTCGGAAAGAGGAATTATTGATTACTCGCAATTGGAAATGAAGGAGGGAAATATGACCCTGAACATTGCAGCGGAAAATTATGATCCGCAAACTTTGAATAATGTTGCGATTGTGAAGGGGAAACTTTTGCGGTTAGTGATTAAGATGAAGAAGATAATTTGATTTGAGATTTTAGTCCGCCAAGGGCGGATTAGATTTTAATACAAAACCCCCGGAGATTTTTTCTTCGGGGTTTTTTGTTTTACTGTTTCACAAATTTTTTGATTTGTGTTTCCCCGTTTTGCATTTTGAGTTTGATGAAGTAAATACCGATTGGAAGTGATTTGATATTAAGTTGAGTGGTTGGTGATTTTATTTCTTGTGAACTGATTTTAACTCCGATTGTGTTTGTGATTTCTATTTTGCAATTGTTAAAAGATAAATTGGGTTGGATGGTTAGTTCATCGGTGGCAGGATTGGGGTAGATGGTGTATTGAAAATTGTTTGTTGTGAATGGATTTATTCCGATGTTGAAATCTACGACAACTGTATCTATTTTTTCGCAACCGTTATCATCTGTAACTGTTACATAGTATGTTCCTGCTGTTAAGCTGTCTGCTGTTTGGGTGGTTGCTCCGGTGCTCCAATTATAAGTGAACGGCGGTGTGCCTCCACTTGCATTTGCTGTTGCGGTGCCGTTGTTACAAGTGGAGCAACTTGCGTTTTCACTTGTATCAGTAATGAGTAATTGTGTTGGCTGCATGATAACAATAGTATCTCGTACATACATGCCCGTACTGTCGGTAACAACAACAATGTATGAACCTACACACAAACTATCAATTATTTGTGTTGTTTCTCCAATACTCCATTGATATGAAAAAGGGGGAATCCCATTAGCTAAAATATTGGCGGTTGCACTTCCATTGCAAATGCCATGACAGGAAAGATTGCTGGTCGAAATGTTTATTTCAGGTAATGATGCCGGATTGTATTGGGCAACAAAACCACAGTACACAGTGGGATAACCGATGCCTGTAAACACTCCTCCAGCAATTAATTGGTTATTAAAAACTGCTAAGTCACAAATCACAGGAGTTGAAGCCATACCAGGACCTAAACCTGTATAGCTCCATGAAGTATCATTAAATTCTGCAACAAAATGCCATAGAAAATTTGGGTCAGGTAAACTAATATAAAATGTTCCGGCACCGGCGTATAGTCTATTATTAAAAACCTTTAATGCTTTTACGGTTACAAAGTTTGCATTGACACTCGACCAACTTGTTCCGTCCCAACATACCAAATCCGTTCCGGATCCGATGTTTATATCTCCACCGCCTGCATAAAGTTTACCGTGGTAGGAACAAACTGAAAGAATATATTCACTGAAATCCCACTGAACACCGATACCTGAACCGAGTGAATCCCAACTTATGCCATCCCATGATGCAATGTTTTTACAATAAATACCTCCTGCGCTTGCAAACAAACCACCTGCAATTAATTTATTATTCCATTCGCCAAGTGCATTGACTTCTGTTCCACCAATACCACCACCGACTTGTTGAAAACTACTACCATTCCATTTTGCAATGTGATACATTGGTAGCCAAGGACCTGTTCCATGATTTTTATATGAAGTAAATGCACCAGCAACATATAAAGTGTCGCTGTATATATAAAGTGCGTTCACATCATCGTTGAATCTACCGAATAAATTATCCATTGATGTATCAATATTAATTTCATTTTGAGTAATGCTGTCAATGTTAATTTCAGTAACAGAATTCCATGTACTATTACTTGATGTAGCGTCATTCCATCCCATAATTAATTTTCCATGAAACATTAATAAACAAGAAACTTCACGACCAACACCTATATAAGTGTTTTGATAAAAATTTAAACGCTTCCAAATTGACCCGTCCCAAAAAGATAAATTATTTAAAGTATCACCATAATAATTTGTTTGAAATGAGCCACCTGCAAAAAGAATATTATATATAGAATCAGTACACAAGGCGTTTACTCTATCATACTGGCCGGAGCCAATCAAACCATGATTCAAGGAATACCATTGCTGTGCTTGGCATTTAATAACTATAAATGAAAGAATGAAAATGAAAAGAAATTTATTCTTCATGAACAATCAGATTTATGGTTGAAGAATTTTTTGCATCATGTATTCTCAAATAAAAAAGACCTGCAATTGATTTCTCAATTTCCGTCCCCGCAATGTCTTCACAAAAAAATCAGTTATCGTAATCGAATTAACTAAAGGGTGAGACATTGAGGAGGTGTATTGTATCATCACTCATTTATTTAGTTGACTCACCTTAATCTGATCACGGTCTTTTCCGCCTCGGTTCATGTCCCCACGAAACGAAACTAAATCGCTAGCATACTTGTACAATATGTGTAAGGAAATTAAAATCATAGTTCCTGTAAATATAGAACCGTGCCGATGAATATCTGTATTCTTCCAGTGCCTTAGCCAATCCCGTCCTAGCATTGTCTCATGCGGAGAATATTGCAGTGTGCGCTTTTCGGTTTTGCATGAAGAAATTGCGTTGACGGAAATTCAAATTAGCTATCTTATTTTCGCAGTATGATTGCCCGCATACTTGACTCACGAATTATTGATTTACTACTAATTATATTGGCCTTGCGATTTGTGTTTCCGAACTTATTTTCATTCAAATCATTCAAATCAGAAAAGAAACCCGAACGGATTATTATAGTGCAGAAGGAAAAAGAAATTGAAAAAAAAAGCACTTCGGACAAAGCCGGCGAATATGTTGACTATGAAGAGGTGAAATAAAAAAATCAGCTATTAAATATTTAACAGCTATTCCCTCTTTATTAAAAAAATATTTCTCATTTTCAGACAAGAAAACAGCCTATAAATTGGCTGCAATAAATTTATTTTCTACATCACTTTCTTTTTTTACTTGTGCGAATATCTTTGCGCCACCAAAAAAAGGGTAATCGTTCACAAAGTGTTGAAATTCAAACTTTTCTTATCAATTTTATTAATAGCGATTTTAGCCAAGCCCTTTGTTACAATGGCTCATGGTGAAGAGGAACCAAATCATTCTTCATCCACACAAAACCACGAACCTGAAAAAGAAGATGGAAAATTCAACGCTAAAAAAGTTATTCTCGAACACATAAGTGATTCGCACGAATGGCATTTTTTCAGCTATCCAAGTGAAGGTGGATATAAGGATGTGGCGCTTCCACTTCCATGTATTTTGTATAATGATGTAAATGGATTCAGCTTTTTCCTTTTCAACAAATTACATCATGGTTCAGTTGATGGTTACAGCTTAAATGCTGAACATCATATTGGCAGATCTGATGGCGAAGGATTTTACGATTTAAGCATTACCAAGAATGTTTTAGCTATGATGATAAGCAGCATTCTTTTAATCTTGTTATTCAGAACAGCTGCAAAAGGTTATACAGCAAGGCCTAATCAGGCACCTACCGGTATTCAGAATTTAATGGAAGTATTGGTGTCATTTGTTCGCGACGAAGCTGCAAAACCATTTCTCGGTAATAAAACAGACAAATATTTACCTTATTTATTAACTGTTTTCTTTTTTATATGGATAAATAATATGCTTGGATTATTGCCTGGTGGGGCTAATGTTACCGGCAATATTGCAGTTACTACTACTCTTGCAATTTTTACTTTCATTTTAATAATTACAGGATCGCGCAAACATTACTGGATGCACATTTTAAACCCACCCGGAATTCCATTTGGTGTTAAAATAATTTTAGTTCCGGTTGAAATACTCGGCATTTTAACCAAACCATTTGCATTGCTCATTCGACTTTTTGCGAACATGACTGCTGGTCACTTAATTGTACTCAGCTTTTTGTCCATGATTTTCATTTTTGCTCAAATGAGCCCAATAGCAGGAGGTGGAATTTCATTGTTTTCAGTAGCATTCAGTACATTCATTTACTTGTTGGAAATGTTGGTTTGCGCGTTGCAGGCATACATATTCACCATGTTGTCATCAGTTTTCATTTCGGAAGCAATTGTTGAACACTCACATTCAGAAGAACATCATTAAATAATTTTTTCACTTTCATAAATCAATTTCAATTATGGTTCACTTGTTAAGCATTCTGTTTTTAGCCATTGATGGCTTTGCACAGATGGGAGCAGGTATCGGTGCAGGTCTTGCTGCAATCGGTGCAGGTATTGGTGTTGGATTAATTGGTTCAAGCGCGCTTGAGTCTATTGCCCGCCAGCCTGAAGCAATGGGCGACATTCGCGCAAACATGATTCTAACTGCCGCGTTGGTAGAAGGAGTTGCATTGTTTGCTGTGGTTGTTTGCGTATTGATTCTGTTTCTTTAAACAAAAAATTAAACTGCTTCCAAAACGGTTGGTTGAGGAAGCAGTTTTTTTTAACTGCTAAAATTGATTTTTGATTTTAAATTTTGAATAGAAAATGGAACTCTTAAAACCCGAACTCGGCCTTATAATATGGACAACAATCATATTGCTGGCTTTGATTTTTATATTAACAAAGTTTGCATGGAAACCAATTCTGAAAGGATTGAATGACCGTGAAAAAACAATTGCCGAAGCATTAAACACTGCCGAGAAAACCAAGTTGGAAATGGCTGCAATGAAAAGTCAGCACGAAGCATTGTTGAACGAAGCACGGCAGGAGCGTAGCTTGATTTTGAAAGAAGCAAAAGATATGAAGGATGCCATTATTGGTGAAGCTCGCGATAAAGCAAAATCAGAAGGCGCAAAAATGATTGAAGAAGCGAAGCGGGAAATTGATAATCAGAAAATGGCCGCCATTATTGAAGTTAAAAATGCCGCGGGAAATTTAGTGTTGGAAGTTTCTGAAAAAATTCTTCGCCGTGAATTGAATAGTAAAGATGAACAGGTAAAGTATATCAATACTTTGATTGAACAATCAAAACTGAATTAAGAAAATGTCATCGTATCGTTTATCAGCCCGTTATGCAAAATCTCTACTTGATCTTGCCATTGAGCAAAATCAGTTAACTGAGGTTTTTAATGATGTGAGTTATTTTAACGAAGTGCTGAAAAATGTTCGTGAGTTATTATTGCTTTTAAGAAACCCGGTTATACATACCGATAAGAAACAAAAAATTGTTGACCAGATTTTTGGTGGACGATTTAATGCCATTACTAAAGAATTTTTCAAGTTAGTACTAAGCAAGAGAAGGGAGGAATTTTTACCTGAATTTGCCACAGAATTTATAAATCAATACAATTTGAAAAAAGGAATTACAGTAGTTACAATTACTACTCCTGTTCCGGTTGATAATTATATTCTTACCAATATTCTAGAGTTGCTTAAGACCGATGCAACTGTATCAAATGTTGAATTTAAGACCAAGGTGGACGAAAAACTGATTGGTGGATTTGTGTTACAATATGGAGATAAAATGTTTGACACCAGTATTGCCCGTGCATTAGAAGTAATTGACGATAATTTCTTAGATAATTCATACATAAAAAAATACTAAACATGGCAGAAGTAAAACCTGATGAAATATCCGCGATACTCCGCCAGCAGCTTTCAAATTTTAAATCTGCTGCTGAACTGGAAGAAGTGGGAACCGTTTTGCAGGTGGGCGACGGTATTGCGCGCATCTATGGCTTAACAAAAGCCCGTGCAGGAGAATTAATTGAATTCGAAGATGGTATTAAAGCCATTGTATTAAACCTTGAAGAAGATAATGTAGGAGCGGTATTGATGGGTTCAAGCGATGCAATTAAAGAAGGAGATACTGTGCGCCGCACAGGAAAAATTGCTTCTATAATGGTGGGAGAAGGTATGGTTGGTCGTGTAGTGAATACTCTCGGTCACCCCATTGATGGGAAAGGTCCAATCAAAGGCGAGTTATATGAAATGCCATTGGAGCGCAAAGCTCCCGGTGTAATTTATCGTGAACCTGTAAAAGAACCATTACAAACAGGTATAAAAGCAATTGATGCAATGATTCCGATTGGTCGTGGTCAGCGTGAGTTGATTATTGGTGACCGCCAAACCGGAAAGACTGCCATAGCACTCGATACAATTATTAATCAAAAAGAATTTTACGATAAAGGTCAACCTGTTTATTGTATTTATGTTGCTTCAGGTCAAAAGAATTCTACTGTTGCCACTGTTGCAAAAACATTGGAAGAACATGGAGCAATGGCTTACACAACTATTGTTACAGCTTCTGCTTCTGACCCCGCACCATTACAATTCTTTGCGCCGTTTGCCGGATGTTCTATCGGAGAATTTTTCCGTGATACTGGTCGTCCGGCATTAATTATTTATGATGATTTATCAAAACAAGCCGTTTCATATCGCGAAGTTTCACTATTGCTTCGTCGTCCTCCGGGTCGTGAGGCATATCCGGGTGATGTGTTTTACCTGCACTCCCGTTTACTGGAGCGTGCTGCAAAGGTGAACAGCAACGACAGCATAGCTAAACAAATGAATGACCTTCCAGAAAGTATTCGTCATTTAGTTAAAGGTGGTGGCTCATTAACTGCTCTTCCTATTATTGAAACTCAGGCTGGTGATGTGAGTGCTTATATTCCTACCAATGTAATTTCCATTACTGATGGACAAATATTCTTAGAATCAAATCTGTTCAACGCAGGTATACGCCCGGCAATTAATGTGGGTATATCAGTTTCTCGTGTAGGTGGTAATGCACAGATTAAGTCGATGAAAAAAGTTGCCGGTACTTTAAAACTTGATCAGGCACAATATCGTGAGTTAGAAGCTTTCTCAAAGTTCGGTTCTGATTTAGATGCTGCTACAAAAAATGTTTTGGATAAAGGTGCCCGTAATGTGGAAGTATTGAAGCAAAAACAATTCTCTCCTCTTTCAGTAGAAAAACAAGTTGCCATAATTTATTTGGGAACAAATGGATTGTTACAAAACATTCCTGTTGGAAAAGTAAAAGAGTTTGAATCAGACCTGTTAAATGTTCTTGAAGCAAAACATAAAGATGTTTTAGAAAATCTTCGCAAAGGAATTATCGGAGATGCCGAAACAACTGTTTTAAAAACTGTAGCAAAAGAAGTTGAAGTAAGATATTACAAGTAGAAAATGGGAGCCAACTTAAAAGAAGTACGAAGCAGAATAAAGTCTGTCACCAATACCCAGCAGATTACCAAAGCCATGAAAATGGTGAGTGCTGCTAAGTTGCGTCGTGCACAAGATCGTATTGTTCAGATGAGACCTTATTCTAACAAACTGAATGATATGCTTTCAAATATTGTTTCAGGTTCTTCAGGAGATTTAAGTGTTGATTTTGCAAAAGAACGCGAGATTAAAAATGTTTTGCTTGTTGTTGTTACTTCCGACAGAGGATTATGCGGCGGATTCAATTCAAATATTATTAAGACAGCCCGTAAAGCAATTGCTGAAAAATATTCGGAGCAAAAAGAAGCAGGTAAATTGTCCATTCTACCTATTGGAAAAAAAGCGAATGAATATTTCCGTCGTTTGAATTACAATGTGAATTCTGATTATTACCAGATATTCAGTACATTAAATTTTGAATCTGCATCGAAAGTGAGTAAGTTTTTAATGGATAAATATTCAGATAAGACTTACGATAAGATTGAAATTTTTTACAGCCAGTTTAAAAACGCTGCAACCCAGATTTTTACAGAAGAAGCATTTCTTCCGGTTGCTAAAGTGAATTCTACATCCGGTAAAAAAACAAATAAGGATTTTATTTATGAACCAGGCAAGGAAGAAATTGTGACTTTCCTTATTCCTAAAATATTAAACACTCAATTATTTAAAGTACTACTAGACAGTAATGCATCTGAACACGGCGCTCGAATGACTGCTATGGATAAAGCATCAGAAAATGCCAATGAAATGCTCAAAGAATTGCGCATTACTTATAACCGTGCTCGACAGGCAGCAATTACTACTGAGTTAAATGAAATTGTGAGTGGTGCTAATGCATTAGCTGAAGCTTAAATAATTTGTATTTCATTTTAATCTTTTTTCTTACTTTCGGAAGATAATAATAAAAACCATGAAAAAAATCAGCGCTCTCCTAATGCTTATGACTTTTATGATGGCAGGTATAATTTTTACTTCTTGCAAAAAAGGTGAAATTGAAAAGAAATTTGACCTGACCCTAAATGGCATTGTATTAAATAGTCCTGCACAACCTGGAAGTGCACCTGATACAGTTTTTGCATCACAGGTAATTACAACCGGTATTGAAGCAAAATTGAATGAGAATGGAGCAACATTACAAAACATCAAGAAGATTGATTTGAAATCTGTAAGCCTGTCTATTACCACGCCATCTGGACAAACCTTTGATGGTATTGAATACCTCGTTTCTTACATTAATGCTGCCGGGTTGGGTGAAACCAAAGTAGCATATAAGTCACCTATACCTCAAACCGGACTCACAACAATTACTCAGGATAGTCAATTTTCAGATTTAACAGAATACATAAAGCAGTCTGAATTTAATTTCATATTAAAAGGATATAGTAACACTGCAATTCCTGCAATGACATTGACAGCTGATATTAGCTTTTCAATTACAGCAATGGTTTCTAAATAAATTTCGTTTTCGTAACACGAGCGAAGCCCTTTGATAAATCAAAGGGCTTCGCTTTTTTAATTATTATGTTGAAAATTACAATTTCGGAATTGCTGCAGTAGTAAACTGTATTAAAGGGCTATATCCCGTTGAGTCAACTTTTTCTTTTCTTGTATAAGCCTGAACTTGAAATTCATATACAGTAGCTGATTTTAAATTAACAAAAGGTCGCTGATTTCCTGGAGCAAGTACTGTTCCCGTAATCCAGTTTGTAGAGCCGGTTTCCCGACACCTAACTTTATACTTTATTGCATTTTCAACCACCATCCAAGAAGCGGTTGCTGATTTTACAGAGATGTTGTTTGCCTTTAATCCTGCAGGAGTAGCATTAAAAGTATAATCCTCACGATTAAAACTTACACGATTGATCAATGTAGCTCCGGTTTTTGCTTCTCCAATTTCATTTTTATCGACGGATAAAATATTTGCTTTTGCCTCGACAATTACGCGTGTTGGAATTTCTTTCAATGAAATTGCAAATAAATAATTCTTGTCTCCGATTTTTCTTGCTGATTGAAGTGTATATGTTTTTGACTGAATAACATTTTGATTATCGCTGTTTCCAAAATCACTTAAATTAAGTACAGCGCTTTTAATTTCGTTTTGATCAACCGACATAAATTCGATGTATAAGCTATCATCAGTGCTGCTCAATTCCACTTCAACCGCACTTCCAACTTCACCTTTTGAAGATTGGCCAAACAAATGAAATTTAAATTTCTTGTTTAATCCGGCCTTTGCATTTTCACTGTTGCCAACGATTTGAAAAAAGAATAATCCCACACAAACAACAATTGCTAAACTCAACCCTACAGTTGCTAAAAGCAATGTGGGTTTCATTTTTAAGCGCAAAGCATTTTTGGGGCGCAATTCAATATGAGGCTTCATCATGGCAAATGGTATTTGCAGCCTTTACGCTTTCATTTAATGAAAGTTTCTATTGAGTTAATCTTAGTAATTGATGGTAAAATTTTAATCAAATCGACCCTTCAGAGTTAATTACCTTCTTTGATTCCAGCCATTTTTTATGATTAATGACTGCACGGATTTCAGAATAAGTAAACTCATCGCCTAATTTTTCTTTTATGGCAGAACTCGATTCTATGTTCGGTTCTTCCATTACTTTCATGATTATTTCAATTTTTTGAAGTGATAAAATTTCCGTGATTACAATTTCTCCGGTCAGAATAAAAGTTAAAAGATGACCAACAATTGTACTTGCAGCCAGTTCGCGAAGTTTGGCAATTTCGGCAACTGATTTCCCCTCTTTGAATAATTGAAAACTCACCCGATTCGTATCGCCTTTTTTCGCTTTGGTAGACTTTATTTTTTCAATCAACTGAGTCGTATCAACTGGAATTTCATTTTGCTTTTCAACAAGTTCTAATAAATCATTTGCGTTGCTTCCCTTCATCAGAGCTTTCGCAAACTGAATGGATTGTTTCAGCTGAATTTTTTTTCGTTCTGAAACTATAATCAATGTTTGCAATCCGCTCAGGTATTTTTTTGTTTTCTTTTTCAGTTTGTTTTCTTCGAGATGCATTTTTATCAGCGCAATAATTTCATTCAATGCTTTGATAAAAAAGTTCGATGCAGATTCAATGCGGTGATGCAGGTGCTGGTAATTATCAAATTCAGCGGTCGCCAATAAACCTTCCAACTGTACCACAAATTTTTTAGCCACTTCGTTTTGCTCCGAAATTTTTTCGACTAATCCTTTTGCCCAGACCTTCACTGAATGCTTATCTGTTACTTGCCGGTGAATTAATTCTTCTTCGAAATCATTGAAAGTCTCCACCAGTTTTTCCCAGTCATAAAATTTCAGCAGTGAGCGACTGATAAATATTTTCTGCTCGACCAATAAATTTTCTTTCAGCAATTCTTTATTCAATTCTGATTTTGAAAATGCTAAAACCCGTTCGTCGGTTGAAATAGATTGCGGTAAAATTTTAGAATACAAAATCAAACCTTCCATTCCCGTTAAGCGACTGAGTGCCACATACACTTGTCCCGCTGCAAATGAATCTCCTGCATCAATAATCGCTTTCTCAAAAGTTAATCCCTGACTTTTATGAATCGTGATTGCCCACGCCAAGCGAATGGGATACTGCGTGTAAGTTCCAATCTCTTCTTCATTCAAATGATTTTTCTCGCGGTCGAATGAGTAGCGGATATTTTTCCAGGTTTCTTTTTCCAGTTCCAATTCATCCGGTTCATTCGGAAATTCAACAAATATTTTTTCGCCGATAATTTTTTTTATCGTTCCTATTTTTCCATTGTAGTATCTGCGGATTTCACCTTTATCATTTTTGATGAACATAATTTGCGCGCCTTCTTTCAACTGCAAATTCATTTCAACCGGCAACGCTTTCTCACTGAATTCTTTCTCTATTTTCCCCGGAAACAAATGAAGTTTGCCAGGCAGTTTATTCAATTGAGTCGAATTAATTTCATCTGCTTTGTAATTATGCGTGGTGAGCGTGATGTAATGTTCATCATCACGGGAAATAAAAGTGGGATGATATTTTTTATGCAATATTTCTAAGTCATCATTTGTTACCGTGTTGTTGCGGATGTTATTCAGAATGCTGATGAATGTTCCTTCGGTTTGCCGATAAATTTTTTTCAGCTCAATGTAAAGAGGTTGTGATTGTTGAATTACCTGAGCATGAAAGAAAAACGGACTTTCATAAAATTCACTTAACAAATCCCATTCATTTTGTTTTGCAACAGGAGGCAACTGAAATAAATCGCCGATGTATAAAACCTGAACTCCTCCAAATGGTTGAGTTAATTTATTTCGGAAATGGCGAAGAATGGTATCCACTGCATCGAGCATATCAGCACGAACCATCGATATTTCATCAATGACCAACAACTCCAGTTCACGAATCAGTTCGCGCTTTTCTGCATTGAACCGAATATTTTTTATCAGTGAATATTGATCTGAAACATTTTCATTCCAAGTTCTTGCTTTTACCGGCAGAAAAGGACCGAATGGTAATTGGAAAAAAGAATGCATTGTAACACCACCTGCATTAATTGCTGCAACTCCGGTTGGTGCAACTACTACTGTTTTCTTGTAAGTATTCTCCTTAATGAATTTTAAAAAAGTGGTTTTACCTGTTCCTGCTTTTCCAGTTAAAAAAATATCGCGGCTGGTATGGTTGACAAACCGAGCTGCCATTTGAAATATTTCGTTTGATTCATCATTCTTTTGCACGCTCGAAAGGTAAAATAGAATTTAACAAAATGATTTTTCAAATAGGGCAAGAATCGAACAACATAATTGAAAACAAAAGATATTTTCTATTAATGTATATTCACAAAATAAAATATCTTAATGAAAAACATTCTATTCCTCTTTGTTACTATTTCATTTTTATTGCCGGATTTATGTATTGCCCAATGCCCTTTAGGCACAGATACCAGTTCGATTAATCTTGTAGTAAACGGTGATTTTGAATCGGGCAATATTGGATTTTCAAGCGATTATACTTATTGCAACACAAGCAATTGCCTTCAACCAGAATCGTTCTATGCAGTAGGATCTGCTCCTTCTTTTTTTCATTCAGCTTTTGTTGGGAATGATCATACTTCGGGAATTGGAAATCTTATGATTGTAAACGGAGCCGGAACTCCAAATACAAATGTTTGGTGTCAGACAATAACAGTTATCCCAAATACACAATATCTTTTTTCAACCTGGGTAAGTTCAATGGTTGCAAATAGTCCGGCCATTTTGCAATTCAGCATCAATGGAATAGTTATCGGAAATACTTTTACTGCTCCAGCCACCACTTTTTTATGGCAGGAATTTAATGATGCATGGTACAGTTCAACAGCTACATCTGCAACGATTTGTATAGTTAATCAGAATACCAATCTTGGTGGAAATGATTTCGGATTAGATGATATTACTTTCCGTCCTTGCATCTGTAATTTCATATTCGATGCAGGAGTTGATACATCGATTTGCAGTGGAAGTTCTTATCAGTTTCAATTGAATAACACAAATACTTATGTCTGGACACCCTCCACCGGCTTGAGTTGTACAAATTGCAGTAACCCCATTGCATCACCAATCACAACCACAACTTACACCATTGATGCATCGTTGAGTTTTTGTCCGGCAATTGATTCTATTGTTATAACAGTTTATCCAACTCCAACTGTTACAGCAGGCGGTGACACCAGTATTTGTTCAGGCGAACAAACTCACCTTCATGCATCCGGCAGCGGAATTTATTTGTGGTCACCTTCGGGCAGTTTGTCTTCTTCAACCAATTCAAATCCTATTGCATCACCAACTATTACAACAACTTATACTGTTACCATTTCAAATTCTTTTGGATGTACTGCCTCAGATAATGTTGTTGTCACAATTACACAAGTAGCCAATGTGTTTGCCGGAAATGATGTTGGCTACTGTGAAGGCGGACAAGTACAACTGTCTGCAAGTGGTGGCGGAAATTATTCATGGTCGCCATCAACAGGTTTATCATCTTCAAATATTTTTAATCCAATTGCTTCGCCAATACAAACTACAACTTACACTGTAACAGTAATCGGTTCATCTAATTGCACAGGTTCTGATGAGGTGGTTGTTTCAGTTCATCCGAATCCGATAGCTACAGTTGGAAATGATGTGGTTTATTGTTATGGATTTCCGGTACAAATAACTGCAAGTGGTGCAAGCAACTATTTGTGGTCACCATTAACAGGTCTTTCTTCTTCTACTATATCCAATCCGCTGGCATCGCCTCTTCAAACAACAACTTATTCTGTTACAGTTTCAACTTCTTTTGGGTGTACTGATACTGCATCTGTGATTGTAACTTACGATTATTTTATTCTTTCCGGAATTATTGATACGGTCATTTGTCCCGGAAATACCATTCAGCTATTTGTGAATGGATGCAGCACTTGCTATTATAACTGGCAACCTACAGGCGGATTAAATGATGCAACAGTTTTAAACCCTACCACTTCACCAATTTCTGCAATCAATTACACAGTTACAGCAACTGATATTTCAGGTTGTACCAATTCATTTTCTACTTCAATCATTGTTGACCCGACTTGTTATATTGTAACTATGCCAACTGCTTTTTCTCCCAATAACGATGGAAGCAATGATTACCTGCATCCATTGGGAAAAGGAGTAAGAACAATTGAGTGGTCAGTTTACAATCGTTGGGGCGAACTGATTTACAGTTCAGATAATTTTTATGATAAGTGGAATGGTCTGTTTAAAAATGCTGAACAACCAATTGGAGTTTATGTATGGAAACTCAATGCTATTATGGCAAACGGTGAACAGGTACAGAAAGAAGGGAATGTTACATTATTGAGATAAATTCATTTCAAAAAAAATCCCGTTTCGAAAACTGAAACAGGATTTTTTTTACCAACTATTTTACAAACTATTTTTCATCAGCAGCTAATTCTGCGACAGGCACTGTGCCATTTGACATAAGCTTGCCACGCACTTTTGCTTCTATCTCTTCAGCCATTTCAGGATTGTCGCGCAACAATTGTTTTACTGCATCGCGTCCCTGACCAAGTTTGTTTCCATCGTAGCTGAACCATGAACCTGCCTTCTGAATGATTTGCATTTCAACTCCCATGTCAATGATTTCACCCACCTTGCTGATTCCTTCTCCATAAATAATATCAAATTCCACCATGCGAAATGGTGGTGCTACTTTATTCTTCACCACTTTAACTTTCACGCGGTTGCCAATCACTTCATCTCCATCTTTTATTTGTGCAAGGCGACGAATATCCAAACGAACTGAAGCATAAAACTTAAGT
>CANIPU010000007.1 GCA_947469485.1 Chitinophagaceae bacterium | reverse complement strand
CTTCAACAATTGCAAATTCATCTAAAGGTGATGCAACTGATGCTTGTGATGCTTTAAATGTATCTGCTGCTATTCTTGGTGGATCATGCAAACTTGATTAATCTTTATTAAAAAGATTTGAAAAGGCTGTCCTTTATTTGGGCAGCCTTTTCTTTTTTATATGAATCTGATAAAAGAATTTTTTTCGCATTCCCTTCGAGTTTTGTTAGGGTTGCTATTTATTGCTTCAGGATTATTGAAGTTAATACCCATTGAACCCTTTGAGTTGAATTTCATTGATCTTGGTGTGGCGAATTGGTTCACTGCTCCAATTATTGCCCGGGGGCTTATAGGTTTTGAATTATTGCTTGGTGCATTCCTAATATTCAATTTGGCTATGAATAAGTTTACAATAAAGGCAACTTATTCAATTCTTATATTTTTTACTTTCTATCTCGTATATCAGATTCTAACAACGGGTAATAAAGGTAACTGTGGTTGTTTTGGTACTTTTTTACAGATGACACCACTTGAATCTATTTATAAGAACATTGCAATGCTAACCATTTTAATCATAGTTCAATTTATTCCCGCAAAGTGGAGTTTGCCATGGTCAAAATTTTTTATACCGTTATTTATTCTTGCTTCATTTATTAGTCCATATCTTTTAAATCCTCCTGATTCGCTGATAAAGGGGCACAGAACCGGAGCAATAAATTATCCATTAGGTTTAAAAAGAATTTATAGTGACACATCTATTATTAAGCCATCAATTGATTTAACAACCGGAAAACATATTGTAGCATTTATGTCATTGACCTGTGGGCATTGCAGAATGAACGCTCTAAAAATGCATACACTCCAATTACGAAATCCTGATTTCCCGTTTTACATTCTTTTGCATGGCGATTCTGCACTTAACAAAAAAGGTTTTTTTGATTTTTCAAAAGCAGAAAATATCCCTTATTCCTATTTTAATAACGACGATTTCTTTTCTTTTGTTGATGGAAGTTTGCCTGCAATATTCTGGATGCAAAACGATACAGTGAAATTCAGAAGTTTATATTCGGATTTAAATGAAGATGATATCAGAAACTGGTTAAAAACCGGAATGGTTCCTGTTTCAAATGACACAATCAGAAAACCTCTGTTAATTGAAACAGATTCTTTAAAGTAGTTTCAATTATTTACAGTTTCAACAACAATACTTTTTTTACCGGTTTTGGTAATTGCAATTGCCCTAACTTTTTGGTTTGGTGTTAATGCAATTACAATAGATTCAGAATATTTTGTTGAAGCCGAAGTAGGAACAGAACCATCAATGGTATAATAGAAATCAGAATTTTGTTTTAACGAACTAATTCCAAGTGTGAATTTATTTTCTTCAAGAGGCCGAAGTTGAATTTCCGGTTCCGGAACTCTGTAATTTATTTTTCTGAATTCCATTAATTCAAATTGCTTTTGTATTCGGCCAACAAAATCCCACCAATCTTTTTTTGCTTTTTGAGACCATACTACTTCAGAAAGTGCAAGCATTCTTGGAAAAATCATGTACTCAATTTGATCATTTGTCGATAGATATTCAGTCCAAACATTAGCTTGTGCACCTAAAATATAATTTGCTTGTTCAGAATTCAGTTCAGATGCAACAGGCTCATAACTATAAACTTTTTCCAATGGAAGAAAGCCTCCAATGCACAATGGTTCCATTGAATTCTTCGACTGACAATGATCGAAATAACAATAATCTCCCGGTGTCATCACTGCGTAGTTACCGTGTTTTGCTGCAGCAATTCCTCCTTCGGTTCCTCGCCAACTCATTATTGAAGCGTTTGAAGAAACTCCTCCATCCAAAATTTCATCCCAGCCAATCATTTTTTTTCCTTTTGAAATCAAATATTTTTCAATTGTGTTTATGAAATAAGCCTCAACTCCTGCATAGGTTTTAATATTTTCTTTAAGCATTAACTCGGTTACCTGCTTGCTTTTTTTCCAATGATCATCTGGCACCTCATCTCCACCAATATGTATATAATTGCCTGGAAAAAGAGCAATTACTTCATCTAAAATATTTTCATAAAATTGAATGACTTCGGGGGTTGGACATAAAACAACATCGCTTACACCCCATTTGGTTAACACCTCATAACTCATTCCAAAACAAGCTAATTCAGGATATGCAGCAATTGCAGCTTGTGAGTGACCCGGCATTTCAATTTCCGGAACAATGGTTATTTGTCGTTGTGCAGCATACTTTACAATTTCTTTAATCTGTTCCTGAGTATAAAATCCATCATATGGCGTTTTATCACCAATGTAGGGATCAAAATTTTTCGCAACAATGGTTTCTTTTCTATGGCTTCCAATTTCAGTAAGTTTTGGATATTGCTTTATTTCTATACGCCAACCCTGATCATCAGTAAGGTGCCAGTGAAAGGTATTCATCTTGTAATACGCCATCATGTCAATATATTTTTTTACAAACTCCACTGGAAAAAAATGACGCGAGCAATCGAGGTGCATTCCTCTCCAACTAAACCTGGGATAATCATGAATATTTAAACACGGAATATCAAACTGCATTTTCGATTCTACAGGCATCAATTGCAAAAGAGTTTGAATACCATAAAAAATTCCTGCATCACTTCCGGTAATTACAACACTATCGGGTGTAATAGTTAAATAATATTCTTCAGCTGAATAAACTTTTTGTTTTGAATTAAGTAATCGAAGTGCAATGTATTTTTTGATATTCGGTTGAATAAGCGGACGAACCAAATAATACTTAGCGAGATACGAGTTCAGATAATTGGCATTTACGGCTACATCCTTATCATATATAATTTTCACCTGAGGGGAAAAAGTAAACACCCCTTCTTGTTGTTCAACGCTTACTGGTTGCGGAATAATAGATAGAGACTGTGCATTGCTTTGAAAAGAAAAAAGAAAAAGAAAATTTAAAAAAATTAAGTTCCTCATGATGAAAATTTATTGAGCACAAATAAAGGGAGAAAGATTTTTACTGTTCAATTATCAAATAAAAAATTCTTCCAGTTCCGATTTTAATAAATCAGCATTCAGTTTTTCCAACGGGTGCTGGGTGTTGTTCAATAATCTGAATTGCGCATCGGGAATAAAGGAGGCAAAATTTTCGGTTTCAGTTTGGCTCACCATTTTATCAGCATCACCAACCGCTATCATGCAGGGTGCTTCCACTTTATTTAAAACAGTTTTATCAAGCAAAGGATTATTTCCTAAGTGCAGCATCATCTCCGCAGTGTGTTCCAGGTTTTGTTCCCAACCGTGCAGGTGCCGTTGTTGCAATGCATCAGCAAAGTGCGGAATTTTTTCTTTGAGTTTTTCAGGGTTGAGTTGCGCACTTTCTTTTATGGCAGTTTCAGGGTTCCAGTCAAACTTTGTGGCAAGGGTATAAACACGATTAATGTATTCCGGTCTTGTTGCTGCTAAAAACAAAGCAACATAGCCTCCCATGCTGTAACCGAAAATATCGGCAGGCTGCAAATGATATTCTTCAATAAACTCAGAAAGATTTTCAGCAAAATATTCAATTCGAAACGGCCGGCTGTTAAATGCACGCTGACCATGCCCTTCGAAATCGAAAGTATAAATGGTAAATGATTCGCTTAATAGTTCACTTAAATTATTAAACTGCGATGCTGCACCAATGGCACCATGCAATAAAATTAAAGGAGGTTTCAAAAGAGTGAAGAGTTAATTGTGAATAGTGAAAAATGAAATTCAAGAAACTGTATTTCATTTTTCACTATTCACTTTTAGTTTTTAACTATTAGTTAGTTATTCACTATCTGCAGAAGATGGTTGTTCTTCAACGCTGATTTGTTCTGGCATTTTTTCTTTGCTTGCAATGGGTGTTGAATTTTCTTTATCAATCATCTTTGCTTTTGCCAGTTCCTTTTTCATGTTGTCAATTTTTCCTTGCAATTCGTCGTTGGTTTTTTTGATGTCGTTTATTTTAGTTTCCTTTTCATCAATCCAAACCTGAATTCTATTTTTGTATGCTTCACTTCTGGCTGTATCTCTTTCATCAATGAGCTGAGTAACCTGCTCAGAAGCCTTTTCTATTACTTCTTTATTTTTTGCAACAAGTTGGCTGAATCTATCATATGCTTCCTTGGTTTTATTTAGCCAATCTTGTTTTTTCTGCTGAAATTCATCTCGCTTGCGTTTATTTTCTTCTTTAAACAAATCCTTCTTTTCTTTTATCCTCAGATTTGCCTGCTCCCATAAATCATTCAATGTCTTTTTTATTTCTTCTGTTTGCTCACTACTCATTTTAAAATCTCGCAAACGCTTTTGCATTTCCATAATGGATTTTGTTGCATCATAAGGATCACCATTTTTAGCGTGATCATCAATAGTCATAATATCAGCCTTACATAAATTATAATTGACATCCCATATATTTTTTTTACCGGCATCTGATTTTTCACGGGCCTGTTTCCATAGTGTCCACAGTTCATCCAAATCATTCAAACCTAATTTAACAGAAAGAACAATATCATTTATTTCCGGAAAAACAGTTTGAGCGTATTTCAAATCTACCTTTCCTTCTTTAAGCCAATCAGAAACTTGTTTTAAAATACTGATACACTCACTGTAATGTTCCTCAATTTTATTTTCAGCGTCAGCAATTCTTGCCTTAATTACTGCTTTTTTTGAATCAATAAATTGTTGTTTTTGTTTATTCAACTCTTCGCGAAATTGTTGAACCCGCGCGCTTGCATTATTGAAGCGGCCTAATAATTCACCTGAATCTTCTTTCTTCAATAAAGGATTTAAGCCTCTGAAGAGATTATTCACGGTTTTAACTTTCTCATGAAAGTTCCGGATATCTTCTTCTTTGTGAAGGGGGTAGTTTTCCAATGTGGCTATTTCGTTTCTCAAAGCATCCACATTTTTTTGCAACATTTCCATTGATTCTTGTACAGTGTCCATGATTATTACAGTAATTTAGTTTACAATAGTTTCGGTAAATGTATTTTATAGAAAGCAGAGATAAAATTTCTTTTCGATGAAATAGTTATAGTACTTTCTTCATTAAAAGATCGGTAGTTATATCTGCACCCAGTACAAAATCATGTGAACCATAAAAATCAAAGCCAAATCGTTTATAAAATTTTATTGCCTCATAGTTTTTTTCCCAAACTCCTAGCCAAACAACCTCGAATTGCTCTTTTTTAGCAATTTCAATAACTTCTTTCATAAGACTCTCCCCAATTCTTTGACCGATATAAGACTCTAAAACATACATCCGCTGAATTTCAATCGGCTTCAAATTTCCGAGGTCACCTTCAAATGAATTTCTCTTAATCTTTGTATAGGCAATAAATTTTTCTGATGATTGACTTATCAGGTAAGAAATTTCCGGATCCTGTAGTTCTGTTTTTAACTTTTCATTTGAAAAAAATTCATTCATGTAACATTGCATATCCTCTTCAGTATTTGTCGACTTCCATTTTTTATAAAATGTTTCAATACACAAATCTCTTAATGAATTTACATCTTCAATCGTACCTGTTTTTATCTTAATCATAAAATTTAAATAGGAAACAAATGTATTTTTCAGCTTTAATAATTTAAAAACGAAATTAAATCGAATTTTAAAAGTTGAATCGGTAAGAATATTTATGTTTAATAAAACAGAAAGACTCATTTGATATTACATTAGTGCCCTGATAAAAAAAGATAATGAAGAAGTTTTTAGGCCTTTGTTTTTTTTATGTAATTTTTATTCAAGCGAGTAGTGCTCAGAATATTTCTGCTGGTAATGATACAACCATTTGTCAGGGAAGCGGAATGACACTTCATGTTACAATTGATTCTGCTGGTGCTATTACACAATTGAATTTGCCTGATGATACTTATAGCCCTGTAGTAGACTTAGGATTTTCTTTTAATTATTATGGCAATGTCTATACTCAGGTTTTACTTTCAACCAATGTATATATCTATTTTAATATTGGCGAAGCTGGTCAATATTCCGTATGGCCTATTGGAAATGCCATTCCAACAACTGCTTCCGGTACACCACAAAATGCAATTATGGGTCCATGGCATGATGTTGATCCGTCAGTTGGGACTACAGGAATTATGAGTTATGCAACTTTTGGTTCTGCACCTAACAGGTACTTTGTTTTTAATTTTTGTAATGTTCCTATGTTTTCGTGCAACAACTTATTATTTACAGGCCAAATAATTCTTTACGAAGGAAGTAATATTATAGAAACCCATATTACTGAAAAAGTAGTTTGTAGTACTTGGAATGCAGGAGCTGCAATACATGGATTACATGATTCTAATGGTACTTTGGCATCAGTTGTTCCAGGAAGAAATTTTCCAACGGTTTGGACAACAACTAATGAAGGCAAACGATTTACCCCTGATGCAACATTTTCAACTTATACAATTGATTCTATTTTGTTTGCTCCTGTACCAATGCTTGGCAGTTTGCAGTGGACTGACTTAGCTGGTAACTTTATCAGTAACGACCAGGATGTACCTATTAATCCAACCCAAGCAACAACTTATGTTGTAAGCATGACAGATTGCGGGGTTGGTTCCGATACTATTACTGTTTTCGTATCTCAATTTGATACAGTAACTACTTACTTGAATCCACAATGCCCAAATAGTTTTGATGGATTTATTGAAGCCACATGTAATGGAACTGGTCCTTTTCTTTTTGTTTGGAAGAATCAAGCCGGTGTAATTATTCAAACAACAACTTCATCCTCCGGAAATGATTCTTTATTAAATCTAGGTCCGGGTACTTATACAATGATTGTCACCGACTCAATTGGGTGTGTAAAACAACATTCCTTTACTTTAACAGCCGCAACTTATAACGCGAATTTCTCATATACTCCAATAATTGCATGTAAAGGATCACCTTTAAATTTTAATAATACCTCAACCGGAAGTCCTACTTCTTTCAACTGGGTTTTTGAAGGGGGTGGAAATTCTAGCCAGGAAAATCCAACTCATACTTTTAATTCCGCCGGAAATTTTGATGTGACTTTTATTGTTTTCTATCCTGGTGGTTGCAGTGATACTTCTACTCAAACTATATTGGTTCATGAATTAATTAAGGCTGATTTTGATTGGGCACCTCAAAATATTTGTGAAGTTGATATTGTACAATTTACTGATAATTCGACCTTATCGCCAATAAGTTGGACCTGGTCTTTTGGAGATGGTTCTTATGGCTCAGGTGCCGCACCCACCCATCAATATACACAGGGAGATTATACTGTTCAGATGGTTGCAATTGATAGTTTATGCGGCATTGATTCAATTACTAAAAACCTTACGGTTTATTATCAACCTTATCCTGATTTAGGTTTAGATACGAGTTTATGTGTTGGCGAATCTCTTACTTTAAATGCTGGATATCCGGGAACTTCATATATCTGGTCAACCGGTGGAACAGCTCAGTCCTTAATTATCACCGCTGCTGCACCAACTGTTTATGTTGTAGCTGTTAACAACCATGGATGCGTAGGTTATGATACCATTTTTGTTGATTTAAAATGTAATGTTGTTATTCCTTCTGCCTTTTCACCAAATGATGATGGTTTTAATGATTTGTTCAGACCTAGAGGAAACAAAGTAACTTCTTATAAAATCAAAATATTCAATCGATGGGGTCAGGTAATCTATCTTGATTCTTTTGCTGGAATTGATTTGGGTTGGAACGGAAAATTTAATGGAGAAGATTGTGAAATTGGTGTCTACATCTATCAAATTGATGTAACTTATGTTAATGGTGTTCATGAATTATTTGATGGAAATGTTACTTTGTTACGATAATTTTTAATAATAAAATTGAAAGATAAATTAATTTGTAATTTTAAACCCCTAAAGCTTTAACAATGAATAAGCTAATAAAATTTGCAATTGTTGCTTGTATCTTCTTACTGGTTAATAAATCAGCGAGTGCACAGTTTACAATTGGTAATGACACAACTATTTGTTCCATTCCGTTTACACTCCAAATTGGTGGAAACACAGGATTAGGTGGTACAGCAACCTATCTTGATTGTGCAAATTTTAATGGCTGCGACGATGGTTATTGTACCACACCTATTAACCTTGGGTTTACTTTCACATACTATGGAAATAACTATACCCAATGTGTTTTTGGCAGTAATGGCATAGTGAATTTTGATATTTCTCAGGCTGGTGCATACTGCCAATGGCCTATTAGCAATGCTATTCCGTCTGCTTCAAATCCTACTAATTCTATAATGATGCCATGGCAAGATATTTATTATCCTGCTGCTGCTGGTAATACAGCTTTCATGTCTTATGCAACTTATGGTACCGCTCCAAACCGCTATGCAGTTTTTGATATGTGTAGCGTTCCTATGTTTAGCTGTAATAGCCTATTAACCAGTCAACAAGTTATTTTATACGAAACTTCAAATATTATTGAAATGCATATTACTGATAAACCTCTTTGCGCAACTTGGAATAGCGGTGCTGGTATTGAAGGTATTCAAAATTCTAGTGGAACTTTAGCTGATTGGGCCCCTGGAAGAAATTATCCCACCCAATGGGCTGTTGCTCTTGATGGGTATCGCTTTACACCAAATGGTGGGGGATATACTGTTGCGTCTATACCATATGCCCCAGTTCCTATGAATGCTGCGAATGTTATTGGTTGGTATGAAAATGGAATCTTGATAGGAAGTGGTCCTACACTATCTGTTAATCCTGCTCCTGGAACGACCCAATACATTGCTATAGCAAATACTTGTGGCGGACCTGCAAATGATACAATGCTTTTAACCTATGATCCAATGACTTTAAGTTTATCATCAATAAACCCATCATGTGCTAATTCTGGAAATGGTAGTGTAACAGCAACCGCAAGTGGAACGGGTCCATATTCTTATACCTGGACAGACTCAACCGGTGCTATAATTCAAACTGATTTAAATGTAAATGGCCCAAGTACTTTAAATAATCAATACATAGGAACTTATTTTGTTAGTGTTGATGGCTCATTAGGATGCGTATTAGTTGATTCTTCAACTCTTATTGCAGCTGCATTCCAAGCAGACTTTACTAGTGTTCCAACCGGATATTGTCAATACAAGGTTTTGCAATTTCAGGATGCATCAACTGGGGTAGTTCCTATTGGTTGGCTGTATGATTTTGGCGATGGTGTAATTTCCGTTGATCAAAATCCTCTTCATCTTTACACTGATTCCGGATTATTTACTGTTACAATGATAAATCTTGTTACAGGTGGATGTTCTGATACTGTAACACATGTGATACAAGTATGGCCTGCACCAATTGCTGCCTTTTCGGTAACCCCATTAACAGTTTGCATTCATCAACAACTAACCTTTAAAGATTTAAGTAATTATCATCCAGTTCAATGGGATTGGAGTTTTGGTGATACAGCTGCAAATGGTAGTGGAAGTACTGCAATGCATGCTTATCATGAACCAGGAATTTATACTGTAACTCTGGTTGAAACCGATAGTTTATGTGGAAACGATACCATGGTTGGTTTTATAAATGTTAACTCTTATCCAATAACAAGCATTGGAAACGATACTGCAATTTGCAAAGGAACTTTATTAACTCTTGACGCTGGAGTTCCTGGAGTGGTATATACCTGGTCAACAGGTGAAACAACACAGAAAATTACCATATCACCACAAAAAGCTACTGAATATAATGTTACTTTGAATAACCACGGTTGCACATTTAATGATGCAATTGAAATTGGAATTTTATGTGAACTTTATATTCCAAATGCTTTCTCTCCAAACAGAGACGGTACAAATGATATTTTTATTCCATTCGGCACTGAGGTAACTCATGTTTACATGAGGATTTATGATCGTTGGGGTCAAATGGTTTATTCCGGTTCAAGCGATAAAACTGATAAGGGATGGAATGGTTTAATCGGTACTGAAGAAGCTTCAGTTGGTGTTTACACTTATATTATCAGTGCAACTTTCATTAACAATGATACCAAAGAATATAAAGGCAATCTGACCTTACTTCGTTAGTACTAGTTCAAAGAAATAAAAAGCCATCGCGTTATAAACACGATGGCTTTTTTATTTACCGAGGTCTTAAACTATTATTTATTTTGTTTGTCATAACAAAAAAATATTTTCAAATGAAAAAAAACATTTTTCTCATTTATTTTCTGAATTTTATTATTCAGCCATTCAGGTTGTTTGCTCAAAACCCAGGGGACACAGTATTTAATTCAACTCAGATACACGATATTCATTTACAATTTAATCAATCGAACTGGTATGACAGCCTTATCGCTTCTCATACAGGGGACTATTACATTTCTGGAAATGCGACTATTAATGGAGTTACTTTTAATAATCTTGGTGTAAAATTCAAAGGGAATTCTTCCTTCAATAATCCCAGTGTTAAGAAGTCAATGAAAATTGATTTTAATTTATTTGATTCAACTCTTGCCTGGAATGATTTAAAAAAAATTAACCTGAATAATGGTTTTAAAGACCCCACATTTTTAAGAGAAAAAGTTTGCTTGGATTTTTTAAATACACATGGTGCAAACGCACCCCGTTGTACCTATGCGAATGTTTATCTCAATAATCAAATATGGGGGCTTTATTCAATTGTAGAAGAAATTGATAAAACATTTTTAAAGGAACATTTTAATAATAAAAATGGCAATCTGTTTAAAGGTGATCCTCATGGTGACTTAAAATATTCAGGGAATAATCTAAACTCCTATTATCCAAATTATGAACTGCATACAAACGAATCTGTAAATGACTGGAATGATCTTTTGAATTTCATAAGCATTTTAAACACCACCCCTTCGCCATCATTAGAAACCTCTTTAGGAAATGTATTAGAAATGGATTCGTGGTATAATGTATGGGCCACAAATATTCTATTTGCAAATCTGGATTCTTATCAGGGAAGTGGTCATAATTATTTTATTTACCACAATACCTCAAGTGATAAATTCGAATTTATTGCATGGGATGTAAATGAAGCCTTTGGTAATTTTCAACAAGGGTTAAGTCTGCAACAAATTAAGTCATTATCGCCTGATTATGTGCCATCACCTACCGGCAATCGCCCACTTGAAGAAAAGCTTCTTGTAATTCCAAGCATGCATACAAGTTATTATGATGCTCTTTATATGATGCTTTCAACAGGTTTTGATACAACCACATTGTATCCACTAATCGACAGTTTGGCTGATTGGATTCGACCTTCAGTATATGCTGATCCAAACAAGTTTTTCACGAATGCTGATTTTGAAACCAATATTGATTTCGATCTAGGTAATATTCCAGCATTAAAACCATTTATTCCGGCTAGAATTGATGCTGTACTTCCTATATTAATTGCAGCAGGATATTCACCTTTAAGCACTAATGATTTACAAAATGAAAATTCTACTATTCAGGTTTTTCCTAATCCATCCAATGATGTTATTTATGTAACTAATTCAGGAAATAATTTTTCAATTTTCAGTATTGAAGGGAAATTAATCCAAACCATTTCCTCAATTGAAAATAAAACAATTGTGAATATAGAAAATCTTAACGAAGGGATTTACATTTTGAAAAGTATCGAAGGAAAGGTTGCCAAATTCGTAGTTGGTGCTAATTGAGAAAAATATTTTTAACAACTACATCTCTTATTCAGATTTCTTTTTGAATTCATAATTTATAGAAACCACATTTTCATTTTCAGCATCTGAATTTTTTTCTATTAAAGTAATTTCTTCGTCCACAGTTTCTTCTTCATTCATCCATTCAGGAACAGGGTCATCGTTGGGGCCGGATTTTCTGAAATAAACAGCCATTAAAGTACCGGTTAAAAATCCAGCTAAATGTGCTTCCCAACTCACTCCATTCTCCAATGGATACATTCCCCAAATCATACTGCCATATAGAAATAAGACAAGCATTGACATGGCTAACATGTTCCGGTTCTTTTTTAACACGCCACTGAAAAACGCAAAGAAAGCTAAACCATATACTACTCCACTCGCACCTATGTGATATACTTCTCTGCCAATTAGCCATACTCCTACTCCATCCAGCAGCCAAACCAACAGCAATACTTTAAAATAAAACTGACGGTAGAAATAAATTATCAATACACTTAACACAAAAAGTGGTATTGCATTCCCAAAATAATGTCCTGCATCACCATGTATTAGAGGTGAAAAAATAATTCCTCGTAAACCACTGATATTTCGTGGAAGAATTCCTAGTTCAAAAACCTTTTCATCAATGTCAAATGCCCATGCAGCAAACTTTAAAAAGCCAAAAAGCACTGTGATAAGAAATGACAAATAAATACTAAACTTCAAACGATCATTATCCCTCTTATGTTCATCATCAATGATTACTGTTTCCATACAATTAATTTTTAACAAATAATTTTATAAATATCAACTTTAAAATCAGTGCTTACTAAACCATTGAGTTGTTAAATTCGTGCCATGATAATTATAACTTACATTCTGTCACTTCTTTCGATTCTGTTTAATACTGAACCAATGAAATTAAAAGCAGATTTCTTAATAATTAATGCACGCATTTATACTTTATCGCCTAACAACACCATTGTAGAGGCAATAGCAATTGATAAAGGCAAAATTATTTTCATTGGAACAACCGCACAGGTAAAGGAACAATACTCTTCAATAAACGAAATTGATTTAGAAGGTAAATCGGTTTTTCCCGGGTTTATTGACGCGCATTGCCATTTCTATGGTTATGGTGAACAGTTAAAGCGTGTGAATTTAGTAGGAACTGAAAGTTGGGATGAAGTTGTAACCAGAGTGAAAAAATTTGCTCAAACCAATAAAGCAAGCTGGATACAGGGGCGTGGCTGGGACCAGAACGACTGGGCTTTGAAAGAATTTCCAACTAATGAATTATTAAATCAGGCTTTTCCTGACCAACCTGTTTTTATAAAAAGAATTGACGGGCATGCTGCCGTTGCTAATAATGTTGCTTTGAAAATTGCAGGTTTCAGTGCATCAACAAAAATTTCAGGTGGAGAACTTAAAATAAAAAACGGAATACTCACCGGAGTTTTGGTTGACAATGCAATGGATAGTTTGGAAAAGTCAATTCCACTCCTATCGAAAGAAAATATTATTGAGGCTTTAATGGCTGCACAAGAAAAATGTTTTGCTGTAGGTCTCACCACTGTTTCTGATGCTGGATTGGATAAAGAAATAGTTGATATTATTGACTCGCTTCAGCAGCAAGGTTTATTAAAAATGAGAGTATATGCAATGCTCACTGACAATGAGGTTAACAGAAACTATTATTACAAATACGGCCCTTATAAAACTGAACGACTCACTGTTCGTGCATTTAAATTTTATGCCGATGGAGCTTTGGGCTCTCGTGGTGCACTATTAAAAAAACCATACAACGACGACCCAAAAAACATTGGCTTATTATTAAAACCTATTGATTACTTCACCCGTAAATTCGCAGAATGTGAAGCACACGGTTTTCAGGTATGTGTTCATTGCATTGGCGATTCTGCAAACAAACTGATCCTGGATTTATATGGCAAAATTTTAAAAGGCAAAAACATGAATCGCTGGCGAATTGAACATGCTCAGATTGTATCTCCAACTGATATGAAACTGTTTGAAAGCTTTAGTGTAATTCCATCTATACAACCTTGCTTCACAACAAGTGATATGTATTGGGCCGAAACACGAATTGGTAAAACACGAATGGTTGGTGCATATAGCTGGAATAGCTTATTGGAAAAAACAGGAATTGTTGCTTGCGGCAGCGATTTCCCGATTGAGGATATAAACCCGCTTTATGGATTTTTTGCTGCTATAACCCGCATGGACCAAAAGCTTTTGCCTGTTGGAGGTTTTATGCCCTCTGAAAATTTAACTCGTGATGCTGCACTAAAAGGAATGACCACATGGGCTGCATATACTAATTTCAGTGATGAAGAAACCGGAAGTTTAACAATTGGTAAGTATGCTGATCTTGTAGTACTCGAAAATGATATTATGACAATGCCGCTAGAAGAAACATTTAAAGCTAAAGTGCTTATGACTTTTGTGAATGGAGAATTGGTTTATAAAAAATAGAAATATAACAGGCAATAAAATTTACATTAATCTCTTTCTAAAAATTCATCTTAAGACACTAAAATTGAACTGAATTATTTCTTTGAAATATCATACAACTTTGCAGGAAATCCAGCATTACATCCCTGAGGATTCATTCTTTTTAAAGGTTGATAATTAAAATATATTTCAAGGCCATCCACATTTATATCAGAAGCGAGGGTATCCAATGGTATTAGAATTATTTCGTCATTGGAATTTTGTCCATTAACAATAACAACTGTTGCACATCCTGTGCTTCTATATTTGTGAGAAACCTTTCCAAGTGTTTCTCCAATATTATTAACGGTTTCAATATCCGCACCTGTAATTCCCGATTTTTTTTCAGAACAACATGCAGATAGAAATAAAAACACAAGCAACAAATTGAATATTCGTTTCATTCTTCCTCCGTAAATTAGTTGAACTTTAAATTCTTCTTTGAAATTTTATTATTGAATTGCAATTTTAGCTACGCGCTGAAAATCAGTTGTGCCAATTCTTACAATATAAATTCCTGCACTTAAATCATGAGCATCAATTGTTGTTTCGAAAGCTTTTGAGTTAGTGGAAATGTATTTATATGAAATCAGTTTCCCATTCACATCATATAACTGCACCACATTTTTGCCATCAGAAGGAAGATTTATTGCACTTACTAAAATCAATTCACCACTTAGTGTTACAATTAAATCCGGGTTGTTATTATTAATCTTTTCATCAATGCCAATATTCTGGCATTGTGCAATCTGGAATGAATAAATTCCGGTTTTTGAACCATTCTCGCAATACATTCCTGTATGCCAGAATATGCTTCCATCAGCAGGATCAACTGAGGTGTGAGAATAATCTCCAAATCGGTTGCTTCCGGCAAGAGAGCCAGCACCTGTAAATACAACTGTTTCAGGCAATGACATTGTTCCCAATGGATCAGAAGGCACTCGTCCTGTAAAGCCTAAACTAGCTGGAATTGTACTTGATGCTAAGGCATAACAAAGGCCAATATCACCATTACAATCCATTGCAATACTGCCGCACCAGCGATTTGTAGAATCCGGAGAATAAATTCCTTCCTGATACAATGACCATACATTAGTACTCTGGTTCTGCCGCAGTTCAACCCATTTAATACTTCGATGTGTTGAAGAAATTTTAACACCCCAATTCAATACAACTCTGTTGGTGCCGATAAAATTATTCCATTGTGCTCGATACATACAAATTCCTCCAAGCCCATCTAATTTCTGATTACCTGGTTGAATAATGTCGTTCCAGTTCTGATTATAAGATGCATCAAAAGCTGCAGTAGGAATTGTAGCATCTAAAGTAATGGTTGCTACTGGTGTAACACCCCATGTAACACCCATTGACCAGATTTTGATTCCGTCAATAGCACCTCCGCCCCAGGCATTATCAGTATAAGAAAAAAGCGGACAACGCTGACCAAAAGGCGGCAAAACACCATCAGCATCGCCAGGAAGCGGAAGCCAAAATCCAAATCCGGCATTGTTAGGCTCAGCAAAATTTTTTCGAATAGATCTTGCATTTGGTGACCCTACAAGCATTGAGTCTCTCTCAAAACAATAAACTGTTCCACTTCCGTTATTTGAAGTCATGTAATATCCATTTTCCCAAATTGAGAACTTTAAATAATCAGGTGACTGCCCTGAAGGCATATTAAATTGATATGCATACCAAGCTCCTGCAGGATTATTTGTAGCAGAAACCGCAAGTGCAAATCCTGTGAAGAACCCATCCAATTCAGCAACAAACCATCGGTCTGCAAATTTATCGTACATCACAATCGGATCGCCGTCACTTCCAGCTCCGGTTACCGTTCCAACATCACCATTAAATATAATTGAACCATTTCCTGTTTTATTATATACAGCAAAAGGTGTTGCATTAACTGCCTGTACATATTGTGTCATACCAGCTGCACCGGATGGGTCCTGAGGCATTGAACCGCCATTCAGACCATTCCATGATTTTATAACTGTAGGACTTTTCCCAGTACCCATTTTTGTTTGAATTGTAGACGGATCATTTCCATATTCAGTACCATCTTGAATTGTGAAAAGAAATTTTTGTGTCAACCGATGCTCTCTATCAGGCATTTCCTTTGCTCCTTTAAAATCCATTTGGTCAATTTCATTCTGAGAAAACAACATGTTTAAAGATTGAGTGATTTCAAACCTTGTAGCTTTTTCAACTATTGCAAGATTATTAGTCAAATCTGTTGAAGGAGAAGTTTGCTGGGCAAATAATTGACTTGTGCTTAAAAAGAAAAGAAGAATTGGGAGAATGTTTTTCATGACTTAAAATTTTATCTTTTAATTTATTCAATTAAGTAATAGTTTATTTGAAACCAACCTAAATGATATGATGTAAGACTATTAAATTTTTGTTAAATCAGGAAGCTTAAATTTTAATAATTCACTTGAAATGTAATTGCGAATTAATTCTCTATTGCAATAAGATTGACTTTAATCTTAATTGGCTTCCAGAAGTTAACTGGTTATTAAATGGTATTAAGAAATAGCTCTTTTATTTCCTTCCACTTAATAAATAAAGCGCAGCCATACGAATAGCAACTCCATTTTCAACCTGATCGAGAATTATAGAATGAGTGCTGTCGGCTACATCGCTGGTGATTTCAACACCTCGGTTAATGGGACCAGGATGCATTATCACAATTTCTTTTTTTAGTGATTCGAGCAATGGTTTGTTGATGCCGAAGTACAAAGCGTATTCGCGCAATGAAGGAAAATATTTTATATCCTGTCTCTCCAATTGTATACGAAGCACATTTGCCACATCACACCACTCAAGTGCTTTCTTTAAATTGTATTCAACTTTCACTCCGAGTGATTCAATGTAAGTTGGCATTAGCGTTGGCGGACCAACAAGCATAACCTCAGCGCCTAATTTTTTTAAGCAGTAAATATTGGAAAGCGCAACGCGGCTGTGCCGAATATCGCCAACGATGCAAACTTTTTTGCCTTTGATTTTGCCAAGTTTTTCACGGATAGAATAAGCATCCAACAATGCTTGTGTGGGATGTTCGTGTGTACCATCGCCTGCATTTATGATACTGGCATTAATGTGTCGTGATAAAAACACTGGCGCACCGGGTGAGGGATGGCGCATCACCACCATATCGACCTTCATTGCTAGAATATTATTGACAGTATCAATAAGTGTTTCTCCTTTGCTCACAGATGATGAACTTGCACTGAAGTTCACAATATCAGCACTTAGTCGACGCTCAGCAAGCTCAAATGAAATGCGGGTTCGGGTGCTGTTTTCGAAAAATAAATTCACTACAGTTGTGTCGCGAAGTGTAGGAACTTTTTTGATTGGCCGATTAATAACTTCTTTGAAACTATCAGCGGTTTTAAAAATGAGTTCTATGTCGTCAACAGTTAAATACTTTATTCCAAGTAAATGTTTAACGCTGAGTGAACTCATTCTTTATCGGTTTTAGGTATGATCCAGATTTTATCTTGTCCTTCCTTTTCTTTCCACTCCACTTTTACTTTTTCGCTGCTTATGCTGTCAATACTTTTCCCAACATAATCAGGTTGAATTGGCAGGTGACGAGTGAATCTTCTATCTACAAGCACTAGCAATTCTACTTTTTCTGCCCGACCAAAATCGAGCAGTGCATCCATAGCTGCCCGAATGGTTCGACCGGAATACAACACATCGTCTATAAGCACCACTTTTTTTCCTTCCACCATGAAATCAATTTCGGTTTGTGAAGGTGTTAGTTGCTTTTCTGAAGAACGAAAATCATCTCGGTAAAAAGTAGGATCAATAATTCCAAATACAATTTCTTTCTTCAAAAGCACAGATAAACGGGTTTGAATTCGTTTCGCTAAAACAATTCCTCTAGGCTGAACTCCTATAATAATGGAATTTGAAAAATCTCCGTGAACTTCAATCAACTGCCTGCATAATCTTTCAATAGTGAAAGAAAATTTTTCTGGCGTGAGTATAATGCGCGGCTGCAAAAGTTGAACAGATTTGGGCAAATATAATTAGGAGAAGCAAGTATCAAGACACAAGTATCAAGATTTGCATTTTCTAGTTTAAATTTTTATCACTTTTTCGTAATAAAATTTAGTTCCACAGCTGATTTTCAGCATATATACACCTGCTGTAAGGTTTGTTGTATTTATGGTTATTTCGTTAAATCCAATATTGGTATTTGAACAAGTTTCATCGGTTAGTTTTCCTGACATATCAATAAACTGAGTAAGAATCTCATGATTGGTTTTTGATTTCAGATTAAGTTTTAATTCGTTTGAAAAAATTGTTGGGTAAACAATTATTGAATCAGTTGATAAAAGGCTTTGCTCATTAAAACCACTTAATATCAAATCGGCAAAAGCAAAATTCGGTATACCATAACCAATGTTATTATCAGGTGTAAAATATTTTGATCCACTTCTACGAATAGCATCCATTATTTGCCCGTTTGTTTTATCAGGGTGTGACTGCCATAAGCAAGCAACTAAACCAGCAATTAAGGGACACGAAAACGAAGTGCCATTTCCTTCTCTTACTGTCCCGAAATTGGTGTCAATGAACCATGTAGAAGCTCCACGGGCAACCACATCAGGTTTTATGCGTCCATCGAAAGTTGGACCATGCCCGCTAAACAATGCATAATTATTTGCGCTGTCAACAGCACCAATTGTGAGAATATTATCGGCATCAGAAGGCGCAGTTATAAATCGCCAAGTTGTATCAGCACCACTGTTGCCTGCGCTGTTACAAACAATTATTCCTCTTGATGAAGCAATGTGCGCCGCTATAGACGAAGGATTTGTACTACCATCCATATCATAAAATGAATGATTGAATGTTGTGTCGTCGAATACACTATAGCCAAGTGAACTGGAAATAATATCGGCACCAATGCTATCAGCAAACTCAGCTCCTGCTGCCCAGTTAATTTCTTCAACAGGGTACTCAGTTGCTCCATATTCAGTCCGAAGCAAAATAAAATCAGCATCGGGTGCAGTACCTACATAGTACCCTGGCATATTGCCGGCAACAATAGAAAGGCAATACGCACCATGATTATCATCTTCATACACAGAGTCGTTTCCTGTTATAAAATCATGTGTTGCAATAATTCCGTTACGATTTATTAGTGAGTCGAATGCCGGTAACAAATCAACATTCCGAAAACCTGCATCAAGATAAGCAATTAACATTCCGGTTCCTTTAAATCCTTTTTTGTGCAAGGATTGACCATTAACCTGATTTATCTGGTTGAACGCAAAGCCATAATAATTATCAGTACTGCATTCTGCTTTTTGATAAGAATTAAAAACCGATGAACCTTGATTATGATTTGAAAGATTTTTTCCGACTGGCTTAATTGATTTAACAAACGGAAATGAATTGATGTTGATTAAAGCAAGTGAATCGGTTGTGAAAATAGTGATTGAGTTTAGCCACTTTGAAGAATATAAAACTGAAACTCCGGTACTTTTTATACTATCAATATATAATTGCGAAACCGGTAAGTCTAAAGAATCTATTAATATATTTTGTTTTTGTCGACGCTCAATTGCTTTGGTTGACAAATATTCCTCCGGCTGTGAAAGAGAAAAAAGATTGTTATGCTTATCAGTAAGTTCAATCTGGTATTTGTGAAAATTTGAAGTTTGTGAATATGAAAAGCAATACATGAAAATCAAAAAATGAAAAACGAGAAGCGATATAATTTTCTTCATGCTGGAAACCGAATGAATTAATTGGTTTCCAAATAAACGATAAACTGACTGAATTGTTGAAAGACCGGAAATTCTGAATTGATTTCCTTCCTGTTTATGCGCCCAATCTCAGGAACATTAGTGAATTTCCTTTGCCATCATAATTACTTTGGTTCCTTTTTCAGGATTAGTCCAAGGTATAGATACATCCTGTTTAGAAACATGCTCTTGTATACGATATATCAACCCGAAATTTTTGGCATAAACCTCTTGCTCAAAATCCTTTTCAATTAAGTTTTCATTATTTTGTTCTGTGACCGTCACTGTTGAATCTAATGACAAACCATTTTGAATTTTGCCGATATTAACTTCTGAATATTCGTATTCCCAACCATAATATTCATCCAAACCATTTGAAGTATCAATGTATTGATTACCACGCCATTTAATTCCTTCACTTATAGGGAAAATCATTTTTACGAAACGGAGATTCTCTTCAGTTTTTTCTGCTCTGCTTTTATTTACTGTTGCGTTCCATTCGTTTACTTCCAACCAATTCAGGGTATCATTCATTCGCCTGTAACGCTTAATTATATATGTAACTCCACCAGTACTGTCTGAGAA
This sequence comes from Chitinophagaceae bacterium, assembly GCA_947469485.1. GTDB lineage: Bacteria > Bacteroidota > Bacteroidia > Chitinophagales > UBA10324 > UBA10324. The sequence continues at coordinate 122,128 of CANIPU010000007.1, read as the reverse complement.
TGATGAACCTATTTCTTCTTTTATTTGAAACCGAGTGGTATCACTTGTCATAGTAACATCGTTGTAATGAATGCTATCAACATCAAAAATGGTATATCTACCAACCTGTAGTGGAAAGTACTTAGTGCTTTCGTCAATTGATGAAGATATAGGATCCTTTTTACACGAAGTGAACAATAAAATAAATGCGCTGAAAGTCAGCAGAATGTGTTTAAAATTCATAGCCTTCGTTTTAACGAAGTGAAAAAATAATTGTTCATCAATTATTAAAGTGTAAAACTTTTTTGAATTATTCCACCTCCTACCAAATCATTTCCATCATAAAATACAGCGGATTGCCCAGGAGCTACTCCCTTCACTTCTCTCATAAATTCGGTTCGTATATTTTTTCCATCGTTATAAATTAAAGCTGGCGAACCTGAATCTTTGTATCTGATTTTTGCTGTAACTTCCATTCCATCTTCAATTGAAGCATATTTCACTAAATTAATTCCGCCTACAATCATTCCGGTACGGTTAAGTTCTTCTTCTTCTCCTAAAACAACAGTATTAGTATCCGGATTAATATCCGTAACGAACATTGGTTTTCCTAAGGCGATATTTAACCCTTTTCGTTGACCAATTGTATAAAAAGGATATCCTTCGTGCTGCCCTACTACTGTTCCGTCAGTTAAAACAAAATTTCCTCCTTTCACCTTTTCTTCAAGCCCCACGACTCTTCGTTTTAAAAAGCCCCGGTAATCGTTATCCGGTATAAAACAAATTTCATAACTCTCACTCTTTTTTGCTAATTCTTTATATCCCCATTCCTCACACATTTTTCTGATTTCAGTTTTCTTGAATCCGCCTAAAGGAAATCGTGTAATATTCAAAACAGGTTGAGTCAATCCCCAAAGTACATATGATTGGTCTTTCCAGTCATCGTGCCCTTTTGAGACAATCCATCTTTCATTTTCATTTCTGAGCTGAGCATAATGGCCTGTTGCAATGAATTCGCAACCAAGCATGTTGGCCCTTTTCAATAATGCATTCCATTTTATATGAGTATTGCAAAGAACACAAGGATTTGGAGTTCTTCCGGCAAGATATTCATCAACAAAATTTTCAATTACCGCATCACCAAATTCTTCCCTGATATCAATAATGTAATGAGGAAACCCCAAATCTACTGCAACCGAGCGTGCGTCATTAATACTATCTAAATTACAACAACCTGTTTCCTTTTTACTCCCACCACTTGATGCATAATCCCATGTTTTCATGGTCATTCCAATGACTTCGTATCCCTCATTGTGCAACATAATTGCTGCCACAGTGCTGTCAATACCCCCACTCATTGCAACTAATATTTTTCCGTGTTTGCTCATTTATTTCGGCAAAAGTAAACTTCCTTTAGTGAGCATAATTAAACTATTAAATAACAGAATTAATTCCATTTATTTAGTTTGATATTAAAATGACTTACAATATATTTTATGAAAAGCAAAAAATGCTACATTTAGGCCTCCAAACTGAAAATAAATCAAAACCCAAATGAAAAAATTAATACTACTAGCAGGTGCAGTTCTGTTTACAATTGGCAGTTTTGCTCAATCAATTGTTCCAGCGTACCGATTAACGCCAAAGCTTAGCCCAAAAATGAATGTTCAAAATAAAATTGATGATGTTTCATCAATTTACAATTTTGCGAATTCAGGAATCAATGACCTCCCAACCGGCAGCAATGATCGCTCTACTGTTTCAAAAATGAAATTTTCGAGCTCTTACAATTTATTTACTTTGATTACTTCAACTCAACAATGCCTGACAGGTGATTTTGATTTGAATTTAATCAGTTTCACTCACAGACAATGTGGTTCTTATCCAGGAAACAGTGGATTGGTTCAAACATCTTTTTCTGTTGACGGTGGCAACACTTGGGATACTTCATTAATCATACAAACTGATACTACTCAATATGGTCGTTATCCTTCAGGTGGAATTTATAATCCAGCTGGAAATACTGATCCTAACAACGCATTCGCTGTAATTTCAGGTCCGATTACAAGTGGATCTACAGCATCAGGTGGTTGGACTGGAAATTTTTTCTGCAGTTCACAATTAGATGGTACAAACAATGACCAACAATTTGAATTAAATGCAAATGGCGGAACATTTTTTCAGCACATGGCTCGTTATGGCTTTACAACTACTGCACAAGCTAAAGCTTATGTTTTAGGAAGTGATTGGGATTTTAATGAAGCTTTAACTACAACACCATTTAATGGTCTTGTATTAAATACCGGTTCATTTAATTCCGGCACAAATAAATTTGATTGGAATCGTCAGAAATTTTATATCGCATTTTCTCACGATCCTGCAGATAATACTCAAAACTGGGGTAATTTCGGAAGTATTGCTTTCAATGCTGCCGGAGATATCGGTTATATGGTAATTTTAGGTAGAGATTCTGTAGTTGATTATAATTATAATCAGCCATTGATTTTTAAAACAATTGATGCGGGAGCGAATTGGGTATATCAGACTCCGTATGATTTTTCAACAGTAACTTCTTTAACACAATATTTGAAACCTACAACTGATGGTTCTGTAACCGGACCATTCTTCACTTCAAAAAACGGATTTGATTTATTAGTTGACAGTGATGATTACCTTCATGTTATTTGTCAGGTAAACAGCGCTTATTCTTCTGACCCAGATTCGCTAGGGTACATTTGGAATGACTCACTTTTCAATCAAATGTTTGATGTTTATCAAACATCAACAGGATGGGCAGCATTTTTAATTGATACTATTCAAACAGAACCGGTATATGGTGGTATTTCCCCTTGGTCATATGGCGGAGGAATAACCTGGGATGGAAGAATGCAGGCTTCAATGAATGAAAGCCGTACTAAGTTTTTTTATACCTGGTTAGATACAGATTTTAATATCGATCAAAATAATACCTTCCCGAATATTTTTTCATGCGGATATGATATAGCAAATCAAAAACAAGCTGGTCCTTGGAATTTCACTGGTGGAAATCAGTATAATGGTGACAATTACTGGCTATATGCAAGTGAAAAGGTAATTACTAACGGAAGCAACTACCAGATTCCAGTTACTACCTCAAAATCTAAAAATGCCAGTGATGATGGAACCGGATTAGCTGAGCATTATTTTGTTCAGGGAATTGGTTTTAGCGATGCTGATTTTTATCCTTTATCTGCTCCTTCTATCAAAGAAGCATCAACATTTAATGTTTCTCAAAACATTCCAAATCCTGCAAATGATGTTACATCATTCACAATAAATTTAACAAAGGCATCAGATGTTAAAGTTGAAGTAACTAATTTGTTGGGACAGACTTTAATTTCATTACCTGTTCAGAATTTGAAATCAGGAATTAATAATATCAATCTAAACATAAAAAATCTTTCTTCAGGTGTTTATTTCTATACTGTTACAGTTGGAAATGAAAAATCTGCACACAAGATGATTGTAGAATAATTTTTCCCGATAATAAAAAAAGGGCTGTTTGTTAAAACAAACAGCCCTTTTTTTATTTAAGATAATATAAATTACAATTTTAAAATTCAGAATGAATATGATACAGTTGAATAGAAATTCATTCCATTTAATTTATCAGGAAATAAAAAAGAAGCTAATTGTCCTGAGCCTATTTGCCAGTTAAAATGATTTGAAATTTTACCTGTCAAATCAACCCCAACATTAATTGATTGAAAACCATTATACGAAACTGAAAGTGTTGGTTTCAAATTTTTCAGGTTAAAAGTAGATGAGGCAAAAAACATTGGAAGATTTTCATATTGCGGAAGAAAACTAAATCCTGCGTTCAGTCCAATGTTGTTTTTAAAAATTAGTCGATTCCATACAAATGAAAAACGCAATGGTAGATTTAAAGAAAAACCATCTATCGTTTGTATAACTCCTAAGTAGTTTAAAATAGTATCACTATTAATATCATTAATTGAAGTCCCTTCAGAACTTAAAATATTTTCTAATTCAATTCCTTCAAATTGAATTGTTGTGTCCATGCCGTAAAAAAGAGATTTCCTATTCCAGCTAATAAACCCTGCATCATTTATAGCAACCATGAACTGTGATTTTCCTGCAGGAAAAGCGACGCAAACATCCAATGATATCCCATTTCCATTGAAAGCAAATGAACCACTATTTGCCGTGTCATTGGTTTGATATGAAAACTGCGATTGAAGCCATAAATATTCACCAAATGGGGCTGTAAACAATTTAGTTTGACCTACATTAAACAAGTTCACATGATAGCCCTGTAAATAACTTAATGAACCATTTAACTGCCAACTTGAATCTCCAACTCCTGAAGAAGTGGAAAATATTAAACGAAGGCGATGAAAATCCTGATTCGCTAATCCGCTTCCACGCAAATAAGCTGTATCGTTTTCATATTCAGCATTGCCAAAAAAAATCAAATTGAACAGGTCTCGACGATAATTAATTATTGAAATAGATTCTTCGCTTACCCCAAAGCCAATAATATTTTTTTTCAGCTTTGTTGTAAATCCTCCACCATACTTATATCCAGCCTGTATTCCATTTAAATTCTGTGAATGATCAGACGCATTTTTTTTCAATTCAGTATTAATAAAACCACTTTGTAATATTTTTTTTGAAAATGAAAATGGAAGCGAATTACTATTCAGATAAATACCACCTGACACATAAATTTTAGTTTTAAATGTATCAGCATCCGAAGAAAAGTGGTTTACTGGTCCATTCCAAAACAAACCATCAAAAGAGTTTTTTAAATGCGTTCTTTTATCTGAAATTTTTGTTGAATCAGATTGTGCTGAAGTAGTGGAAAATGAAAACTGAAATAAAATTAGTATTGAGAAAAAACCTGAGTGCGAAAAGTTTATCATCATTGGCCAACTAAGTATGTAAATCTTCCTGTTAGTTTTATTGAAAGATTATAGGTATTGTAAATGCTTGTATAAATTCCGCATGGTATTGTTGACTTGGTATCGAACACTGCTTTGACAACTGCCTTTTTAGCATTTCTGATTCTATCCATTTTATTTTCATCAGCCGAAACTTGTAATGTGGAACGCAAAGGCTCAGAAACTTTACAGTTACTATTTAGCGGAGCAGCTGAAATTGTATGAGGGGCAACTATTAAGCTATCAAGAAAACTGCCCCATTCATCATATAAATACAATTGCAAATTAGCTTGCAAAGGATATCCATTATCAGCAAAAACAGTAAACACACCATCTTTAATTGCATCTAAACCTTTACTGCTCGCATTTGATAAATCAAAGTCCACAGTATCCTGAAAAACAAGTCCGGATGCTTGCAAAGAAAGCGGCATGCTAACATTCAGATTTACATTTAAAGGGCTGTTGTAATACGCAAAGTCAGTATAGTTGCTGATGTTGCCATCCGGATTCACGAACAAATCAAGTTGATACTTCATTTTGTCCGGTAATACTTCTACCAGATTTTTTATGTTGCTATTACCCGTATTTAAAAAGAATGAAAGTATTGATGGTATTAAAGGCGGATCAGTAGCTCTATTTAAATTTTGAGGAGAATTAATTAAAGAATTGCTTAATGAAACAGATTGATTCTTTTTTGAGTTAACAGCGGTGAGCTCGTACAAATTCATTCTTGCATTCACTCCCACTCCATTTTCAATTTCAATTCCCAAATTCACATCAGATAGTGATATGCTTCCGCCTTGAATATTTTTGAACAAATCAAAATTTACTTCTTCTGGTCCAAGTGTTAAAATCTGTTGACCTAAAAATCCCTCAATATATTCTGGTACAAGATCAACTAAACCATAATCAATATAAATACTATCAGCAAACGAAAGTGTTTGCACTTGGCCGGTTGAATCAATTCTGGCTTTAATATGGTTAACAAATGAATTGAATGAATTATGATCAATGCCCGTTAAATCAAGTCTATATCCTGTAAGGTCATATTCCTGTATTAGGGTACTTAATCCACCTGAAGGTGCTGGTGGTAAATCTGTAACCAAATTTATTGCCTGACCAAATTCATCTGTTGCCCCAGGAAAGCCATAGGTAAAATGCACAAGTTGTTTAATAGCACTGCGTACAGTCATTCTTAATTTACCACTATGAACTGTCACAAATTTCAATTTAGCTCCACCACTCAGTTTATATACAGTTTCCTGATTTTCATCAATAATATCCTGCGAGGGGAATACCGCTGTTGCTGAACTAACAACCATGTCTCTTGCCTGCATAGTTATATTTAATGCATCAGTTGTATCTATTAAAACCGGGTTCACGCTTCCGGGGCTATCCAGATCTACGATTTTAAAAACCAAAGTACCCTCAACTGTTTTACCACCTAAGTTAACAGTTTTTGTAGTTGTACTTCCCGATGCTATATTGGTAAAGAAAGTATCGGCTACAATGGTCCCGCTTACTTTATTTTTGATTTGAAATTGAATGTTACTGATATCAATTGGAAACCCATTCTGAATTGTAATATCAAGAAATCCTTTCTCTAAAGTTGCAGTCTGAAAAAATTGTGTTGCATTAACATCATTATCACCGGAGGATTGATTTGTGATTGCAGGTATTGATGCCATTGTACCATTACTCGATATTATAGCTCCTCCTGCAATTCCCATTTGTTGTGCAGCCTGCCCCAATGAAAGATTGTAAACAATAGCCTGATTTGTTAAAGCAAGATTTGTTAAATTGTAAGTTCCTTTAATAATTGTATCAGGGATTTCGAATGCACCATCGCCAGGAATTAAACTATATAATGTGCTTTCATACACCAATTGCAAACTACTATCGGCATTGGTTTGAATTAATGTATCGCCAACAATATTTGCGATATTTAAATTAGTTTTCAGAATAGGAACTAACATGCTGGTTTCCCACGAAGGTTTTACTTCAACATTTTTTTTGCATGAAATAAAGAATACAACCAAGCCTATTGATAATATTAAAAAAAAGATTCTTGATTGCCTGATCATTCAGTTCAAATAGTATTAGGTGGTGAATTTAGAACAAAATAGGTGGCAGAATAAATTTTATTATATGGCACTTCAATTAATTAATAGGCAATTCCCAATAAATCAAGAGTAGGAAAATTTAATCCTCCGATTGGAAGTTCATTGGCTTGCTGAAATTTCTTTAATGAGTCGAGTGTTGTTTCTCCTAATTCATTGGAGAAATTATTTGTCTCATACCCCAGCCCCTTTAATTTCATTTGTATCTGATCAATAATTTTTTCGGTTAATTTATCTGAGCATAGTACCTGAATTTCAATTTCTTTAACTTCAGGATTTACTAATTTTCTAAGACTCACTTTTGTATATGTGGCAGGAAATTCAATTTTTTTTCTACCGGGCAAATCAGCTGCTTCATAAATTGTTATCTCTTTTATCTTTTTTTCATCTCTGGTGAATTCATGTTTTGGTTCCTGAATCACCTTGTATTTGGTAATTGTTTTTGTTTTTCCATTGCTCAATGAAATTTTCTCTTCCACAGCATCATAAATGCCCGGTAATGTTTTCCAAACTGAATCACCTGAAGCAAACTGAACTGTATCGAAGCTTACTAAATAAGATGATGGAATACTGAGTGTTTTTTTATGTTTAGGAATATTTACTGCAGTAATATTTTCAATTCGATAAATCATTGGAGCTCCGCACATAGAAAAACATTTACCGGAATCCTGTTTGTTTATTTCTATCTGACTGAAACAGTAAAATGAAATCAGGTTCATAAAACAAATAACTAAAAGGTTTTTCATGGGCGATTGCAAAGAAAAAGAAAGTTAGTCATGAAGTTAGAAGTCAAATAAAATTGTTTCAAGTCAGTAGCTAAAATAGTATTTAGATTATTGCACCTTGAAAAACTTACTTATAAAATTAAATTGGTTTCTTTTCTTTGGCGGATGCAGAAAACAGATGTTTGTATTTTAGGAGGTGGTCCCGGAGGAGCAACTGCTGCTTTGTTTCTGGCTTCAAAAGGAATTTCTTCTGTTTTGATTGACAAAGCAAAATTTCCACGCGATAAAATTTGTGGTGATGCACTTAGCGGAAAAGTTGTGAGCATACTTAACAAACTAAATCCCGAATTAGTAAATAAGCTTTCATCATCATCTATTCAGGTTGGTTCATTTGGTGTGAAGTTTTTTGCACCAAATCTTAAGAACATCCGGATACCATTTAAAAAAGATTATCCGGCAGTTGGTAATGCACCAGGCTTTATTTCAAAAAGAATTGACTTCGATAATTTTTTAATTGAACAGGTAAAACTTCAACCGCTTATTCAACTGATTGAAAACACTCAATTGAAATATTTCAAACGAACCAACAATGAATGGTTAGTTGGCCTCAATGAAAATGAAATTCTTTTCAGCTCAAAACTTTTAGTGGCTGCTGATGGCGCACACAGCGCTTTTGCAAGAGAATTCGGAAAAATAGAAGTAGAGCATGAACATTATTGTGCAGGCATTCGAGCATATTATAAAAATGTTAGTGCAATGGATGAAGACAATTTTATTGAACTTCATTTTTTAGATGAACTGCTACCTGGTTATTTCTGGATTTTTCCTTTACCCAACGGACAAGCTAATGTTGGAATAGGAATGCGGAGTGATATTGTAAGTAAACGAAAAGCAAATCTGAAAAAATTATTGCCTGAGATTATTGAGAAATATCCATCGTTGAAGGAACGGTTTAAAAACGCAGAGTTAGTTGATGATGTAAAAGGGTATGGATTGCCGCTTGGATCCAAGAAGCGACCTATTTCAGGTGATGGATATCTGTTGGTTGGTGATGCAGGCTCACTTATAGATCCCTTTACAGGCGAAGGAATAGGAAATGCAATGTTAAGCGGAATGGTAGCAGCCGAAATTGCCCTGAAAGCGAAAAACCAAAATGATTTTTCGAAAACACTTTTAAAAGAATACGATGAAATAGTTTATCGAAAACTCTGGAACGAATTGAGTTTGAGTAAGCGGCTACAAAATTTATCAAAGCACGGATGGCTTTTTAATTTTGTAGTAAACAAAGCCTCGCGAAATAAAACTGTACAGGAAACCCTTTCCTGTATGTTTAATGATTTAGATATTCGAAGTCAACTGCGGAAACCTTCCTTTTATTTCAAACTATTGTTCGGATAATAAGCCCTACTTATTTCATCAAAATATAGTCCATTCCGCATATTGAACATTTTCCGGTTGTTAAACTGGTTTCATGTGGATGCATTGGACAGTAATATGTTCCGATTGCAATTTTCTTTTTGAACGGAAAAAATTTATACGATAAACCCACTGTAAATAAATACTTAGAAGCAATTTGAGTTCCATTCAAATTTTGATACAATGGAAATTCACCATTGGCAAACAGACTGAGCGATTTATAGCTGTAATTAATTTGAGGAACAATGAATAATTTATTTCCCCCCGTTGCATTAACATCATAATTGTAGAATCCCATCAAAAACAAATCGTTGTTGAGCTTTAGTTTGTTTGTATGCTCACCTTTAACTTCCATAATAACGCCAAGGTTTTTAAGAACAGATTTGCTGAAAAACAAACCTGCACTTGAATAATTGCCCGCTTTTTCGCCCAATGGGTTCCAGCCTTTTTTTATAAATATAAAATTTGAAAAGATTCTGAATTTCGCTTTTGTAAACCCCTTAAAGATCATTGCATAAAAAATAAAATCCTGAGAACCAGAAGAAGGTTGTATTGCCGGAGGCTTACGCAAATAATATGTTGTGCCACTGAATGGTTCAACCTGTTTTAATGAATCATTGTAATCGCCAATTGGAATTTTTAAACCCAACCCAATGGTTGCATCAAAATTTCCATTACTTCCCTGATGATGGTAAACATTATATCTTGGAAATAATATCAAATCACCAATTCCACTTGAGGAAATAGTATCGCGTTTATTTAAACCAACCTGAGTTTTATTAAAATAATAACCTGATTCAAGTGATAATGTAAGTTTCTCAGTAACACCATATGCAAGTCTCAAATAGTTATATTGACTTTTATATAAGTCTAAGAAATTTGCGTCAGCAGTATCGCCATTTAAAAAATTATCAGAGAAAATATATTGGTAGTTGGTATTTACCTCAACTTGCTTTTCTGCTAAAACTCCCTGTGATGCGCCGCCGGCAATGGGACAACTGCTTGAGCCGGAACAGCAGGATTGTGAAAAAGAATAATTATTAAATAAGCCGACGAGAGAAATTAAAACAGAAATTAAAAATTTCATTTCATCTATTTATTTTCCTATAAAGAATTTCCGGCTATATGATCCGTTGCTTGTTTTAATATTAATAAAATACAATCCGGCCGTCAGGTTTTCAAAATTAAAATCATGGGATTGCGTTCCGGGTAATTGATTCGCAAACGAAACACTTTTTATTTCCTGTCCTATTGAATTAATCATTGAAATATTTACTTGTGAAGATTTATTTAATGAATAAGAAGTTTTTACTGTTGAATTACTGTAATCAATTAACAATGAAAAATCCTTAACGGAAAAACTGAGGTCACTAATTCCTGTTTCAGCTAAAGCTGTACTGATTGCGTTATGAATATTTATTGAATTTCCTGCTGCTGCATCATTCTCATTGTAATAAATCTTATGCTGAATTCCTCCGCCGAGTACAACCACTTTTGGCATGCCTGCAATTCCATAATCATTCATAGTAATGTTTGGAGAAGAGAACGAACTTCTGTTGCTGCCAATACCATTGCTGGTTGCCCATCCATCAATTTGCGAACAAAGGGTTGTTCCAATATCATCGCTTAAATAATATAAAACCTGTCCTGGATTTGATCCCTGAAAACTCTCCACAATATTATAGGCAGTAAGTGCAGGTCCCAAGCAAGATGAGCAAGGCATAACAAAAACCAAAACAATTACTTTTCCTGATTCCAGTTCACTGAATAAGTGATGAGAAGTTCCTGCGCAATCATTTTCTGTAAAATCAGTTGCTGCAGTTTGAGCTTTTGAATATGTTAATCCAAACACTACCAAACAAACTGTAAGAACAAAAATTTTTTTCATAAGAAATCTTTAATTGTGCAAACTAAAGAAATCTAATGGAGAAAAATAATTAATAATAAGTGATTGAAATCAGCTATTCCATTTAGAATACTTATATCCCTTCAAACTATAAAACAGAATAAAGAGATAACAAGGAACCAATATCCAATATGCACTCTGATGGCCAATATTTTCAATATCTGCCAACTTACCATATAGTAATGGTAAAAGTGCTCCGCCGGCAATTGCCATTATTAATAATGCAGAACCGGTTTTTGTAAATCTTCCCAAGCCGCTTATTGCCAAGGGCCAGATGGCAGGCCATACGAGTGCATTTGCCAAACCAAGTAACGCAATGAATAAGACTGATACATAACCTTGAGTATTAATTGCAATAACACTGAAAACAACACCAACTATTGCTGAATAAGCCAGTGCTTTTGATTGACTAATAAATTTGGGAATAGAAAAAATTCCTATAATGTATCCTATAACCATAGCTGATAATGTAAATGCCGTAAAATTTTTTGATTCTGATAAAGGAATACCTTGCGATTGACCGTAGCTTCCAATCGTATCTCCTGCAAGCACCTCAACTCCAACATATAGAAATAAAGCAATCACTCCTAAAACAAGATGCGGAAACTGAAACACATTTGTGTTAAGGTTCAAGCTATCTTTCGCTACAACGCTTTCATTCTCTTCTTCAATTTCCGGTAATGGTGAAAAACGAACCAGTACTCCCAACAAGGCGAGAACCGCAGCCATTATGGAATAAGGCATAATTACCCTTGACGATAATTCATCCAACCGAAAATTCTTTTGCGCAACATCCATTGTTTTTAATTCATTCACTAACGAATCAGCATCTGATAAAACAATAGCGCCTAATATTATTGGTGCCATTACACCTGCCACTTTATTGCAAATTCCCATAATGCTAATACGCTTTGCGGCACTTTCAATTGGGCCTACAATGGTTACATACGGATTTGAAGCGGTTTGCAGAATGGATAAACCCGTTCCAATAATAAATAAGCCGGTAAGAAATAAATTATAATTCCGTGACTCGGCTGCAGGTATAAACAATATCGCACCTAAAGCCATAATAAATAAACCAAGACTCATTCCGTTTTTAAAACCTGTAAGTCTTAGCACCCACGACGATGGCAAAGCCATTACAAAGTAAGAAATGTAAAAAGCAAATGCTACCAGCAATGATTGAAAAGTATTTAACTCACATGCAATTTTTAAGTATTGAATAAGTGTGCCGTTCAACCAGGTAACAAAACCGAAAATGAAAAAAAAGGCGCCAAGAATAAGTATCGGAACAATGGAGTTTTTTGATTTTTGATTCATGATTGAATTTTTCTGTTCAACATAAATGTAAAGGGGTCTTTTAAAATTCATACAGAAACAAATTGACAATAAATTTCAATTTGTATAAAAAAACAACGAAGAGTCAAAGAACACGCTGTTCGACGAGGCTTACCGAAAGAAATAAACTACTTGAATCTTATTGCATCCACCGGATGCAAACGCGAAGCTGATATTGCAGGAATTAATCCAGCAATTAATCCTATAACAGCTGATATACTTATGCCGGTTAATATATTTTTCATACTCATCACAAACTGAAAATCTATTAGATTATTAGCTGCAATTAATATCAGGTAAACAAAAAACAACCCCAATAGCCCTCCGATTATTGATAAAATAACTGACTCAACTAAAAACTCAAGAAGTATAAAATAACTTTTTGCCCCTAATGCTTTTTTAATCCCAATAATATTGGTGCGTTCGCGCACCGACACAAACATGATGTTCGCGATTCCAAAACCACCTACAAGAATTGCAAATCCTCCGATAATTAATCCCACCCAATCCACAACAGAAAACAACGAACTTATTCCGTTGCTTAAAAAACTTATCTGGTTCATGGCAAAATTATCTTTCTCGGTTGGCCTTTGTCTTCTTATTCCCCGCAAAACACCTCTTATTTCATCCTTCAGTTCATTTAAACTTACTCCCGCATTAGCCTTTACCAAAATGCTCGGCTCAATATCATCACCGTCAACATATACCCTTGTTTTTAAGAAGTTGTATGGAATCATCACAGCATTGTCATTGCTGTTCTGCATAATGCTCTCCCCTTCCTTTGCAAACAACCCTACAATTTTAAGCTTTCGGTCTAGCAGAGAAATATCTCTGCCTACAGGGTCAATATTTCCCGGAAATAATTGCTCACTCACACTTGCTCCTATTATACAAACTGGCTGCCCCGAAAACGATTCTTCCTGTGTAAAAAACCGTCCTTCACTAAATTCCAGGTTCTGAATCAAATCGTAGTTATATGAAACACCGCTTATAAATGCATTCTCTACACTGTAAGTTCCCTGTTTAATTACCTTACCTCCCATATAAAGCACTATGCCAACCGCCTTTGCCGATGGAAGTTTATCTTCCATTTGTCGCATCTCGTTATAAGTGCCATGTGGTCGCTTCCAGTATTCCCACCACGGATAATCGCTTCCGAAACTCCATGGCCACTTGCTTATGTAAACTATGTCATTACCAAATTTTCCAATACTTGATTTTAAATTATTCTCAAGCGAATCAACCGCCGAAAAAATGGTGATGACACAAAAAATACCAATAGAAATTCCCATCAATGTTAAAAAAGTGCGCAGCCGGTTCACCAGTAACTCGTGAATGGCCGAAGCAAAACTTTCCGAAAAAATTCTGAGAATCAACATCAAGGGTTCAAACCTAAGCGATATCAATTTGAATCAAAATATCAATTCTGCAAACATTCATTTTTTTTCAAAATAATTAGGATTTCAAGTAAATTAAAATAATTAATTCATAACCCAAAGAAGCCGTTATATTTGCGCGCTCAAAAAATAAAAAGCCGTAACTTTTTAAATTATGAAATTATCACAATTCCAATTCGATATCCCTGCAAATCTTATTGCACAGACCCCGGCTAAAAATCGCGAAGATGCCAAGCTGATGGTGATTGAAAGAAAAACCGGAAAAATCAAACACAAAAAAATAAAAGACCTGCTTACCATTTTTGGTGAGGGCGATGTGTTTGTAATGAACAACACCAAGGTGTTTCCGGCGCGCATGTATGGCCGCAAAGAAAAAACAGGTGCAAAAATTGAAGTGTTTCTGATGCGCGAACTCAATAAGCAAATGCGCTTATGGGATGTATTGGTTGACCCTGCCCGAAAAATTCGTGTTGGTAATAAATTATACTTCGGAGCTGATAGCTCTCTGGTAGCTGAAGTGGTTGATAATACCACAAGCCGTGGAAGAACTATTCGTTTTTTATTTGACGGCACTGATGATGAATTGCGTGAAACTTTATACTCATTGGGTGAAACTCCTATTCCAAAATACATTAAGCGTAAGCCCGATGAAATGGATAAAGAACGCTACCAAACAACATTTGCCAAAATTGAAGGAGCTGTAGCAGCTCCATCGTCAGGTTTACACTTCAGCCGTGAAATGTTAAAGAGACTTGAAATTGTAGGCGTGAATTTAGCCGAAGTTACTTTGCATACAGGTCTTGGAACATTCCGCCAGATAGAAGTAGAAGATTTATCGAAGCATAAAATGGATGCTGAATTCTTTATGATGAATGAAGAAGCAACAAATATTGTAAATACCGCTATTGACCAAAAGAAGCGTATCTGTTCAATCGGAACTACAACTATGCGTGTACTTGAAAGTTGCGTAAGCGCCGGTAAACATGTTAAACCACAGGAAGGCTGGACTAATATTTTTGTTCATCCGCCTTATGATTTTTCTGTTGCAGATAGCCTGCTTACCAATTTCCATTTAGAAAAAACAAGCCTGTTAATTATGGCGTGTGCTTTTGGCGGGTATGATTTGATTATGGATGCATACAAGTTAGCGGTGAAAGAAAAATATCGTTTCGCCACTTATGGAGATGCAATGCTCATCATGTAATCATATTTGCTTATGAGCGCCGCAAACAAGCGCTATGTAATTATACCGGCAGGAGGAATAGGTTTGCGAATGCAGGCCGCTTTACCCAAGCAATTTCTATTACTAAACAATATTCCGGTTATTGTACATACTCTTCGTTTGTTTTTAACCGTAAATGGAATTGAAAAAATTATTGTTCCGGTTGCAGCAGAATGGAAATTATATTTCAATGAGTTGAAGGACCAATATTCATTACCATCTTTAATTGAATGTATCGAAGGTGGAGAAACAAGGTATCAATCTGTAAAAAATGCTCTGGCTGTTTTACCTGATGAAGGATTGGTTTCAATTCATGATGCCGCAAGACCATTGGCTACTCCAGGTTTAATTGAAAAATGTTTTACTGAAACAATTTTGAATGGAAATGCCATTGCAGCAGTCGGGGTAAAAGATTCAGTTTTTGAATTGACAGCCAGCGGATTTAAAAGTGCGAACAGAAATAATTTCAGATTAGCCCAAACTCCGCAATGCTTTAAATTATCAGGAATTAAAAAAGCGTATCAAAAGGAATATCACGAGAGTTTTACTGATGATGCTTCGGTATTTGAAGCAGCTGGAAATAAATTGAATTTAGTGGAAGGTGAATCAACCAATTTCAAAATCACCAATCCTGAAGATTTATTGTTTGCAGAAACTGTCCTGAAGCAGAGAAAATAAAAAAGCGAAACTGTTGGGTTTCGCTTTAATTAAATTGAAATTTTTATTCAATCAGTACTCATCTTCGTTGAAGAAGAAATCGTCGTGCGTAGGGTAATCAGGCCATATATCTTCAATGCCTTCATACATTTCACCTTCGTCTTCCAACTCCTGTAAATTCTCTATTACTTCCTGTGGTGAACCACTTCTAATAGCATAATCAATCAGCTCATCTTTGCTGGCAGGCCATGGTGCTTCTTCAAGATAAGATGCCAATTCAAGACTCCAAAACATAATTTTTCAGGTGGTTTAAACTTTGCGCAAAAGTATCTTTATTCTTTACACCTCAAAATGTTTTTTTTAAAAGATTAAAAGCGCCTGTGGATAAGGCTCAAACAGCTTACAGGCGTGGCTTCCAGGGTATTTCGTCAACACCAGCATCTATTGATATTTTACGGGAGAGCACAAAAAGGTAGTCGGAAAGTCGGTTCAGGTACTTAATTACAAGCGGTTCAACTGTTTCATTTTCTGAAAGAGCAACTGTTAACCGCTCGGCCCTACGGCACACACATCTTGCAATGTGGCATATAGAATTAGCAGCAATACCTCCGGGAAGAATAAAAGATTTCATTTCTGGAAGCCGTTCATTCATTTTATCCATTTCCTGTTCAAGAAGTTCTACATCCTCCTCTTTTAAATCGGGGATTTTCATTCTTGATTTTTCAGGGTCACTGGCTAGAGTAGAACCAATGGTGAATAAACGATCCTGAATTTCTTTTAACAGATCCTTAACAATATTATCAGTCAGACTATCACTTGTTAAGCCAATGTAAGAATTCAGTTCATCAATTGTTCCATAAGCTTCAATTCGGATATGATTTTTAGAAACACGGGTTCCTCCTATTAACTGTGTTGTTCCTGAATCGCCTTTCCTGGTATAAATTTTCATAAATTAATTTGAAATTAAATATTCGCTGCAACCTGAGTCGGATTTAGATTAATTTCATCAGAAGCTACTTCACCATCCTTTAGTTTTATAATACGCTGTGCATATCTGGAAATATCCTCTTCATGGGTAACCAATATCACAGTATTACCTTGTTTATGAATTTTATCGAGTATTGCCATTATCTCATAAGATGTTTTGCTATCTAAATTTCCAGTGGGTTCATCTGCCAGAATAATAGATGGAGAATTAATTAAGGCACGCGCAATGGCAACTCGTTGCTTTTGGCCGCCGCTCATTTCATTTGGTTTATGTTCTTTTCTATCTGCCAATCCAACTGCATCAAGCATTTGAGAAGCCTTATTGGTTCTATTGGTTCGGCTTGTTCCATTGTACACAAGTGGCAATGCTACATTCTCTAAAGCGGTCATTCGTGGCAAGAGGTTAAATGTTTGAAAAACAAAACCGATTTCGCGATTACGAATTACTGCCAGTTCATCATCAATCATATGACTAACATCTGTACCATTAAGAAAATACCTTCCGGCTGTAAGAGTATCAAGGCATCCTAAAATATTCATTAGTGTTGACTTACCAGAACCCGATGGTCCCATTAAAGCCACATATTCATTTTTATTTATTGAAAGAGTTACATTTTTTAATGCAGGAATAACAACTCTCTCCAACACATAACTTTTAGCAACATTTTCTAACCTTATTACTTCTTTGGCCATCATTTCCCCTTTAACACTTTTGGAACTTTAATATAATCGCTATCCTTCACCGGTACATTCTTCATCGCCTCTTCATGACTTATAGTTTGTTTCACTTCATCTTCCCGAAGCACATTAACCTCATCTGTTATGTAAATAAGTGGCTCAACATTGTCAAGTTTTAATTCATTAATTTTTTCAACGAAACCCAAAATATTTTGCAAATCCTTTTTGATAGCCTCTCGTGAATTATCATCAAATTCCAATCTTGCAAGAACAGCAAGTTTGTCAATTAATTCGTTATTTACTTCCATATTCCTTTATCGTATTTTCTATTATATCCTGAACTTTTATTTGCAGCGATTCTATATCGTCCAAAGTTAATCCTATTGTTGAAATTGGTTTATGAACTACTATTCTTGCAATTCCTGGACGACCCCATATTTTTTTATCGACATAAAGCATTTGCCAATTGTCAAGAAAAGTTACAGGAACAACCGAAACTTGTTTTTCTATTGCCAACCGGAACGGACCAGCTTTAAATTTCTCCAGTTTAGGTGGATGATGCGCAACTTTCCCTTCCGGAAAAATAACGAGGCTGTCACCTTCTTCAATGCTTTCAGCTGCAATTCGCAAAGCTTTATAACTTTCTGTAATGCTGCCTCTGTTTACAGATATATCTATGGTTCGAAAAAAAATATTGAATAAAGGAATATTGCTTAATTCCAATTTTGCCATGAAACGAAAATGACCTTGATAACACATAGCAAACAATGGAATATCGAGGTATGAAGTATGATTCGGGCAAAAGATATACGCTTGATTTTTATTCAACTTAGATTCCCGCTTAATTGAGTAAATAATTCCTGTAAAAAGAAAAATCAACCATGCCCAAACTCTACGAAGATTATTTGCAGCCGGATACCATTTTTTGTTGCTTAAAAGAATATAGAAGAATGGAAATAATAACAGAAACAACAATACAAAAACAAAAAAGTACCAATAAGCCCATATAACCTTAAGAAAGTACCCTGTTTTTTTCACGCGGTGAAAATAGTTTTAAGAAGGAATACTGTTTAATTAAGAAACAAGAAAGTTTGAATTTTATAAATACTAAAAAACCCGGCAATCTTTTAAGATTAACCGGGTTTTAATGAGACATCATCTTTACCAAAACACCTTTCAGAAAAAAAATCAGTCCATTATCTTGATTTAAAAATTTAAATTAATCAGAATCCAACCAATGCAATTCCTGCTGATACAGGAGTTAAACCCGGCGCGATTCCATCATTAAACAGAGGCGTTAAACTATAAGTAACATATATGTCGAACCAACTATAACCAATACGAGCGGTTAATCCATAATGCATTTTATTTAAATTGAAATCGTCGTGAACTTTATTTGACTCCTTGCTTTGCTTAACTGTTTTAGTGTGAGCACCAAGTAAAAATCCTGCATAACCTCCTATCGCTAAATTAAATGATCGCTTTGGCTCCTTAGGATTAGTTTCAAATCTTAATGTAACAGGTAAATTTAGATAGGAAGAAAACAATTTGTTCTTCTTATAACTTACACCGCTTTCTAAACTAAACCCTACAGTATCAGTTTTAGGGATAATTATAGCATCATTGGCAAAACGATAGTTATTAAGCTCGGCATATAAACCCCAGTCAATACTTGCATAATGCTTAATCAGACTTATGTTCTGATGAATAATGTGAAGATTAACATTTATACTTTTTCCAAGATTTAGTTCAAGTGGTGTATAAGGAGCTTTAATAGTTGAGCCTCCATCCTGCAGAAATGCACTAACTCCTAAATCCAACCCAAACATTTTAGTTTCAACTTTTTTTCTTCCGCAACCTTCATCGTCAAAAGCAGTATCAATTTCTTCATTTTCAATAATCATTACTCTTTTGTCTCCATCTTCATTTATTTCAATTTTCATTTTTTTTCCTAAAGCAACTTCCAGGCTATCTCCAAATATTTCCATTGCATTTTCAAATTCCTCCAGACTATCTCCAATAATTTTTATTACTACATCAGCATCCGGAGAAAACCCAAATTCCGGCATTGGAGGTATCGGCGGAATTGGTGGTATATCTATTTTGTATCCACCGGCACTAACACTGTCAATCTTTTTTAATGATTGATTCAGATTTTGAATCGCTTGGTTCAATTGAAGCATTGCGTCATCATAAGCCTTTTGCTGTTCAGCTGACATTTCCTTATCAGGAGAAAGAGGCGGCGCCGGAACATCTGCAATCTGCGCATTTGACAAATTAATAGAAAATGAAACGAGGAGGAGTAAAGCAAAAAGTTTACGCATGATTATTTGTTGTTTGAATTTTTCTTTTTGAATGATAAAAATTTATTAAGTCTTAAGTAAGGATTATTGATATTTAACTGAACCGGTTTGTTTTTGAATTGCAATTCCAGCGGTGCCTTATTCAGGCGTTCACCTCTGCCACTTAATCGAATAATTTCTGAACCAAGAATACTTGCTACTTGAAGCCAGGCGCCGGCTTCATTTACAGATCGACTTGGCGAATGAGGTACAGTTAATCCTTTTGTCCAAATGAAACTTGCATAAGAAACTCTTGGGAAAGTTCTCACAACCCCAGCAACTATCGGTTTCATTGGTTGAATGTCATCTGAGATTCGAACCTGATTAATTTGATTTGTTATTAGACTAGAATTAGTTTTTTGTAAATTATTTATTGTTTTATTCTCAGAACCATTTGACGATTGGTTATTTGATGAATAATTTTCAGCAACAATCAAATTATTATTTAATGACTTAACTTCAGAAGTGTCATTTTCAGTTTTATTATTCTTAATGGAATTATTTACCGCAACTAATGATGGATTTTTTTGTGTTTGCTTAAAAAAATATTTCTGTGAAATAAAAAATACCAATAACAACGAAGCCGCTATTGAAGTGGCATACATTAAAGTTCTATAAAAAGGAATAATTCCTGCACTTTCCTTTTTCTTCAGCAATTCCTTATGTTCATAAACTAAACTTTCATCAGGAATCAAACGAGTTAATTCGAAAGCTTCCCATTCTGATTGAATATCAGAATTGTTATGAAGAAATAAGTCCATCTCTGCATTTTGCTCGTTGCTGAGTTGTCCTTCTAACTTTTGAATGAGGAAGTCTTCGTAATTGTTTCTGTCGATTTTCACTTTATTGTTTATTACTAATTTTTGTATCTAATTTTCAAATTACTCTTTCAACTCCCACCAGATAATCTTTTAATGTTTGCCTTGCTCTGAAAATGTAAACTTTTACCTGCGATTCTGTTAGTCCGGTTATGTTTCCGATTTCTGCGTAATCGTATCCTTCGTAATCTCTGAGCATCACTACATTTTTTTGAATCTCCGGAAGTTTGCTCAGCGCCTGGTTAACAATTTCTTTAACTCCTTTGTAACTTCTGTCAGGAGCTTCCATCAGGTCCTCATGATGTTCTTCCATTCTGGTAATCCGTTTCATTTTTCGAACATTATCAATGAAGTTGTGATAGGCGACCGTGAAAAGGTAACTCCTGCATTTTTCAAACTCCACCTTTTCGTGATTTTTCCAAAGAATCTCAAAAGCATTTTGAACAACATCATTTGCATCATCTCTATCTCTTGTATTCTTATAAATGAACCGAAAAACCCGATCGGAGAAGAGTTCAACACTTTGGTTGTATTCCTTAACCGTCATTTAAGAGTGAAGCGTTAAAATGGAAAGAAAAGTTACAGGCAAACATAAATTTGATAAACATATATTATTAATTATCAAAAACAAGCTAATTACCATATAAATGAGAGATACAAAGATTGATTATCCTCATTAAAATTCTCAATAAAAATTTAAAAATCTATTTGCCGCAGAAATTATATTTTACACCGGCTGTTGCACCTACTACAAAGTTATGAGGAGCGGTAAAAGGACTTATTCTATTATCCTTAAGAAAAATATTATTGCTATAAGAAGCTTCAATTCCTGTACTGAAAGAGAACTTCTTAAATAATTTGATATCAATTGATGCATTTCCAATACCAGCAATTTCGGACTTCTTAAGTCGAGATGAAATATCCATATCGCTCGTTGTAAATCCGCTCCTTAGTAATTTACCATACATGGCTCCGATTGCCAGACTATAAGTAACATGCGTTTTTAAAATTTCAGACCAACACTCAACACCGTACCTTATTTTAATTGGTATTTGAGTATATCGAAGAGCAATTTCATAATCCTTTCTTGTAGCCTTTGTGCCGGGTTTTCTTGATAATGAAGTATATCCATATGACTGGCCTTCATTCGAAAAAATATTCCAGCCCAACTCAGCACTTATATTTTTTGTGATATTATAACCAGCAAAAACACTTATCGCTTTTTGTATATGAAATTTATCTACGAAATTCAAGTTTTGTCTAAGCGAAGTATCAGAAAATGAAGTTCTATTTAACTTAAAGTTGGCACCTACATAAAATTTGCCTTGGCAATTACAATTCTCAATTTTATTAACAGCGACATCAGAAACAAATTTATCAATTGCGAAAATTCGATCTTCATTTATTAAGGTCTTATTATTCTTCTTATATTCCTCTAATTGAAAAAGAAAGCCTTTTATGCTATTAATCTCTTTAATTTCACTAATTGGCTTTACAACAATGTCTGAACCTGCAATATTTGTTTCTAATAATTGCGAGTAAGAAACATTTGAATATAAAACTGATTCTTTAGAATTCGTTTTAATAACTGAATTAAAAATTTCAGCATTAATTAATTCGGATGAATGCAAATGCTTTTTGCTAATAGCTCCAATTATCTGAGGAATATTTCCGCTTGTATTTGAAATTTTCTTTCTGGTAGCAACAGGGTCTAAAACAGCTGTTAAAACAATTCCAGTTAAAAGAACAACCCCGATTAACACACCAATCACTCTGCGCTTTTTGTGCGCAACAAGTGCAGCTTCGCGGTCAAGACCAGCCGACACGCGATACCACACCCGTGAGCGTGGTTCAACGCGCAACTCGCCTAATTTTTCGCGGAAAGCTTTGTCAATGTTATTATCAGAGAACTGCTGCTGCATATTGTACTTTATTCGATTGCACCACCATCTTTTGAAGAATGTAGCGTGCTCTTGCTAATTGTGATTTTGAAGTTCCTTCGTTTATGTTCATCATTTCGCCAATCTCTTTGTGCGAATAACCTTCAATGGCATAAAGGTTAAACACTGTTCGGTAACCAGGTGATAAACTCTGAATCAGTTTCATTAAATCGTCTGCGGCTAATTGACTGAAACAATCTTCCTGAACTATGTGAAGCGGTACATTTTCAATTTCCTGCATCTCGTTCATCACTTTATTTCTCCGTAGCCATTCAATCGCTGTATTCACAAAAATCCGTTTCATCCATCCTTCAAATGATCCTTCGCTTCTGAAATTTTTAAGGTTGTTAAACACCTTAATAAAACCTTCCTGCAACATATCTTCTGCCTGGTAATAATCATTTGCGTAACGCAAACAAATAGAGAACATAGTTGAACCATGCTGATTATAGAGCCCTTCCTCAAATCTGCGCTCACCACGCAAACAACCGGTAATTAATTCCTGATCAGAAAAATGCTGCTTGATTCTGAATTTCATTAGAACGATAATTTAGAGAGTTAAAGATAGATGAAAGAGTTGCATGACAAAAAAAGTTATTTTCTGCCTGGTTAATGTTGTCTGAAAAAATAAATGCTATTCAGCAAATTCCGACTCCAAAAACTCCTTCATTTTGGTAAACGCAAGTGCTCTGTGACTTATTGCACTCTTTTCTTCTGCATTCATTTCAGCAAAAGTTTTATTAAATCCTTCAGGTTGAAAAATAGGGTCGTAACCAAATCCGTTGGTTCCTTTTTTTTCGGTGGTGATTGTTCCATTGATAAAACCTTCGTACAAAAATTCTTTTCCATCAATCACCAATGCAATTACAGTCCTGAAGCGTGCATTTCTATTTGCAATTCCATTCAGTTCCTTCAAAACTCTGTTCATATTTTGGTTTGCATCCTTTTCTTCTCCGGCATATCGCGCACTCAAAGCGCCGGGTGCACCATTCAGGAAATCAATTTCCAGTCCGGTGTCTTCGGAAAAGCAATTCATTTTGAATTCATGATAAATGTGATTCGCTTTTTCCAACGCGTTTTCTTCCAACAACAGCGATGACTCCTGCAATTCCTCATCGTAATTCAAATCGGCTAGTGTGAGCAATTCGTGTTGCGTGCCAATCAATTGCTTTATTTCGTTAACCTTGTTATTATTCTGTGTGGCAAATAATAATTTCAATTCAATTGAGTTTAAAGTGAAAATATTTTTTTCAAGTAAGGAAAAATTTCTTTCTTCTTCGAGTCAGATTTATACAATTCAGCGAAAGAATCAGCCAACAATATTTTACAGTCATTCATTTGTATAATATGATTTTTTTTTGCTTCAATCTGCAATCCTACATCAGCAGTTTTCACTCCACAAAAAATAATTGTTTGTGGTTGAAACATTTTTTTCAATTGAGAAAAAGAAACAGCATTACTTTTCAAATTAAGTATTCCGATTTCATTTTCATTTGATTGAAGGTTGCTAATCATTCGCTGAAACATAGTTTCAATTTCAGGAATAAAAAAAGGAACTCCCTCTCCATTTGTAAGAAATAAAATTTTGCGTTCAAATCCTCCTCTTAAATGCGGCGGCTTATAAGAATTTTCTTTGGCAATAATTATTTCATCCTTGTAAAAAGAATACAATAAACTGTTTTCTGCTTCTGCTAATTTTTCCAATTCAGATAAATCTTACTTCAAAAATATTAAATCAAAATAATTGGGCAGATATATTTATTGATGAATAAAAATTAAAAAACTGAATCAGTTGAAAATAAATACATTTCGCAATGAATACTCAAATTGCATGAACGAATTATTCCTATTTTTCTATCGAATTTATGCTTGTACAATGTTCATATTGCTGATGTTCATATTTATACCTTTTATGGTTATTGCAGCCCTTTTCGGAATTTACATTGGCGGAAACATTATTTTCTTACTAATAAAATTATGGGCAATAGTTTGGTATTTTTTCTGCGGACTGAGACACGAAAATGAAGGAAAACAGCCTAACAAAAAGGACGGACCTTTTATCTATGTAGCGAATCATGATAGTTATTTGGATGCGCCAATTACTATGCTTTCGTTGCACGGACAATTTCGTGCATTGGGAAAAACTGAAATCCGTCGCATTCCGTTTTTTGGTTGGATATATCGCTACGGAGTTATTTTAGTTGACCGTGCAGATAAAGAAAATCGCGCTAAAAGTGTTCGGATTTTAAAACATGTTTTATCGAAAAACATCAGTATCATAGTTTTTCCTGAAGGAGGTTTTAATTATACCAAAGAACTATTAAGCCGTTTTTACGATGGCGCATTTCGTATTGCAATTGAAACACAAACACCTGTTGTGCCATTGGTCTATCTGCATGCCACAAGTGTTTTACCTCGCGATTCGTTTTTTAAGCTTATGCCCGGAAAAACAAAAACAATTTTTCTGGAAAAAATTTCAGTTAAAGGAATGACAATAGACGATATTTCGCAGTTAAATGAAAAAGTAAAAAGAATGATTGCGAATGAATTGGAAAAACATAAAAACCAAAAACAATAATTTTTTAAAAAGACCAACCAATTTAAAA
The DNA here is from genome assembly GCA_947469485.1 of Chitinophagaceae bacterium. Lineage (GTDB taxonomy): Bacteria > Bacteroidota > Bacteroidia > Chitinophagales > UBA10324 > UBA10324. The sequence goes on along the minus strand of CANIPU010000007.1, from coordinate 97,054 downwards.
TGGATTCAATCACACACATTGTTCTTGGAATGATTGAAGGTGAATTAATCGCCGGAAAAAAACTAGGAAAGAAAGCAATGCTTTGGGGAGCGATTGCGAATAGCCTTCCGGATATTGATGTTGCGATTTCACCTTTTGTTTCAGTTGATCAAAGTTTGCTTACGCACAGAGGATTCACGCATTCTATTTTGTTTGCAATTCTCATTTCCATTCTTGCCGCCATTTATTTCCGAAGAAGAAATCAGTCACTCGAATTTTCAGGTTGGTTATTGTTATGGGGCTGTGGAATGTTTTCACATATTTTAATTGATTCATTCACTACTTATGGAACTGGTTGGTTTGAACCATTCAGTCATTACCGGGTTTCGTTCAACACCATTTTTGTAGCCGACCCGTTTTTTACGCTATCGCTTTTATTTGGAGCTATTGCATTGTTAATCAAAAAAAAATTCAGCAGCGGAAGAACTACATGGGCACTCATTGGTTTGATTCCGGCATTGATTTATTTGTGTTATACTTTTTTCAACAAAGCAAAAATTGATGCTGTTACACAAGCGAATTTCAAATCGAATGGAATCAATGAAAACCGTTACATGACCACGCCATCACCACTGAATAATTTTTTATGGTACATACTGGCACAAGACGACAAAGGATTTTATACAGGTTACTATTCAGTATTTGATAAATCCGACAGTATTCATTTTTCATTTACACCATCGCAGCATGAATTAGCCAATCAATATATAAATGATGCAAGGGTTCAGCGACTAATCCGGTTTTCACAAGGCTATTATTGTTTAACTACTGATAGTTCTGGTGAAGTCCGTCTTCATGATTTACGGTTTGGTCTCACCGATTTATTTACTGACAAAAAAGATTTTGTTTTCACCTATGATTTAAAATCAAATGCTGATGGCATGATGATTCAACGCGGACGGATGAAAGCAATCAATTCAGATGCATTTGCTAAGTTGATTGAAAGAATAAAAGGAATATGAAATTAAGCATAGCAAATATTCTTCTTTTTCATCGTGTGTATCCAAAGCGCGATCCTCTTTGGGATCCAATGGATCCAAAATTATTTGATAAGGTTTTAAATTATGTTTCGAAGAAATATACTGTTCTATCATTGTCAGAAATAACCGCTGGCAGCGAAATAAGATCTAAAAAGCCAATTGCGGCCATAACCTTTGACGATGGCTACAGAGATTTTATTGAATACAGTTTACCTATACTTACTAAATATAAATTTCCGTCATCCATGTATGTTGTTACAAACTGTATTGATGAAAACATTCCGACATGGACTTATGTAGTAGATCATTATTTCTTTCATACCAGAAAATTAGAAATAGAAGATTTTCCGTTCGAAGGTTTGCCTGAGAAATATTTAATCACTAAGTGGAATTCAAAAATTAAGCGATTGGATTTTGGTAGATCCCTTAAACAATTTATGAAAACCATTTCAAACGATAAAAGGAAATTGATGCTGAAACATATTATTGAAAATTTCAACGATGTGAATTCTCCTGAGGGAATGATGATGAATTGGAATGAAATAAAAAATATTTTATCAGAAAGTGTTGAAGTCGGATCTCATACAGTGAATCATCCCCCACTCGCAACTCTTGAAAATGAAAATGAAATAAAAAGCGAACTATATGAATCAGGTGAACGGATAAAACTTATGACTGGAAAGTTTCCTGATGTTATTTCTTATCCTGTTGGAAGTTATGACCACCGTGTGATGCGAATAGCGAAGGAAACAGGTTACCGATTTGGATTAGCAGTGAATCATAAAATTTACAAACCAGAAAGAGATAATCTTTTTGAAATACCACGACTGGAATTATATAACGAAGGTTTTTTGAAAACAAAATTGCGTACAACCGGATTTTATTCTTCTGTAAAAAATATTTTTGGGAGATGAAAATTATTTTACTCTGTGGTGATCAGCCAAATCAGATAGCACTGGCAAATAAAGTGTCGCATGAATTTAATTTGGTAGGAATAGTAATTGAGAAAAGACCAAGTAAAAAAATTTCGGAAATCAAAGTCAAACAATTATTTATTAAAGTATTGGATAGAATTGTTTTCAAAAAAATTCACCAGACATGGAAAAACCTTTTGAATTATTATTTTAATAATTTTTCAGCATTTCCAAAAACAGAAACGATAACTGTAAGCAATATAAATTCAGAAGGAACAATTTCCTTCATAAATAAACTGCAGCCGGATTTAATTATGGTATCAGGAACCGACTTAATAAAAAATAAAATTTTATCGCTCCCCATAAAAAACGGAATTATTAATCTCCATACTGGTTTATCACCTTATATAAAAGGCGGCCCAAATTGTACTAACTGGTGCCTGGCAACCAGACAATATCAATACATCGGCAATACAATAATGTGGATTGACGCTGGAATAGATTCAGGCGCTTTGATTACAACGGAGCAAACACCCCTAAATGGAAATGAATCTTTTGAAGAAATTCATATCAAGGTAATGGATCATGCTCACGAACTTTATTTAAGAAGCCTTCGGCAAATAGAAAAAGATAAATCAAATGTTCCGTCAGCACTGCAATCATCCATTACAACCGGAACAACTTATTTTACTAAAGACTGGAATTTAAAAGCGAGATGGAAATTATTCCAATCAATTTCATCTGATGATTTCAGAAAAAATTACAACTCAGCAGAATTTATCCGATTAAAAAAAGAAGTAAAAACTGTTTCGTTGCCTTGATAAAATTTTCGTATATTCAGAATTAACTATTCATGAGCAACCCGTACTTCCAGTTCAAAAAATTTATTATTCATCAGGAAGGTGCACCACTGAAAGTGACGACCGATGCTTGCTTGTTTGGTGCATTGATTGAAACCGTAAATGCAAAATCAATTCTCGACATCGGAACAGGAACAGGTTTGTTAGCATTAATGATTGCACAAAAATCACAAGCATCATGTATTCTTGGAATTGAAGTAGATAAACTTTCCTCAGATTTAGCAGAAAGAAACTTTTCAAAATCATTATGGAAAGAGAAAATGAAAATAATTCATTCAGATATTTTATTATGGAGTGAATATGATGATTCAAAATTTGATTTAATTGTTTGCAATCCCCCATTTTTCACCTCACATAAAAAAAATGCTGATGTACGGAAATCATTGGCTAGACACAATGATTCACTTTCGCACGAAAACTTATCTATCATTCTTTCAAAACATCTCAGTGAAAACGGAAAAGCATTTATCATGCTTCCGCCGAATGAGATGAATTCCTTTGAAAAACATTGTTTCATCCAGCATTTATTTCCGGAAAATAAATTCATAATTTTTTCTTCCGAAGAAAAAACTCCGCATCTTCATATCATTTCATTTTCCTTCCATCCTGATAAATTTTCAGAAGAAAAAATATTCATTCATGAAAAAGGCGGAAAATATTCCAATCGTTTTATGGAATTACTCTCGCCCTATTATCTACATCTATAGTTTTCTAAATAAATTCAGAAGAAAAATAGTTAATTGCCACGAGTCAAATTTCTGTCGTATTCTGAAAAATTGCCTACAATTAACTACAAGCAATTTGAATCTGTTGAATCTACCATGCTATTGCTCCTTACACAGGAAATAAATTTGTTGAAATAATAAAAGAGAATCTTACCTCGTTTAAACAGGCATACTACAAAACATGAGCTTACTACTTCAAATAAACATGGCGGCAGATTCAATTAGAGATACTGTTGCTGCAATTTCCTCTAACCTTGTTACCACAGGTAAACCGGCTGAGTCACTAAGTTTTTTGCAAATGCTGATGAAGGGTGGTTGGGTAATGATTCCAATCGGAATTCTATCAGTGCTTGCACTTTATTTTACCATTGAAAGATTTTTAACCATCAGAAAAGCTTCGCGCATTGACGATAATTTTATAAAAAGCATTCGCGATTATCTCGTGAACGGAAAAATGGAAGCAGCTATTGCACATTGTAAAAATCAAAATACTCCGATTGCACGATTGCTCCTGAAAGGAATAAAAAGAATCGGCAAACCCATTAAGGAAGTTGAATCAGCAGTAGAGAATGAAGGCAAACTGGAAATTTATCGTTTGGAAAAAAATGTAAGCTGGCTCGGAATCATTGCCGGTATTGCTCCAATGATGGGGTTCGTTGGAACCATAAGTGGAGTAATAAAAATTTTCTATACAATTTCGATTGAAAAAAATATTTCTATTGACATTATTGCCGGTGGTTTGTACGAGAAGATGATTACCTCCGCTGCGGGCTTGATTGTTGGAATTTTCGCACACATTGCTTTCCATTATCTGAACAGCATGATTGACCGCGTTAGCTACCAGCTCGAAAGCAATGCAATAGAATTTGTTGACCTCATTCAGGAACCTACATCATAATGAATCTCAGAGGAGGAAGAAGAAGTCGCCTTAGTTCAGAAGTGAGCACCAGCTCGCTCAACGACATTATGTTCATGTTGCTGTTGTTCTTTTTAATTATTTCAACAATGGTAAATCCGTCAGTGATAAAACTGATTTTACCACGGGCAACAGGCGAACAAACTGTGGCAAAAAAAATGATTAATGTTTCTGTTGATGCCAACAGAAATGTAACCATTGATGATGTTCCGGTTTCCATCGAAACACTCGAAATTTCTTTACAGGAAAAAATAAAAACTGTTGTAGACCCATCTGTGGTTTTAAAAGTTGACCAATCGCTCAGCGTTCAGGATTTTGTTGACATACTCGACATCGGAGCTAAACTGAAAGTGCGGATGGTATTGGCTGTTCAAAATAAAAATTAAATTTTATGGCGCGTTTGTTTGAAATGGAAAACGACCGGGTTGAAAAACAAAATCAGGTTAAAGGAATGATAACCTCCATTGCGATACATGGAATATTAATTATCCTTTTCTTTTTTCTCACAGGTGTAACACCTCCGATTCCTGCGTGGGACAGCGGTGGCGTGGAAATTAATTTTGGTTACATGGATGATGGCATGGGTGATGTGCAACCTATCGCTACTGATGTTGCACCAGTACTACCGCAAGCAGTGAAACCAACTACTCCTGAAAAAAGCACAGGCGATAAAATTATTTCGCAGGAAAATTCTGATGTGATAGTCAATTCTAAAAAGAAGGATGACAACAAAAAGAAAAAAACAACCGTTGTACCAGTCACTCCAACTGATAAAAAAACTGAAGAAAAAAAACAAGAACAACCCAAAGCCGTTTTTAAAGGATGGACAAATACAAACAGCTCCAGTGAAGGTGATGGCACTCATCCCGGCGACAAAGGACAAACTAATGGAACACCAACCGGAACCAATTATTCAGGAACACCTGGTATCAATGGCGGACCAGGCGGATACGGAAAAGGAATCAACTACAATCTGACCGGAAGAAAAATGATGAAAGAACCATCGCTGAAAAATAATTCGCAGGAAACCGGAATTGTAGTGGTGAAAATAAAAGTTAACAAACAAGGGAAAGTTATTTCTGCGGATGGTCCTGCACAAGGTTCCACCACTACCTCAACTTATTTATTAAATCTTGCCAAGCAGGCATCATTGGCTGCGCAGTTCGATGTGAACTCTGCTGCTATGGATGAACAGTTCGGAACCATAACATATAATTTTAAAGCGAAATAAAATTTCACTGAACTAGCTTTTTCAGTTGAGAAATAATTTATTCTGAAATATTTCTTTGAATGAATATTTCCTCAGAATATTTGCGGTGTGAATTATTCTGAAACACTTGATTATTTATTTTCTCAATTACCAATGTTTCATCGCATTGGCGCAGCTGCTTACAAAGCTGATTTGAATAACACAATTGCCATATGTAACAGTTTAAATAATCCGCATAACAATTTCAAGAGCATTCACATTGCAGGAACAAACGGAAAAGGTTCTACTTCACACATGCTTGCTTCTGTTCTACAAACAGCAGGTTATAAAACCGGACTTTATACTTCACCGCATCTGAAAGATTTTCGCGAACGAATCAGAATCAATGGTGAAATGATTGCTGAAAAGAAAGTGATTGACTTCGTTGAAAAATATTCTAAGCAGTTTGAAAAAATAAAACCTTCGTTCTTCGAATGGACTGTTGGTTTAGCATTTGAATTTTTTGCGGAAGAGAAAATTGATATCGCAGTTATTGAAACCGGATTGGGTGGAAGATTGGATTCAACAAACATTATCACTCCGCTCCTATCCATAATTACCAATATCAGTTTTGACCACAAAGATTTGTTGGGTGATACTCTGGAAAAAATTGCGATTGAAAAAGCAGGAATTATTAAGCCAAATATTCCTGTTGTGATTGGGGAATTTCAATCAGAAACAAAAAATATTTTTCTTCATAAAGCTAAAGAACTAACTACTCCAATAGTTTTTGCTGATGAACAATTTAAAGTAAGCGGAAAAAATTATTCCGGATTCAAGCAAACACTCATTGTTACATCAAAAAACAAATCAGAGAATTACACACTTGACCTATCAGGAAATTATCAGCAAAAAAATATTTGCACTTTCCTTGCAGCTGTAGCAGAATTGCGAAAACTGAATTTCATAATTACCGATGAGCATATTCGTCAAGCGCTGGCGAATACAAAACAAATAACCGGATTGCGAGGTCGCTGGGAAGTTTTGAACAATCAACCATTAACTATAGCTGATGTCGGTCATAACGAAGCTGGAATTAAAGATGTGATGGAGCAAATTCATTCATTACAAAAAGAAGAAGTTCATTTTGTGTTGGGAATGGTTGGAGATAAAGACCGAAAGAATATTCTTCAACTGCTACCCAAAAATTTCATTTACTATTTTTGCAAGCCGAATATCCCAAGAGGATTGGATGAAAAAGTATTATTTGAAGAAGCCACTACAATCGGATTGAAAGGAAAATATTTTCGTTCTGTTCAGGCAGCTTTCAATGAAGCAAAAAAAAATGCTTCCGAAAACGATTTGATTTTCATTGGCGGAAGCACTTTTATTGTAGCGGAAATTATCTGACTATTGCTTAATAAATTTATTTATCAGATATGTATTATCAATTCCAGTCAAACGAATAAAATATATACCACCACCTAATTCTCCAGTATAAAAATTTAAAGACCATTTACCTTCTTCAAATTCGGCTGTTTGTGAATTCAAAACTTTGCCTAATACATCAATCATTTCAATTTTATAATTTCCGGCTGAATGAACATTAAAAGAAATATTCAGCTGGCCAGAAACAGGATTTGGAAATAAAAAAAGACCATCGCTTTCTTGAGTGATATTTTCTTCTTCATGAAGAGGATATATAACAAATGTTTTAGAAATAGAAAAAGCAGACCAAACTCCGTTGCATTTAGGTCTTACTTTCCAAGTATAAATTCCAGGTGCAAGATTATTAAGTACAGTTGTGAAATTAGTAGTTAAGACATTATATGAAACATTATTAATAGTATATCTAAACTGAAACTGATCTGCAATTGTACAATTTGACCAATTTAAAGTGGCAGCGTTTCCGTTAATAGTCTGCTTAAGGTTAGATGGTTTTATACACCCAAAATTTGCAGCTGTGGTGTATTTAACAATTGTTAAATCATAAGCAGGTGTACAAGCTCCATTAGAAACTGTCCATTTAAATTGATTGGAACCAACTTTTAAATTGGTAACCAGAGTGCTTGGGTTATTTGTATTTTGAATTGTTGCTTTTGGGGGAGTTGTGCATGTCCAAGTACCTATACCGCTCGACGGTGCAATTCCTTCAAGGTTTATACTATTATTTCCATTGCATGCAATCAAATCTTGCCCGGCATCCGGTACTGGTAAAGATGAAATAGTAAATACAACATCATCTGTATTCTGACAATTATTTAAATCAATAACAGAAAGAATGTAGGTTGTTGAAATTGTTGGTGAAGCAATTGGGTTTGAAATATTTGTTGCACTTAATCCTGCACTAGGAAACCATGTATAACTAACTCCACCTGTACCTAGCAATTGTACATTTTGTCCGCTACATAAATTCACATCTCCTCCAGCATTAGCAACCGGATTTGAATGAACGATAGCTGAAATATTGGAAACAGAACTTTCACAACCATTCATAATCCATTTAACGGCATATATACCTGAATTTTGGGGCTGTGCATTTAATACTGAAATTGTTTTTGAATTTGCGGTGAACCCATTTGGGCCAATCCATAATATCTGAACACCTGCAATACTATCAATACTTATGGTAAAAGAACCACCTGGACAAACCGGGCCAGAAAAACTAATTCCTGTAGGAATAACTTGATCAAAGAAATTAATCAGGTTTATTTTCCTTACAACTTTTGAACAATTTCCAATAATGGCTATGCAACTATAAATGCCTAAGGAAGAATCTTGTAAGTTATCAATAGAAGTACTTAATAATGGTAAAGCATTACCATTTGGATTTATCCAGATAAAACTTGCGCTATTAATAATTGGTGTATTTAAATTAAAAGAAGAATATCTGCATAGGTTGTTGAATCCGGTCGAATCAGAAATATAATCGGCTAGTAAACTGTTTTGAATAATTAAATTATCTGACTTAACTCCTATTCCTGTTGAATCGTAAGAAGTAACAAAATATCCACCTGGCTGATTAACATTTATACTTTGAGTTGTTGCACCATTTGACCAAATATTGCCTAAAGAATTGTTGCTGGTCAATAAAACTGTATCTGAAAAATTACATTTTGGATTATTGCCATTTAAAAAGATGAAAGGTTTTACATGTAATGAATAGTTTAATTTCAACATAAAACAATCTGCTGAAGCGTTTCCTAATGACCCATTTGCACTTTGTATTGGATTAACCAATAGCAAGTTTGTGCTTTCAGTAGAACCTACGATATAAGCATTTCCAGAATTATCAACTGCAATACTTCTTGCATGCTCCATTCCATTTCCGCCATAATAAGTTGACATTAGGCAAGTTCCTGTATTGGAAAACCTTAAGACAAATGCATCATGTATTCCACCAAAAACCGGTTGTATTGCATTTACCATTGGAAAAGATGTACTTAATGTATATCCGGTAGCTAAAACATTTCCTGAATTATCTATAGTAATAGAATTCCCATCTTCTGTTCCCTGACCTCCTGCATAGGTTGACCACATCATACTTCCTGTTGGACTAAATTTAGTAACAACAGCGTCAGAAGGACCATTATAATCGTTATCCCATGCATTAAGAATCGGATAATTTCCTTTCTTGGTTGTTCCAAGTATAAAACAGTTACCATTATTGTCAACTCCTACACCATTACCATCATCATCCATTGTACTTCCAATATAGGTAGACCAGGCAACTGAAAGATTTGCGTTCAACTTCAAAACAAATATGTCACTGGGGCCTCGTTTTGCTCCCTGAAAAGCGTTTAATACAGGAAAATTTGAACTTAATGTAGTTCCAACTACGAAAATATTATTGTTGCTATCCAATGTTATTCCGACTGGTTCATCATATCCTGAACCCCCATAGTAGGTTGACCAAATTGGAAAACCTGTTGCCATACTAATTTTCATTATTACAGCATCAGCATCACCGGCATTAGTCCCTTGAATTGGGTTTATCATTGGGAAATTAGTACTTTTTGAATACCCTGAAGCTAAAAGGTACCCGAAATTACTAAGCTTAATCCTTCTCATAGCATCCAGATTATTTCCTCCATAAAAACTTGCCCAGATTGGAATACCAGAAGGATTTAATTTCATAATAAACAAATCATCCGTATCACCCTTAACTTGTTGATAAGCATTAAAGGTTGGCATATCTGCACTTCGGGTTTCCAAACCGGCGAAAACATTCCCGGCTGAATCAACTTCCAATGTTCTGCAAACATCAGCCAGACTTCCACCATAGTATGTAACCCATATCGGTTGAAATGAAGGTGTTAGTTTCATTATCCAACCATCAAACCCCTGATGAACCGGAGAACTATAACCATTAAGAACAGGAAAGTTTGTACTGTTTGTAAAACCACCTGCATAAATAAAACCATTTGCATCTACTGCAACAGCTCTTCCATGTTCATCACCATTGTACCCATAATAAGTTGACCATAACACAGTCGGGTCAATAATTATCTTTTCTTTTTTATCGTAATTATTTAAGTCAAAGCCAATTTGGTCGTTAAAAAATTTAAATGAAGATTTGATTTCCTGTTTTGAATCTTTTAGGTATGAAAACGGCTTTCCATCAGTAATTTTACCAAACAGGGTTTCAATATCAATACCCCCATCAATTGATTTTGTTATTTTTGTTGCGCCACTGTATTTTAATCTGATACGATTAACATCTGCTCCGGCGTTTACTTCAAAGTCATATTTAAAAACAGTATTTCCATTCTCTTCTTTAAAATATAATACCCAATTAATACCCGGATAAACATTTTCTAATCTTATTTTCTTATAATTTTTTGCGGTAATTCCATTGGGGCAATTTTGTAAATAATAATTAGATATCAATGAACTTTCTTCTTCAGCATTAGCAGAAATATTTGAATTGCAATTTGCCAAACTCACTTCAACTCGATTAAACTCTTTCTTAAAATTTCTATCAGCCCCTTCGTTATCGCTAAATAATGAAACTTCTCCTTCAGATTTTTTACTTAAAACATAATAAAGTTTGTTTTTACAGATATAAATATTCATTCCCCCAACAGAACAATAAAATAACACATCAGATGCAGGTAGGTTTTCTGAATTTATTAGTTGCCCCTTATTTTCAGTAAAGGAATATACTGGAGCAATTTTGTTTTCTCCAGTCATTCCAAATGACCTGGAAAAAGTAAAAATCAAAATGATAAAAAATGAGTGGTAAAAGAAGTTCTTCATTATGACAATTATGGTTATTGAAAATTTGCTGACTCTACGCTCAAATAATCATATAGTTTTCCAAATATCCTCTTTTTATTTCGCAATTCAACATCATTTAAAAATTAATTTGTCAATAAAGTGCAGTTAAAATTTGCCAAATGAAATCTGCGGTTATTTTTGCGGCGGAGAGATGGCTGAGCGGTCGATAGCGGCGGTCTTGAAAACCGTTGAACAGCAATGTTCCAGGGGTTCGAATCCCTTTCTCTCCGCATCTTAGATACCAAATACCACTAAACCACTGTAAACTAAATGTTTATGGTGGTTTTTTATTTCACCAAACAACCACATATTTCATGAAATCAGTATCCTCAAGATACCTATTCGGATACCTGATTTTAATTTTCATTTAGGTATCCAGCTTCTTTAAAAAGTGGTATAATATATTGATAATCAGTTTATTTATTTTGACAAAAAATGTCTATTTTAAAAATAATGTCAATTTTATTTCGTATCTTTACTGAAATTAAAACAGGTATCTAACAATGGTAAAAAATTTAAACATTCTGTTCTACATCAGAAAAGACAAGGCAGACAGCCTGGGCAATGCTCCCATTTATTGTAGAATCACAGTTGACGGAAAGAGAAGTGAACTTGCAATCAAGCGAGAAGCACCAATTGAAAGATGGGTTCCCGGAAATGAAATCATCAAAGGTTCAAGCGAGGAATTCAAAAGCATCAATACTTATATTGATACAGTGCGCACAAAAATTTATGACCATCATCGCATGTTGGAAGATGCAAACAAAACTGTTACAGCAGAGGCGATAAAAAATTCTTACCTCGGTATTTCTACCAAGTCAAAAAGTTTGTTTGCAATATTCGAAGACCACAACGCGAAAGTAAAATCATTAGTCGGTCAGGATTTCGCAGCCGGAACTTTAGATAGATATACAACATGCTTACATCACTTGCGTGCATTCGTTTTGTCGCGTTACAATAAATCAGATTTCTTTTTGTGTGATATAGATAATGAGTTCATCACTGAGCTTGATTACTATCTGCGCTCAGTTCGCAAGTGTGCGAACAACACCACCATCAAATACATAAAGAACTTCAAGAAAATTATTCGCATTGCTATTGCGAATGGTTGGTTGCTTCGGGACCCATTCTTGAATTACAAACCCAAGTTGAAAAAAGTTGACCGCGGATATTTAACACAAGAAGAATTAGACAAACTCGCAGCGAAAACTTTTTCCATTCCTAGAATGCAGCAGGTTAAAGATGCTTTTCTTTTTCAGTGTTACACTGGTTTGGCTTATGCTGATGTCAATAAATTAAAACCGGAACACATTGTTAAAGGTGCGGATGGTGAGCTTTGGATAAGCACACACCGCACGAAAACAAATTCAAATGTGAATGTTCCATTGCTTCCCGAAGCACTGAAAATTTTGAACAGGTACAAAGAAAATCCGATGTGCATCAATAAAGGTGTCTTGCTTCCTGTTCTCAGTAATCAAAAGATGAACGCTTACTTAAAAGAGATTGGTGACTTATGTGAAATCAATAAAAATATTTCTTCACACCTTGCCCGGCATACTTTCGCCACAACCGTTACACTTGCAAATGGCATCAGTTTGGAAGCAGTAAGCAAAATGCTCGCTCACTCAAACATGAACACCACAAAAATTTATGCGCGCATGATGGACAGTCGCGTGTCTGATGAAATGCAAGGGTTAAAGTCAAGAATGAAAAACAAAATCTTGAAAATTGCTTAATTAAAGTGCACTTTAAACAAGTAAGAATATTTGAAAATATTATAAAAATAAATATTGAAAAAAATTAGGAAAATCCAATATTTATTCGTACTTTTGTGAAGCATGATTAGGTAGGTTTTACCTCTGAAATGCCAAAGAGACAGTTTCAATATTGTAGCACGATTTTTGATACAGTTCCTTTGCTTTACGGACTTTTGGATGACTCCAAAAGATGAATTTGAAAGAAGGAGAATTAGGGAGTAGTTAACCCTTGTTTCTCCCATCACTAACTAAACAAAATTTAACTATATGGACATAAACATTGTTACTCAGTCAGACATTCTTCAGATGAAGAATGAAATTATTTCGCATCTTACAGATGCTCTTAGCAAAGCCAGTAACCCTGGCAAAAGATATATGAAAAGTAGTGAGGTAGCGGAGATGCTTGGCATCTCAGCATCCAGTTTACAAAATCTTAGAATAGCGGGAGTTATCCCGTTCAGTAAACTTGGAGGAACTCTATTCTACGACTACGAAGAAATCCAATCAGTAATTGAGAAGAACAAAAAGAACATTGCATGACAAATTTTATCACTAAAAAAAAGGAGGTAGCCCTATGACAGAACAAAAACAGTAAGCTCAAAAGCGACACCCGCTTCACAGGTGAGTAACAGGAATTTTTTTATAATTAAAAACCATATCAATGGTCAATTTGGAAATAGAAAACCTTCTCCAGCAGGTATTAATTAAGCTGGAACACATAATTAGTTTGATGCCGAAGGACGGCGAACAGTACGAGAAGAATTTTCAGTATATTGACAACTCAGATTTAATCAGATTACTGAAAATCAGCCCCCGAACCGGGCAAGAGTGGAGAGACCGCGGCATACTTCCGCACTCCAAGATTGGTTCTAAATTATTTTATAAACTCAGCGACATCGAACAAATGATGATGAAGCATTTTAACAAAAAAGTGAATCTATGATTCAAGTAAACAAAATAACGACAGCGGGACACCCGCAAGGAGAGAATTGGTATGACATGAAGGAAACAGCCAAGATTATTAGTGTCAATGGAATTGGGCGCACGAAGCTATTCAAATTCCTGAGAGATAACCAAGTGATTAATGGTTCTAATGAACCATATCAACAATTTATTGACAGAGGATATTTTAAGTATGTGATTAAGGATATTACTAACAGCTATGGTCAAATCTTGTTTGTCCAAACTGTTACACTGGTTTCATTAAAAGGAATGGAATACATCAAACAATTATTAACTAACAACCAAGGCAATTATGCAACAAGCTAATTTATTAAAACCGGAATCTCCATTAGAGATTTTACTATTAGATACAAAGATAATTCCCGCTGTAGCGGAGGTAATTTCAGAAGCAGCCCCGGTAGAGCGGCTGCCTGAAACAGAATCAGAAATGAGCCATTCCAACATTGACATCATGGAGGCGCACCTCAACAAGCGATTCGATTTCCGTTACAACAAAGTAATAGGGCAGATAGAATACAAATTCAAAGAAGAGAGTAAGTATATAATCCTATCGGATTACATTGCTAATTCTATTCTTCGTGAACTGCAGAAAAACAAAATTGGAGCTTACAGCACTTCACTTCGTTCGTTGCTGAACTCCAACTTCTCCGAAGTTTACGACCCATTCGTTGAATACTTCAACTCATTACCGGAATGGGATGGCCAAACAGACCATATCGCAGCTCTCGCTGCTACTGTAAAAACCAACGACGATGAGCTTTGGCAAGCTTGCTTCAAAAAATGGTTAGTAGCAATGGTCGCTTGCGCTCTCGACGATGAAACAATCAATCACACTGTGATTGTTTTTTCAGGTAAGCAGGGTGTAGGTAAAACAACTTGGATGCTCAACCTTATTCCTGATCAACTGAAAACTTACAAGTTCTCAGGTACTATTAATCCGAACAATAAGGATACAATCATTCAGCTCTCCGAGTGCATGTTGATTAACCTTGACGAATTGGAAAACCTGAACAAATCCGAAATCGGGAGCTTGAAAGAATTGATTACCAAAAACGGAATTCGCATTCGCCGTCCATATGGGATTAACAATGAGAACCTGCCTCGCCGCGCTTCATTCGCTGGCTCGGTTAACAGTAAACAATTCCTCAATGACACCACGGGTTCCAGAAGATTCCTTTGCTTTGAATCGCTTGAAATAAATTTCAATCACGAAATTGATTTGAGTAAGGTTTATGCTCAGGCATATCACCTTTTCAAATCGAAAGAGTTTAAGTTTTGGTTCGACCAGGAAGAGATTGAAAAGATTTCTGCAAACAACGAACAGTATAGTGTGGTATCAGTTGAAGAAGAATTATTACTTTCTAATTACGAACCGGCAGAAGTAGAAGGATGCACCCTTTTTCTTTCCGCCACCGCAATTGCAACTGCTCTTGCAGAGAAAGCAAATTTGAATATCACTGATTCAATGGTAAACAAATTGGGTAGGGCTTTGAAGAAGAATAAGTTTCATCGCCTGAAACGCAAAAACAGATGGATCTATGCTATGAAGTTGAAAGATGTAGAGTTAGCTGGTTATCAGTCAAGGTTTCGAATGGAAACAGATTTGCCCGAATAAGGTAAGATAGGTAAGATAATTCCGTCAAACTTTTAGTGTTAAATGCAAAGCGCTCACCTCATCAAGGTGGGCGTTTTTGCTTTTAGCCAAAATCACTTACCCTCCTTACCCCCCCCCCACACATATTTTTCAACATTAGCTGCTTCGCAGCTTTTGTTTCAAATCATTTTATTAGTATTGACACTTCGTGTCAAACCAATCTGAAAACATTTCTCTTGGCGCATTGCTTCGCAATCTTCGCATGAGAAAAAAAATCTCGCTAACACTCGCTGCCGCTCATTTGCGCATTGACATTGCCATTCTCAGCAAGATGGAAAGAGGTGAAAGAAATATCAGCAGAAAGCTACTCCCCAAATTTGCATTGCTATATAAAACCAGTGAAAGAAAATTAGTTATAAAGTTTCTTAGTGAAAAAATTTTATTAGAATTAGCTCATGAAATTTTTGGCTCTGTTGTTTTGAAGCAAGCACTAAAAGAAATTAAGTATTATAAAAACAATTTGAACAAGAAATGAAATACACACCTGAACAGATTAATGCAATGAATACGCTTGATAAGAACCTTCTTATCATCGCTTGTGCTGGTTCAGGCAAGACCCAAGTTATTTCAGAACGCATCATCAACATACTGAAACAAGGCACACCACCTTCAAAAGTAATTGCGTTCACCTACACCGAAAAAGCAGCAGGAGAATTACAGGCAAGAATCTTAAAACTTTGCCGTGAGCAATTACCCGATTTGAAAGGGCTTTCAGAAATGTATATCGGAACAATACATGCTTGGTGCTTAAATGTTTTACAGGATTACAAATATGAATTTCAAAAGTTTTCAGTGCTTGATGAAATCAAGCTAAAACTTTTTGTTGAAAGAAAGTTTTCAACCATTGGAATGAAAGCCCTTGATATGGATAGGTTTAAGGACACAGGGCATTTCATTCAGTTAATGGGAATACTTCGTGAAGCAGATTTTCATAATCGTGAAGATGTTCCGGCAGACCTTTTCACAGCATTAGAACAATATGAAAAAACACTTCAACAAAGCTGCTACCTTGACTTTACAATGATTATGACAAAGGCATTTCATCACATAAAAAATGATGATGCCTTTCGCAATAAAATCAAAAACAACATTGGCTATTTAATAGTTGACGAGTATCAGGATGTCAACCCAATTCAAGAAGCATTGGTTAGGGAGCTTTACGAATTAGGTGCAAACACTTGTGTTGTAGGAGATGATGACCAAACAATTTTTCAGTGGCGTGGTAGTGATATTGATTACATACAACACTTCAAAGAACGATACAACAATGTAAAAGAAGTTATCTTGAACGATAACTTCCGAAGTTCAAAAGCAATTGTAGATGTTGCCTTGAAAGTCATCACCAACAATTCAGCACGACTACCAAAACAAATGGTTGCAAAGGGTTTTCAGACCTATGAGAAAGGCGATATTCTTTACAACCAGTTCAACACAGTTGAAGAAGAAAATGAAAACATTGTAAATTCTATTCGCAATTTAAGAGGTACATTATTTCAAGACAAACCCGAATTAGAACACAGGGGGCTTGACTATTCTGACTTTGTCATACTTGTCCGTAAATGGAAAAAAGCAGATGCAATAATTGAAGCACTGCAAGCAGCACAAATTCCTTTCATTGTTTCAGGTGTAAATAATTTATTCCAACGGCATGAAGTAGGTGCATCAAAGGCAATCTTTATGTATCTCAATGCACAGCTTGACAAAGAAACATTGAAACATCATTGGCTATCACTTAGCGACAATGTAACAGAGGAAAAACTAAATGATGCAATTGCTTTTCTTGATAAGAACAAACCCAACAAAAACACCTACTACGAAAGATTCAACATTCAAGTAATCTTTCAAACATTCCTTGACAAAGCAGGAATCCGTGAAGACCTTTTTTCTGATGAAGCAGCAGAAGTAACAGGGTTCAGCAACGAAGAAATAATTTTTTACAACCTTGGTATGTTCAGTCAAATCATAAATGATTTTGAAACAATTTACTTCACATATCCACCCGACAGAAAACTTTCAACCTTTCTAAGTTTCTTACTTTATTCAGCAGCCGACTACTATCCCGAAGGTTGGCAAAACAACACTTACAAAACTCCAAACGCAGTGCAGATAATGACTATCTACCAAGCAAAAGGGTTGGAGTTTCCAGTAGTGTTTATTCCGGGACTGAATAAAAATTATTTGCCTTCAAAACAACCATCAGGAAAACAAGTTTGGCATTTCATTGAAAGAACTTTAATCAGAGGAGTTGAAAGATATTTTCCAAGACCGGAAGATGAAAGAAGGTTAATGTATGTAGCAATCACAAGGGCAAAAAAATTCCTTCTAATGAGCCGTGCCCCCGATGGAAGGCAGCAAGGCAATGAATCAATTTTTGGAAATGAAGTAAGAGCATCTGACTATGTAATTATTTCACCAAACCGCAATTATGCAGAAAGAGAACACGGCACACCAAAACCATTTTTGGACTTATCAAATATTTCACTCACTTTCTCATTGCTGAAATCATTTTTTGATTGTCCTTACAGTTTCAAGTTTTATACATTCTATGGTTTTCAATCTCCATTGGGTGCAAGAATGGGTTATGGTTCTGCAATACACAATACACTGATGGAATTGCATAGAGAATATCTTGACGGAAATGAAATTGCAAAAACAGAATTAGAAACGCTTTTAAACAGGCACACTAATTTTCCTTATGCAACGGAAAAGATAACTGCCGCCATGACAACAAAGGCAGACACCGCAGTGAATATTTATTATGATAAAAATTCACCCGAGTTCAATCAAATTGAATTTGCTGAAAAGCAAATACAACTTGACTTAGGAGAAGGTATTTTAGTAAGTGGCAAAATGGACTTAATCAAAAAGAAAAATTTTGATGGCACTTTTGAAAAAACAATAGTTGATTTCAAATCAACAGAAGATTCACAGGCATACAGTGCAACCATTGACCAGTTGCAGCTTTACGCATTGGGTTATCGTGCCTTGACAGGAGAAAATGCTGACTTCTTACAGATATACAACCTTGACACAAATGAAGGTTACAAAAACGAACTAACAGCAAATGACCTTGAAGGAATAAAAAACAAAATCATTGCAGCAGCAAACGACATTAGAAACAACAACCTTGAACACACCTGCAACAAAGAAGATTGTGTTTGCAGATTCAAAAAAACTAACTGAAAATAAATTATGGCAAAAACATATACAGGTTCACTTCAATTAGAGTGGTATAACAAACAAAGAGCAATTTTAATTGCAAAAGAATCAGAAATACTTTCTGCGGAATCAACTCCTGCACCAAAGATGAATTGGGTAAACAAAGACGAAGCATTATTTTATGAAATTATTGATGATGAAGGTCGTGGCCTTTCTCCATATTGGGTAAACAGAAATGATATTCGTGTAAAAGAAGCAAGACCTCTATTACTGCAAAATGTATTCAGGGCAATTGAAAAAAATAAAGAAGGAACAATACCTGGCACTCAAACATTTTTTGAATTAGAGCAGAGCAAAAAAGAAAAAGAACCAGTAGATAATTTTTTTATTAAAGGGGATAATTTACTTGCATTAAATGCAATTAAAAAAATTATAGATACACTTTCTGATTTCCCAAAATTCAAGTGTGTTTATTATGATGTTCCATACAACACAGACCAAGCATTTAAACATTATGATGACAGTTTGGAGCATTCTGAGTGGCTTACAATGATGAGGGATAGGTTAGCAATTACTTATGAAATGATTCGTGAAGATGGTTGTATAATTGTTCAAGTTGATGATATTGAACACCATTATTTAAAAGTATTACTTGATGAAATATTCGGAAGGAAAAACTTTGTTAATCAAATTTGTTATGAAAGGTCAGGTGCAGCAGGTATTGGACAAGGTGGTGTATTTTTAAATACAGCAGAATACATTTTAATTTATTGTAAGGATGCACAGCAATTCACTTACAATGAACTGCTGCAAAACGAACCATTGGAATATGAAACAATGAAACGCTACAATAAAGTTCTTACGAACTACGGTTCCAAAGAATTGGTAGAAGAGTTCAATTCAAAGTCAAATAATCTTCCAGTCAAAATTTATAAGCATTCTGAATATAACATCGCATCTATTTCGTTGCGTGATTTTGAAAATCGTAAAAAAGAAATCTATGCGGACTTTTATAAAAATTTCAGTTCAATTTTTAGAACTACAAACCCACAAGCTGAAAATGAATTTCAAAATGACTTAATCTCAAGAATGGATGGAGGTTTGTTTTCAGTAGAATACACTCCAAGCAGAGGTAAATACAAAGACAAACTGACAACCATTTACTACAACAATAAGGAGATTTTTGCATGGCTAAAAGATTCTGCATTCATTGATGGAAATTCAATTGTGAAGTCAAATAAAATGAGCACAATCTGGCTGCATGGTGATATTCCAAAAGCAGACCTTGCAAACGAAGGTGGTGTTGAACTTAAACGAAGTAAGAAGCCGGAACAGTTAATGAAAAGATTATTTGAATTTGCTACTGATGAAGGTGATTATATTCTTGACATCTTCGGTGGTTCAGGAACTTCATTTGCAGTTGCACATAAGTTAAAAAGAAAATGGGTTGGTGCTGAAGTTGGCAAGCATTCAGACACACACATTTTAGAAAGAATGAAAGGTGTAATTGATGGGTCAGACCAAACGGGAATCAGCAAAGCGGTTAATTGGCGTGGTGGTGGCTCATTCAAATACTATCATATAGGACCTTCAATAATTAAAATTAATAAGGAAGGAACAGGTGATTTTAATTGGTCATTAGGGAAAAAATTTCTTGAAGAATCTTTTCTCCTTTCTTATGACTATACAATTGACAACTCTATTGATTTTTCAGCAGACAAACTTTTTTCAGATAAAGAAAACCAACCTTTGGTTGGTGTTCAAAAATTAGGTTCAAAAAATCGTGTTGCAATTGTAACCCTCAATGAACCATCAGGGAAATTAGTCAACATCACTTATGATGAATTGCAATTGCTTTGTAAAACAGTGAGGAAAAAATACGCACCTGAATACATAAATATTTTCACCAACAGAGGGATTGAAATTGCTTATGATTCAAAACCCGATGACCTTGAAGTAATAAAAGTTCCTTATGCAATATTCGCTGAATTAGAAAAATAAACAATGGCAAAAAAGAAAGAACCAACTACATATTTTGAAAAGCACAGTAAGTTGCTTAACAATGTTGTTCAGACATATAGAGAAAGTGCATCTTCTCAAAACTTGTTTGCAACAAGTGATTTTGCCATTTTCAATACCATTGAAAACGGAATTACAAAACATCCGCTACGGTATTATCAAATGGATGCTTTGTATATGTTGGACTATCTTTTAAAGTGCAACGAAAACAAAAAAGAGAAAAAAGATTTGCTTGAAATTGTTGATGAAGAAAATAAAACCACAGCACCTTTTTTAAGTTACGAAATGGCAACCGGCTCAGGTAAAACTATGCTGATGGGTGCAAGCATTTATTTTCTCAGTCAGAAATACGACATCAACAATTTCCTAATCATTACCCCGGCATCAACAGACATTTATCAAAAAACAATTCGCAACTTTCAGGTAGGCAACTTTGAATCAGTTTGGGCAGACGATACACCTTTTACTTTCAATCTGATTACAGGCGACAACTACTCACAGAATTTGTTTTTTGATTCCAGTAAGGATGCAAACATTTTCATTTTCAACATTAGTAAGTTTGGTGGAACTGCAACCAATACAGAACTTACATGGGAGTCAGCAATATGGCAAGATGATAAGGGAAACAACATCAGCATAAAACAGTTTCTCAAAGAAAAAAAGTTAATCATCATTACTGATGAAGCCCACCATGCACAAACAAGAGTTGCTTCAAAAATCATTCGCAACTTTCATCCTTCTGCCGTATTAGAATTTACGGCAACGGCAATTGAAAATGAAAAAGGACTTGAAAAGAAAAATCAAACCATCATTTACAAGTATGACATAAGAAGATTTTTAGAAGATGGTCATGGTAAATTAGTAAGGGCAGTTGCATTGGCTACTGGAAACAAGGGCAGACAAACAGAAGTAAGCAATAATGAAAAATTAAAACTTATCACTTTGTTTCTAATTCACCTGCTGAAAAAAGAAGCAGTGCTTTTAGACCCAAAGAGTAAGAACTTAAAACCAGTTGCATTTGTAAAGGTTAAGAACGATACAATCTACACTCAAAAAGTTTTTGATTACATCAAAACCGAATTGGCAAATGATGTAGATAACATCAACATCATTTTAGAAAAAGTAAAAGCACAGGAACTTGAAATAACAACGCTGCTGATTGACCTATACAAGAAAAAATATCAGGGCAAAATCAAATTACTAAGAGAAGAAATACAGAGGGTTGCAGACACATCAATTTTCTATTACGGAAATTCTGATAAAGAAACCGAAAAGAAATTCAACAACATCAGAAAGAATAATGTTGAAATTGTTGTTTACATGCAACGCCTTGATGAAGGAATTGATTTGCCTAATATTTTTTCAATGGCAGTTATCAATGATACCGAAACAGATTTTAAAACTTCTGTAAAACAAATCATTGGTAGAGGAGTAAGGTTGAATAAAGACAAGAGGGAGTTTGATGATGAAAAAGATGCTTTAAAAGCCAACGCAGAAAAACTACACATTGTTTGTGACCAAGGGAAAAACTTTCAAGAAGTTATTGAAGCAATACAACAAGAGTTTGGTTTGAATAACAAATATCTCAGCTTTGATAAGGTTCGCAAACCCTTAATGAATAAAGCAAAATCAGACCTACTCACAGGCAAATACATTCCACACATAAGGGCAGACCTCAAAGCAAAACAAGATGTCAATTTGATGTCATTGATTACAAATGTTCAGGGCATAACAACAAAATTCACAGAGGACAATTGTTTTGAAGGGGAAAATGACACAGCAAAAAGATTTCTTAAATACAGACCGGAACAATTCTTTTTAGAGGTAGATATTTTTTCTGACAAGAATGTATATCACAAACAGATAAAAGAGAAAGGCGGTAAGCCAACAACCTTGCACATTTCCGAAAAGGAATTGAAGCAAGTTTACGGCATAGTTCAAAAGAACCTGCCTTGCTTACCTGATACAGAAACAACAAAGAAGGCATTCCGGGACTACATAGATACTTTCAATTCTATTGGCTTACAGTTTTACAAATTAGATGATGCAGATGAAAAACTTGCTTTGAAATTATTTGTAGATGCTTTCAGCTTCTACTACAGAAATAAAATTGAAAAGGATTATTTCATTCTTGACTTTCACAAATTGAATGATGAAGATAGTTGGAGTTTGAAGAAAGAGTTCCACGATTATGAATTGAAATTACCCGAAGACCAGATAGAAAACAAAATGCGGTTTAAGGTAAAGGACAAACAAAAATTTATTGAGTTGATTGAAAGCCAATACAATTTTTACGGCTATGAAAAATCAATTTACGATTATGAAAAATTTGATTCCTTCACCGAAATGCAATTGGCTGAATATGCTGATGATGTTTTGAAGAAAGTTGCCAAAGAGAAAAAACCATTTTGGATTCGTAACCAACGCAATATTTATTTCAATTACGGTTCAAAAAAATATTACCCGGACTTTATTCTTTTCAAGGATGATTGGATATATGTAATTGAAACAAAAGGAGAAGTTTTTTCAGACACAAAGAAAAATGCCTTGCTGAAAAGATTAGATGAAGTCCCAGGAGAAGGAACAATAAAAGGGTTCAAAGGTTTGCTTGTGTTTTCTTCTCAAATGGAAAAAATGGGAACTGATTATTTGGCATGGGATAATTTCATAAAGGAATCAGAAGAAACATTGACAAGGCAGCAATCAAGAGACCAACTAATTTCAGACCCGAAAGAGGAAGAAAAATTTATCAAATACATTCCTGCATACTCACCTGAAAAAGCATATCGCAAATTCATTAAACAACAGAAAACACCCAAACCTGACGGTTGGTTGTTTTTAGAAAGCAACACACAAAAATTGCCTTCGTCAATTTTTACTACTCAGGCAAAAGGGCAAGCCCTTTCACCTTCGTATCAGCATGACTCTTGGGTAATATTAAACCACACACAAGACATTGAAGAAGCAAACGGAAAAGTTGCACTTGTTTACAGTGAAGATATTACAGACGAGTATGAAGGCAATTGCACAATAAGAAAGGTTGAAGTAGTAGAGAAAAAAAACAAGTCAAAACTGTTTGGTGAAATACATGCCAATCTTGTTGCAATCAACCCAAGTGTTGATGTAATTACAATTGAAAACATTTCTTCAGGAGATAAAATTGAAATTGTTGGAATTGAATATCAATTAAAACATTAGGCAAGGTCAATATTTGGTGTTTAGTAATTAAAATAGTTAATGCCAGAAATAACTCACATAAGATTATCCGAACTAAACAGCAAAATAAATGATGCTATAAATAGATCATTTAGTTCAGCTACCTTTTGGGTAATTGCAGATGTTACGAACCATACTTTCAAATCACAATCAAACTATCACTACTTTGAACTAGTTGAGAAAGACACAAATTCAAATAACATTATTGCAAAACTATCAGGCAAAGCGTGGGGTTCTGGTTCAACTAAAATTGCAAATTTTGAAAGAATTACAGGACAAAAATTTGCAAACAATATCAATGTTTTATTAAATGTAAAAGTGCAATTCCATTCTGTATATGGTTTGCAATTAGAAATAAATGACATTGACCCCAATTTCACTTTGGGTGTTTTAGAACAACAAAGACAAGCAACATTACAAAGGTTGGTAGATGAAAACCCAACCTTTATTAGAAAAGTAGGAGAAAAATATTTTACAAAAAACAGTCAGTTAAAACTCAATATTGTAATTCAGAAAATAGCAGTAATATCTTCTAAAACATCAGCAGGGGCAGAGGATTTCAAACATTCGTTACTTAATAATCCCTATGGTTACATATTCTATATTGATGATTATTACACTGTAGTTCAAGGAGAAAGTAATGCAGACCAATTTTTATCAAAAATTATTGAAGTGTTTAATTCTCAAAAGCCCTATGATGCAGTTGTGATTACAAGAGGTGGTGGTGCTCAAACTGATTTTTTAATTTTTGATAATTACAATATTGGTAGAGCAGTTGCAAAATTTCCAATTCCCATTATTACCGGAATAGGGCATCAGAAAAATGAAACCATCGCTGACTTAATGGCAAACACTCAAACGAAAACACCAACAAAGGCAGCAGAATTTATTATTGCTCATAACAAATCCTATGAAGATGCAATGCTTTCTTATCAGAAAAGCATTGTGATAAAATCACAACAACTATTTTCATTTCACTTTCAGTCCCTTGCTTCATTGAACAGCATCATAGTGAACAATACAAGAAATATTTTAACCCAAATGAAAGATAGTTTAGTTCAGATAAATCAAGTTACAATCAATACATCAAAATCAATTCTTTTCAACCATAGAAATTCATTGGTAAATATTTCAACTCAAATTTTATCAAAGCCCAAAATCATTCTTTACAACAGAATAAATGACATCAAAAACACTGTTGGTAATCTCAAAACATTTAATGCTCAATACTTAAAAAATAAAAGAGGTTACTTAGGTCATTACAGTTCAGTAATAAAATTGATGGCTCCAGTTAATATCCTAAAAAAAGGTTTTGCAATTGTGAAATTCAACGGCAAAATAACAAGCAACCCTGAAAATATTTTGGTAGGGAAAGACATTGATATTATCCTTTCAGAAACAGAAATTAAAGCAACAGTAAATCATAAATCAAAATACAATGGAACAGAATTTAACCTATGAAGTCGCCTATCAGGAATTGGCTCAAATAGCAAATGACATTGAAACAGAATCTGTTTCAGTAGATGTTTTGGCTGCCAAAGTAAAAAGAGCATCGGAACTTATTACTTTCTGTCAAACCAAACTGAAATCAACTGAAACAGAGGTAAACAAAATCATTGCTCAAATGGAAAATTCAAATCCAAAACAATAATCAAAATAAAAAATGAAAAAATTACTTCTTTTCATCACTTCAATTTGCCTTTGGCATCTTTCATTTTCACAAACTGTTTCGCTTGACAGCTTAACAAACTATGTTGGAAAAACTGTTACAGTTTGTTCCAAAGTGCAGAGCGCCTATATAAGTAAAGGAGAAAAGAAAACAACCTATTTAAGTTTCGGCGCAGCATATCCCAATGCAATTTTCACAGGTGTAATTTTTGAAGACAACCTTTCTAAATTCAAATACACTCCTTCGGAGTATTTGAAAGATAAAAATATTTGCATCACAGGTAAGGTATCAATTTTCAAAGAGAAACTACAGATAATTATTCTGTCAGAAGAACAAATAAAAGTTGAATAGAAAACAGAGAAAAATAATTGCTTAAAAGATGCTACTATAATTAATAGTTATTTTCGTAAACAATTTTTTTTACTAAATATCTCACAATATGTTCCTTCAACTTTTAAAGAAAATAATCAACAAAAGTGAAGCTTTAAATCAAGGTAAAGTTAAAGTTTTTATTCTTAAAGGATTCCCTGTAAAAGAATGTATTGAACTTCATAATCAAATTCCGCATATCCAGAATTTGTCTTGCCTCCTGGAATTTAAAATTGATCTTAAAAAAGTTGAAAATAGTTTTTGGGAATTGGGTTCAAGGTTAAATCAGTTAAAGAATACTTCATTTATTTTTTACGAAGAATTTTTATTGTTGCCTCATCATTCAATTGAACAATTCCCAATTGAGTTCATATTAATAAAAAATAATTTTTTTGAATACTATCCGAATCAAAGCGATATTTCTTATCCTGATACTGAAGATAGTGTTGACAATAATATCCCACTTCCAGATAATATTACATTTCAAAAATTTTATTCAAATAGCAAGTCTTTTGAAGAAATAGATTGCATTCAGTATTTGGATTATGTAGTTGATGTAACTTCAATTGGAATTAAAGTTATTGATTTATTTGATCCGGCTGAATATGCATTACCTGATATTCAGCTAATAAAAGATATTTCAAAAGAAGTCGATGGAATTAAATTTTTAGCATCTGATAATTCGTATTTGAAATTAAAGTTTTCAACCTTTTTTAATTCTGTTCCTGCCTCAGTTAAATTAATTATAAATGAAAACATTCATCAAATAGAAACTGATGTTGATGAGTTAAAAATTGTTTCATTCCTCCTTTCTTCCAATGGATGCAATGTTTCTATAATTAAAACTGAAACTGTATTAGTTGAAGAATTTACCGCTGAATTAAATATTCTCTTAAAAAAACATTGGGGAGAAAATTCAGAATTTAAAAATCTTCTGGTATATAAAAACCCAAGTAGGAATAACGACCTCTATTCAATATCACAGGGAACAATCGTCGATTTCATTTTACAACAATATTATAAAGCTCAAAAGAATGAAAAACAAAAAGATAAACAAGCCGAATTATTTAAAGATGTTTTTTTGACCGCACCAACAGGCGCAGGTAAATCGCTTCTGTTTCAACTCCCTGCAATTTTTCTTTCTGAGAACGAGAAAGATTCACCTGTTTCAATAATAGTTTCTCCCTTAAAGGCATTAATGGAAGATCAGGTTTCAGCCCTTAAAAGTGATCGAAAATTTAATAAAGTTGAATTTCTTAACTCTGATTTATCATTGATTGAAAGAGAAGATATAATTGAAAAAACAAAATCAGGAGAAGTCAGTTTGCTTTATATGTCACCTGAATTATTACTTTCTTATGATATAAAAACATTCATTGGTGAAAGAAATATTGGGTTATTGGTAATTGATGAAGCGCACTTGGTTACAACTTGGGGCAGGGATTTTAGGGTTGATTATTGGTTCCTTGGAAATTATATTAGAAAATTAAGACGAGGTAGTTCAATAAAAGGGTTAGCTGGTAACAAAAGAAAAACTTATCGTTTCCCTGTTATTGCTGTAACAGCAACAGCAGTTTATGGTGGAAATGATGATATGGTAAATGAAACTATTAAGAGCTTAAATATGGAATATTGCGAAGTCTTCATAGGAAAGGTAAAGCGAGAAGAAATCCTTTTTAATATTCGAAAGTTAATTACTACAGATCATGATCTGGACAAGCTAAATAAAACAAAAGAGCAGATAGCAAAATTTGTTGAGAAAAAGACTAAATCAATTGCTTACTTCCCATATAAAAGTCAAGTTAATGAAGTATTATATAACAGTGATGAAAACATAAAACCGTTAATTAGAAGTTACCATTCTGAAATTGATAAAGACAATCGAAAGGCAACTTTAATTGCATTTAAAGAAAATAGAATTCTTGCTGTTTTAGCAACAAAAGCATTTGGAATGGGTGTTGATGTGAAAGGAATAAATACAGTTTATCATCATGCTCCTTCTGGCGGTTTATCAGACTATATTCAAGAAATAGGTAGAGTGGCAAGAGAACCAAATTCGACAGGGAATGCCATAATTGATTTTAACGAAAAAGATTTAAAATATGCAAATTCCCTTTATGGTTTATCTGCAATTCGTCAATATCAGGTAACGCTTGTTTTGCAAAAACTTAATAAATTATATCAATTGAAGCAAAATAGAAATATGCTGGTTTCAATTGAAGATTTCAGATTCATTTTCGCTGATAAGAAAGATGATCAAGTTGAACAAAAAGTTAAAAGTGCTTTACTTGTACTTGAAAAGGATTTAATAGAAAAGTATGGTTATAATGTTTTAATCGTTCGTCCAAAAAGTTTATTTACGACCGTATATGGTGCTATTTCTTCAAATGATTTGGTAAACATGGTTGAAAAGTTTGGTTCTTTTGTTGAAGAAATTCCAAGGCAATCATATTTTAAGAAGACTACTAAACTTGCGAATGGTGCTGTTATTCTAAGGGAAGAACCTGATGATTCGAGATTTATCAAATTGAAACTAGACCTGATTTGGGAAAAACACTTTTTAAACGAAAGCTTTCCTTCACTTAAATACAAATATTTTAACCGAGAGCTTTTTCCGGAGATTGATCCTCTATTGAATATTGAAGTTAATTTTTTTGAATCGCTGAATACCTCACGCCGCAAATTTGAAATTTACTTGTTGCTTATTGAAAGAACCCTTGTTTCATTAGGGGGATATTTCTCTAAAGAACAGATTGTGAATAAGTTTAAAGAACAGTTGCAGTCAAAAGCGGTTTCACCTTTTGCAAATTTGATTAATGAAAAAATATTTTCAAGATTAAGTGATTTGTTAATTGTTCTATATTCCGAAACTCAGAATTCAATATTTACAAATAATCAACCGGCAAAAACTTTAAAATTTTTACAGTCAAAGGGTGTAGGAGAGAATAAGAAATACCGTGTTATAAATACTGCTCTGAATCAAATGAGCCAGAAAATGATGAGAATATTTCTTGCACTCTTTGACGGCATAGAAGGGTTACAATACTCAGGTTTTTTTAGAATCACTAAAGGTGATATTAGTGACCGAGTTAAAGTTGCATACTTACTTGAAGTTTTTGAATTGGCTACTTATAAAATAAGTGGCGGAAAATTTCCTCAATTATTTATTCGTATAAATGACCCTCAAAAAATTAATTTTCTAAGTAATTCTAAATATAAAAATGAAGTAATAAGTGATGTTCAAAGGAGACATGATGTTTCAATGGAGTTAATGAGTTATTTCTTTAGACAAAAACTTTCGCAGGTTGAGCGTTGGGATTTTGTTGAAGATTATTTTTTGGGTAGAGATGTTATGGAAGAAGCGCTTTTGAAAAAATAAAATAATTGGTGTGCTTCGCACCTGTTTACTAAGCATTCTCCACTTCATTCTAAATGCAATCCGGCACGGCTCAAAGCCCCAGCAGGTAAATAGGCATTCATCCTCAGCCATCGGCAAGTAGATGCGCCAGCTCATAAGTTAAACAGTAATTTTTTCTTTTATTTTTTATTGTATTACTGTTCATCTTATGCCCTTCGGGTTGCTTCGCAAAGCTGTCACACTCCTTGCAGCTCAGGCATCGTCTTCATAGGTGGCTATCGTGTCCTGCAAGCTCAGTGCCCTCCGCTGCGCTTCATGCACTCAGCTCACAGTCCACCGCCACCATTGTTTTGCTCGCCTGCTACGCTCACTCGGCTGCGGGGCTGTCATAGTTTTTGTATCACTGCGATTTGCTATTGAATTATTTTTTTTGAAAAGGTAAAAGCAAATTTTTCCACTCGCTTCAAAACAAAAACATACGCCAGCCACCTTGCTTAAGCAGCCGCCACTCGCCCTCATTCTTCGTGCTCTTGTGTCGGCGCCTCGTTCGCACTCGCGTCGGCTCGCGGCTCAGTGTCTGCAAAGCGTTGCAGCCACTCTTCCACTGGCTTGCTCAGGGCTGTTTTACCTGCTGTTGCTTTTTTAGCACCGCAGGTTGAATACAAAAAGGAATACAAAAAGAATACAGGGAAATACAAATACACCAAGCTTCAGTGTGTTCACTCTTTTCGTTCATCCATTCGTCACTCCGTTTCATTCCATTCCGCGTAGCTCCATTTCATTCCACTTCATTCCTCTCTGCTTCACTTCATTCATTTCACACACTTCAGCAGCACAGCAAGAGAAACTCCTTCCATTCCTTCCACGATGCAAACCCTCAATTTCATTTCGTTATTCGGTTATTGCCTCCCTACCGTTGGATGTTTTGTTGCAGAAAATGCAACTGCAACATCCGCAACACACGCAACAACCAGAACAGCTTCATTCCATCCACTGCAATCGTTCCACTCTTTTCAGTCCTTTCACTTGCTCCTGCACCGCTCAAATAATTACCTTTACTTTTTTTAAACATGAATGATTTTTTTGAACGACAAGAACGATATGCCCAATTAAAAAAAGAAGCAGATGCTCTGAATAAAACACTGCTTAATGAATTGGTAGAATTAGTAAATGCAGTATTGATTGAAGAAGGTTGTCCGCTGATTAACGGCAGTCAAATAAAATTCTATCCTCAATACATTGGAAACACGGGCATTGGTGAACCCATTGATTCCTCTCTGACAAATATTATCTACGATAATTATTTTCCAGTTGCCCCTTCTGGTCAATATGCTCACTTCACAGACCTTATCGCATTGGAATCAATTTTATCAAAGCAGAAAATTAGATTGACCTCTACAATAAAAAGAAAGGATGATTGGGAATTTAAACTGTTCTATGATGACTTGAATGTAACAGGATTCGAAAGACCTTATCGGGGCGGCACTTATGATGATTATCTGATGAACGAATTATTTTATTTGTCTGTAACAGAAAACAAAGAAGTGGGTATTGACCTAAAACGCGGTATGTGGAATCATTTCGGTCATGCTGGAACAGGAGTTAAAATGATTTTTGAAATTGAAACATCACATCGCGATTTCAGGCAAGTCTTTTATCAAAATGCAAAATCAATGGAAGGGAAATCCCTGTTGCATAAATTGAATGACAGGATTGAATCCCGTTTCGGTAAACCATTTGTTTTTAATTCACTTTCTAAGATTGGTTCCTTCTATATTTCAAAATGCTTTCAAGATGAATTTGAATCTCGTTTTCTTATTAAGAAAGATTCCGCCGATTACTACTTTCCTTTTTCAATACAGCATAATGGGACCATTCCATTCATTGAATTAGACTTTGTAAGCGAATGGGCAATCTTTCGTCCAATCGAAATTCAACCGGGATTTAATTGTGACCGAACAGCAGTAGAAAAAATAGTTGCATCAAGCGGTCTCGCCATCAAAGTTCTTCCTAATGTTTCAAGCGCTGATTTAGCAAAATGAAAATTGACTTTGGAATAAAAAAAAACAACTGCTCCAAAAAATAAAAATTCTTAGCGCAAGCCACCCGCACTTATTAGTAAAGGTTTAAGTGAATTTTGAAAAAATAATTTAAGTGCTGATTGATTTTTTTTTGTAGAAATTTTTTTTCCAAAAACCTTGACAAATAGCATCAGAATTTTTAGAGAGAGTTACGCAGTTGCTTTTTTCTTTTTTTGTTTTTTTTCTTTTTGAAATTATTTGTTTGGTTGGAAGTGAAATAATAATAAGGAAGGAATAAGCCCACCATAAGTCAGATATGATTCGACAGAATAGATGAAAAAAGTATGCGCAAAAAAAATCCCCTGTTTTGGCAGGGGACTCTTTCAACAATTATAACAACTATGAATTAGAACAACTCTTGACAGGTAAGAGCATTTCCAGCAGAGAACAAGTAATAATCTGAACCTACCGCCTGATAGAACTCGATACCGATATTATTCATTACGCTGACTGTTGCAGTCATTGTAGGTGAACCCGGCAAAGTTGTAGTGATTACAGTATTTGCAGTCACTGCACTCAAATCAAGATAACCTGAATATTGCACATCATTCAACTCACTTAGAGTTGGGTCAGTTGCTTCGTATTCAGTAGTAGAAGGATTGTATTTCCAATCTGAAACTACATTGATTGCATTCACTAAGCGAAAGTGAGTTGCACCTGATGGAGCAGTAATGTAATTGCCTGGATTGAATGCAGGGATTGTAAATGTTGCAGAATCTCTTGCTACTGTACTTGTCAAAGTGTAAGGAGCATTAAATACACCTGCAAGACTGATGTTTTTATTATAGTCAAGTCCTTCAAGGGTTGAAGTACTTGCCGTAACAGTTATAGCCCTTTGACCTCTTGGGTTGGCTGTATCTTCCAACTGAATTTTTTTCATGATTGCAGTCATTCTTCCTGCAATTCTTGAATCAGCCATTTGCTTCAAAATTGATGCAAGTCCAATTCTAACAGTTTTTGCAACCGATGCACAACCACCAAACTCTTTCATGTTTTCACGAGTTCTTATGAATGCTGGGTCATTCTTAATTTGTTCTGCGGAGGGTCCGCCTGCGATTCCTGCGAAGTC
Organism: Chitinophagaceae bacterium; assembly: GCA_947469485.1. Taxonomy (GTDB): domain Bacteria; phylum Bacteroidota; class Bacteroidia; order Chitinophagales; family UBA10324; genus UBA10324. The sequence continues at coordinate 64,837 of CANIPU010000007.1, read as the reverse complement.
TCCTTGCAGTCCTTTGATTTTAAAGTGTCTTACACCACCCATTGTTCCAGTGTAACGCACTAATCCGGTTTGTTTTGCCATTGTATATTGATTTTAAATTTTTAAAATTTGGTATCTTTGTAAGGTCAGAATATTGCTTTTATAACACCTGATTTTACTAATGCAAAGATAAGGAGAATATAACCCTTAATTTTTGAATTCCCCTCTCAAATCAACGCTTATGAACGAAAAAGAAAACCTAAAACTTGAAACTCATTGCATCATCAAAAAAGTGCTTGATGGTGACTCAATAATTGTTCAAAATATTTTCACAAAAGAGGAAAAAGAAATCCGCTTGAATGGAATTGATGCACCTGAATTGAAGAAGTGCAGCAAGCTTTTACAGGATGAAAGAGAAACCCACCTTGCAGGTCAATTGCTGATGAAGTTGGGTAGGTTATCACTTAACTATCTATTGACAATTACAAAGCATGAAATGCCTTGCACAATAGCAATAGAGCAATCAAATTCAACTGATGTTTATGGTCGCACCTTGGCTTATGTTTACCTTCCTGACGGAAGTTGCATAAATGAAAAGATGATTGCAGAAGGTTTTGCAAAACCATTCAATAAATATTACTGCGGTCAATTAATCAACTATCAGAAAATAAATATCTTTGCAAAGCAAGGAAAGAAGGGGCTTTACAGGGTGGTGAAGAATTTTTAGTCAGATACCTATTCGGACACCTCATTGGAGATACTCTCTGAAATGCTTGATAGATAAGCATTCCAGAAAATGTTCGAATCCCTTTCTCTCCGCATAAAAAGCCTGAATCAAAAATTCAGGCTTTTTTTATTCTAATTCCGAGTGAAATATTTTATAAGCCTGCTCAATAAATCCGTGTCCGATATTATTGTAATGCAATCCTCCTTCAATAATAATTATTACTCTGTTCTTTAAAATTTCAGCTTTATAATCAAATTCGCCAATAGGCTTTGCTTTTTCAAAATACTCACTCCAAACACTTTGATTGTAATCCCAGAATTTAAAATTTCGACTGAATATTTTATGCGGAAGACTCGAATATATAAGTGTCCACCCAAAACTGTCACCAATTAACAAAACATCAGGCTTTGTACATTTAGTGGTGTCAGTTAAAACGAAATTGGGATATTGATAACTCTTATCTTTCATTGAATTCAATAAATTCATTGTGGAACTTAAATCATCGTCTTGAAATTGAGGCAAATCGACAGGATCAGAATCCAGCAAATAATATTGCCAGAAAGGAATATTAAAGTGCAATGTGATATAAGAAACAATTGAATCCATGGCTTCACAACCTTTGTAAAAAGTCCAATGCGCATTTCCCTTTGTAAAGACTGGGTAATTGGATTTTGATTTTTTTGAAATGAAATAACTATTGAAATCAATAAACGGAATTTTGCTCCTGTTTAATGCATCGGCACATGTTTTATATTTAATATCCAGACCATCATATCTATAAAAAAACTTTTCAGGAACATATTCTCTCATGACTGAAACCTTGCTAGGTGCAAACACAACCACCAAATCAATATTTCTTACCTTCAAAGAATCAATAACATCAGAAAGTTTTTCTGTGTTTTTATAAATCTCAGAGGAATCAGAAGCAGTCAGTTTTTTATTGTATGCATCGAAATAAATTTTTTCAAACAGGTAATTTTCCTTTCCGACTGCAATCTCCCTGTTGGTTGTTTCATCAAATACTGTGAATGCAATTTGATTTCGTAATCGCACAAGTGCATTTCTGTTGCTTACTTCACTTTCGATATAAGCACTTAGGCTATCTTGCATTTCAAAATTGAAAAAACTCTTCCAATTCAATTGCGGACAAACAGGTTTAACATAAGCACCTTTTAAATCAGCCAACTTTGATATAGAGAAATGAAATATTTTTTCAGCCAACGGAAGAACCATCACAGCAATCAGCAGGAAAAGAAGAATGACTTTGAAGTTTAATTTTTTCATGGGTTAAAATCTGAAATAGATAAATGGATTAAAACCCGATGAAGTAATATCTGCCAATGCAAGTATGAAAAGCGAAATAGAAAGAATCACTCTTCCAGTTAAAACGAAATTACTGCTTGAAATATTTAACCCTTTCCATTGCCATTGTGCAGTTTTACCAGATAATGCCGCGAACGAAAAAATAATGGCAAGTACCATCGTAAACTCAAAACGATTGGAATAAATAATTTCAGGATAACTGAACTGAAATAAAAACATTTTTTTTATAAAACCGATCGCATACGACAAATCTGAAGAACGAAAAAATACCCATCCAACCATGGCAACAATGAAAGTGAAAATGGTTCGCGGAATTTTCCCAATTTGTTTTAAAAGTTTAATCAGAAATAATTTATCTAGCACAATAAAAAATCCGTGATAGGCGCCCCAAACGATTAAAGTCCATTCGGCTCCATGCCAGAAACCTGAGATGAGAAAAACAATCCAGAGATTTAAAAACATTCTTGTAACAGAAACTTTATTTCCGCCGAGCGGGATGTACAAATAATTTTTCATCCAGCTGCTGAGTGTCATGTGCCAACGCTTCCAGAATTCAGTAATACTTTGTGAAATGTATGGACTGTTAAAATTTTCAGGAAAGTTGAATCCGAGAAACTTACCAATACCGATTGCCATATCAGAATAGCCGGAGAAATCGAAATACAGTTGAAAAGTATAAGCAGTAATTCCAAGCCATGCAGTTGTTGAATTTATTTCTGCAGGTTGTAGTTTAAAAACATCGTCAGCCACTTCACCTAACACATTAGCTATCAAAACTTTTTTAGCTAAACCAATAATGAAACGATACAAACCAAGCAAGCGGTAATCGTTGTTGAGTTGATGGCGGCGGTCAACAATATCATCGGCAAGAATGTGATAAGTAACTATTGGTCCTGCAATAAGGTGCGAGAACATAAAAATGAATAACATGTAATCGGTAAACTTTTTCAGCGGCTTGTGCTCACCCCGATAAATATCAATAGTGTAACTCATTTCCTGAAAAGTGAAAAAGGAAATACCAATGGGTAAAACAACCTTCGTCCAGCTTACATTTTCAATATTGAACAGATGCAGTACATCATTCAGGTTTTCTACAAAAAAATTTGAATACTTGAAGTACAACAGCATTCCAACATTTATAAGAATTGAAATGATAAGGTAAAGCTTTCTCTTTCTTCCCTCCGATTCATAAATTTTGTTTCCAAGAAAATAATCAGCAACCAACACTGCGAACAAAACGAAAATAAATTTCGGCGCACCCCATGCATAAAACAAAACACTTGCAACAAGTATGGTGTAATTCTTAAACTTTACAGGAGTTAATAAATACGCAATCAGAAAAACAGGAAAGAAATAAAGCAGAAATAAACTCGAGCTGAATACCAATTTCTGTTTGTTTTTTTATTACCGGATTTTCTTCCCTTCCAGATAATTCAACACATAATCTTGCACTCCTTCTTCCAAAGTTGTAAATGGTTTTGAATAACCTATGCTTCTGAGTTTCTGCATTTTTGCCTCAGTAAAATATTGATACTTGTCACGAATATCGGTTGGAATATCTGTCCATTCAATTTCGGGTCTCATGTTTTGCGCAGTGAAAATACTGTTGGCTAAATCAATGAAAGTTCGTGCCTCGCCGGTTCCGAGATTGTAAATGCCGTTGTGTTTTTGTTCGTTGAAAAACCAGAGCAAAACATCCACCACATCTTTCACATAAATAAAATCGCGCTGCTGCATTCCGTCCTTATATTCTGTTTTGTGTGAACGGAAGAGTTTTATTTTATCTTCTTCCTTTAGCTGATTGTATCCATGAAAAATAACACTCGCCATTCGTGATTTGTGATATTCATTCGGACCATACACATTAAAAAATTTTAGGCCGCACCAGAAGGGTGGTAACTGATTTTGTTGTAACACCCATTTATCAAATTCATTTTTCGAAACTCCATATGGATTCAGTGGTTGCAATGAAGGAATGATTGAATGGTCATCATCATATCCAAATTCACCTGCTCCATAAGTAGCTGCGCTTGATGCGTACACAACCGGAATTTGATACTTCGCGCATCGTATAAAAATTTCTTTCGAATAATCCAGGTTCAAATCGTTCAGCAACCTGACATTGAACTCAGCTGTGTTTGTTCTTGCTCCTAAATGAAAAATAAAATCAATGGAGTCATGCTGTAAATCAAACCAGTCAATAAATTCTGACCGTTGAATGATGTTCAGGAATTTTTTTCCTGAGTAGTTATCTTTCTTTCTGTCCGACGAAAAATCATCAACCAAACCAAGATTATAAAATCCTGCATCATTTAATCCTCGCACTAGGCATGAACCAATAAAACCTGCAGCACCAGTTATGATTATCATTAAAAATATTTTCGATGGCGAATGTAATAAGCAGTTGATAATGGAAAGTGGGTAATGAAAATTGAAATAATCTATTTCAATTGTTTTTTCTGCCCTTTCAATCAATTCTCCGTTATCAATTATCAATTTTTTTTCTCCCTACATTTGCAACCGAAATAATTGAACAAATGAAAACTCCATCCGAATCGCTTACTGTTATGACCGAACTCGTTCACCCGAACGATACCAATATTCTTGGCAACCTGCACGGTGGCCGCCTTCTGTACTGGATGGATATTTGTTCGGCCATTGCAGCCACCAAGCACACACATGCCACTGTTGTAACCGCCTCAGTTGATAATGTCTCGTTTCAAAATCCAATTCGGCTTGCCGACCTTGTAACCATTCACTCAAAAGTGGTGCGTGCATTCAAAACCAGTATGGAAGTATATATTGAAGTGTTTGCCGAGAGCATGCCCGACCTCACTAAAATAAAAACGCACGAGGCCTTTTACACTTTTGTTGCCATTGATAAAGCCAACAAACCCATTGAGGTAGAAGGCATAACCCCAGTTACTGACGATGAAAAGCGACTGTATGATGGTGCCTTGCGCCGCCGGCAGTTGAGGTTAATATTATCGGGCCGAATGAAGGTAGACGATGCCACTGAATTGAAGGCACTGTTTGTGAAGCCCTAAATGTGTATAAGTATCAGTATATCATCTCAAATTAAATTTCCCTATTACATTTGCCACCCTTAAAAAATTAATCAAAACAAACAATGCAAAAATTTTTAAAAGCCACTCTCCCCATGCTGGCTATTGCCTTATTCATTGCTGCCTGCGGTAACAAGGGCGAACCAACTGAAACAGCGAAGCCGGTTTTAATCGCGGCTGATTTCGACACAACCATGCATCCCGGTACCGACTTTTACCAGTATGTAAATGGAGGATGGATGAAAAACAATCCAATTCCGGGCGACGAAGCTCGCTGGGGTTCGTTCAACGAAGTGGATAAAATGCGTTACGAAATATTGCACAAAATTTTAGATGAAGCTGCTGCTGATACAAAGACCGAGAAAGGAAGCAATCGCCAGAAGGTGGGTGACTTTTATTTCACCGGTATGGATTCAGTTAGTCTGAACAAGCAAGGCATTGAACCATTGAAAGAAGAGTTGGCCATGATTGATGGCATAAAAGATATTAAAGGAATGATGAGTGTAATTGCGCACGAAATGCGCAACGGCTCTGGTCCTTTATATGGAGTATATGCTGGTCAGGATGATATGAATAGCAGTAAGATTGCTGTGTTTGTTGCTCAAGGCGGTTTAGGAATGCCTGAGAAAGATTACTATTTCCGCACCGACCCAAAGAGCGTGGAATTGCGCGCTCAGTATGTTGCATTAATTGCTTCAATTTTAATGGAAAGAGGAAGTGATGCTGCAACTGCAGAAGCTAAAGCTGCTAAGGTTATGGCTTTCGAAACTTCTCTTGCTGGTGCAAGCATGAGTCAGGTTGAAATGCGCGACCCTTATGCAACTTATCACAAAATGACTGTTGCTGATTTGCAAAAATTCAATCCTTCAATTGACTGGAAAGGTCATCTGTCTGAGTTAGGAATTACAGTTGATACTATTATTTGTGGTCAGCCTGCTTTCTTTAAGTTAGTTGAAACCCAAATGAAAAAAACTCCATTGGATGTTTGGAAAGATTATTTAGCTTGGAATGTAATTATTACTAATGCCCGTTACTTAAGCGATTCTTTAGCATTGAAGAGTTTTAATTTCTACGGAAAAGCATTGAACGGAACCAAGAGCATGCAACCTCGCTGGAAGCGGGTGTTGAATAACATTGATGGCAACATGGGTGAAGCATTGGGTGAAGAGTATGTAAAAACTGCTTTCACTCCTGAAGCTAAAAAGCGGATGAACGAAATGATTGATAACATGATAGCTACTTTCCGTGAGCGCATTCAATCAAATACCTGGATGAACGATAGCACCAAAACCAAAGCAACTACCAAGCTTGATAAAATAACCCGCAAAATCGGTTACCCTGATAAGTGGCGCGACTATTCAGCGCTTACAATTGACCGTAGTTCATATGTAGCCAATGTGTTGCGTTCAAACGAATGGGGATGGAATTACATGATTAACAAAATCGGTAAACCGGTTGACCGCACTGAGTGGGGAATGAGTCCGCAAACTGTTAATGCTTATTACAATCCTGCGAATAACGAAATCGTTTTCCCCGCCGGAATTTTACAACCACCTTTCTTTGATGCCAATGCTGATGATGCCATAAACTATGGTGGAATTGGCGCAGTTATCTGCCACGAAATCACACATGGTTTTGATGATCAGGGCTGCCAGTATGATGGCGACGGAAACTTAAAAATGTGGTGGAGCACTGACGATAAAGCAAACTTTGATTCAAAAGCAAAGAAACTAGGAAATCAATTCTTGCTTTATACCTTGTTGGATTCAATGCATGTTAATCCTGATTTAACCATGGGAGAAAACATTGCTGACTTAGGTGGAGCCATGATTGCCTTTTCTGCTTTCAAAAAAACAAAGGAAGGTCAGGATACAGCTAAAATGGAAGGTTATACGCCTGATCAGCGTTTCTTTATTTCATGGACAAGAGTTTGGAGAAACAACATTCGTCCTGATGCCTTGATTTCAAGATTAAGAACAGATTATCACTCACCTGCCCAGGTTCGTGGCATTGCGCCAATCACTAACATGGCTGATTTCTTTACTGCGTTTAATGTTAAAGCGGGAGATGCAATGTATCGTGAGGATAGCTTGCGTGTTGCGATCTGGTAAATATCAAAATATTTAATAATGCAAAAGCCGTTCTTCTCAAAAAGAACGGCTTTTTTGTTGTTTTTGACTATCTATTAAAGGAAAACTGAAATAATTGTTGTTACTCAGCTTTTAAAGATTACATTTGCACCATTAAATAATTTTTAAAGTAAATTAAATGAAAAAAGGAAAAGTAAAGTTCTTCAATAACTCCAAAGGATTTGGATTTATTTGCGATCAAGAAACAGGCGAAGACATCTTCGTTCATGTATCAGGATTAAAAGCTGACATTCGCGAAGGCGACGAAGTGGTTTTTGATGTTGAGAAAGGTAAAAAAGGTTTAAATGCTGTTAGAGTTGAACTCGCACACTAATTAACACCGTTCAACTTCTTAAAAGAAGATAAAGAACAATACCCAAATTCTTGCACCGCCCCGATTCATCGGGGCGGTTTTTTTTTGTGCTCTTTTAAGAACTATTTGCTGAACTATAAACAAGAATTAGTTAAGGCCAATCAAATTTTTATTACTGGTTGGGTTTGAGTAAGGCTATTTTTGACCTTTAAATTTTCATTTATAATTTATTTAAAAAATGTTAATGCAGATTAGTGCGGGGTTTGATTATTACAGTTGGATTGGATTACCCTTAATGATATTCTTTTCACGGATATGTGATGTTACCCTTGGTACAATGCGCAACCTTATGGTTGGCAAAGGGTATCGAAAACTCGCCCCTATTCTTGGATTCTTTGAAGTACTAATCTGGATTGTGGTTGTAAGTCAGGTGATGAAGAATCTGAACAACTTTGCCTGTTATATAGGATGGGCAGGAGGTTTTGCAGCAGGAACATATATAGGTTTAGTAGTGGAAGGAAAAATTGCTCTTGGTTTACAGGTTGTCCGAATCATTACTCATAAACATTCTGCAGAATTAATAAAAGCGCTGGTTGAAGCAAAACACGGAGTTACAATTGTTGATGCTCATGGTGCAAAGGGGCCTGTAAAAATGATTTATATGGTGGTAAAACGAAAAAATGTTAAAGAGGTTGTTAAACTGATTGGCCTGCATGATGTGTCGGCTTTCTATTCAATTGAAGATATAAAAGCTGCCAATGCAGGAGTATTCCGCGATGGTTCAAACTCAACTTATATTGGAAGGTGGCTTGGTATTAAGTAAAAATAAAAAGAACCAAGAATGAAGAGAATATTCTCTTCATTCTTGGTTCTTCAAAATTTTACTATTTAATATTCATTGCAGTCTGCACAGCTTTGTATGCATTTACTATTCCGCCGCTCACACAAATTTTACTATACTTCGTTTTCTTTTTATCAGACCCAGGTAAAATAAATTTTCCAGATGGTTTGTATACTGATGATAGTAATACCTGCTTTACCTGCACTGCTGTTAAGTTCGGAAAATAAGACCGAATAATTGCTGCTACACCTGCGCAAACAGGAGATGCCATACTGGTACCTTGTTCATTTATGTATTTTCCATCAGGAATGGTTGAATAAATTTCCATACCAGGAGAAAATATATCTACCCCTGATTTTCCATAATTTGAAAATGGTGCTGCGCTTCCATCAGGGCCACTTGCTCCTACCTCAATCCATGTTGCTGCATAACCTGAGCCATCATCAAATTTATCATTAGGGAAATTATCGGACTTATCATTATTCTTTCCATCGTTACCAGCAGCATGAACAATCAAAACATCCTTTGAAACAGCATATTTTACAGCTTCATCAACAGCAGTTTTATTATAGCCGAAACTTTTTCCGAAACTCATATTAATAATTTTTGCTCCATTATCAGCAGCATATCGAATGGCATTTGCAACATCTTTATCTCTTTCATCACCATCAGGAACACAACGGATTGCCATAATTTTTACATTAGTTCCAACTCCATCCATTCCCAAATTGTTGTTGCGAACTGCACCAATGATGCCTGAAACATGAGTTCCATGTAATCCATCAGGCCCTTTTACTTCATTGTTTCCATATCCTTTCTCATTTACATCGGAGTAATTATCTCCAACCACATTTCTAGGGTCGAAATCAAGATTATAACCATAGTTGACCATACTTTCATATTGCTTCTTTCCTTCATTCATTTCATTAATCACACTTTGATAATCCTGAGTTCCGGTTTGCTGAGCATAAGCATTCAAAAATATTTTTGCCATCATCAACTTATTATCTGTTGGATTATAGTTTTTCAAATCCTCAGATGTAAATGGATTTTTCCCTAAATCTTTTACCATATCATCAACTGAATTACACAAATTGGTGAAGAAGTCCAGATTTTTTTTTCCATCATCAATTTTTTCATTGAATTCAGATTGAATTTTCAAAAAGTATTCATATTCTTTTTGGTCGCCTCCGTTAACCCCGTTACCATATTTCTTTTTCAAATCACGATAAACGCGGGTAAGTTCATAATTATCCTGATTTACATCGGTCCCGTCCTTTCCTCCAATGAAATCCCACCCATGAATATCATCAATATATCCGTTTTTATCATCATCAATACCGTTTCCAGCTATTTCCTTTTCGTTGGTCCATATACTTCCATCAAAATCAGGATGCGATACATCAACTCCACCATCAATTACAGCTACAATAACCTGAGTTCCGGTTTTTCCTTGAAGCAATTTGTCATAAGATGCATTGGCAGCAGTACCTTTGTTTGAATCAGTGTTTGGATCGAGCAGGAACCAGTTGTGAGGTGCTTGTTGACCATTAACTAATTGAAAAGAAAAAAACAGGGCTAAAAAGGAGAGTTTGAAGATTTTGTTAATCATTTATTGTTTACAGTTTAAGTGGCAAAGTAATTTGATATTTCGGAGAATAGAAATTTTAGTTTAAAGTAATTACGATGATAAAAGAGAAAATACAGCGTGCCGAATTATTCAGATATTTCATTTTATACAAACCATTTCGTGTTTTATGCCAGTTTTCACCAATAGAAGGCAAAAATACTCTCAAGGAACTATTTGAATTTCCAAAAGATGTTTATCCGGTTGGTCGCCTTGATGAGGACACCGAAGGGTTGCTGATTCTAACAAACGACACATCGCTCAACAATAAATTGTTAGACCCAAAAAACTCGCATGTCAGAACTTATTTAGCACAGTTAGAAGGAATTATTTCTGATGAAGCATTGAAACGACTAGAAGCAGGGCTTGCCATAAATGTAAGAGGAGAAAGACACAAGACTAAATCAGCTTTATCAAAATTTCTGGTTGATGAACCCATGGTTCCTTTACGGATTCCACCTATTCGTTTCAGAAAAAACAGTCCGACCTCATGGATTGAGCTATCTTTGACCGAAGGAAAGAATCATCAAGTAAGAAAAATGACAGCCGCTGTTGGTTTTTCAACTTTACGGTTAATAAGATGGAAAATTGAAAACCTGACAGTAGAAAAAATGAATAGTGGTGATGTTGTTGAAATAGATAAGACTGAGATATATAGATTATTAAAATTGCATTAAAGAAGTATGAAAATTACAGTAGATCCTAAAATGAAAATATCGAAGGCAAAAATTTCAGATGTTGCCGAATTGAATACTTTGGTGAACTCAGCTTACCGTGGAGAATCTTCAAAAATCGGATGGACCACAGAAGCTGATTTATTAGACGGAATTCGTGTTGATGAAGAACGATTAAAAGAATTTATTAAAAAAAAGGATTCCATGATTTTAAAGTACACTGACAATGAAAATCGAATAATCTGTTGTGTACACTTAGAAAAACATGGCTATAAATTATATCTGGGAATGCTTACCGTATCACCGGAATTACAGGGAATGGGAATAGGTAAAGCCATGATGAAGGAAGCTGAAGTTCAAGCAAAAGCTGTTAATTGTTCAGCGGTATATATGTCAGTTATAACTGACCGAAGTGTTTTGGTCAATTGGTATATCAAACACGGATATAAGAATACCGGTGTAAAAAAACCGTTTCCATCGCATGACAAACGATTTGGAATACCTAAAAAACCTTTGGAATTTATTTTGTTAGAGAAGAGTATTTTATAAAACAACTTCTAATCTTCCATTTCTTCTTCATTCTTAATTGTGAATGAAAATGTTTTATGTACTGCAAAACTTATTACCCCAATACTTACTGCGGCAGTAGCTCTGGCCAAAGTCGGATACCATTGAAATTCTTTAATTAAAAAATTCATCAGAAAATAATTCAATACGAGTGCGCCTAAAGCAACGGCTGTATATCGCATGAATTGATGTCGTACCCGGAGATCAGATTCTATAAAGACAAATTTTCTGGTCAGATAAAAATTTGTTGCTAAACCGAAACAGAATGAAATCATCAATGAAATAGTAGGTGCTCCTATCGTAATGACATTTGATAAATGAAAGTCCTTTTTTTGAACAACAAAATTGTAAGCCAGGAAATAAACGAATACATCAACAGATGTAGCAGTAATTGCAGTACAGAAATACCGAACTACTCGCAACCTGAATATTTTTTTGCTTAAATGAATTATCACTTTTAAAACTTTTGCGGCGCAAAAGTGAATCCTATAATTTCAAGTTCCAAATACTTACCAAATTGTTTATGATTTTTACTATAACAATCATTCCCTTAATAGACCAAAGTCTTTTGCAATATAATAGGTACTGAAGAAATTTTTATCAGTGGCAAACAATCCAATTTCCCCTCCCTGATTTTTTCCATTTCCAGGATCGACCGGAACAGAATGACCTAAATTTTTGAAGGAATAAAATATAATAATTTCGTTTCGATTCTTATCAAGCCACGAATACTTAATTAAATCAGAAACATGGTTGAAAGAATCAATTTTGATTGAAGGCGTTGTATCAATGCCCATAACATTGGTCCATTGCTTAATTAATTCACTTGCATTTTTATAATTCACCACAAAGTCTTTTTCCCCGTGTATTATTATCAGTCGGGGAATACTTCCGTTATAATCAGGATTTTGATTTTTGACTAAAGTTCCTAATTCTACTGGTGATTTAATATCAGGTAGATTCATCATACTCATTGCTTCCAACGGATTTAATGCGCACATAAAAGCTCCACCTCCTAACGAAGCGCCAGCGTTAAACAAATCCGGATAGTCGGACAGCATTGAAACACCCATAACAGCGCCAGCAGACAATCCGTAAATAAATATTTGCGCAGTATCAATTGAATACGATTTAACAGTATATGAAATCATTTCTTCGATTGACAAAACTTCTCCTTTATCTTTTAAAACATCGTTTTTGTTAAACCAGTTAAAACATTCTGCTGTGTTATTATAAAATAATTGTTGCGGATATAAAACATAAAAACCATTCTCATCTGCAAGTTTGTTCCAACCTGATTGTCTTGCAACAATCTCAGCTGTCTGCGAACAGCCATGCAAAACAACAACCATTGGCTTTTTTAAAGAACTGCCCCAAGTACTATTTGGTGAATGCAAATACATTTTCAGATTTCCGGGATTTGTTCCGAAATTTTTTATTTCAGTCATATGAGATTGAGCCTTACTAACCATATTAATTGAAATGATGAATAATAAAACTGAAAAAATATTTTTCATAAACAGAATCAGTTTACCTATAAAAAAAGGCAACCCACATTCGTGAATTGCCCTTTTTACTTTTTAATTATTTTAATCAGGCATCAGATTTTTCTGACTTTTTTTGCTTCTTTACAGTAATTTTTAATTTTTCTTTATCCTTCGCATCACAATCAACCATTACCACATCACCTGGCTTTATTTGTGAATTCAGAATTTCTTCGGCAAGCGGATCTTCAAGATATTTTTGAATTGCACGGTGCAAAGGTCTGGCACCATATTTTTCATCATATCCTTTTTCACTTAAGAAATCCTTCGCTGGTTTACTTAACTCCATTACAAATCCTAGATGCTGAACTCTTGCATACACATCTTTCATCATAATGTCAATGATAACATGTATGTGATCTTTTGTCAATGAGTTAAACACAATAACATCATCAATACGATTTAAAAATTCAGGAGCAAATGTGCGCTTCATTGCATTTTCAATAACTGTTTTGCTATGAGAATCTGCTGAGTCCTTTTTAGCATTCGTTGAAAATCCAATTCCAGTTCCGAAATCCTTTAACTGTCTTGCACCAATATTCGATGTCATGATGATTAAAGTATTCTTGAAGTCAACTTTTCTTCCTAAACCATCAGTTAAAATACCATCATCCAATACTTGTAACAAAACACTGTATACATCAGGATGCGCCTTTTCAATTTCATCCAACAGAATAACTGAGTAAGGTTTGCGGCGAACTTTTTCAGTTAATTGTCCGCCTTCTTCATAACCTACATATCCAGGAGGGGCTCCAATCAATCGCGATACAGAAAATTTCTCCATGTATTCACTCATATCAATTCTGATTAAGGCATCATCAGAATCAAATAAATAACGAGCTAATACTTTTGCTAATTCAGTTTTTCCTACACCGGTTGGACCTAAGAAAATAAATGAGCCAATTGGTTTTTTAGGATCTTTCAGGCCTGCTCTATTTCTTTGAATCGCTTTTGTAACTTTTATAATAGCCTCATCCTGCCCAATTACACTTCCCTTTAATTCTTCGCTCATTTTTAATAAGCGAGCACCTTCGCCTTGTGCAACACGCTTTACAGGAACTCCAGTAATCATTGCTACAACTTCAGCAATATCATCTTCACTTACAGGATAGCGTGCAACTTTTGTTTCTTCTTCCCAATTCTTTTTCGCTCCTTCTAATTCTTCCTGTAATTTCTTTTCTGAATCACGAAGACGAGCAGCTTCTTCATATTTCTGACTCTTAACAACTTTATTTTTTTCAACCTTTACATCTTCAATCTTTTTTTCAAGATCTAAAAGACTTTGAGGTACATGGATATTTTTCAGATGAACCTTTGCTCCTACTTCATCCAAAACATCAATAGCTTTATCAGGCAGTAAGCGATCAGTAATGTATCTGTTTGATAAGTGAACACAAGCCTTAATTGCATCTTCAGAGTAATTCACATTATGAAACTCTTCGTATTTGCCTTTTATGTTGCTCAAAATTATTACAGCCTCATCTGCTGATGGTGGCTCAACTAAAACCTTTTGGAACCTGCGGTCTAATGCGCCATCCTTTTCAATGTACTGACGATATTCATCTAAAGTTGATGCCCCGATGCATTGTAGTTCTCCACGAGCCAATGCTGGTTTAAAAATATTTGACGCATCCAACGAACCTGTCGCACCTCCTGCCCCAACTATGGTATGAATTTCATCTATGAATAAAATCACATCGCGATTTTTTTCTAATTCATTCATAATAGCCTTCATTCGCTCTTCAAACTGTCCGCGATACTTGGTTCCGGCAACTAAAGCAGCAAGATCAAGCATTACAATTCTTTTATCATATAAAACGCGGGAAACTTTGCGCTGAATAATTCTTAAAGCAAGCCCTTCAACAATTGCAGTTTTACCAACACCTGGTTCTCCAATAAGAATTGGATTATTTTTTTTCCGACGGCTTAATATCTGAGAAACCCGTTCTATTTCATTTTCACGACCAACAATCGGATCAAGGTTTCCTTCTTCACCCATTTTGGTAATATCCCTGCCGAAGTTATCAAGTACTGGGGTGCGTGATTTTGTTGCTCCTTGTTTACGGCTTGTGCCGGTTGATTTTGCTTTTTCCTCATCTTCAAACCCTTCATCATCACCGCTTTCACCAGGCATTTCACTTTTAATATCCTGTTGCAAAAAGTCGAGTTCATCCTTAAAGCGTTCATATTCTACTTCAAACCGTGTTAGTAATTCAGTAGCAACTGAATCTTTATTCTTAAGAATTGAAAGCATTAAATGCTCAGTACCGATTGTTTCACTCTTCATGAGTTTTGCTTCCAAAATGGCAATTTTTAATATTTTTTCTGCCTGTTTTGTCAGCGGGAGATTACTTACATTAAGTGATTGATGCCCCCCTTTTTCGCGTATTGAATCTTCAACGGCCTTCCTTAACATTATTACATCAACATCCATTGACTTAATAACTTTTATCGCGAGGCCTTCGCCTTCACGAATAAGTCCAAGTAACAAATGTTCAGTACCAATGAAATCGTGACCTAGTCTCAGTGCTTCTTCGCGACTAAAGGAAATCACTTCTCTAACTTTTGGTGAAAATTTAGCTTCCATAGTTTATAGTATTTGACAAATTGCGAACCAATTGTTTATTGACTTGCAAATTGTCAGTGTTTTCAAAGTTGAAATTAAACGGTTGTGTCACAAATCAAACCTAAAAGCAGTTAATCAATTAACCATTTTTACACAATCAACTGTTATTTGTTTCCAAAGGTTTCAAACATCTATCAACATTCAGTTTTTTATAACACATTTCCGACTAGTCTAAATGAATCAATTACTTCAAGAATTTCAAAAATAGTCCACACATTATATCTCCGCTATTTTAAGTGTCGTTTTATTCATGTAAGTTTGTGATTCAATAACAAATTAAGCAGCATGAAGTTCTCAATAGACAAACAAGAAAAGTATTCTGTTTTCAAATTAGAAGATGAAAAATTGAATTCTGTTTTAGCTCCATCGCTTAAATCAGAAATGATTGTGCTGAATGCAGAAGGTGTAAAAAATATAATTTTCGATATGAGTTCAATTCGGTTTGTTGATTCATCAGGACTCAGTTCAATTCTTATTGCCAATCGTATTTGCAAGGGAGTTAATGGTTCGTTAATTCTTTGTAAGGTGAACGAAAATGTTTTAAAGTTGATTAAAATATCTCAATTAGATTCTATACTTACTATCATTCCTACTCAACAGGAAGCAAGTGATTTAATTATGATGGAAGAATTAGAGCGAGAATTGAAGGCTAAAAATTAAAATGCCTTTTGAAGTTACAATCTTAGGAAATAACTCCGCTATTCCTGCTCATGGCAGGCATCCGACTTCACAGATTGTACAAATTCATGAACAACAGTTTTTAGTTGATTGTGGTGAAGGAACTCAAATGCAATTAGCGAAATATAAAATTCGCAAAAGCAAATTCGACCATATTTTTATTTCTCACTTGCACGGAGATCATTACTTCGGGTTGATTGGATTAATTACTTCTTATCATTTAATGCGCAGAGAAAAGCCTTTGCATGTTTATGGTCCGAAAGGATTGCTTGATATTATTAATCTTCAATTGGCAGTATCAAACACAACACTTTTTTACCAATTAATATTTCATGAAGTAATAAGTGAAGTAGTTTCTGTTTTATTGGAAACCGATGAGTTTATAATCAGTTCATTTCCGGTAAAACACCGCATTCCAACTCATGGATTTTTATTCAAAGAAAAAATTGGTTTGCGAAAAATTAATCCCGATAAAATTGCTGAATTGAATTTCCCTTTTCAGGTAATTGCTGAATTGAAAAAAGGAAATGATAGTGAGTGGGAAGGAAAAATATTAAAATCAAATGAGTGGACTTTACCTCCTGTTGCTCCGCGCTCTTATGCTTTTTGTGCAGATACTATTTACCACAATGAGTTGATTAAATATATTTCCGGTTGCGATGTTGTTTATCATGAAGCAACATTTATGGAAGAATCAGCAGAGCGAGCAGTGCTGACATTTCATTCAACAGCTAAACAAGCGGCAACTATTGGAAAAGCTATTGGAGTAAAAAAATTATTACTTGGTCATTTCTCTGCCAAGTATGAAAATCTTCAACCATTACTTGCAGAGGCCAAAGAAATTTTCAGAGAAACTGAATTGGCAATTGAAGGACAAACATTTTCAATTGAAAGATAAAAAAAAGCATTATTCATTTCTGAACAATGCTTTTCCAAATTTTAAAAATCAGTTTTTCAACTCACACTTTCTTCTCTTTTCAAACTATACTTTTCAATTTTGTTATATAGGTGACTGCGCTGAATGTCAATTTCATCAGCGGTTTTTGAAACATTCCATACATTCTTTTTCAATTTAAACTCAATGAATTGTTTTTCCATGTAATCTTTAAAATCCTGGAAACGCTCATGAGTATTAAATATAGCTTCAAACGGATCACGAACATGGTGTGCAACAGCATAAGTCAATACTTCTTCCTCTGTAATCTTTGCATCGCTTAATATTACTAATCTCTCCAATACATTATGCAGTTCGCGAATATTGCCGCTCCAGTGCATGTTTTGCATTTCCTGAATAGCTTTTGGAGTAATTACTTTTTTCGGAATTCCATACTCTTCACATATTTCCTGAACAAACTGATTGGCAAGAATCGGAATATCATCTTTTCGTTCATTTAAAGTTGGAACATGTATAAGTATAACTCCAAGGCGATGATATAAATCTTCTCGGAAAGTTCCTTTTGCAATCTCTGCATGAAGGTCTTTGTTTGTTGCAGCAATTACACGAACATCAATTGCAATTTCCTTTTCGCCACCCACTCTGGTAATTTTATTTTCCTGCAATACACGCAACACTTTTGCCTGAGCAGATAAGCTCATATCACCAATTTCATCCATAAATAAAGTGCCACCACTTGCCTGTTCAAATTTTCCGATCCGCTGTTTAATTGCTGATGTAAATGCACCTTTTTCGTGCCCGAATAATTCGCTTTCAATTAATTCAGCCGGAATTGCAGCACAATTCACTTCAACAATTGGCCCTTCATGCCTATTTGATTTTTCATGAATCCACCGTGCCACTAATTCTTTTCCGGTTCCGTTTTCTCCTGTAATTAAAACCCTTGCATCAGTTGGTGCAACTTTTTCAATTTTATCGTTAATCTTTTTTATCGATGGCGATTTTCCGAGAATTACTCTGGTTTTAGAAACCTTACGCTTTAAAACTTTTGCTTCGGTTATAAGATTTGTTTTATCAAGAGCATTGCGAACAGTTATGAGCATTCGGTTCAAATCCATTGGTTTGGCCACATAATCATAAGCACCCTTTTTCACTGCTTCAACTGCAGTTTCCAATGTACCATGACCGCTCACCATTATAACCGGCAAATCAGGATATAAAACTCTGATTTTTTCAAGTGCTTCCATGCCATCCATCTTCGGCATTTTTATATCAAGCAGCACTACATCATATTGATTTGCCTTCAGGAGATTTAATCCTTCACTCCCATCACCGGCTTCTTCTACCTTATAATTTTCATATTCAAGAATTTCCCGGAGCGTTTTTCTTATGCTCTTTTCATCGTCAATGATTAAAATGTTTGCCATATTATTTTCAGTTTGGTCTGGCAAAAATATAAACTGACTTATTAATTAGTCACAAAGTAATTAACGATTTACGATTAACTTTTGAACAGACTGAATATTTCCAGAATTAAAAATCTTAACGAAATAAATTCCCTCTGAAAAACCTGTTAAATCAATTGTTGTTACCTCAATTGTTGAAAGCGGAATTTCATCTAACTGTTTGCCTGAAACATCAGTAATCAACATTTTTTGGTTCGCCATTTTTTCTGTTGGCATTACAAATACATAATCACTTGCTGGATTTGGAAAAATATTCAATGCAGTATTTTCTGTTTGAATAGTTTGAATTGAATTAGGTAATAATGAAGGATCCTGATAGGTAATTTGTGTTACTGTTTCATTTCCTCCAATTTCATTCGTATTTATTTGTAAAACAGGTAATCCTTTTCCACTTGAATACCACTTATATTCATGAGTGATATTATCAAGTATCTGATCTGTTCCTAGCAAATCAATATGAACTGAATCATGATCCATAATATCAGTTTTCATTCGCAATACCTGATAATTTCCTGAAGGGAGCTGTAATGTTCCCCAGCCATCAACTAAACTCGAACGACTCCGTGAACGATTAATAGAAAGTACTCCCGGAACTCCTGAAAATGCAATTGATGATGAAAGATCTGCATCATTATAATCCAACGGAAATTTCACCATTTGATCTCCTGGTATGTAAATGAATGGAAGAGTTATACCAAATCCTGGAACAGTACCACCGAATCCACGGTTATAAAATCCGTTTCCACTTTTGTTATAGGCTGTATATGCTCCTTGAAGAGAAAATCCTCCAATGCCAACACCTTGGCCGAATTTATCAGCCATATCAGCCCCTATAAAATAGGTTTGAAAATCGGACGGTAACTGAGACAAGGTAAAAAATGTATCAATGCCGGTTGAAGCAGCTGTTAAAAAGGTAAAATCCCAAGTGTGATTTGGACCAGAGTTAGTATAATCAACAGTTGCAGTCGCGTTTTCATTAGTTATACCATACATATTTCCTGCTGACGGTAAGTCTGCCTGATTAATTGTTATCTGTGCAAAAAGAGATACTGGTATTAATAGTATGCTGATTGATGTTATAATCTTTTTCATTTAATGAGTTTTAATTTTTTTGAAAGGTATTACTTGTTAATTGTTTTTTCTGAAATCATTGTTCCGTCTTTGTATTCCTGGGTTTTCATTGGTAATCCGCCTTCATCGTATAATTTCCATGAACCGTTTTTTTTACCTGATATATAATTCCCCTCTGCTTTCAGCTTACTGTTATCGTAGTATTCTTTCCAATAACCCTCTTCATAATTAGACTTAAAACTTCCTTCTGCTTTTAGATTTCCGTTATCGTAATAAGATTTTGAAGGACCATTTATATCTCCTTTCACATAAATATACTGTACCAATAATTTTCCGTTTCCATAAAACCATTGATTCACACTGTCACGAATTCCATCTTTATTAAAATATCCATTTTCCTGAACTCCACCTTCAGGATAATAAGTCCTTCTCCAACCCACCTGAATCCCATTAATAAAATTTTCCTCCATTTTCAATTTGCCGTTGGAAGCATAAGTTTTGAAGAGTCCATGCTTAATTCCTTTTACATAATTCTCTTCTTTCATCATGTAACCACTACTGTTCAGCATTAAACTGAAACCTTCCTTTTCGCCATTTCGATATTCTTCAACAGTAAATAAAAAATGATTATCGAAATAAGTTCTCCAAATTCCATCTCTTTTACCATTCAATAAATTTCCGGCAGCATATAAAAACTTGGCAGAATCATAAACATACTCATGAACAAGGTTTTTGTTATTGGGGTCTTGAACAAAAACAGTATCCAACTTACCAATCATATTTGAAGAATAAGATTGAGAAAAAGAACCAGAAGTCAAAAGAATAAGACAAATGCTAAAAAAAAATCTAGTCATGTTTTTATTATTTAACGAGCACAAATGTTTTTGATTTTAATGATTAAAGCAAGTGAATTAATTGACCGAACAACTGAAAATAATTTTGATTGCGGTCATTTTTTCCAAGTCGCACGATGATGATTTGTTTTTCGGGGTAAACAAATATTCGCTGACCAAGCAACCCATCGCAACTGAAATCGTGCGAACTGCTTCTGTTAATCCACCATTGGTATTTATAAAAATTAACTCCGCCTTCTGTTAAAGTAGGAGTCGTGCTTTCTTTAACCCAATTTTGAGGAACAACCTGAACACCATTCCAGTTTCCGTCATTTAAATACAACCTTCCGAATTTTGCAAAGTCTCTCGCGGCTGCATTGATACAACAAAAAGTTTTTTCCAAAC
The DNA here is from genome assembly GCA_947469485.1 of Chitinophagaceae bacterium. GTDB lineage: Bacteria > Bacteroidota > Bacteroidia > Chitinophagales > UBA10324 > UBA10324. The sequence continues at coordinate 44,074 of CANIPU010000007.1, read as the reverse complement.
CATTATTCTTTCTGTCGGTACTCCATGATCCATCGAACTCGGCTCCTATCGGTTGCCAGATTTTCTCCTGTAAATATTCTGTCACAGTTTTTTTTGTTGCGCGTTCTATTATTAAACCGAGTAATTGCGGGTTTCCGCTTTTGTATTCGAATTTAGTTCCGGGCGCATATTCAATTTTCATGTCTTCAATCGATTTGCGAAGATTGGTTCCGTAATAAAATTTCGCTGCGTCGCTGAATGGATTGTAATAACGCTCAGTAAATTTTATCCCCGAGGTCATTTGCAACAAATGTTTAATGGTTACTGTTCTGAATGCAGTGTCTTTAATTTCAGGAATGTAATTGGTTATTGGTTCGTCAACGCTTTTTATAAATCCTTCCTGAATTGCAATTCCGATTAATGCAGATACATATGATTTCGCCATAGAAAAACTGGCCACCCAACTGCTATCATTGTATTTATCCCAATACTTTTCATATAAAATGGTGTCGCGTCGAATAATTAAAAACGCTACTGAAGGTGATTTTTCCATTACATAATCAAGAGTTGCGCTGTCGCCATCAAAACCTTTTACTTTTAAATTACCTGCAGCATTAAATTTATTTGAATAAAAAAAATGAAATGGTTCGTTTGAATGATTGAGTAAATGTTCAGTAAAAAATTTATAGTCTGTTATGTTGGCAAAATTGCGAACAAAAAAGCGATAGACTTTGCACGAAGAAAAAATGCAGCAACAAATAAAAATCAGAAACAGTGATTTTTTCAATTCTAAAATCTATTTTAATTTATGGCGAATGTAGAAAACAAAGTCTCGAACTTTCATGATTTTATAGAGTGTTGTATGATTAATAATTGCTGAATAAAATCATTGTTAAAAATTTTCAGAATTATAACGATGACAGCAATTAAATTCGACCACTCAAAATAGCAACATGGGAAATGTTTCATTGATTTTGCTGATGGCTTGCGGAATCGGATTTTGCGGATTAGCGCAATTGGTTTCAAAACTGATTGCCCCAACATCAAAAAATTTACAGAAGTTACAGGCTTATGAATGCGGTGTTCCAACCATTGGCGCATCCTGGATTCAATTCAATGTCGGTTATTATTTATTCGCATTGATATTTTTAGTGTTTGATGTCGAACTTATGTTTTTATTTCCGTGGGCGGTTGTCAATAAAGAAATGGGAATAACTGCTTTCATTGAAATAGTAATTTTCATTTTCATTTTGTTTCTCGGATTATTGTACGCTTGGAAAAAAGGAGCACTCAAATGGATGTAAAAAAATTAAGAGAATCATTTCCCGGCGAGATTCATGAAAATCCGGGTGGAGGAATTCTTACAGGCAAATTAGAAGATGTAATGAACTGGTCGCGCGCCAATTCGTTGTGGCCACTCGTATTCGGTACCAGTTGCTGCGCCATTGAAATGATGCACACTGCATCGGCAAGGCATGATTGGAGCCGGTTTGGTTTTGAAGTTGCACGCGCAACACCACGACAAGCCGACTTAATAATCATAGCAGGAACTATAGTTTATAAAATGGCCCCTGTTTTAAAAAGATTATATGATCAAATGGCTGATCCAAAGTATGTGATTGCGATGGGAGCATGTGCTATTTCAGGCGGCCCGTTTTTTTACAATACCTATTCTGTTGTTAAAGGTGCCGATCATGTGATACCCGTTGATGTTTATATTCCTGGTTGCCCTCCAAGACCCGAAGCTTTATTACATGCAATGATTGCCCTTCAAGAAAAAATTAAATCAGGAATGACCCGCGAAGCTATCAGAAGTGAAAGTCAGGCGATGCTGCAACAATAAAATGTTTTTATGACTAAGGAAGAACTCAAATCAACGCTCACAACTTTATTTCCGGAAGCAACTTTTGAAGAAAATGCTTTTGTGAATATTAATATCTCCTCAACGCAAGTTTTAAAAGTTTGCACTGAACTGAAAGAAAATCCAATGTTCGATTTCGATTCATTGGTGTGTTTGAGTTGTGTTGATTGGAAAATTCATTTCAACATTGTATATCATTTGCGTTCTCGTTCATTCAAACATGAATTAGTTGTGAAAGCAAAAATTGATAATCATGAAAATGCTGAAATCGAATCTGTGAGGAATCTATGGATGACTGCTCACTGGCACGAGCGTGAAGCGTATGATTTTTTCGGAGTTAAATTTTTGCATCATCCTGATTTGCGCAGATTATTTAATCCTGATGATTGGGATGGTTTCCCGTTGCGGAAAGATTATATGGATGAAGTAAACATTGTAGAACTGTAAGCCATGATAGATGTTATAGAAACAAAAGATACCGGCGAATTTATTATCAATGTCGGACCTCAGCATCCGAGCACTCATGGTGTATTGCACCTCATCATTACTCTTGATGGCGAAATGATAAAAGATGTGGATCCACAGCTCGGGTACATTCATCGCTCAATAGAAAAGATGAGTGAAAAATTGAGTTACCGTCAGTTCATTTATGTAACAAGCCGCATGGATTATCTCTCCTCACACATAAATAATCAAGCTTGTTCGCTTGCTGTTGAACAAGGATTAGGAGTTGAACTTCCGCCTCGTGCGAAAGTGATTCGAATAATGATGGCTGAACTCACTCGACTTGCATCACACTGTTTATGGTATGGTTCTACCGGTTTAGATTTAGGTGCGGTTACTCCTTTCTTCTTCGGCTTTCGTGAACGCGATGAAATTCTCGACATATTTGAAGATACATGTGGCGCTCGGCTCACGATGAATTATATCGTTCCCAGTGGAGTAATGTATGATTTGCATCCTGATTTTCAGAAAAAGGTGAAGCAATTCATTATCAATTTCAAAAAGAATTTCGGAGAATACAATGATCTGCTTTCAGGCAATATCATTTTTCAAAACAGAACAAAGGGTGTAGGATACATTTCTCAACAAGATGTAATTTCCTTGGGTTGCACAGGACCTGTTGCAAGGGGATCCGGGGTGAGTTGCGATATCCGCAAATGGTATCCATATGAAGGTTATGAGAATTTGCAGTTCGATGAAATATTGGAAACCGATGGCGATTGTTTTGCGCGATACATGGTTCGCCTTCGTGAAATGGAACAAAGCATTAGAATACTTGAACAATTAGTTGATGCAATTCCAGAAGGAGAATTTCAGGCGAAAACAAAAAATGTAATAAAACTTCCGAAGGGAGAATATTATCAGAAAGTGGAAACTGCCCGAGGAGAATTAGGTGTTTACTTAATCAGTGATGGAACACAGTATCCGTATCGTGTAAAATACCGCTCACCTAATTTCAGTAATTTATTTGCTATGAAAACAATGGCAGTCGGACAAAAAATAGGCGACCTTGTTTCTGTAATGGCCATGTTAGATTTGGTAATTCCTGATATTGACAGATAAGGAGAATAAATACTTTTAAGATATATTATTTCAACAAATAAAATTTTTACAAAAAATAAATCCAATGAAAAATTTAATTTCAATTTTACTTTTATTATCAATAACAATTTCTGCCGTTGCTCAAACTTACAATGGTCCTGAAAGTGTAGAATACGACCCAACCGGGAACAGGTATTTTATATCAAACAGCAATAACGGGCAAATACTCGCTCGTGATGCATCAGGTAACTTAAGTGTTTTTGCAACCGGAATTTCTCCTGACCCTTATGGTTTGGAAATGGCGTGGGGAAACCTTTATGCATGCTGTGGCGGGAAAATTTATGGCTACAATATGTCAGGAACTCAAATTTTTAATTTGAATTTGGGTGCATCCTTCTTAAATGGAATTACACATGACAACAACGGAAATTTGTATGCTACAGATTTCAGCGCGAAAAAAATCTATCGGATTAATTTTACAAATAGTACATACAATGTATTTGTTCCTTCATCATTATTACCTGCAAGTCCAAACGGAATTATCTGGGACGAAGGACAAAACCGCTTAGTGTTTGTTAGTTGGGGCGGAAGTGTTGCAATAAAAGCTGTTTCGTTAGCAGATTCTTCAGTTTCCACTTTAGTAACAACATCACTAAGCAGCTGTGATGGTATTGCAGAAGATGGTGCAGGAAATTTTTATATTTCTAATTGGGGAAATAGCACAGTAGTTAAGTACGATAATACTTTTTCTAACTCAACTGTTGTTATGACCGGACTCAGCAGCCCCGCTGATATTTATTATAATATCATCACAGATACTCTTGCTGTTCCAAACAGCGGAAATAATACTGTAGTCTTCCAGAGTTTTGCCCCTGCATCAAGCATAACCATATGTAATAATGTGCCCTTAACATTATTAACTGATAGTATAAGTTGGGGTGCTGATGATGGCTTTGTTGCTGGTACCGATTCTATGATCAGAGTTGTATTTAAAAACACAAGTAATTATGGATTTGCATATCCCCTGGTGAAATATGTTTTTCTTGATCCGTTGCCAAGTGGTATGAGCGTAGAAACCAATAGCCAACAATATCAGGTTATTACCTCAGCCTGGAACCCCGGCGTTGAAGTTCCTGCTAAATGCTACTTTGTTGTAAACAATCCAATACCACCCAATTATTTATTGCATTTTTTAATGAGAGCAACAAACCTTTCACCAGCCAATGTTGACTCCTGTATGTTCTCCGATACTTTCGTTGTAAACCTGAATCCTCAAACTGTTTCAGTATTTAATATTAAAGAAAGTGATTTTTCAATTTATCCGAATCCGGTATCAGATGATTTAATTATTAATAGTTCCTTCTTACAAGGTCATTCAATTTTAATTACCGATATTTCAGGAAGAAAATTGAAAACGGAATTAATTAACTCCGATTCACAAAAAATATCGCTCATTGATTTTGCATCCGGCGTATATTTCATTGCAGTTTTAAATAGTGAAGGGAATTTTATTCTCACAAGAAAACTGGTTAAAGAATAATCTTTAAATTGAATTTGGGCTATACGAAAAATAAAAACTCAATTCAGATTCTTAAAAATACTGGAGATAAAATGATTGACTTTGCAAAGAAATTAAGAAGTCCGCTAAACACTTGATTCAACTTTCTATTTTAAAAATTCATTTAATTTTTACTCAATGAAAAATGCAATTCTCTTTCTGCTGATTATTTCTTCCTTCTATGCATCAGCACAAAACTGCAATGCCCCTATAAGCAATGATGAAGTTCAAATTCAATATAAGAAGCTAAATACCCAACCTACTGATCAGTTAAAATTAAATTATTTGAATACCTGGGTTAGAGGTCGTTGCCTTTTAAGCGAACATGCTTTTCAGCTTGCTTCAGTTTTTTACGACGATGGTATTCGATTACAGTTTGCATATGCAGTTTATCCAAACATCTTTGATAAACAAAATTACTATACACTTTTCGATGCTTTTAATTCTCTTTCATATGCTTTTCGGTTTTATGATTTTGTGAATGGAAACATTATTGAATATCAGGCACCACCTCCGCCCGCACCCGTTAAATTATTTCCTGAATTAAATTATCCTAGTCCAATTGGTTATAAAGGGTTGGTTGGTTGCAATTTACCAATGAGTGATAATGATTTTAATATATTAGTTATACCAATTGTTGATCAGCAAGGAGATATGAATCGGATGAATGCTGCTTCACAATTTATGCTATCAAATTGCATAAGCATTGCACAAATGATGATGCTTTCAACTTTAATTCAACTGGATTTGAACCGGATGAAGTTTTTGAAACAAAATCTGACAAAGAGTTACGATATTCAGAATTACAATTTTGCTGAACAGGTTTTCAGCACGCAGGTTTATAAAAATGATTGGAATGCTTATGGCGATGCTACAGTAAAATCATTATTACCCCCTCTTGTTCCGGTTGCTCCTGTTTGTGTTGTCACTGATTCTGAAATGAACTCTATAATTTCTTCCATCAAAAATTTAAGTTTTTCAAGCACAAAAATTTCAACTGCTAAACAAATTATTCAAGGGAAGAAATGTTTTACAGTTTCACAAATGAAGTCAATTGTCAACCTAATGGATTTTGAAGGTGATAAGTTGGAGGTGGCTAAGTTTGGTTATGATTATACCATTGATCCCCAGAATTATTATCAGATGACCGATGTATTTGATTTTGAAAACAGCAGCTTTAACCTTTTGGAGTTTTTAAAAGGTAAAAAGTAAAAGTCAGCTTACCCCTTCGTAATCAGCTATCTTTCTTTTCCTTTCCTCAGATACAGGAATAGTTATATTTGATTTGTAATCAAAGCATACAATTACAGCCTTAGTTTCAGCAACAATTTCTTCTACATTATTAGAATTTCTTACAATTATACACTCTATATCAAAGCTCTTTGTTCCCATTCTAGCACATCGGGTATAAACAGTAACTTCATCTCCCAAAATTACAGGTAATCGAAAGTCAATCTCTAACCTTGCAAGTATTAACCCTTCAAGCTTACTCCACACTCCCTTTTCGGCCACCACATCATCAAAATACTTCATACGGGCAAATTCAATATAACTGGAATACACTGCATTATTGGCATGCCCCATCATATCCATATCAGCAAAACGAACCTGAATTTGAGTTTTATGCTTAAAATTTTTCATTTTTTTAAATAGAAACTAATGATGGTTCAAACATAAACAAAAGGAATTGGGGCAGAATTTCATTTGTTTTTAGCTAAAAACACAATTTAACTTCTGTTTTAGCTAAAATTGTAAGTATATAAATTGATATATTATTTTTTGAAAAAAATAATATATCATTGCGACAATAAATAAATAAAGTTCAAGTAATGGGAAGACCACCTACAGTACCGAAAAAATTTAAAGACGGATTTTACATTGAAGTATGCAACAAAGGTTCTAAGAACGGAGTTAAGATATGTTGCGTTGATAAAAAAGCGATGCTTGAAGCTAAGCGTGTTTACGAAAAAAATAAAGATGTAATTGTCTGGGGTGAGCATGTTAACGGAAAGTGGATAACAGAAAAAATTCTTCCAGCTAAGATTTAATTATTCAGAACTTAGCGTCATTATTTTTAAAACAGAAATAGAATTATTCTGTAATTAATTGTCGAATATTTTATAAATAAAGCCTTAGCTCTATTTATAATTTTCACCTTCCCATTTACTAACAACACATGTAGCTACCGCATTGCCAATAACATTGGTGCATGCTCTGCCCATATCAAGCAACCAATCAATTGCTAACAATAAAGTAAGCCCTTCAGCCGGAATGCTGAACATTGTAAGCATACTTGCAATTACCACTAAACTGGCGCGCGGCACACCAGCAACTCCTTTACTCGTAATCATTAATATAAGCATCATACTTATTTGCTGTGTAAATGGAATTTCCATTGCATAAGCCTGAGCAATGCTGATGGTTGCGAATATCATGTACATGATACTTCCATCCAGATTAAATGAATATCCTAACGGCAGAACAAAACTTACAATCCGGTTACTTATTCCAAATCTTTCCAATCCTAAAATTACTTTAGGCATTGCGGCTTCACTGCTTGCTGTAGTAAATGCAAGTAACATTGGTTCTCTTACATGTGATAGTAATTTAAAAAATGGAATTCCAAGCACCAGACAAATTCCCAGAAGAATTACAAAAACAAAAAATAATAATCCGCCAAAGAAGCAAAGTATAATTCCAGCATAGCCTGAAAGAATGCCAAGACCTTGTTGAGCTATAACAGCTGCAGTTGCTCCAAATACTCCAAGAGGTGCCAGCTTCATAACATAGCCAGTAACTTTTAACATCACATGACCAACAGCATCAAAAAAATCAACAATCACCTTTCCTTTTTCTCCAATGGCAGCTGTTGCTATTGCAAAGAATATTACAAATACAATTATTGGCAATATTTGATTTGTTGCCATAACATTAACTATACTATCGGGAAATACATGAGTAATAAATTCATGAATATTGAATCCGTTAGAATTAATAACATTCGCTGAATTTAACGAAGTTAAGTGCAAAGCCTTTCCTGGTTCAAATACATTCACAATTACCAATCCGGTTAGCAAAGCAAGTATTGTTGCTCCCATAAAATAGGTGATGGTTTTTAAACCAATTCTTCCGACACTCTTAAAATCTCCTAATTTGGCTATACCGGTTAAAAGCAAACTGAAAACCAAAGGAGCAATTATCATTTTTACCAGACGAAGAAAAATATCACTCAGAATCTGAATGTTTGACGCAAATGCTTTTTGATCTTCAGCATTTAAGTGAGTACTTCTGTACCATTGCCCGATAACAATTCCAAGTACCATTGCAATAATAATCTGAGTTGTAAGATTTAACCGTTTCATTTTATTTCGTTTTCGAGCCGAGATAAGAATACAAATAATTTCTTTCTAAAAATTAAAAGTGAAACAAAATTGATATTCAATTGAAATTAAATTGCGCCTACTTTATATTCAACACTTTCAATAATTCGTTATAAATAGATGAAATCACTCATACTTCTAAGGGGTTTGCCCGGTAGTGGAAAATCAACTTTGGCAAATGTGCTTTGCGAAAACGGTAAATATCCCGTTTACAGTATTGACGACTATTTTACAAACCAGGAATCAATGGAATACAAATTCGAATTTGCTAAAAATCATCTTGCTTATAAAAAATGTGAAGAAGAAACAATAGATCAATTGAAAAAAAACTGCAAGAAAGTTTTTGTCGCCAACACTTTTACAATGGATTGGGAATTGGCCCCTTATATTAAAATGGCAGATAAATACAATTACAAACTATTTATTGTTACGGTAGAAAATTATCATGAAAATGAAAGCATCCATCAAATTCCAATGGAACAAATTGAAAAGATGGCCTCTAAATACAAAGTGAAATTGTTCTGATTTTTTGAACCGGGAAAAATTATTTTCTCAATTAACTGAACGATTTATCGTTTCACGATTATAACTATACATAACAAAACGATTCTAACTCAAATGAAAACTTCCATCCTATTCTTCGGACTAATTTTTCTTCAGATTTTTCAGTTAATGGCACAATCACCTGAAAAGGTCTATGGAATTGCAAAACAGCAAAAATCTATTGATTGGTATGCTAAACAAGCCCTGCTTTGGAAAATTGAAATTGAAAAGAATCCATTGAATGCTTCAGCTTGGGAATATTATTACCGCTCAAACCGAAACATTGCGGCTTGTTCAGGAAAAGATGAACCAATAGTAGATGGCATGACAGATTCCTTACAAGGAATCATTACTAAAATGGGACAGGCGATACCTGAAACATTTGAATACAATTACATGCTTTACTATAATGGGATTTATGGTGATAACCGCGAAAAATATTTCGGTAATTTAATGAAAGCATATTCCATAGACCCTACAAGAACAGAAATTTATCCTGATATGGTTGTATTTGCCGAATCACATAGTAATAAACAGCAAAAAAGTGAATACCTGAACAAATGGTTTAATCTAAATGAAATGTCGCCCGGTATTTTAAATTGGAATTACAATTTACTAATGTCGGTAGCAAAAGATGGTGTTTTAATTACAAATGGTGATAATGATACTTTCCCGGCATGGATGTTACAAGAAGTAAAAAACCTACGGACTGATATAAAGGTTATAAATATCAGTTTGTTTTTGCTTGACGATTATAGAAAAGCTCTATGTGTGGAATTAGGAATTCCTTATCTAGAAATAGACTACACCAAAGTTGAAAGCACAGAAATATTAAATCAAATAATTGGTGAGTTTTTAGCGAAAAACATAACAAAAAGACCACTCTATTTTGCTGAAAGTTGTGACCCTGCATATTATAAAACTTTTGAAGATTCCATGTATTTGGAAGGCTTGGCATTTCGGTTCAGTCCAAAGAAATATGATAATGTAGTTGTATTGAAAAAAAATATGGAGGAAAAATTTTTACTTGACTATTTGCAGATAAATTTCACTAATGATTTAAGCAAAAAAATTCTCGAAAACTGCAATGTAAATTACATAACTCCAATGCTTCTGCTTTACGATTATTATGTTGCTCATAAACAAAAAGAAAAAGCCGGTAAGTATAAAAGCCTTGTACTGTCCATTGCTGAAACGACTTCTATGAAACCGGCAATTGAAAATTATTTTAAAGAAAGCAAATAAAATTTTCAAAATCTACCTTTGAAAAACTTATGCGCTTTCTCAGACGAAGAATTAATGCTTCGAATACAAAAAGGAGATAGAAAATATTTTGAATATTTATATGACCGCTATCAAAACAAATTATTCAATTTCATATACAGGTTTGTAGGAGACAGAGAACAAGCAGAAGACCTGATGCATGATTTGTTTATTAAGGTAATAGAATCTACTAACCAGTTTGACACAAACAGAAAATTCTCAACCTGGATTTATGCCCTTTCAATAAATCTATGCCGCAATGAAATCAGAAAGCATTCCAATCGAAAACAGTTGATTGAAGAAAATTTTGTTATAGAAAATTTTATGAATCCCGATCAGCAAGAAAATATTGATAAAAAAACATTTAAAAACGAGGTCCATAAATATTTGGAAACATTGAACGAAGAAAATAAATCATTAATACTTCTTCGATTTCATGAAGATTTAAGTATACCACAAATCAGTACAATTATAAACCTGCCGGAAGGAACCGTTAAATCAAGATTATTTTATTTATTGAAAAAAATAGCTGTTAAACTAAACGCATTTCATCCATCAAATTAAAATTAAATTTCTAATGAACAATAAAACTCCATCTGAAATAATTTTTGAATTGATCAATTCAAAAAATTTTGATGCTCTAAATCACGAAGAAAAATTGTTTGTCCTGACAGAAATGGATAAAAACGAATATGATCATATTTATGAAACACAGAAGCACATAAAAAAAACATTGAATGAAAAAGAATTTTCTCCGGATGAAAATTTAAAAAAAACTCTTTTGATTGAATTTGAAAAACATCACGAATCAAATGTTTACAATTCAGGCATCTTCAAGTTTTTATATATAAAAATCCCAATTTATCAACCCATTGCCGCTGCTATTATTTCATTCGTTTTTTTAATTACTCTTTATTATTTGAACGGTTATTCTAATTTTAATAATGAAAGAATCGTTTATAAATACTTAACAGACACCTTATTTGTTCAACCTGAAATTTCATATACCCGGGATACCCTTAAAAATAATGTTTCTAATTCAGAAGAAATAAGAACAAAAGAAAAGAAGACAAGCCCTTCAAATATCGAGAAAATATCTACTGAAAAAACAATTGAAGCTTCTTTATGCAGAAGCATAAAAAAGGATAGCAATCTGAAACAATTTATGGTTAGTCTGTAATTTAAAATTTAACAAATCAAATTGCCGGGTATTTCAAAAATTTTATTAGTCTCATCCAAATTTCATTGGTAACAATATAGAATCCTTTAGTTAAAAAGGCTCGAATTAAAGTTCTCTTCTCAAGAAAATAATTTAGATATTGCAGGTCCAAACCATTTTTATGAAATTTAACTACCGCTTATTCGCTTCTTTGAAATCAGTTATTGTAAGTTTTGCAATAATTGTTCTTTCATCAGGATTAATATTTAAAACAAATGCTCAAAGCACAACTGAAAACCTTTTAAATATTCAGGGTGTTTCCGAAGTTATTCAAGATCCTTCATCATCTATTCCATCTTATGTAAGTTTCAAAAAAGATGAAAGACCATCCTTCAATAATTTTGAAAAATGGATTCAAACAACAATTAAATTATCGTCAGACTATGGCCTTCAATTAATAGGTGAAGACAATGATTTAATTGGGTTTGTACATTACAGGTATAAACAGACTTACAAATCAATTCCGGTTAACGGTACAATGCTTGTTGTGCATGTTCAGAATAATCAGATTGCTTCTTTTAATGGCGAATTGGTTTCCAATATTTCCGGAACAAATGTTCCCATTCTGAAAGAGATTGATTTGTTAAATAATGCTTTAACTTTTTTTGGTGCGAAAACTTATAAATGGCAACTTCCTGATGAAGAATACTTCATCAAAAGAGAGCAGGGAAATGAATCGGCAACATTCTTCCCGAAAGGTGAATTAATGTTTTCAAAATCTGAAAAAGGAGACTACAAACTTGCTTACCGTTTTGATATATATTCTGCTCAACCAATTTCGAGAAAGTATATAATTTTAGATGCACAAACAGGTCTTGTTTTAAGCTCTGAAGATAGAATTCATGAAACTAATGCTACCGGCTCGGCAGTTACTGCATATAGTGGAACTCAAACAATTACTACTGATAATACTGGAACAACATTTCGTTTGCGCGAAACTGGTCGTGGTTTAGGGATTGAAACTTATAATATGTTAGTCGGCACAAGCTATGCGGCGGCTGTTGATTTTACTGATGCTGATAATGTATGGAACAATGTAAATGCTGCAAAAGACCAATATGCAACGGATGCTCATTTTGGAGCGGAAAAAACTTACGATTATTATTTCAACACTCATGGCAGAAACAGTGTAAATAATTCAGGTTTGAAATTATTGAATTATGTGCACGCGAATTTGGTTGGCATGGGCTATGGCAATAATATAAACGCATTTTGGGATGGAAGCCGCATGACATACGGCGATGGTGGTTCCGGATACAACCCACTTACTTCAATGGATATTATCGGGCACGAAATCACACATGGTGTAACACAATACACAGCTAATCTTACCTACTCTTATGAAAGCGGGGCACTCAACGAAGCCTTTAGCGACATTTTTGGAACAACAATAGAATTTTATGCTACTCCATCTCTTGCCGATTGGTTAATCGGAGAAGATATTGGTGGTGCTTTTCGCAGTATGAGCAATCCAAATACTTATGGTGATCCTGATACATATTTAGGTACAAATTGGTATACTGGATCTGCAGATAACGGAGGAGTACATACAAACAGTGGTGTTCTTAATTATTGGTATTATTTATTGTGTCAGGGTGGAAGTGGAACGAATGACATAGGCAACATTTTTAATGTTTCAGGAATAGGAATTTCAAAAGCAGGAGCAATCGCTTATAGAACACTTTCAGTATATCTAACTTCTGGCTCTAACTATGCAAATGCAAGAACCTATGCAATAAAATCTGCAGAAGATTTATACGGTATATGTTCTCCTGAAGCAATTTCAACAGCTGCTGCATGGTATGCAGTTGGTGTTGGAACCACAGGAACAGGAACAGCTCCAACCTTAACTGTAACAGGAGGAGTAAATACTTTTTGCAGTGGTTCCTCTCTTACTTTAAATGCAAGCACCTCATCCAATTATCAGTGGAATTTAAATGGAAGTGCAATTGGAGGAGCAACAAATCAAACATATGTTGCAAATTCAGCAGGCAGTTACACTGTAAGTACAAACAATTGCAGTACCCTATATACATCAAACACAGCTGTATTATCTACAACTACTGCAACTGCAAGTATCAGTTCACCTTCTACTCAGGGGTGTAATGGAACTAATATAGTATTAACGGCTAATTCAACTTCAGGTTATAATCTACAATGGAATAAAAATGGAACTGCAATCAGCGGCGCAACATCATCAACCTATGCTGCAAACCAGCCCGGAAATTATACCGCAACGATATCAGCTGCAGTTAGCACAGCATTGCAATTGAATAGTTCATCTTCAACAAGCATCCCTGATAACAGTTGTACACACGCTATTAATACTATAACATCAAGCGGACTCCCTACCTCAGTTTATCCGGGGGCAATAACTGTTACCGTAAATATTACTCACCCTTATGATGGAGATTTAATAATGTGGCTTGAAACGCCTTCCGGTGAAAAATTAGGTCTTGCTGTAAATGTTGGAAGCAGCGGAGATAATTTTACAAATACAACTTTTGGAGATGCCGGGTCAGCTCAGATTCCTGCAATAGGTGCTCCTTACACCGGTACCTACAAACCCTGGAGTTCTTTATTTACTATATGCAGTACCACTATGACAAAAACAAGTTTTGCCTCCCTTGGTATTATTAATCCAAATGGATCCTGGAAGCTTCACATTGTAGATGGCGGAGCTCAAGATGTTGGAACACTTTCCAGTTGGAAAATTAATTTTCCTGCATTTACTACCCCATATCCTAATTGTGGTCCAGCTGGTTCAAATCAAATTGGATTGACTTTTTCAACAGGAATTTCTCCAACAATAACACCTAGTGGACCAACAACTTTCTGTTCTGGAGGTTCAGTAAATCTTCAAGCTTCATCTGGTACAAGTTATTTATGGTCAACTGGTGCGGCAACATCAAGCATCTCTGCTGTTTCTACCGGAACTTATACTGTTTCAGTTACAGATGCCGGTGGTTGTTCTGGCACCGCTTCTCAAATTGTCACTGTAAACCCGAATCCAACAACTTCAGTAATTACTGCAGGTGGTCCAACTACTTTCTGTCAGGGTGGAAGCGTTGTTCTCAGTGGTAATTCAACCAGTGGTACTTGGAGTGTGGGTGGCGGAACAACCGCAACTTTAACTGCTACAACTGCAGGAGATTATTATACTACGACTTCTAATTCCTGCGGGAGTGTTCAATCCAATCACATTACTGTAACACTAATTCCAAACCCAACTGCTTCAATTATTTCTTCAGGAGGTCCTGTTACTTTCTGTTCCGGTGGAAATGTTGTTCTTAGTGGAAATTCAACCGGTGGAACATGGAGTGTGGGTGGCGGAACAACTTCTACTTTAACAGTTACTACTTCTGGTGACTATTATACAACAACTTCAAATTCCTGCGGAAGTGTTCAATCAAATCACATTATAGTTACGGTAAATCCAAATCCAATTGCTTCAATAATTTCTGCTGGAGGTTCAACTACTTTCTGTCAGGGTGGAAGCGTTGTTCTCAGTGGTAATTCAACCAGTGGTACTTGGAGTGTGGGTGGCGGAACAACCGCAACTTTAACAGCTACTACTTCTGGTGACTATTATACAACAACTTCAAATTCTTGCGGAAGTGTTCAATCGAATCACATTACTTTAACAGTTAATCCGAATCCAACGGCTTCAATAATTTCTGCTGGAGGTTCAACTACTTTCTGTCAGGGCGGAAGTGTTGTCCTAAGTGGAAATTCAACAAGTGGAACATGGAGTGTTGGCGGTGGCACAGCTGCAACTTTAACTGCAACAACTTCAGGAGATTATTTTGTGACAACTTCAAATTCCTGCGGAAGTGTTCAATCTAATCACATTATAGTAACAGTAACTCCAAATCCAACAGCTTCAATTATTTCTACTGGAGGTTCAACTACTTTCTGTCAAGGTGGAAGTGTTGTCCTAAGTGGAAATTCAACAAGTGGAACATGGAGTGTTGGCGGTGGCACAGCTGCAACTTTAACTGCAACAACTTCAGGAGATTATTTTGTGACAACTTCTAATTCCTGCGGAAGTGTTCAATCAAATCATATTACTGTAATAGTTAATCCAAACCCAACTGCTTCAATAATTACTGCAGGTGGTTCAACTACTTTCTGTCAAGGTGGAAGTGTTGTTATCAGTGGTAATTCAACCGGTGGAACATGGAGTGTGGGTGGCGGAACAACCGCAACTTTAACTGCTACAACTGCAGGAGATTATTATACTACGACTTCTAATTCTTGTGGAAGTGTTGAATCAAATCATATTACTGTAACAGTTAATCCGAATCCAACTGCTTCAGTAATCACTGCAGGCGGGCCAACAACTTTCTGCCAAGGAGGAAATGTTGTTCTCTCCGGAAATTCAACGGGTGGAACATGGAGTGTTGGTGGTGGTACAACTGCAACCTTAACTGCAACAACAAGTGGAGATTATTTTACAACAACTTCTAATTCTTGTGGAATCGTTGAATCAAACCATATTACAGTAACAGTAAATCCCAATCCAACTGCTTCAATTATTTCTGCTGGCGGTTCAACTACTTTCTGTCAAGGCGGAAGCGTTGTACTCAGTGGTAATTCAATCGGTGGAACATGGAGTGTGGGTGGCGGAACTACTACAACACTAACTGCAACAACAAGCGGAGATTATTTTAGTACTACTTCTAATTCTTGTGGAAGCGTTGAATCAAATCACATTACTGTAACAGTAAATCCGAATCCAACTGCTTCAATTATTTCGGCTGGCGGTTCAACTACTTTCTGTCAAGGAGGTAATGTTATTCTCTCTGGAAACTCAACTGGTGGAACTTGGAGTGTGGGTGGCGGAACAACAGCATCTTTAGCAGCAACTGCTTCCGGAGATTATTTTACAACTACATCTAATTCTTGTGGAAGTGTTCAGTCCAATCACATTACAGTAACAGTAAATCCAAATCCAACTGCTTCAATTATTTCGACTGGCGGTTCAACAACTTTTTGTCAAGGAGGTAATGTTATTCTCTCAGGAAACTCAACGGGTGGAACTTGGAGTGTTGGTGGTGGTTCAACTGCAAACTTAACTGCAACAACAAGCGGAGATTATTTTACAACAACTTCAAATTCTTGCGGAAGTGTTCAATCAAATCACATTACAGTAACAGTAAATCCCTTGCCTGCTGTTTCTTTTTCAGGATTAGCAAGCAGTTACAATGTAACCGCGGCCGCTGTAACACTCACAGGTTCTCCTGCCGGTGGAACATTCAGTGGCTCTGGTATTTCCGGAAATACTTTTACGCCAGCAACTGCAGGTGTTGGTGGTCCTTATACAATTACCTATTCTTATTCCGATGTTAATGGATGCAGTAATTCATCATCACAACAAACAACTGTTATAAGTTGTACACTTCCAGGAAGACCGGGAACAATTACAGCCACAGGAGGCAACACAAAAGTTTGCCCGGGCGATTCAAAAACTTATTCTATTGTTGCAATTTCAGGGGCAACATCCTATACATGGACTCCACCTACAGGAGGAGTTGTAACAAGTGGTCAGGGAACTGTTTCAGTTGTGGTGAGTTACACAGCATCATTTACAGCATCTGGAACATTGAGTGTTGTTTCAAATAACTCATGTGGAACAAGTACTTCACGAACTCTTACAATTACTCGTAATACTCCGGCAACACCAGGTACAATAACAGGACTTTCAGCCGGAGTTTGTGGAAGTTCAGGAGTTCCTTATTCAGTAACCAATGTTACAGGTATCACTTATAACTGGACATTTAATACTGCCAATGCAAGTATTGCAACAGGTCAAGGATTGAATAGCGTTACAGCTAATTTTATTCCTGCTTACACAACAGGCTTGATACAGGTTACAGCAGCAAATGCATGTGGGGTTAGTGCACAACGCACTTTAACAATAAATGCAATTTCATCAACCCCTGCATCAATTACCGGATCTTCAACAGCTTGTGTAAATCAATTTGGTGTACCCTATTCAACTATCGCAGTTACAGGTGCTGTATCATATACATGGACCTGTCCTACCGGTGGACATATCTCTGACGGTGTAACTACCTCTGCAAGTACAAGTTTAACAACAACAGCTACAAGTGTAACAGTTAATTTCGGTGCTACAGCAGGAACAGTAAGAGTGAGATCGAATAACGCCTGCGGATCGAGTAGCTACCGCTCAAAAACCATAACATTTAATTGCAGATTGGATGGAAGTGCAATGGAAACAAACTTCAGTGTTTTTCCTAACCCAACTGATGGAGCATTTGTCGTGGAAATTTCAAACCCTGAAAATTTCACAACATTGAAAATTGAAAACATTCTCGGGCAAACTGTTCTTACAAAAAATATAGATGGAGCAAGCACGATGAATATTCAATTCCCTAATGATGTTGCAAAAGGAGTTTACATGATTCGCCTTATTGGAGAAAATGCCATTGACTCGAAGCAAATAGTTTTGCAATAAGTAATTAATTTTTCAGCAAAAAAGCCATTCCGAAAAAAATTGGAGTGGCTTTTTTGTTTTATAATTCTGACAAAATTATCGGAATGCTTTTGTGCAAATCAATTTCGTAAACTATAATATAAATTGCTCACCTTTGTAATAAATAAAACAATTCAAGTAGAAAATCTATGGCGAAATCTCAGGAAACATTTGGCAAGAAAGACAAAGAAAAAAACAAGCGTAAGCAGCGTCAGGAAAAAGCTGAAAAGATGCAGGAACGCAAAGCCAATGCAATAAAAGGAAAGTCTCTTGATGAAATGATGGCATATGTTGATGAGTATGGAAATATATCGTCAACTCCTCCTGACCCAATGAAGAAAAGAAAAATTTCTGTTGATGATATTCAAATTGGAGTTCCTAAACAGGAAGCCAGAGAACAATTGTCAAAAAGAACAGGAATTGTTTCTTTTTTCAATACTGAAAAAGGTTTTGGATTTATTAAAGATGTTTCTTCTGAAGAAAGTATTTTCGTTCATAACAGTCAATTATCAGAGCCGATAAAAGAAAACGATAAAGTAAATTTTGAAACTGAAAATGGTCCTAAAGGGTTAAATGCCATAAAAGTTAAAAAAATTATTTAAAGATTATTTCTATTCAGTTTTTTTTCAATTTAAGCTTATGTGTTTTTATCATTGAATGAGAAAATTTCTTTTCAACATTTCATTTATTAATGAGATTGAAAAATTAATTTTTCAGGTGCATATTTGACATCGATGATTTTAAGCATCTACAATTTCACTTCACTTACAGATAAATTTCACACCTATCTATCAGCGCATTTATCTGCTGGAATAGTTTTAGCTACTGAATTGGTGCTTACAGCTATATTAGTTATCACTTTTGTTGCAGTGCTTGCAATGGTTTTGATTTATCTGGAAAGGAAGGTTGCTGCATATATGCAATTACGACTTGGACCGAATAGGGTTGGAATTTATGGTACAGGACAAGTAGTTGCAGATGTTTTAAAGCTGGTTTTGAAAGAAGGAATTACTCCTGATGGTGCAGATAAATTAATGTTCAACCTTGCACCATATGTTGTATTGAGTACTTGCATGATGGCTCTTGCGCCCATTGCATTTGGAAATGGTTTAGTGTTATGGGATTTAAATATTGGCGTACTATATATAACAAGTATTACTTCACTCGGTGTTATCGGGATTCTAATTGCCGGATGGAGCAGCAACAATAAATATTCAATGCTCGGTGCAATGCGCAGCGGTGCGCAAATAGTTAGTTATGAATTGAGCGCAGGACTTTGTATCATCAGCATTGTTGTGCTTTCAGGTAGTATGCAAATAAGTGAAATTGTAAGTTCTCAGGCTGATGGCTGGTGGATTTTTAAGGGACACATTCCTGTAATAATTGCCTTTGTGATTTTCATTATTGCTGCAACTGCAGAATTAAATCGTGCGCCGTTTGATTTGGCTGAAGCTGAATCAGAACTCACAGCCGGATTTCATACCGAATATTCAGGAATGAAATTCGCCATGTTTTTTTTAGCTGAATACATAAACATGTTCGTGCTCTGTGCTTTGGCAGCGACTTTATTTCTTGGTGGATGGATGCCTTTTCATATTGGAAACTGGACTGCTTTTAACAATGTGATGGATTACATTCCTTCACCACTTTGGTTTTTCGGAAAAACATTTTTCATCATCTTCATCATTATGTGGTTTCGATGGACTTTTCCAAGATTGCGTGTTGATCAGTTGCTGGATTTGGAATGGAAGTACTTGTTACCGATTTCAATGGTGAATTTGTTGGCGATTGCTTTGATGAATATTTTAGGATGGCATTTTTGAAATAAAAAATTAAAGATTAGAAATTAGAAATGAAAAACACCGACTCTAACTAATTGCGCATCCTTCGACAAGCTCAGGATGACAACGACTGTCACGCTGAGCTTGTCGAAGCGCGAAACAACAAACTCGAAACACGAAACTAAGAATATGACCCTCGGCAATTATTTTGGAAATATTTATAAAGGATTAAAATCATTGGCCGCAGGTATGCGTTTAACCGGACTTTACTTTGTACGCCGAGGTGATTCATTAACTCAAGAATATCCAAATAATCGTGGCACACTAAAATTAGCAGAGCGTTTTCGCGGCGAAGTGGTAATGCCACATAATGAAAGCAACGAACATCGCTGCACTGGATGCACTGCGTGTGAGTTAGCTTGTCCGAATGGTTCAATAAAAATTCTTACAAAATTTGTAATTAACGAAGAAGGTAAAAAGAAAAAAGCCATTGACACTTTTGTTTATCATTTAGATACTTGCACTATGTGTAATTTGTGCATTATCAGTTGCCCTAGTGATGCTATTATTATGGCAAATAATTTTGAGCATAGCGTTTTTGATCGCACTAAATTGTTAAAAGTCTTAAATAAGCCAGAAAGTAAAATAATGGCCGGAGTTGAATAATATGACAGCATATCAGATCTGGTTTTACATAATAGCGTCAATGATTCTCGGAGGAGCTTTATTGGCTGTGACCGCTAGAAAAATATTTCGTGCGGCTATTGCTTTGCTTGTTTCATTAATCGGAATAGCTGCCTTGTATTACTGGATGCATTACGAATTCATAGCTGCAGTACAAACAATTGTTTATGTAGGAGGAATTGTAGTATTGATAATTTTTTCAATTTTCCTTACTCATAACCCAGGGCACACTATTGAAGAACCTGTAAGTATTCGCGAAGCATTTGCTTTTACCGGATGCTTTGCAGGATTTGCATTTGTGTTTTCATTACTCAACAGATATTCATTTGAACAAACTGGTGATGCGTTAAATCATACTATGCAGGTGGCAGATGTTGGTCGCGCGTTGCTAAGTACAGGCAGTGGAAGTTATCTACTTCCATTTGAAGCAGTGAGTTTGTTATTACTTGCTTCAATGATTGGTTGTATTGTTATTGCAATTAAAATCCGCACACACAAATGATTGATCAGATTCCACTCACACATATTCTTTTTTTGAGCACAGCTTTGTTTTTCATTGGTGCTTATGGGTTTCTTACCAGAAGAAATTTGATTACAATGTTAATGTCAGTAGAATTAATTCTGAACAGTGTGAACATAAATCTTGTTGCATTCAACCGATACCTTCATCCAACTATTGATGGAGTTGTTTTCACTTTGTTCATTATCACAATTGCAGCCGCAGAAGCAGCAGTTGCCATTGCCATAATTATTTCTCTATATAGAAAGATAAATTCCATTGACCCCGAACAAGCAGATGAACTCAAATTTTAAACGGAAAGAAAAATGTTGAATGCATCTACACTCTTATTGATTCCTCTTCTTCCACTTCTCTCCTTTCTGTTTATTTCATTTATCGGAAAGAAATATTTACCGACTTTATCAGGAACAATTTCAGTTTTGGTTTTAAGTGTCTCTGCATTTTTGGCTATTGCAGTTGCTTATAATTATTTTTTTGTTGTTGGAATGACAAACGGAATTTATGAAGCAATCATTCCTATGAAGTTAGAGTGGTTGCGATTTTCTCCGGGTGTAAGTATTGATATGGGAATTATTCTCGACCCCATTAGTGTGATGATGTTAGTGGTTGTTACTTTCATTTCACTGATGGTACACATCTACAGTTTGGGTTACATGAAGGGCGAAGAGCGATTTGCCGTTTATTATTCTTTTCTCGATTTGTTTACATTCTCCATGCTTGGATTGGTGATGGCATCCAATCTTTTTCAAATGTATTTTTTCTGGGAATTGGTTGGTGTATCATCCTACTTACTAATAGGATATTATTTTACAAAACCATCTGCAGTAGCCGCTGCTAAAAAAGCATTTATCGTTACACGATTTGCTGACTTAGGATTTCTGATTGGAATTTTAGTGCTCTCGTTTCATTCAGGTACACTCGACATTCAAACGCTCATTGCACGACTCACTACAAGTGATACAACATTTTATGCCTCCGCAACCTTTACCGGTTTCATGGGAGTGAGTTCACTCACCTGGGGATTGGCATTGGTGTTTATTGGTGGTGCAGGAAAGTCAGCCATGTTTCCATTACACATCTGGTTGCCCGATGCAATGGAAGGACCTACTCCTGTTTCCGCTCTCATACATGCGGCTACAATGGTGGTAGCCGGAGTTTATTTAGTTGCCCGATTATTTCCAATCTATGCAATTTCATCTCCGCATCTATTAGAATTAATTGGATACATCGGAATTATTTCTTCAGTGCTTGCTGCGATTATTGCGTGTACTCAAACAGATATAAAACGCGTGCTTGCTTACTCAACCATTTCTCAAATCGGTTACATGCTTGCATCACTTGGAGTTTCAACCTATGGTGGTTTAAATGGGGAAGGTTTCAGTGCTTCTATGTTTCATTTATTTACCCACGCATTCTTCAAAGCGCTTTTGTTTTTATGCGCAGGTTCGGTGATTCATTATGTTCATAGTAATGAAGTGAAAGACATGGGCGGACTCAGAAAGAAAATGCCAATTACACATTTGTGTTTTCTGTTGGCGTGTTTAGCCATTGCAGGTATTCCGCCCCTCTCAGGATTTTTCAGTAAGGAAGAAATTTTGGCTGCTGCGTTCGCGCACAATCAAACTATTTTTTATATCGCGTGGCTTACTGCAGGACTTACTTCTTTTTACATGTTCCGTTTGTACTTTCTTACTTTCTGGAATAAAGATTATGTGAATCATCATGAATCTCACGAACATCACAGCGAAGGTTCATGGAATATGAAATTGCCACTGCTCATTCTTATGCTTGGTGCAGTGGGTGCAGGGGTTGTTCCATTCCATCATTTAATTACTAGTGATGGTCAGCCTTATGAAAGTGAATTTCATCTCAATATAACGCTGATGGCTGTTGGGTTATCCCTTTTCGCCATAATTATTGCAACAATTTTTTATCGAAAGAAAAATAATTTATCAGATAAAATTTCCAGCAGTATTTCTCAACTCTACGATTTTGCTTATCATAAATTTTATTTCGACGAAGTATATCAATTTGTTACGCAGAGAATATTGTTCAATACTATTGGCGCTTTAAGTTCTTGGTTTGATAAAAACATTGTGAATGGCGTTGTGAACACTACAGCATTTATAACTGAAGCATTTTCTGAAACTATAAAACCTGTACAATCAGGTAAAGTGCAGGGATATGCTTTGGCGTTTTTGTTTGGTATACTTGGATTAATTGCAATTTTATTTTTCTTCAACTTTTGATAATCTGATTCATGAACCTGTTAGTGCTGCTTATTCTTGTTCCGGTTGTTGCGCTTCTGCTCAGTGTATTTATCAATGCAGAAAAAGTGAAGAATGTAATTCTTTTAGGAGCAGTTGCAGAATTGATTTTATGTTTTGAATTGCTGCGTGAATTTATGTTGGAACGAGCTGCCGGAAATAACGCGCCTTATCTTTTTGAAATAGTTTATCCATGGTTTAAAACATGGAACATTAATTTTCATGCAGGAGTTGATGGCATTTCTGTTTCAATGTTACTATTGACTTCATTGGTAACAGTTGCTGCTATTTTAGTTTCATGGAAAGTGGATGAAAAGCCCCGCGAATTTTTTATGATGCTGATGTTGTTGACAGCAGGTGCCGTCGGGTTTTTTATTTCAATGGATTTAATCATGGCTTTTTTCTTTTTAGAGTTGGCCGTTGTTCCAAAATTTTTACTAATTGCTCATTGGGGAAGCGGACGAAAAGTTTACAGTGCCACCAAACTTGCATTGATGTTGATGGCTGGTTCAAGTTTAATTTTAGTTGGAACATTGTTGTTATATGTTCAGAGCAACGGCAGTTTTGACATCACTGTTTTACAATCGTTGCATTTAGATAGTGAAACACAACGATTGATTTTTCCATTAATGTTTTTAGGGTTCGGAGTTTTCACTGCGCTGTTTCCATTTCACACTTGGGTACCTGACGGTCACTCATCAGCACCAACTGCCGGCTCTATGTTTCTGGCTGGCATAAGCATGAAGCTTGGAGGTTATGGATGCATTCGATTCGCCGCTATACTGTTGCCGGAGGGAACACAATATTATTCCTCTGCAATTATTTTGCTTTCTACTATTGCGATTGTTTATGGTGCTTTCGCCACACTGATGCAGAAAGACATTAAGTACATTAATGCATATTCATCAGTAAGTCATTGCGGATTTGTTTTGCTTGGAATTGGAATGCTGAATCAAACGGCATTAACAGGTGCAGTGCTCCAAATGATTTCGCATGGATTAATGACGGCCCTTTTCTTCGGTGCTATTGGTATGATTTATTCTCGCGCTCACACTCGTGATGTGCGCGAGTTGGGTGGCTTGTTGAAAATTATGCCCTTCATCGGAAGCATTTATATCATAGTGGGCTTGTGCTCACTTGGTTTACCAGGTTTGAGCGGATTTGTATCAGAGATGACAATTTTCATGGGTGCATGGCAAGTGCCCGGTACATTTCATAAAGTTGCAACCATATTGGCATGCGCATCTATTGTTGTTACAGCGGTTTACATTTTGCAGGCAGTTGCTAAGGTGATGCTTGGTCCGGTTAAAGATTCTCATTTTTTAACATTAACTGATGCAACATGGTACGAGCGTTCTGCTTCTTGGCTATTGATGCTCGCAATAATTATTATGGGCATACTTCCGATGTGGCTTGCGCAAATGATATCGCACGAAACGGCCCCAATGGCAATAAAATTTTTAACAGTAAATTCTTAACCCAACGATAGCAACGCAAACAACATGAACATCAGTGACTGGCTCCCTTTGCGATTCGAAATTGCGTTAGCAGTTTTCATACTGCTGCAATTGGTTATTAAAATATTTGACCTTATTCGCAACAATGAAACCTGGTTGCGTTTAAACATTGCAATTACTTTTTTAATTGTATTACTTGGATTTACTGGCGCCGATTCAGGTTCGCTGTTCGGGGGAATGTTTTTTTCCTCTTCGTTCATCATCGTTGAAAAAACAATTCTTGCCTTTGCAACTTTGCTGATATTGATGCAATCATATAATTGGTTGAAACAACATCCGCATACACCCGAATTTTTTATTTTGCTTTTAACTGCTTTGCTCGGAATGTTTTTAATGTTATCAGCTAACAACATTTTACTTTTTTATCTGGGCTTGGAAATGGCAACTATACCTGTTGCTGCACTCGCGAATTTTGATTTAGATAAACAACGGTCATCTGAAGCCGGAATGAAAATGATCTTATCTTCTGCATTCTCAAGTGGAATGTTGTTGTTTGGCATTTCTATTTTTTATGGAATTACAGGTACACTAACGATTTCTTTATGGCAGGAATTATTAAGACCTGGAGGATTAGAAGTACTTGCCCTGATTTTTATTATGGCCGGATTCGGGTTTAAAATTTCATTGGTACCCTTTCATTTATGGACAGCCGATGTATATGAAGGTTCACCTGTTTCTATCACTGCATTTTTATCGGTAGTGTCAAAAGGGGCAGTGAGTTTTGCGTTGGCGCGATTTCTTTTCAGTGGAGTTATTATGATGCAGGAAGTGTGGATTGAAATTTTGTTTCTGCTTTCGATTGTTACTATGACTGTCGGAAATTTATTCGCCATCCGACAAACTAACATCAAACGGTTTCTCGCTTTCTCCACTGTGGCTCAAGCAGGATATATTTTACTGGGCTTAGCCGGCGACCCGGTAAATGCCCCAACATCAGTTGTTTATTTTATTCTGGTTTATGTATTCAGCAATCTCGCTGCATTGGGTGTAGTAGAAGTGGTTTCATTTGCGACAGGAAAAGAATACTTGGATGATTATAAAGGATTTTATAATTCAAATAAAAAATTGGCAATTGTTTTAATGCTTGCATTATTTTCACTCGCAGGTATTCCTCCCACAGCCGGTTTCTTCGGAAAATTATTTCTGTTTACTTCCGGAATTCATTCTGCGTCGTTAGTTTGGTTGTTATTTGCATCACTCAATTTAGTAGTTTCGTTATACTACTACATGCGTTTAGTGCGCATGATGTTTTCTGAAAACAATGAACAACCATTTGCACCCATCCAATCACCAGTGCTTTCTCGCATTGCATTAATTGCATGCTCAATTGGTATTTTGTTCACTGGAATTTTTGGTGGGTTATATGATTATTTACATCAATTAGCAAAGTAACTTTGAACCATGTCTTTCATAGCTTCTAATCAGCACACAATAGAAGAAATAAACGGGACCCGTTGTGGTTTGGTGGAGAAAAATATTTCAGCCGAGCGTGCTGAGTTTCTGAAAAAAATATTGGAATACAATGGATATTCAGTTGTGATTGGAAACATGCCACCACCAAAAATTGCAGCAAAACCTGCTGCTGCTCCTGTTGATAGTTCTGATTCTGTTGCGGCACCAAAAGTTGAAACACCTCCGCCACCTTCATTATTAATTATTGGTGTAACGGATGTAACCTTCAATGCGGTGATGGCTATTTATACTCGAGCATTGCGAACCGATGATGGAAAAGTTGTTTCACCTGATTACTGGAATCAACTGGAAGAAAAAGTTCAGAATGGTGAATGGTACTGGAAGAGAAAGCCTTTTAATTAAAACAGAATGTTTTGGGGTTTTCTAATAGCATTATTGACATTAAATTCTACTCCGCCTGATTTAAGTTTTGAAGAACATATACTAACCGGATATTCCACAAAGCAGAGTTTCTATGTTTCATTGCTTATTCATTCAAAAGAATATACTGGCAAAGCAATAATCCCGAACGGAAAACTATTTATTCATTGGAAAAATAAAGGTGGCGGTAATCAATTCAATTACCGGCAGGAATTGAAAACCATAATAAGTACAAATAACTATTACGAGGTGCCGGAAAGCAATATAACAGCATGTGGTTTTATTAAAGTAGAATACGACCCCGCTGTTATGGCATTTGCAAACGCAGGTAAATTCAGATTCTTAAATCATTATTTCAGAGGACAGATTCTGGATGTTGAAGGGCTGAAACATTTCCCTGCCATCACCGAACAATTATTCAAATGGAAAATTGCTATACAAAGAGATGCTGATACCGGATGGTTTATTGCTGATACTGATGTTCAGAAATTTCTGGATATAAAAAATGATATTTCATTTAATGATTTGATTCGGGTGAAATAATATTTAAGTATGCTGATTAAAATCAATGTCAGAGATATTTATATGAAATAATTTTATCAAAAATATTTTGACTATGGCTTCCAAGAAAAAATCGTGGATTGAAAAATTGAACGACAGTAAGGATTTACCGAAGGTTGTAAAACTCACTGAAGATCAAGCCGAAAAATTTGGAGGAAAAACTTTAGCCATTGCATCGCCAATGGAAGTTTATGATTTAATGAATAGTGTACCTAAAGGAAAAGTAACCACCATAAATAATCTGCGTGAAGCAAATGCTCTGAAACATCATGCAGATAAGGGTTGTCCCATTACCACTGGAATATTTGCATGGATAGCTGCCAATGCAGCAGAAGAAATGTCTAAGGAAGGAAGAAAAAAAACATTAGCGTGGTGGCGCACAGTGAAATTGGGTGGGGAATTGAATCCGAAATATCCGGGAGGCGCGGAAGAGCAAGCGAAACGATTACAAGCCGAAGGAATTAAAATTTTCAGAACAAAAACCGGAAAATGGAAAGTCCAGGATATGGATAAAATAGTTTATAAAGTCGCCGAAGCTATTGAGTTGTAAGGTGATCATTTGGTGGTCTCGCCTTCACCCCTATTTTTGCTCTCATTACAAATAAAAAATTCATGAAGAAAATTTTTATACCATTATCACTTGCCCTTTCATTTTTTGTCTTTGCCTGCAGTAACTCTTCTGAAGAAAATATGGAAGCAAGTGCCGGTGCTAAATGGAGTTCGTTCGGTGATACCATTACTGCCGACGATGCAATTGAAGCTGCCGACCTTATTACTAAATTAGAAGGTCACGATTCGATTAATGTAAAGTTGCATGCAAAAGTTGATGAAGTTTGTCAGAAAAAAGGTTGCTGGATGAATATACCAGTTGGAGATAAATCAATGCGCGTTCGATTTAAAGATTATGGTTTCTTTATGCCGAAAGATTGCAACGGTAAAGAAGTAATAATTGAAGGCAAGGCATTTTATGATATCACTACAGTAGAAATGCTGAAACACTATGCGCACGACGGTGGAAAATCAGAGGAAGAAATTGCAAAAATTACTGACCCCGAAATTGATTTATCATTTGAAGCACACGGTGTATTATTGAAAGATGGTGAATAAAATATTTGCGCTTATTCTTTTATTGTTTGTTTTTATTGCCTGCAATCAGAATAATAATTCAGACACAGTATCAACCGATCAAGCTAAAAAAGATTCGCTTGCAAATTGCAGCATCAACCCAAACGGACAAAGTGAATTAGCCGAATTGATGAGGCAAATGCAAGGGCACATTAACAGCATTCGAGATGCAGCTATTGCCGGAACCATGAGTGGTGATATGCCTGAATTTCTTAATACTATTTATACTGCAAAGCCAACAGATTCAACTATGGTTGACAGCGAATTTGATTCGCGAGCTGATGAATATTTAGCAGCAGTAAAGGATTTATATCATCGTTATCCTGAAAGCCAAAAGATCGCTTTCAATACAGTAATATCAAAATGCCAGAGTTGTCACGAACATTATTGTCCGGGGCCATTGGTAGTAATTAAAAAAATGTATATCCCATTGTAACAATTGTTACGAAGTGATAATAAATTTTAGTTTCTATTTGCACTTAAATAAGTTTTAATGAAAAAAATAATTATTCCTTTCTTTTCGCTTTCTATTCTATTCAGCGGATGCAGTAATGGCCAGCAAAATGCTTCAACACAAAATTTTGATAAACCGGTTGTTGAAAATGTTGACACAAAAACTTTTCAGGATCTAATTGCTAAAAACCCTGAAGGTGTTGTATTAGATGTTCGAACTCCTGAAGAAATAGCAAACGGTCATTTGGCAAATGCATCCACTATTAATTTTTATGACGACGATTTTCAAAAGAAAGCAGGTATGATTCGTAAAGACCAACCTTTATTTGTTTACTGTGCTGCCGGGAGTCGAAGCGCGAAAGCTGCGGAACAAATGAGTCAGATGGGGTTTACAAAAATTTACAATCTGCAGGGTGGATACAATGGATGGATGACTGCAGGATTTAAAATTGTAAAAGATGCAAATGCTCCTGCAACAAAAGCCGAAACTTTTACTGCAGAACAGATTCAAACTTTAATTTCAGCAAACAAATTAGTGTTGCTCGACTTTCACACACAATGGTGCATCCCTTGTAAAAAGATGATTCCGGTTATTGATGAACTGAAAAAAGATTTTGAAGGAAAAATTATTTTTCAAACATTGGATGCCGATGCAAATAAATCCATTGCTGAAAATTATAAAGTAGAAAGCGTGCCGACATATATTCTATTGAAAGACGGAAAAGAAGTTTATCGCAAAACGGGATTAACACAGAAAGAAGACATGACTTCAGCTTTCAATAAATCCCTTTAATTATTTAATAAAAATGGGGAGAATAAAAGTTGACTTACACGATATTTATAACAATAGTAAGGCAATTGACAAAGCTTTATTACAGGCATTTGAAGATGCAATAGATAAAAAAATAAAAGAGGTTGAAATCATTCCCGGCAAAGGAAGTGGCCAACTGAAAAAAAAGGTGCAAAGGTTCTTACAATTACCTCATATTAAGCCGCTTTATCATCGTATAGAAAACGACAGCAAAAATTTCGGCCGGCTGTTTGTTTATTTTAAGTTCTAGAAAAATATTCAAAAGGTTTTATAAACAAAATGACCCTTCAGAATTTCTGAAAGGTCATTCGTTTTTGGAGGTGATCCCGTTGGGATTCGAACCCAAGACCCCAACATTAAAAGTGTTATGCTCTACCAGCTGAGCTACGGAATCATCAATGCTTTTTTCAAAGCGGAGCGCAAAGATAATTTCGCTATCCACTTTTGCAAATCAATATTCAAATCGGTTTCAATTTATTCGCATGTTATTTTCCACCTCTGAATCTTTATGAAAAAGATACCTTTTCTACTATTTGTTTTAAGTTTTTCCCTTCTTTTTTCCTGTAATTCACAACAGAAAAAAACAAAGCCTCGAATCGGACTTCTAATGGAAACACTGAAAGAAGAGCGATGGCAGCATGACCGCGATTTTTTTGTTAGAAAAGCAGAAATGCTTGGTTGTGAAGTATTAGTGCAGGCGTGCAACGGAAATGATGAAGTTCAGATTGCACAAGCCGAAAACATGATTACACAGGGAGTGGATATTCTTGTGGTTGTACCCCACAATGGCAAAATTGCATCAACCATAGTTGACAACGCCCATAAACACGGAGTGCGTGTGATTGCATATGACCGAATGATTCGCGATTGCAATTTGGATTTGTATGTGTCGTTTGATAACGAGCGGATTGGAGAAATGCAGGCTGAGTACTTAGTGAAGAAAGCACCACGCGGAAATTATATTCTAATAGGTGGATCACCAACCGATAATAATGCCTTGCTTTACCATAAAGGCCAAATGAAAATTTTGCAACCTTACATTGATTCAGGTTTTATAAAAATTATTGCAGACCAATGGGCGGCTGATTGGCAGCCAATGGAAGCCATGAAGCATGTGGAGAATGCATTAACGAAAGAAAAAAATATTACAGCAATTGTTGCAAGCAACGATGGAACAGCAAGTGGCGCCATACAGGCATTGCAGGAACAGAAACTTGATGGAAAAGTTTTGGTGAGCGGCCAGGACGCTGAACTTTCTGCTTGTCAAAGAGTAATTGAAGGCACTCAATCAATGACCGTTTACAAACCATTACAATTAATGGCTGAAGCAGCAGCAATTGCCGCATTGCAGATTATAAGAAATGAAGTTGTAAGTAGTGCCCTTAAAATTGTTTCGAATGGCAAAAAAGATATTCCAAGTATTCTGATTGACCCGATTGTGGTTGACAAAACCAATATGATGGAAACAGTGGTTAAGGATGGCTATCATTCTGAAAAAGAGATTTATATCAAATGAGTTTTTTGGAAATAAAAAATATCAGCAAACAATTTGGCGATAATTATGCCTTAAAAGAAATTTCTATTCAAGTCAATCATGGAGAAATTCATGCAATTTGCGGAGAAAATGGTGCAGGGAAATCAACACTTATAAAGATTTTGAGTGGAGTTTATTCATCCGGAACTTTTCAGGGAAATTTTTTTATTGAAGGAAAAGAAATTCATTTCAAAAACATTCAGGAAGCTGAAAAAGCAGGGGTTACAGTCATTCATCAGGAACTATCACTGATAAAAACTATGAGTGTGGCTGAAAATATTTTTTTAGGGAAGGAACCTTCGAAATTTGGAATTCTTCAGCAACATATCATTCATTCTGCAGCAAAAAATTTATTGGAACAGGTAGGCTTAAATGTTTCACCAGAAACCGAAGTAGGTGAATTAGGAATTGGCGAACAACAATTAACGGAGATTGCCAAAGCATTGAATAAAAACGCCCGGCTATTAATTCTGGATGAACCAACAACTGCTTTAAGTGAAAACGAAATTGAGAAATTATTCAAATTACTTCGGAAACTTCAATCAAAAGGTGTAACAGTTATTTATATAAGTCATCGTTTAAAAGAAATAAAAGCGCTTTGTAATAGGGTAACTGTTTTGCGAGATGGGAAATATATTTCAACGAAGAATATTTCTGATCTTTCAGAAAAAGAACTAATACAATTAATGGTAGGAAGAGAAATCACTGAACTCTATCCAAAAACTGAAGCAAAAACCGGAGAATCAGTTTTAGAATTAAAAAATTATTCCCTCTATGATTCGTCAGGGAAAAAGAAAATTGATTCGGTTAATCTGGAAGTAAACACAGGGGAAATTCTTGGAATAGCCGGTCTTATGGGTAGTGGCAGAACTGAATTATTAATGGGAATTACAGGAGCATGGAATGGAAAACAGGAAGGAGAAATTTTATTAAATAACAAAAAAGTAAAATTCAATTCACCTGCCGAATCAATTGCAAACGGCATTGCATTGGTGAGTGAAGACCGCAAACGATTAGGTTTAATTCTTCCGCAGAGTATTCGTTTCAATCTGAATCTTTCGACCATGAATAACATTTCAAGTTCAGGAATTCTTTCAGGTGGTAAAGAAATGATGCGCACACTGAAAATGATTAAGCAACTTTCTGTAAAAGCAAATTCAACTGAAACAGAAGTGCAACTTCTTTCAGGTGGAAATCAGCAAAAAGTCGTTATCGGGAAATGTTTATTGGTGAAGCCGAAACTGCTGTTGCTCGATGAACCTACTCGCGGAATTGATGTAGGTGCGCGCGCAGAAATTTATGAACTAATGCATCAACTGTTACAACAGGGAATGGCAATCATTCTGGTATCAAGCGATTTGCAAGAGGTAATCGGAATGAGCAACAGGATTATGGTGATGAACGAAGGAAAAATTACCGGCAAATTTTCTTCAGGTGTAACACAAGAAGAAATTATGATGGCTGCAACCAAAGAACATCAATTTGAAAATCTGGAATTTTGAAGATGACTACAAAAAAGATATCGCAATTCAATTCAACAAGCATACGGGCACTTGTAATGGTTTTCGCATTGCTTGTCATTTGCATTTTCTTTCACATTACAACAGATGGAATTTTCCTATCTGCTGCCAATATTACCAACCTGGTGCGGCAAAGTTCTATTGTGGGAATACTTGCCATTGGAATGCTGCTTGTGATTGTTAGTGGCAATATTGATTTGTCAGTAGGAAGTATGGTTGGTTTTTTTGGAGGAATTGCCTCCATCTTTTTTATGAAGCAAGAAATGAGTTTGCCACTCGTGATTTTGCTCACACTCTTAATCGGATTTGTAATTGGATGTATGCAGGGAGCACTAACTGCATACCTGCGTATTCCAGCTTTTATTGTAACACTTGGCGGATTGCTGATTTTTCGAGGCAGTATAATGGCAATCATGCAGGGTGAAACAATTTCTGTCAGCAATGAATTTCAGAATTTCGGAAGTGGTTTTCTTAGCAGGCAGGTAAGCATCTGGATTTTCGTTGCGTTCATTTTGTTGTTTGCAATTACTGAATTGCGGAAAAGAAAAACACAAAAAGAATTCGGAATAAAAGTTTCAGCTGTACCGGTTTTTGCTGCACGGTTAATTTCATTAGCTGCTTTGCTTATTTTTTTTCTATGGGTTTTTGTGAATCCGCAATCTGCTATTGAACGCGCGCAGATTACAACCCCCATTCATGTTCCGGATAAATCTCCGCTTGCAAATCAGCCGGAATATTATTCTGTCAACCATCCAACTGCTGATTCAGTAATTCAATTCGCACAAACGGATGATAAAGCCATTCCTGTTCCGGTGATTTTAATGGTGTTGTTAGCGTTGACTGTTCACTTCATAGCAACCCGAACTGTTTTTGGAAGAAGAGTTTTTGCTATTGGAGGAAATGCAGAAGCTGCGTGGCTCAGTGGAATAAATATTAAACTTAATACCATGCTTGTATTTGGGTTGTGCGGATTTCTGAGTGCAGTCGCCGGAATAGTTTACACCGCACGACTCGGAAGCGCTGCACCCGATGCGGCTGCCGGATACGAGTTGTATGCAATTGCGGCGTGTGTAATTGGTGGTACCAGTTTAATGGGAGGTCGCGGAACAATTTTCGGTGCCATCATCGGTGCACTTATCATGGCTTCGCTTGATAGCGGAATGAGTATTCTGAACATCGAACCTTTTTATCAAAACATTATCAAAGGTGCAGTATTGATTCTTGCTGTATATTTTGATGTCGCCAGTAAAAAAAGAAATTGAAAACAAAATGGTTATTACAAAACAATTGATTTTGCTTTTCTTATTTTGTTTAAATTGTAATTTTTCAATCGCTCAGGATTCAAACATGAGTAATCCTGTCAAATCTTTTGGTGCAGATACTATTTTATGGCAACGGGATAGTTTATTGAGTTTTTCTGATTTTAAAAAGAAGCCGAGCGGTAGTTTTCAGGGTTTGACCTATTCGGGTTTGTATCTTGATATGAAACAAGAAGACCATTTAGTTAAAGTATATTCCTTTGTACTCTTCATTTGTAAAGAATCTTTTTTGAAAGACAGTTCTGAATCACTTTTAAAACATGAGCAACTGCATTTTGATATTACAGAATTATACGCACGAAAAATGCGGCAACAGCTTTCACAAAAAAATCCGGATAAGGAAAAAAGTATTTCGGCAGCTATTCAAAAAACATACAATTCAATAGTCATTGATTTAAACGATGAACAAAATCGATACGATAAAGAAACTATTCACGGCACTAATGAAATAAAACAACTTCAATGGATTGATTCTATTCATAAGCAATTAAATCAACTCGAAAATTATACTGAATCAGAAGTTGTTTTTCATTAAAATTAATTGCGTAGAGAATTACAACTTGATATAACAATGTCTCATCTAATTTTATTTTTGATGCATCCCCGTAATGAAGTTTATATTATCACTTTATAAAGAAGCTTTTTCAAACCTCCAGCGAAACATTTGGATACTGGCTATCTCAATGTTCATTAACCGAAGTGGCTCAATGGTTTTACTATTCACTTCGCTATATATAACCAATGAATTACATTTTACAATAATTGATGCTGGTTTTGTAATGAGTTTTTACGGAATCGGAAGTGTTCTTGGAAGTTACACAGGAGGATGGCTGACAGACCGACGGAACCACTTTGATATCATGGTTTATTCTCTTAGTGCAAGCGGTTTCATTTTGCTGCTTCTTTTAGCAACTACTTCGTTAGCCGGAATTGCATCAGTAATATTCTTTTATGCTTTTAGTGCAGATATGTTCAGACCTGCTAACTCTTCTGCAATTGCTGATTACACAACAACTACTGACAGAACCAGATCCGTTTCATTGGTCCGCTTAGCAGTAAATCTTGGATTTTCTGTTGGTCCTGCTATAGGCGGATTCGTTGCTTTATATCTTGGCTATAAATGGCTATTTGTAATTGATGCATGCACAAGTTTTGCAGCAGCAATTATGTTGTATATGTACTTGCCTCGTAAAAAATCAGAACTTGACAGACACAAAAATGAAGTGTTGTCCAACAGAAGCACCTCTGCATATCGGGATTACAGATACCTTTTATTTATTCTGTTGGTAGCAATGTATGGCATTTGTTTTTTTCAACTATTTGCAAGTATGCCGCAATATTTTAATCAGGTGTGCCATTACAGTGAAGATACAATAGGATTGCTATTGGCTTTGAACGGTTTGCTTGTTGTGATAATTGAAATGCCATTGATTACAGTTCTCGAAAAAAAGAAAAAAACATTTCTATATATTATAATTGGAGTAATCTGTTTGCCTTTTTCTTTTTCCATTTTAAGATTAGGTGAAGGCATGATGGCTATGGCAATAATCTATACGCTGTTTATTACAATGTCTGAAATATTCGCTATGCCTTTTATGTTTAATTATGCAATATCACGACCTCAAAAAGAACGGCAAGGTCAATACTCAGCGCTGTATTCTATTTCTTACGGATTGGCAAATATTGCAGCCCCTTCACTTGGTCTTGGTATAGCAGGAAAATATGGTTTCGACACTATGTTCATTTTTTTTATAGTGCTTAGCATTCTGGTTGCACTTGCATTTAGCGCCCTGAGTAAAAATCAGGAAAGAACAAAAGTTATTTCTGAATCTTGAATATTTTATTCAATTCTGAATGTATCATTCAGCTAAACAATTAATTTTCCAAATGATATTTTACCAATCCCTCAATTGGTGATTGAATAATTTTTCCTGTTTTCATCCCAAAATCATTTGAGGTTTTTTCCAGAATATCTTTGAGATAAAACCCGATGCTTCCAACACAGTTGAATTGATATGAAGTGTAGTTAGGGTAATGAGCAACTATGTTTTCAAAAAAATTATGAAACGCTTCGTGAACCAGATTCTGTATGAATGGATGTGAAATATGTTGCGAACTAAATGAGGCAAAAGATGCGAGAAATCGATTAGGCAATGGTCTCTCATATATACTCTTTAATATTTCCAGCTTATCAGTTTTAAAATGATTTTGAAAACTCTTCTTCAATTCTTCTGGCATAAAATCTCTGAGATAATTACGCAGTAATAATCTTCCAATGTAACTGCCGCTCCCCTCATCTCCCAAACCATAACCCAATGAGTCAATATTTAATTCAACCTGCTTGCCATCATATAATGCAGTATTTGTTCCTGTACCAAGTATTGCTGCGAATCCCTTTTCTTTCCCAAGCAAGGCTCTGCATGACGCTAACAAGTCGTGTTCAATAAAAAACTTTGCATCAGGGAAACAAACATCAAAAGCATCGTTAATGATTTTTACATTTTCATCATTCGAAACTCCTGAGCCATAAAAATGTATTTCAGAAACAGAGCTTGCATTTAAATCACTTAAAAGATTTTTCTTTAATGATTCAATAATTGCCGGAGTCTTTATAAAAAACGGATTATAACCTTCTGAACTGAATTGTTTCATTGATTGATTATCATCAATTAATACCCAGGTTGTTTTTGTAGAACCGGAATCTGCAATAAGTTTCATAAATTAATTTTGTTGCTGTAAATCTAAATATCCAAAACACATCACCTAAAAACTGACTTCACAACAATTGCTTGTTAATGTTCGTTTAACCATAAAATATAATTTTGAAATTATTTTTGGTTAACAAACAATAAATATTAAAACATGAACAAAATAAATTTTTCATCAGCACTCCTATTATGCCTGTTCACAATAGGAATATTATCATCTTGTAAAAAAGATAATAAGAATGACACCTTGGATCCGCAGATTGAACAATTTAACAGTGATGCTAACTATTATAAGGCTGAATCAGACAGAGCCGATCAGGATATTAACGGCGCCTTAGGTGATATTCCTTCTTTTGGAAAGGCTGAAGAAGCCTACTCAAGTCCTATGTGTGGTGTTACGATTGATTCAACTCAAATTTCACAACATATTTTGTATTTTATTTTTGACAGCATTACTCCTTGCTTCAGTCCTTCATGCATTAGATCAGGTAAAATAAAAGTTGAGCTAACAAGTGGAAACCTTTGGAGCGATGCAGGTTCGGTTCTAACTCTAACTTATATAGATTATAAAATTTTGAGAATGGCTGACAATAAATCCATAAAATTTAATGGTGTAAAAACACTGAAAAATCTGAATGGAAATAACTGGTTAGGGTTTTATCTTGGAAGCAGTACATTAAAATACCGCGAAAGGGCATTTAACATCAATGTAACTTTTGACGATGGAACCACTTCAGTTTGGAACAGTGCCCGCACAACTGAATGGAGTTACTCGTTAGCTGACAGCAAACTTTCTTTTACTGCATTTGGAGATACAACTTTAAACGGGTTCAGCAATGTTGATTCATGGGGAGTAAACCGGTATGGAATGGATTTTACTACCTATTATAATACAGCCATAGTATCAAATACTTATTGCGGATTATGGAGGCCCGTAAGTGGTGAGTTAGTACATCATTTAAATGTTGGTGATTTTACTTTAACACTTGGTGTTGACCAAACCGGAAATCCTTCCGGTTTACTTTGTGCTTATGGATATAAAGTAAGTTGGACCGGAAGTAGTGGTAATGTTTCTACCGTAATTTTAAGTTACTGATAAAATGATTTGAATGTTATAAAGCGGGAAATTATTCCCGCTTTTTTTATTTTATCAATTCATGACACTTTACAGTGTTCACCTATATTTCCAATTAACAAAATTCAGTTAGCGCTTTAGTAAAATTTCAAATTGTTTCTGAATTGCTTAATGTAATTTTCCAGACAAGATGAAAAATCTTTTTCTGTTTATTTTTCTTTTGAGTTTAGCTGGAATAATTAATTGTCATGCTCAAAGCTGGAAAGCGTTTCCTGCACAGGGTGGAGGATTAATTAATCAGGTTGTTTTTGATCCGGTTGATTCATCAGTTATTTATGCAGCTTCTGCTTCATCAGGTTTATTTAAAAGTATTGATACCGGAAATTCGTGGAAGAATTTATTTACTCCTGAAACATTTATTTCTGTATACCACTATTACTGCCGCGATGTTGCTATAAACCCACAAAATCATAATGAAATTTTTGCCGTTTGTGGTGCCGCACCCTGGAACGATACTGCAAAAGGATACCTTTTTCATTCTACAAACGCTGGTTCAAGCTGGACAAAATTGAATTGTCCGGTTTCAATTTCCGCCACTTCTTCTTACAGCAATGCCGGACACATAATATTATTCAGTTCAAATGGTCAGAAAATATTTTTAGCAGGTCAACCTCAGTTTAATTACAACACAAATAACTCTTACTATACTTCAAGCGGC
Organism: Chitinophagaceae bacterium; assembly: GCA_947469485.1. Taxonomy (GTDB): domain Bacteria; phylum Bacteroidota; class Bacteroidia; order Chitinophagales; family UBA10324; genus UBA10324. The sequence continues at coordinate 5,801 of CANIPU010000007.1, read as the reverse complement.
TTATACATTTCAACGAATTCAGGGCAATCGTGGACTTCTGTTCACGACTCTTTAAAAACTTTTTGGTTTACAGGAATTACTCTGAATCCTTCAAATAACAATGAATTATTTTTTTCAACTAGTGATGTATTGATTAATACTATTTCAAGTGGAGGAAAAGGGTTATATAAATTTAATTATTCCACTATGCAAGTAACAAAAATATTTACCCAGAATGTAAAAGAATTTGCTTTAGATGCGGGGAATTCTGATGTAATAATTACCATAAACGGCCATTTAAACATTTCGACTAATGGTGGCACAACATGGTCAGCGGATATTTCACCATTGTATGATTACACAAATTATTTCATTACCGCTCACCCGACTGAGGCTGGCCATTGGTTTGTTGGCGGGCACAGTGGAAATTATTTCAGCATTCTTGAAACAAAAGATTATGGTGCATTGTGGAGAGAAGCAGAATTCAAACACAATCCGAACAAACAACTCATTGCCTTCAACGATGCTTCGTGTGATTATGAACCTGAATTTGGATATTATTCAGGAGGATTACACTTCTCTCCTGTTTACTCAAAGCTTGCAATATTGAACGATGAAGATGGATTATGGAAAACATACAATGCTGATACTATTCTCTGCCGTTCTGATATAGAATACAACAATTCAAACTGGAAATGGAAATACAGTTGCCACGGAATTCAAAATTTAGATGGCAGAAAAATTATTGTTAATTCAGGAAATGGAAAAATATTTTTAGCAAGCACCGATCCCGGTTTATTTGTTTCTGACAATCATGGTTCATCCTGTTCCTATCAATCATTGCCTGATGTTTCTTGCGACCAGGTTTCAACAATTTCATTTTATAAAAACAATTCAGCTATTGGTTACCTCGGAGGTTCGGTAAATTATAATGGTGATGGGAAATTTTTTAAAACCACCGATGGCGGTATTACCTGGCAGCAACTTGCTTACAATTATTTTGATCGTGACTCAAATGATATTTTAAATGTAACGCAAATTGCTATTTCAGATTATTCGTCAGACACAATTGTTGTTGGTGCCGATGTACGGAATAATCAGTCACAAATTCACATTAGTACTGATGGCGGAAACACCTGGGAGGATTGGTCGCAGGGAATAACAGGTACATACTTGTTTCCCATATGGGAACGAAGAACAAAATTATTTACTGACCGAAGCGGTTACTTTTTTATTTTATACAACAATCATCTTTACAGGAGAAAAACGAATGAGTCTGCATGGATTGAAGTTACGAATGCCGGCGGAACCGGATGGTCGTATACGGATGCTAAACCAGACCCAACAATTGTTGGGAAATTGTATGTAAGTTATTATAACAGTGATTTATTTTATTCAACTGACCATGGTGATACATGGACCAACATTACAACTCCACTTGATTGCATCTCTTATTTTGATGTATCGAGCGTAGGAGTAATTGCAGCAGTACAATGTTCTGATATTGCAACCAACCTTGGCCAAAAAGTTTATGCTTCCACTGATAATGGATTAAACTTTTCAGAAGTTCCGTTAAATGGTTTGTATGGAAACATCAGCATGTTAAGTTTTACTGAGCCATATGTAATTTCCTGCATTTCGCAAAACACCGGTGCTTATTTATATGATTTGAATCAAACCGGAGTTCAGAATACCGATAATAATTCTGAAACTGTTTTTCTTTATCCGAATCCTGCTTCGATTGATGATGTTATTCATATTTTTAATTCGAAACACATTGAACAACTCTCTATATATGATTTGAGTAGAAGGAAACTGAAAGAATATATGCTGCCTGAAAATGAAATTGCGCCGCAATTGCAAAGCGGAATTTATTTTCTGAATATTCAGTATTCCAATCAATCTGTTAGATTGAAATTAGTTATAGGCGAATAACTGATTGCTTTAAAGTTTTCTCAATAATTTTAATTGGCATTATATTTATAATGATTAACAAAACTTTTCTGATGAAAAATCATTTACTGCTTATTTTAATTTCTATTTTTTTAATACTTCAATCATGTGCCACCACTCACCGAAGTGTGAAGGTTACTTATCCTCCGCATCTTTCTCTTCCTGAAAACATAAAAAACATTGCAGTTTATAATCGAACTAAAACTGACAGCACAAAAAAAGATAATAATGTTGTTGAATCGGTTTTAACAGGTGAAGCAATTGCCGGTGATTTGATTGGCGCTGAAGAATGTTTGAATTCGTTTGTGATTGAAATGAACCGTTATGATTCGCCGCATGCATTTGTTCCGATCAATCATTTGCTTTACCGAAAAGAGGTGAACATTCATACACCTGAGCCTTTGCTATGGCAAACTGTAAAAACTATTTGCCGCAAAAACAATTGCGATGCATTAATGGTGCTTGAAACTTTTGATACCAATTCTGATAATATAATCAGCACTGTTTTTTCGGGAATGAACATTGTGAAGAGTGGTGGATATATAGCGCCTAAACAGGTTAATTATAGTGTAACTTATTCGTGGCGGTTGTATGATACGCTTAGCCAAACTGTGTTCGATCAGTTTGGTGATCAACTGCAACAAACAGTGGGTGGTCTATCGCCAATAGATCCTGTGCCTACATCAGCCATTCGCAATACGGGTAATTATATTGGTGATATTTCGGCTGGCAGGTATTTGCCTGTTGTGGTGTGGCAGGACAGAGTTATTTATAAGCGAGGAAATGAACAGCTAAAAGTTGCCTGGAGAAAGGCTGTGACTAATGACTGGACCGGTGCGATGGAGAAATGGAATGCATTATCGAAATCGGTTAACAGTAAGGTTGCAGGGCGTGCGTGTTTTAATATGGCGCTTGGCTGTGAAGTAACCGGCAAAACTGACCTTGCTAAAACATGGGCGCAAAAAGCCTATACAGATTATAAGGTTCGCAAAGCGCGTAATTACTTATCGGTGCTGAATAGCTTGCCGCAATAAATAAAAAAAGCGCTCCGATAAACCGGAGCGCTTTTGATTAAAAGTAGAGGATGGGTATTAAGCTGCTAAATCAATTACATAGTTTAAATCGGTGCCGCGACGCATGCGCAAATCGTTGATGATTTTTTCGACGGATCCGTCTTTTACTTTTATTGAGAAAGGACCTGTGTGTACACCTTCGATTTCGAACTCGCCATTCCAAGCTGTTACACCTGATTTGTCTTCGTTCAAGACTTCGATTAATGCACCAGATACTGCGAAGTTTCCTTTCACCACTTTTCCGGTGAATTTGTTGTGACGAATACCTGCATCTATAATCTTACGGGCATCTTTGTATTGTGCGTAGAAATTCGGATTTGATTCTTTGAAGGTTAACATGAACTGGTCGAGGATTTTTACCTGGCTCATTCCGTCTTTTACCAATTGGTTTAACTGACGGGTTGCATTTTTTATCTGCCCGATTTTTTCGCGTGTTTGCGGGATGAGTGATACATAGATTGCAGCATCAGTAACAGTTGCAGTTATGTAGGCAGCGGTGATGTTGTAATCTGCTAACTCAATTTTGTAAGTTAAAGCTAAATCAATGATGAACTGGCAAGTAGTGGTGAACTTGGTTGCACTCATAACTTTGAGTTGCGCTTCGGTGAAGTGACAATCGTGCAGGAGTTGTTCGTTGCCAGTGGTGATGGCGAATGAACGGAGACCGCCGATGATGGTCATCACTTTAGAGGTAAGGCCGGCTCGAACCTGCTTTTTGTTGAGGGTGATACCCTTGGTTGACTGCGCTTGTACCAATCCGATGGATATGATATTAGCGACAGTGGTCTTAAGACCTGTTACAGCATCAACCATGGCCACTATTGTGTTCCAGATGGTTTGGTTGCTCATTAATACAGCAATGATTGTGTTAAACATTTTGCTGTGATTGTTGATAGACTTTTTCATGTGGTGTTTTTTTAAGTTTTTTTATGTAGGGCTTTTAACGAGTTTTATTTTAGGAAGGTTACACCTTTTGGGGTAGTTTCGTCCTTCGACAAGCTCCTTTAGACTTGCATCCGACTATATTAGTCAGATTAAATAACTCAGAATTATTGAATGGAAAGAGGTGAAGGTGAACTATGACAAGCTCTAAGCTAGCGGCTTATACCTTGATTCAGACTTACACCCCTTTCACTCATGCAAGCTTCAAATAGAAATTAGGGTAAGACCCATTATCAAGGAGTTGAATGTGCTTGAGTGTTCCATCCAGTAATCTGACCTAAACCCAAAAGTATGAAAGAAATAAAAACATTCATTGGGGTAGATATCAGCAAAGCAACTTTGGATATCTGCCTGCTTGATGATCAAGCACAACATTTTCAAATTACTAACGAAAAGAAAGCGATCAGAAAATTTATTGCGCAATTCAAAAATTGCGAGAATGAAATTTGTATCGGCATGGAAAATACAGGGCGATATAACATTGCTCTGCTATCTGAACTTGCCTTGCACACTTTTACTGTGTATGTAATTGCTCCATTGCATTTGTCTAAAAGCTTAGGGCTATCCAGAGGGAAGAATGACAAGATAGATGCACAGCGCATTGCGATGTTTACCAGAAAGAATCATGCTGATTTAAAGCCGTGGCAACCGCAGCGTGAAGTAATTACTCAACTTCAATTACTTCTGACCGAGCGAAGAAGATTAGTATCCTGGATGCGGGAATTAAAAACTGCTGTTAAAGAATTAGCCGTCTTTGAAAAATCCACTTCACTAAAAACTGCTTTGACCGTTAACAAGCAAATGATGAAAGCAACAGAAAAGAATTTAGAAAAAGTAGAACAAGCGATTGATGAACTGATCATCAACGATTCTCAATTGACTGAACAGACCGGTTATATTACCAGTGTGAGAGGCGTGGGTAAAATATTGTGTTGCTACCTGATTGTAAGAACCAACGAGTTCAGAAACATAAATGAACCGCGCAAGCTCGCTTGCTATGCAGGAGTTGTTCCTTTTGAACATTCATCCGGCACCAGCATTAGAGGTCGACAACGGTTATCTTTTTTTGCAGACAAAGAATTGAAGAAACTGTTACACCCATCAGCAATGAGTGTAATCAGATTAGATGGAGAACTAAAAGATTATTATCAAAGAAAGGTAGCCGATGGAAAAAATAAAATGTCTGTTCTAAATGCAATCCGAAATAAACTGGTCCATAGAATTTGTGCCGTCGTCAATCAAAAAAGAAATTACAAATCTGTTTTGGTTATGTCATAGAAATCAGGATGACAAAATACTGTGTTTTTATTGATTTTATGCGGTTTTATATTTTGTTCATGTGTGATAATTTTTGATTAACTGACATTAATTCAGTTATTATCCGTGTAATTTTTATGTTCGCTGCCATTCCAGGTTTGTGCATGCGTGTTCTGGTTATGTTCAACTCAGTTCTTTTGTTATTAGTGCTTGTTCTGATAGATGTAATGTGAATACCGAAGTGGTGCAAGCGAGATAATATTATGAGCAAGCGAAATAATTTGGTTGTTGCTTCAATGCTATTATATAGTATGATGGTGCTGCCGGTTGCAAACCGGATTATTTTATTGCGCTCGGCTGCAAGCCGAGCGCAACGGGGTGGTAGACTGTGCCGAGCTGGTGAACTGTCCGACTACAAGTCGGACTCATTTAATTCATCTCGGCTGCAAGCCACTACTGTTCGAAACATGCCACACAATAAGAATGGAGTGGTAAAAGATTCAAGATGAATATGATTGTTGCATATTGTTTTTGCAGCAATGAAAGTAAAAGAACTATTGGCAATGATTCCTGAAGAGGAATTAGCTTTTCTTGCTG
>CANIPU010000006.1 GCA_947469485.1 Chitinophagaceae bacterium | reverse complement strand
GGCACCAGCACTCCCAGGAAACCATGCTCACCCAATTGCTTAAATAAATCTTTCGGAAAATGCTGCACCTCATCCCATTCCATCACATGCGGACGAATATATTTTTCGGCAAAGTCGCGCGCCGATTGTTCTATTAATTTATGATTCTCGGAAACAGTAAATTCCATTCCTGGTTATTTTTTGGCAAATGTAATTTTATAGTTCATTGCTTTCTTAAAGTTTCGAGTTTCGGGTTTATAGTTTCGGGTTTCGAGTTCATTGGGTGATTAGTTGATTGCTCAAGTAGTGTTACAGTTTTATCAGAAGTATTTACCCCAGAGGGGTGAAATGTTAGTAGCCCCCGATGAAATCGGGGGTTAGGAAAACAAAAAAATACATCAACCCCGTAGGGGTTGAACAGTAGCGACAAAAATTTAGTTGTTCACTGATATAGTGTATTGGCTTTACTGACAAGTTGTAAAGAATTTATTGCGAAAGGGTATTGTGTTTACTGATGTAATGGAAGCTGTTTATTGTGAAGGTGTATTGAATTTATTGATGGGTGTAAGTTCTTAACTGTTACAGTGTATTGGAATTACTGTGACAGCGTATGCTATTTACTGTTATAGTGTAAACCTTTTACTGTGATAGTGTAAACCAATTACTGATGAGTGTATGCCCGTTACTGTCAGTGTGATAATTTTTTACTGACTGCGTGTATAGTCATTTTGGTTGGGCTAAACATTTTTTAAAACATTTATGCTGTTTTTATGCAGAAAATGGACAGTTATACCGTACGGTATAAACGGCATTTTATGCCGTTTGACTTTTGTTGGCAGACAAAAGTGATGGAAGATTCTCAGAAGAATTTATTGAAAGCGGTTCAGGAAAACTTAGTGCTGCTGAGAAAGCAACAGGGGTTTGATACTGCGCTTGAATTCGGGAATGCTGCCGGAGTAAATGAAAACAGGAATGAAACTTACTTAGTAGATTATCATTTGACCACCATTTTAAAAACAGTAATCGGACTTGGATTGAAAGTGAATGATTTGGTCACCGATGCGATGATAGAAAAATACAGACTGGATTTAGAGAGAGAAAATACGGAGAAAGAGGAAAAAGAAAAAGGTGAGTGAACGCAGGGTTCTGATTACAGTAACCCTGCTGAGACTTCCTTCAACAACACTTCGATAATCCTTCGACAGGCTCAGGATGACAACAACAAAATTCTTAACCAAATAAAAACAAAACAACATGCCACTAAGACCCGTTTACAAATGCACTCAGTTAGAACTGTATTCTTCGCTTGATACAATCTGGATGAATTATGATGACCATCAGGCGACTTTGCTTACTTACAAATCGAAGTATGATGCGGCGCTTTCAACTTCATCGAAGGCGGCAATAACTGCTGCGAAAAATCTGCCTGATGAAGAGGCGCGAAATGCAGAATCGCAAAACCTGCGATTTGAAGTAGTTGCTGACGGGGACAAATGCACCCGTAACTGGCAATTGCTGAAAGGATATATTGTAGAAGCATTTCCGGGAGATAACCAGGAAGCACAATTGGATGCCGCAGGTATGGTTTATTATACTAATGCTGCGAATCATAACTGGGAGTTTACAGTGGGAATGAATACAAGCGCGAAAAATTTTATTGCTGCGAACAGCGCGACTTTGCTTGCTGCGGGTTTTATGCCTGCTGGTTTTGAATTGCAGTACAAAACTGACAGCGATGCTTTTGATACAAAGTATAATTTGTTTAAACACGCTCAACAATCAAGTGAAGGAACTGATGAAAAAATAAAAGCGAACAATAAAATTTATGAGGATGGAATGAAGATGTGCGCTGATGCTGTAATGTTTTTTGTGAGTGATGATGCGATAGTGAAGAAATTTACTTTCACTACGGTGTTACAAATTGTGAGCCCTCCGGGAAGTGCGAGCTTGAAACTGCAAACGATAGACCTTGGAACGAATGTGATTATTGTTGGTGCAAAAGTGATTGCGCAGAAAGAAGGAAACCCTGCACTGAATGGAATTACGAATGACAGCGGTGAAGTACTATTTCCGGATATTGACCCGGGTGCATATACTGTAACGATTGATGCAATTGGGTATAAGCAAATTATAATAAGCAAGGATGTGAATACGGGTGTGGGTGCAAGGAAGGATGTGTTTATGACGGCGCAGCCATAGTTACGAGTTTCGAGTTTGTAGTTTCGAGTTAAAACCCCGAGGATTTTTTCTTCGGGGTTTTTGCTTTAAATTATTTTGTGAACGATGAAAAGTTTGTTGATGCTATGCGGTTGCAAACCGGATTATTTATTTGAAGTCGGCTGCAAGCCGAACGCAACGGGCAATGTTTGTTTGCTGATGCTTTTTGTCTGAACTATGATTCTTTTGATTTGTGTGATTTCTTGAATGTTAAATAACCCCAGAGGGGTGAAATATTTGTAGCCCCTGATGTAATAGGGGGGGGTATAAATCACGCACACAACATCAACCCAGGAGGGGTTGAACAATCAAGGCAAAATATTTAGCCGCCTTTGTAACTTTTTTTTATAAAAAAGTCACCAAAAAAATCGTCAATTCCGAACGCTCCGCGGGAATTGACAGGGCACGGCACAACTTACCCCTAACCCCTCTCTTGAATACAATAGAGGGGAACAGACGCACGGGTTTGTCTTTTGCTGGAAATTGGGTTGTGATATGGATAGGTGTTGTTGGGATTTTTTGTTTGTGAATGGATTGGGACATTGGGAACTTTGGTGACAGAGGATGTTATGTGAGACAACTACTATTTCAAAAAATGTATTTTGCACCCACAAATAATTTATGTGACTAAAGAACAAGCACACGAAAAAATTACTGAACTGGTTTCGATATTTGAAGAGCAACATGAAAGTTATCATCGCTCTGCTTATGATGAAGCCAAAACCCGTGGTGATTTTATTAATAAATTTTTTAGGGCGCTCGGTTGGGATGTAGATAATGATGAAGGTTATGCAGAAGCTTATCGTGAGGTAATACCGGAAGACAAATTGAAAATAGGCGGCAATATGAAAGCGCCTGATTATGCTTTCACGGTTGGGGGAACAAGAAAGTTTTTTGTTGAGGCGAAGAAACCATCGGTACAAATTAAAACAGACAAATTACCTGCTTATCAGCTGCGCCGTTATGGTTGGAATGCGCGGATGCCTGTTTCTGTTCTCACCAACTTTGAAGAACTCAGTATTTATGATTGCACGAAGCGACCAAATGTAAATGACAGCGCAGGCATTGCGCGTATCAAGTACATCGGGTTTCGTGATTATGTAAAGGAGTTTGATTTTATCTGGGATACTTTCTCGAAGGAGGCAGTGCTGAAAGGACGGTTCGACAAGTTTGTGCAAACCGATACACAGAAGCGAGGCACTGCAACAGTTGATAAAGCATTTTTAGAATCGCTTGATGAATGGCGGAAATATTTAGCCACAAGTGTTGCACGAAACAATCACAAGTTTGGCGATGACGAACTGAATTATGTGGTGCAACAAACTCTTGACAGAATAATTTTCTTACGATTCTGTGAAGACCGAAGTGTGGAACCATACGGAAGTTTGAAGGACACACTGAAGCAAGGTGATTATTATAAAAAGCTGTTCAAGCTTTTTAAAGAAGCAGATAGAAAATATAACAGCGGACTTTTTGATTTTAAAAAAGACCAACTGAGCGAGAAAACTGTACTGGATGATAAGGTGATAAAAAATATTATCGAAGAGCTTTATTATCCGAAGTGCGATTATGATTTCTCGGTGATGCCTGTTGAAATATTGGGCAATGCTTACGAGCAGTTTCTGGGCAAGGTGATTCGTGTAACACCGGGGCACATTGTAAAAATTGAAGAGAAGCCGGAAGTGCGCAAGGCAGGCGGTGTGTATTACACACCGCAATACATAGTTGACTACATCGTGCAGAACACGGTAGGAAAATTAGTGGAAGGAAAAACTCCTGCTGAAATTGAGAAACTGAAAATTGTTGACCCTGCTTGTGGCAGTGGTTCGTTTTTGTTAGGTGCTTTTCAATACCTGTTACACTACCACACCAAGTATTATTTAGAGAAAGGATTATTGGGCAGTAAGAAAAAAGATAATCCATTAACTCCTGATGGAAGATTAACCACTGCTGAAAAGAGGCGCATTATCACCAACAATATTTTCGGGGTTGACATTGACACGCAAGCGGTGGAAGTAACCAAGCTCTCGATGCTGCTGAAAGCAATGGAAGGCGAAACCCCTGCTTCCATTACTCACCAATTAACTATAGGCCACGAACGGGTGTTGCCGAATCTGGATAATAATATTAAGTGCGGTAACAGTTTGATTGGACCGGATTTTTATGACAGCCAATTGAACTTAGAGCCGGAAGCAGAAAAGAAAATAAATGTGTTTGATTGGAAGAAAGGTTTCCCAAAAGTGTTTGAGCAAGGTGGGTTTGATGTTGTGATTGGGAATCCACCATATGTAGATAGCAGAGTAAATGAAATCATTACAAAAGATTATTGGAAAACTCATTATGCTTCATCACAGTTTGGGAAAACAAATACCTATGAAATTTTTATTGAGAAAGGTCTTAAAGTTTTAAAAACTGATGGAAAGTTAGGATTTATTATACCTGTTGTTTTATTAAACTTAGAAGCATGCAAAGGATTAAGAGAGTTACTGATTAAGAATTATTGCATTGATGAAATTGCTTACGGAGATTTTGCAGTTTTTGAAGATGCCAATGTTGACACAATGGTCATTTTACTTTCGCAAAGAACAAAATCAAAAAATAAAGAAATTGAAATTCGCAAGTTCTCTGAAAAGTTTGCAGGAATAATTGAAGAACATTCGTTTGAAACAAAAGATGCAAATGAAATAAATGATTATAAAATTACTTTGAAGAGTAATGATTTAATTAAGAGTTTGTCATCCCAAAAAATCAAGTATCTCAAGATTTCACAAGTTGTAGATTTTTATAACGGGATTGCAACAGGTCCCGACAAAGAGAAATATTTCTCTTATAAAAAAGTGAATAATAAGTACAAGCCATTACTAATGGGAAATAATATCGGATATTACAGTTTGGGATATGTGGAAGATATATTCTTTATGAAAGAGAGAAACTTCATAGACCAAGAGAAGAAAAAATATTTCTCTCTAATGAAAAAATTGTAATGCAGCGAATTAGAAATTTAAAATTAAAGAGAAGACTTGTTTGTACTTTAGACACTAACCAATTCTACACATTTAATTCCGTCAATAATTTAATCTTAAGAGATAATGTTGAATTAAATATTCGATATGTTTTAGCACTACTTAACTCAAATCTTTTAAACTATATCTTGAAGCAATATTCTTTAAATACTAATATCACTTTGAGCGATTTAGAATTATTACCAATCAAACCAATTGATTTTAAAAAAATATTTGATAAAGAACACCATAATGAAATCATCAAGCATGTTGATTCACTTTTGAAACTAAATGAAGAAAAACAAAATGAAACGCTGCCAAATAAAGTTGAGCAATTAGAAACACGAATAGCACATTGCGAGGAAAGAATTGATGAATTGGTTTATGAGCTTTATGGATTGACGAAAGAGGAAATTAAAATTGTGGAGGGGAAATGAATATGAAAGTAAGACTTACGAATATTAAATTTTATAAAAGTTCCGGCGACAAGAATTATGAAATTGTTGGAACAATAAACATTTTGGGTGGAAACATTTATCCTAATGAAAATAGTAAGTTGCCAAACAATAGTGACTCATCTGTAAATTTTGCTTTTGACTATTCTGACGCATACGATTTTGATTCAAATGGAATTGTTAATGTGAGATTTCGTTATCCGTACAGCGGTAGTTATAAGGGGACTGAAAAGGAAGGTCGCTATATAATATTTGCAAAACTTAAGTGGTGGCAGCGACTTAAACTTTCTTACATCAATGGCCAATCATGGTTACATACAAATCCTGTCGCAACGATTGCTTTATTTGTGAATGTTATTGCAGGATTAATTAACATTATAGTTGGCTTTATTAATTTTAGTCATGGTAAAACAGAATTACAGACTGGGTTATTAAAACAACAAATAGAAATACTCCAAGAGCAAAATGAAAATCAAGCAAATTTTTTTAAGTTGATTTCAGATAGTTCGAAAAAGGAAAAACCAATCATTACTGATTCCCTAAATAAGAAATGACCTCCCGATTACAAGAGTGCATACAAAACAGAGAGCATTACATAGCGCAGCTATGCACTATGCGCGATACAACTCTTGCACGAAAAATAGATTTGATACAACAACAAATAGAAATGGCTCACGAACAAAAAAATGATGAGGCATTGGAACTGTTACTGGAGTGGGAACGACAGGTGATTGCTGCTCGTTTAAAAAAACAGGATGAAAAAATTGCTGATGCGCTAAGTGATATTGAATTGGAAGTTGTTGGTGAAAACACCAACAACGGCGGGAGAGCTGTAACACCTTTGGAAGATTCGATAGAGATTGAAGCGATGCAACGATTGAGTGATGAAAGGAAAAAGGCATTGACACCTATAGAACCTGCTGGTGAAAACACCATGCAGGGGCATGAAGAGAACATTGACATTGAACCGGAGAAACCGAAGGATGAACAGTTGAAGTTGTTTTAGTGAATGGAAACTGCATTATCAAAAGCAAAAAGAGAAAATAAAAAGCTAAAGGGAAGGATTGCAAAAATCAAGCTGGAACTGGAAGACCTAAAAAATAATTTTCTTGTTCATTTATATGATGCTATTGAAAAAGCAACAAGTCATTATGATGTTTTATTGAATCCATATCCTGTAGAAATAAAAGCTGTTCACAAGGGAAAGTCAGAAACTTTTGAAATAAAGGTTACGAATGTGATATGCATTCGCTCTGATAAAACAACAAAATATATTTATCTCAGACATCCTGTTATAGCAATAGATGTTGAAGGAAGGAAAACAACGGTAATTGAAGTGAACAGGAATTTCAAAATGGTTTGTAAAGAAATTGACAGTTTAGAATTCCATTTATTTCAGCAATCAAAAACTTCCGCAGTTAATCTGTATTACTACAGTTTGAATAAAGACGAACTTATTCTAAATCTAAAAGAATATCCAAATGAGGTTTGCAGGAAATTAAAAATCGGCAAACCAAAAATCAAAGAATTTATAACCACGCAGAAAGGGTTCCGGAAAATAATTTCGTTACAAAAAAAACGATTTGGTTCAATAGTTTAAATTCATATCAGTGAAGAATAGATTTTTGTTGAAACAATTAAGAACAAAATCAATGGCAAAAATCATTCAGTTTGAAGGAAAGTACTTAACATCAGATAAGTACGAAGAAATTAATCTTAATGCAGATTGTATTACTTCAATAGTCAGCACAAATGACAGAGAAAATAAAAATGTAAGTTGTATAAATTTAAATTCATACAATGGAATTTATACTAAGTTAAGTATTGAAGAAATAGTAAGATTGGTTAATGACTGATTTCGTTACATTGTAACAGTTTTCGCTTAAGATTTACTCGTGTTATCTTTTTGTTTTAACGGAACTCGTGAATGCTTTGCATTTAGTGTTGCTTGTGTGAAGGATTGAAGTGGAAAGCCCACAGCCGCAGCAGTGCCCTGAAGCGGTGCGCGAGGACTTGGAGCGGAAAGCCTGACAGCATTTTTTTGTATTCAAAAAATGGTGGCACACCCAACACTTCGATAAACTCAGTGTGACAATGTTCTTCGACAAGCTCAGAATGACAGTGGTCTTTTTTCGTTAACTTTACGCGCAACAAAAACACCCACCCACCGAACCCATGCGGCGAATATTTTTTCTGTTATCGTTCACTGTATTTCTTTCATCGTGCTTCTTAATTCAGAAAATAAAAGACGGCGAAACATTGTATGAAGAAAAAAAATTTACGGTAGCCGCCGATAAACTGAAAGATGAATTTGATGCGGAGCCGGAATCCACCATTAAGGCGCGCAAGGCTTTTTTGATAGCAGAGTGTTACCGGTATTCGAATCAAACGATTGATGCCGAGCGATGGTACAAGACCGCGCAGGGTTTGAACTACGATGCGATTGCTACTTACGATTATGCGATTATGCTGAAGGCAAACGGCAAGTACCAGGAAGCGATTGAGCAGTTTAACGAATACATGCAGCAAAATCCGTTTAACGATGATGCGAAGAAACAACTGAAGAGCACGCAGCAGGCGCTCGACTGGCAAAAAAATCCTTCGCCATTTGCGGTGAAGAATGTGGAGGCGCTGAACTCCGCTGCATTTGATTACGGAACTGTGCTGTATAAAGACGGCGCCATTATTTTTACAAGTGACCGAACTGATGCTGCCGGCACACAGACCTATGGATGGACGGGAGAAAAATTTTCGGATTTGTTTTATTCGCAGCCCGATGGAAGCGGCAGTTATAAAACTCCGCAACCACTGAGCGCCGTTATTAATTCGAAGTACAACGAGGGAGCGGTTTGCTTCAATAAAGATTTTACGGAAATATTTTTCACACGATGTGGCACTAATAATATCACGAATGATTATTGCAAAATTTTTCGCAGCACATTGAATGAGTTGGGTGAATGGAATGAGCCGCAGGCGATTCCGTTTTATGAGGACAGTACAAATGTGTCGCAACCATTTTTATCAGCAAGCGGAAATGAATTGTATTTCAGCAGCGATACGAAGGAGGGTTTTGGTGGCAAGGATTTATTTGTTGTGACACGGACTGCGGATGGTTGGAGTGAGCCGCAGAATCTTGGTCCGAACATTAACACTACCGGTGACGAGGTTTTCCCATTCATTACAGAGGGGAAATTATATTTCTCGAGCAATGGTCAGCCGGGTATGGGCGGGTTGGATATTTTTTCGGCAACGAAGGTTGGCAAGCAGTGGATGAATCCTGTGAATTTGCGCTCACCTATTAATTCGCCAGCTGATGATTTCGGTTTAATATTTCTTACGGTGCCTGAAGAAAAGAAAAAAGATGTGCGGCAGATGGGGATGTTCACGAGCAGTCGCCCGGGTGGAAAAGGCAACGATGATATTTATTCGTTCGAATTGCCGCGCATAAAATATTATCAGTTGCAGGTGCTTGTGAAAGAAAAAACTTTTGAAAACCCGAATGACCCGAACAGCGCTGTTACAGGAACAAAGTTTTTATCGAATGCAGCAGTTAATGTGTTGGATGTAACAGTTGTTGGAAAGCCTGACTCACTGAATAAGTATATGACGGATGCACAGGGGAAAATCACTTTCGCCATTCAGCCCGAAAAATTATTGAAGCTCACTGCTTCGAAGAATGATTACTTCAGCAGAAGCGAAAACTTTTCGTCGCTTGGATTTTCATCGAGTGATAAAGACACGCTGAAAGAAACTGTTACAATAGTGCTTGATAAGATTTATAAGAATGTACAAATCACACTCAGCAATATTTACTACGATTACAACAAATGGAACATAAGACCAGATGCAGCTTTGGTGCTTGATACATTAGTGACACTGTTAAATGAAAATCCGACAGTGAAAGTGGAGCTTGGTTCACACACCGATTCGCGAGGTAACGCTAATTTTAATATTAATCTTTCGCAGAAGCGCGCTCAAAGTTGCGTGGATTATTTAGCTGCACACGGAATAGACAAAGCAAGGTTGACTGCTAAAGGTTATGGTGAAACAATGATTCTGAATAAATGTGTGAGTGGTGTTCAATGCACCGAAGAAGAGCATCAGAAAAACCGTCGCACTACTTTTAAAGTAACCGGAGAAACTATGACCATTGATTCGAAAGAACCGGAGAAAATTATTGTTGACCCGAACAGGAGATAGTAAAGCATGTTTGAAAGTTCGAAAGATTGGAAAGTTGAAAGTTTAGAAAGTTGGAATACAGTTGCTGCTGAAATATTAAAACACTTTCCGGAGCAAAAAATATTTGCCTTATATGGCGAAATGGGAGTGGGCAAAACCACTTTGGTAAAAAGTTTTTGCAAAGCATTGGGTGTAAAGGAAGAAGCAGTAAGTCCTACTTTTTCATTGGTGAACGAATACGCAGGCACTCAGAAAATTTATCATTTTGATTTATATCGTTTGAAAAGCCCGGAAGAATTATTAGACATCGGTTTTGAAGAATATTTAGCCGACGGTGCATTTTGTTTTATTGAATGGCCTGAATTAGCAGAACCTTTTTTACCTTCATCAGCTGTTAATCTGAGATTGGAATTAAGTGATGAAGAAAATTCAAGAACTATAAAAACCGATTGAGCAATGGCTGATGAGAAAAAAATAAAGGGCGCGCAGGCTGTGGCGCAAATGAGTATGCAGCCGCAGGAGCTGATGGTGGAAGTGCGCCGAAGGGGTGGCAGTTTGAGCATTGGTGTGCCTAAAGAAACTTTGTTTCAGGAGAATCGAGTACCACTTACTCCGGAGTCAGTAGCTGTGTTGGTGAATAATGGTCACCAGGTGATTATTCAATCAAAGGCAGGCGACAACGCGCATATTTACGACACTGATTATTCCGAAGCAGGAGCTGAGATTGCAATTACCAGCGAGGAGGTTTATAAAAAGGCTCATATCATTTTAAAATCAGGTCCGCCATCGTCGGAGGAGATTAATATGATGAGCATGAATCAAACCATCATCTCTCCTATTCATTTACCAACGCTGAGTCAGGATATTATTCATCAACTGATGTTTAAAAAAGTTACTGCTATAGCTTTTGAATACATTAAGGATGCATCTCATATGTTTCCGATTGTTCGCTCGATGAGTGAGATTGCAGGAAACACTGCGGTGCTTATAGCTGCTGAATATCTTGGAAACAGAAAAGATGGAAAAGGAGTTTTGCTAGGTGGTATTACCGGAGTTCCGCCTGCATCAGTTGTGATATTAGGCGCGGGTACTGTTGGTGAATATGCTGCACGAACTGCACTTGGATTGGGTGCCGAAGTAAAAATATTCGACAACAGTATTTACAAACTGAAACAACTGCAAAACAATATTGGTCATCGTGTTTATACATCCATTTTTCACGAACACACTTTAGCTGATGCACTGAAACATGCTGATGTTGCAATAGGTGCCATTCACAGCAAATCAGGTTCTACCCCAATGGTTGTAACAGAGAATATGGTTGAAGGTATGAAGGCAGGTTCGGTAATTGTGGATGTGAGTATTGACCAGGGAGGTTGTTTTGAAACTTCAGAAGTTACAAGTCACGACAAGCCGTTTTTTAAAAAGTACGATGTCATTCATTACTGCGTACCAAACATTGCGAGTCGTGTGCCGCGCACTGCATCCATCGCCATTAGTAATGTGTTGACTCCGGCTTTATTGGAAGCAGCAAATTTCGGTGGCTTCGAAAAACTGCTTTACATGAATGAGAATACCCGACACGGGGTTTATATTTATAAAGGCTCTCTCACTAATTATCATTTGAGTCAGCACTTTAAAATAAAATATACCGATTTGAATTTGTTGTTTACAGCGAGTTTTTAGAGCCGAATAAAAGAAATCAATTCACCAAATCAGGGTTTCCCATTTTACCTGATTGATAATCGCTATAGCACTTTTTAATTTCATCTTCGGTGTTCATTACAAACGGACCATATGCATAAACCGACTCGTTGAGCGGTTGCCCACCAAGTAATAGCAATTCAGCTCCATCCTTGCTGTACAGGTTTATTAAACTATCACCTCTTTCATACAACACTACCTGATTTGGTTTTACCGCTGTTCTACCTTCGGTTTCTAAATCTCCTTCAACAAGGTAAGCAAAAGCATTGTGCGTTGCGTTAACCGGAATTTCCAGTTTACAATCTGCTTTCATTTTAATATGAAAATAAAAGGTCGGAGAAATTACTTCAACAGCTGATTTAGCATTGAACAACTCACCAAGAATAATTTTAGCAGAAAAATTTTCAGTTTCAATGTTTCCAATTTTTTCTCCACGGTGAACAGCAGTGCTTGGATCTGTGAATTTAAATTTTGAAGGCATGTTTAACCAGATTTGAAAACCATGATACAATCCGCCATCGTCATATAATTTTTGTCCGGTTTCTTCCATATGAATAGCTCCTCTTCCGGAACTGAACATCATAAAATCTCCTTTGCCAATCTGAAAATCATAATTCAAACTGTCTTTATGATGTCCGGCACCATCCAGAAAATAAGTGGTTGGAATTATACCTGCATGAGGATGTGCACCAACCCGTAATGGTTTATCCTTAGGATTAACTTTTACGGGACCAAACTCATCAAAGAAAACAAATGGCGAAACATAATCATTATGATCGCCGGCAAAAGCCCGAAGCACCGGTAGTGTTCCAACCATGGTTTTATTTGCATTCAATATCTGATAAACTTTTCGTCCGGTATTTGTTTCAAACATTCCGGATTCGCCTCTTAAAAGAAAAGGACCGGTAGCAGTAGCACCTATAATTGCCGACCCTTTTATAAATTCTCTGCGCTTCATTTTGTTCTATGTTTTAATCTTAAAAAAACATTTTATTAACTATTAACCATTATAATCAAATAAATGTTCGCCGAAATTAATTTTCAGTTAATAAAAAAATGATGCTAATTCTTAAGGATTAATGAAAGTAAATTCTCAAACAACTTTATTCGCGCAAGAGCTGCTTGCAAAAGCTTCTGGTTTTGCTTTGAAGGCGAAACCCATTCCGAGAATATATCCCATTGCTTCGCGCAAAGCCAGATTCGATTCAAAATTCGGATTGGTATTTATATCGGCATGCACTTCCATATCCAGATCATACTTGTCGAACAAATTACATAAATCATATGCCACGCGAACCGAACGCGATACTTCTTCCAGCATTCGTTCTTTTATGGAATATTTTATTGTTGTGCGGTCGTTATTGATAAACATAAAACCGCCGCGTTTCTCGCGTAGAAAAACTATAACCGTAGCAAATTCAGTTAAAACACCCCGAACCTGAGAATCTGTGCCAATACAAACCTTCAATTTGTTGCCTAATTCGGTTTCATTAATTATTGCCTGCTCAACAGCTTTTGCAAGCGGCATTCTGATATTATCGCCATTGAATTTTCTCCATTGCATAATAAAAGCGTTTGTTAAAGTTATCTTCAAAACATTCAAATCACCAATTTTGATTTATCAACGAATCATTATCAATAGAATTTGGCAGTTTTGAATTGGTGGCTATATTTGCCGTCCGCAAAAAAAATAATCGTTCAAATGAAATCAGGTATTCACCCAGAAAATTATCGTTTTGTTGTATTTAAGGATATGTCGAATAATGACATGTTCATGAGCCGCAGCTGTGTGCAAACAAAAGAAACAGTACAGTGGGAAGACGGGAAGGAATATCCTTTAATCAAACTTGAAATTTCTAATACTTCACACCCGTTTTTTACTGGTAAAATGAAGTTAATTGATACTGCTGGTCGTATTGACAAATTCAATAAGCGTTACGCTAAAAAGTAATTATCAAACCAAAATCTGTTTTAAAAGCTCATCTGAAAAGGTGAGCTTTTTTTATTTGTGGAAATCCTATGCTTTACCTAAACGGTTTAATCCGGCTTTCGCCTTCTGATCAAGTGAATTTTTATAATCTGTATTTTTCATAGCCAGACACTTATGAAAATATTCGGTTGCTTTGTCAGGCAAGCCTTGATTCTCATAAATTAAACCCAAATGCAGTGCTGAATTAGCTGCAAAATAATAGGGGTATTTTTCACCTCTTGCAATTGTTGATTGATAAAACTGAATAGCTTTTTCAATATCACCTTTTTCATGATAAATTCTTGCTGCCCGGTATGTAAATTCAATTTTATCTTTTATCGCTAAAAAATCATCGGTAGATTTTCCGGCAAGCATAGAAAGTGCTTTATCGTAATACCCGCCATCTTGTTGTAAGCGAACTTTTAAAAGAAACGGATTTGGAGCAATTCCGGACTCGGCTTCAACTTTAGCTTGTTTGTCGGAATCGGTCAATTCCCCCCCTTTTTGCTTGCAAAACCCTAAATAAAAATTATACCTGGTTTCATCACCTTTCAATAAATAAAACCAGCCAATTTTCTGGTAGGCATCTTTAAGATAATTTCGACCCTTAAATTCCTTTACAAATCGTTCCAAAGGGACATTTGCATCAGCATCCAATCGATCCATTTTGCACATTCCTAACAAATAATCGATATAATAAAAATTCATGTATCCTTTAGACTTTGGAGCATTATTAAAATTTTCTATGGCAATATCATTGAATCCATTTTTTACAGCCATATGACCACGAACAAAATTTGCAAGAAGATCTGTTTTATAATCAGGGTAATCAGGGGCAGTTACAATTTGCCATGAAGTCTGAGGGCTATTTAAAATCAGCATTTGCAAATTGGCTACCACATAATTTGTTTCTCTTGAAAACAGAAATGGAATTTTTTTTCCATGCTCAATTACCTGATTCAATTCACCCATTCCCTGAGAAATAGTCCCGGTAAAACCTAAAAAAGATGCTGCCCATTTATAACTATCAGGAACGGTTCCAATCAATGAATGAATTAAGCCCAGGCTTTTTTTATTGGCAAGAAATGAAGGGAACTTTTTATCGTTTTCCTGTAACTGTTTATAAGCTTTTTTTATTTCAAAAAAAGCAGTGTAATAATCTTCAAATTTTAAATGAACAAATGCCCACTGCATATTCACTTCGGCCTGGGTATATAAATACCATGGCGATTCTTTTTCCCCTGATGCTAATTTTGTAAGTCGCTTTTCTTTATTCCCTTGTGTTTTTAATAATTCAGCAGCATCTTCATTTATAGCCAATGAAAAAAAGTCTGCATAATTTTCAATGAAATAAGGAATCAGGTTGTTTGGATTCTTAGCTTTTTCTTCGGCTAAATATTTATTTGCTTCTTCAAATTTCAAACTCATTACACTGTAATAAGCAAGCTGGCATGTTTTATCAAATGAATATTTACTTTCAGCTATAACTGAATACGAAAGCATCATCAATATGATGAATAGAAATTTATCGCGTATCAGATTAAATATTTTCTTCATTTGCCTTATAAAAAATCAGCCCTACAAGAGGGCTGATTTAAATTTTCTTAAATGACTTAAAGTCGATTAGTTTCCTAAAACCTCGTCGACCAAAATTCGTCCGCAATGTTCACAAAGAATAATTTTTTTGTGCTGGCGAATTTCCATTTGCTGTTGAGGTGGAATTGCATTAAAACATCCGCCGCAAGAACCGCGTTGAACTGTAACCAAACCCAAACCATTCTTATAGTTAGTACGGATTTTATGATATGCATTTAAAAGACGCTCTTCGATTTTTGAAGCTGCATCTTTTGATTTCTTTAAAAGTGCCTTCTCTTCTGCCTCAGTTTCTTCAACGATATTGTCAAGATCAGCTTTCTTCTGTTTCAATTCTTTTTCCCTTGACTTAATGGTTTTTTCACATTCAGCTACTGAAGTTTTCTTGAAATCAATTTGGGCGTTGGCTTCTCTGATTCTTTTATCGTCTAATTGAATCTCAAGCTTTTGCATTTCCATTTCTTTGCTTAAAGCTTCGAATTCACGATTATTTTTAACATTATTCTGCTGCTTCTGATATTTTTTTATCAAAACTTCAGCTTCCTTTTGGCCAGTCTTTTTGTTGGCAATAGTTGTTTCCAGTTCCTTGATTTCTTCATCATATTTAGCAACACGGGTTTTTAAACCTGTTACTTCATCTTCAAGGTCAAGAACCTCCATAGGAAGTTCACCCTTTAAAATGTGAATTTCATCAATTTTTGAATCAATTTTCTGCAATTTATATAAGTAGCGGAGTCTTTCCTCTACCGAAATGTCAGAACCTTTAATCATTTCTTTTGCTTTCGACATCAATGAAAATATTTAATTGGATTTGAGTTTGTTTTTGAAAAAAGAGTGGCAAATGTAGGCAAATTTTCATTTAATAACTGCGCAAAAATTAATGGGGTAAATTGTTCGGATTCATAGTGCCCAATATCGCAAATTAAAAGCCTGCCATCAGCATCAAAAAACTGATGATACTTATAGTCAGAAGAAATAAATGCCTGGGCTTCGTTCCCAATTGCCTCATTTAAAAGAATGCTACCTGCCCCGCCACAAATTGCAACTCTTGAAATCTTTTTATCGAGAAACTTGGTGTGCCTGATCATTGGCGCCTGCATGTTCTTTTTAATGTGTTGCAAAAAACTGATTTCATCTAAAGCAACAGGCAATTCGCCGATTAATCCCGAACCAACATCTGAAAAACTGTTATCTAAAGGAACAACATCATAGGCAACTTCTTCATATGGGTGAGAATCAAACAACGCTTTAATTATTTGTCTTTCCTTCCACATTGGAATTAATACTTCAATTTTAATTTCTTCTTCTCTATGCCTTATTCCATGCTTTCCTACATAAGGATTTGAACCTACTCCGGCATTGAATGTTCCGAATCCTTCGTTGTTAAAACTGCATTCTGAATAGTTTCCAATATGTCCAGCACCTGCCGAGAACATTGCATTGCGCACCAATTCAGCATGCTCTCCCGGAACAAAAGTGAAAAGTTTTTTCAACAGGTTTTTCTTTGGAAAAAGAATTTTGGTGTTAATCAAACCAAGTTTATCTGCAATAACTTTATTTACTCCTGCTCGAACATTATCGAGGTTTGTATGAGCGGCATAAATTGCGATATCATTTTTTATGGCTTTAATAATTGTCCGTTCAACATAATTTTTCCCGTTTATTTTTTTCAACCCATTGAAAATAATAGGATGATGTGCAATTATCAGATTACAGTTACTTGAAATCGCCTCGTCAATTACCTCTTCGGTGCTGTCAAGGGTCAACAATGCGGCTCGTATTTCCATTTCAGGGTTTCCAGTAATCAAACCTGCATTATCATAACTTTCTTGTAATTGCAATGGGGCAAATTGCTCCAGAACTTTAATTATCTCGTTGAGTTTCATTGAGAAATATTTTCGGCGAATTTAGCAGCTGTTCTGTTATGAAATCAAAACTTGCTTTGAATTACTTTCGCCTTTCACTTTATGCGAAAAATTTTACTACTTCCATTTTCTGTTTTATATGCAATTGGAGTTGGCATTCGCAATTTCCTTTTTGATAAAAAGATTAACAGAAGTATTGAATTTGATTTACCGGTTATCGGAGTTGGAAATCTGGCAATTGGAGGTCAGGGTAAAACTCCAATGGTTGAATATTTACTTGAATTATCTAAAGATATTTTTAATACTGGAGTGTTAAGTCGTGGTTATAAAAGAAAATCGAAAGGATTTAAAATAGTTGAATTATCCTCTTCAGTTCAGGATTCAGGTGATGAACCCATGCAAATAAAAAGCAAGTTCCCTGAGGCAATGGTTTGCGTGTGTGAAGATCGGGCAATGGGAATTCCATTGATGTTGGCTGAAGATGAATTGGATTTAATATTATTAGATGATGCGTATCAGCATCGTTGGGTGAAACCCGGATTGAATATTTTATTAAGTGATTTTAATTCACCATTCTTTAATGATGTAATTCTTCCTTCCGGAAATCTGAGAGAATCAAAAGATGCTTATCAAAGGGCTGATGTAATAGTTTTCACAAGGTGCAGTCAATTTCCTGATGAAGAAATTCAAAAGAAATATTTTAAACACATAGAAAAGTTTGAAAAATCAAAAGTGTTTTTTTCAGGTTTAGAATATGGAACCCCAACGCAGTTTTTTAGTTTAGAAAAAAAACAAAAACCATTAACTGAATTAAAAAACATTTTATTGATATGTGGAATTGCCAAGCCGGAATACATTTCAGATTTCTTAAAATCACATGGGTTAAAATTTCAATCTGTTTTATTTAATGACCATCATGATTTTAATGATCAGGATATAAAATCAATTATTTCAACTTATAAAAAACTCGGTGATGAAAATGCAATTATCATTACTACTGAAAAAGATGCCATGCGTTTAAAGAAATTCAAAAGTTATTTTTCAGGGCTTGAAAACATTGTATACGCATTACCAATAAAGATGAAATTTAATCCTGAAGAAAAAATCAGATTCGATAAAATAATTTTTGATTTTGTGCGCACAAAACTTCATCAAAACAACTAGAATGGAAGACTTAATAAAGAAAATAGAAGATGCCTCGAACTTTATTCGGGCCAAAAGCAACTTTAAACCTGAAGTTTGCATTATTCTCGGCAGTGGTTTAGCCGAATTGGTGAATCAGGTTAAAGTCAATGCAACAATAGATTATAAAGACATCCCGCATTTTCCAGTTTCAACTGTAATTGGACATCCCGGAAAATTAATTCTGGGTGAGTTAAGCGGAAAAAATGTTGCAGTTATGCAGGGGCGATTTCATTTTTATGAAGGTTACACAATGCAGGAGGTTGCCTTTCCAACCAGAGTAATGAAGGCGTGCGGAGCAAATACTTTAATAGTTACAAATGCAGCCGGCGGATTAAATCCTGCCATTAAAGTTGGAGAGCTGATGATAATTAATGACCACATTAATCTTCAACCCGAAAACCCTTTATTAGGAAAAAATCACGATGCGCTTGGTCCGAGATTTCCTGACCAACATGCTGTTTATGATAAAGTATTAATTGAAAAAGCTAAATCAATTGCTAAAAAAAACAATATCACTTGTCATGAAGGAGTATATGTAGGAGTACCAGGACCAACTTTTGAAACTCCTGCTGAATACAAGTACATGCGTATAATCGGAGGAGATGCAGTTGGCATGAGTACGGTACCGGAAGTTATAGTTGGAAATCATGCAGGAATGAAAATTTTTGGTGTCAGCGTTATTACTGATGAAGGTAATCCAATCACACCACAAAAAATTTCTCATCAGGAAGTTGTAGCAGCAGCAAAAGAAGCCGAACCAAGAATGTCATTAATCATTCGAGAACTGGTTGCAGTGTTGTAAAAATCACAGATGATTCGAAAAATATTATTCAGTTTTTTATTTCTCCTTTTTCTTAGCGATAAAACTTTCGCAATAGGTGATGACTCTACATATCATCGCTATAATCCAAGCTGGACAAAATATTTTCATCCTGATTTCCGGAATTATTTAAGAGTCATTGATACAAGCATCACACTTTTTCATGAGTACGATTTGATGCAGCAGCAATTTGGCTGGATGAATCTTGGTGTAAATGCAACACCAGGTTTCAGAACTGTTTATCATTCGCAATATGAAACGGGAATGAAATGGGGATTGACAGAATCAATTGAGCCTTACTTAATGACGCCGGAAAAACTTCATTTATATAATACTGCAAAACCATATACTCACTTATTTTTTACCTCAGGCAGTAAAAGCGAACAACAGTTAATTGGAACACATACACAAAATTTCGGGAGAAATACGAATATCGGAGTTGAATTTTTCCGTCAGGGTGTTCCTGGATTTTACTCCCGACAACATTCAAATATTTTTGACATTGATGTGTTTGCCGATGTCCGATCAAATAATCAGAGGTATCAGGTTTCGCCTTATGTAATTCTCAATCGCCTGAAATGGGAATTGAATGGTGGCGTAAATGAAGATAGTGTTTTTACCGATCCATTGCTCATTGATAAATCACTGGCGGATGTTAATCTCAATAATGCATCAGCTTCGCTGCGAGGAACCCATTATGGTGCATATCATTCTTATTCGTGGGGTAATAAGTATGTAACAAAAATCAATGACACCACTTATCAGCAACAATTTAATTCATCTGTTCGTCTGCAACATCACATTGATTATTCAAAATATGGCTACAGCTATTCTGATGATTCATTGGACTTTCCGTTTTATTTCAACACGCATTTCGTAAGTATCGACAGCACTTTCGATACTTCTTCTTATTCCAATTTGCACAATGAAATTTCTTTGAAATGGGAAGATATCAAGAGCAGGGATTCAACTGATAATAGTATTGTATATAGAAAATTTCCTTTTCGCATTTATGCATCTCATGATTTGCATCGATTCACTTATCATTCCACAGCTATTGTGCATGAAATAAAAGCAGGATTCGAAATGTATTCTTTGCATGAAAAACTGAATCCGTTTTCTGTTTACCTGAATGCAACAGCCGGAACTTTGTCAACGGGCGATTTTGAGTATCACTTGAATTCCTATTTATCATACCACACCAATTCGCTCCGATTCATTTATTTGATTTTAAATTCGAACCGCATTCCGAACGCCTGGAATAAAAATCATTATTACTCCAATCATTATTTCTGGAACAATTCCTTTACACCATCAACCGAAACATTTGTCGAGTTGGCATTCAGCAATTTCAGGAATCATACAACCGCAGGGATAAAATATGTTATCAATCAAAATCCAACATATTATTCAGTTACTGCAGAACCAGCACAATTCAATGGAACATTAAATGGCTGGTGTATTTATGCTTCAAAGAATTTCAGGCTTGGAAAAATTCACCTTAATAATGAAATTGGTTTAAATTTTTTGAATGAAAAAGTATTTCAATTTCCAACTTATGTAGGTAGGCATACATTGTATATAGAAGGTAATCTTTTTAAAAACGCTTTGATGCTTTGTACCGGTATAGCTGTTAATTATGTGAGTGATTATTATGCTCCGGCTTTCAATCCTGCAATGCTTACTTATTATCAGCAGAACAATGAATTGATGAAGTATTATCCTGTTGCTGATTTTTTCATCAATCTGAAAATTAAATCTGCAAGAATATTTCTTCGCTTAGAAAACCTTGATCAACATATATTTTCACCAGGATATTTTACTTCGCCAACTTATCCATCAGCAGACCGCAGTTTTAAATTTGGAGTCAGTTGGATGTTCTGGAATTAATATTTCCGTTTTGTTTTTTCGTCTTCCTCTTCATTTAATTTGCTCAGCAATACTAATTGGGCACAACCGGTAGAAGTTGAATTACATAATATACGATAAATACTTTTAAGATTTGAATCGAATTCTATAGAGGCATAATAATTTTCAGCTCCAGCATAATTCAAAACATAATTAAGTTGTGTTCCGCTTTCATCTTGTAATTCCAATCCACATCCCTTTACTCCGCTTTTGCATACCAGAACAATTATATATTGATAATCTCCTTCTGTTTCAATATTGGTCATTGAAGATTTTCCAGCATTTATTTCAACAGATTTTTTGAACTCAATTTCATAATCACCATTAAGCCCAATTATAGAATTCAATTGATTTTGTGCTACCATATCCAAACAATTCTGAGCAAAAGACTCAGAGCCTATAAAAATCAACAATGCAATAATTAATTTTTTCATCAGGTTTTCTGGTGCTTCTTTTTTGCTGCCGGAAATAAGACATTATTCAAAATCAAACGATAACCAGGGGAGTTTGGATGCAAAGCCAAATCAGTTGGCGGGTCGTATACCATGTGCTGATAATCTTCCGGATCATGACCTCCGAAGAATGTCCACATTCCTTTTCCAAAATTTCCATGAATATATCTTGCCATACCAAAAGCTTTGTATTCCCCCATAATTAATACATCTGATTTTATAAATTTCTCTCTGAAGTCAGTGGTCTGCCCCATAAATCCTTTTATAGTTTTAGTATGGTCTTGGCACAACATGGTTGGTACCGGATCATACTTTGCAGAAAAATCAAACAGATTAAAATAATCGTCTTCCATTTTAGGACGCGGATTAGTTGCATCTATGTTACTGAACTCATATTCCATAGGATTGGTAACGATATTGAAATTTTCAAATGCAAAACAATTGTTGAAATTCAGTTTTTTCTGTGCCTCTGCATCCATAGGATCACCATCATTCACGCTTCCGCAAATATCAACACCATCGGCTGCAAGCGCTATGTCATATGAATCAGTTGCTGAGCACATTGCAAACAAAAATCCGCCACCTGCCACATAGTTTCGGATATTATGAGCAACAGCTAGTTTTAATTGAGATACTTTTTGAAAACCCCATTTTTTTGCAGACTCTTCCTGAACTTTTTCGTCATCCTTAAACCACTGTTGTGTTCCGAATTGCGCATAAAATTTTCCGTACTGGCCTGTAAAATCTTCGTGATGCAAGTGCAGCCAATCATATAGTGGCAATTTTCCTTCCATTACATCATCATCATAAACAAGATCATAAGGAATTTCAGCATAAGTTAAAACCATAGTAACCGCATCATCCCATGGCAGTTTGTTTTTTGGAGAATACACAGCAATTTTAGGTGCCTTTTCAAGTTTTACAATATCCTGATTGACTTCCGGATTTTGTATTTCAGCAATTATTGATTGGTACTTTGCTTCAGGAACTACTTCATAATTCACTCCCCGCACTACACATTCGTCTTCAAATATTTTTGTATATGGAAATGCAAAACTTCCACCTCGGTAATTCAACATCCAGTCAACAGTAATATCGTGTTTCAAAACCCAGTAAGCAATTCCATAAGCTTTCAGATGCTGTGCTTGTTTTAAATCCATTGGAATTAAAATAACGGAAGCAAAAGAACTTTGAACTATAAAAAGGAAGGAGACAAATACTGTTATTAATTTTTTCACAGATGTAAATTTAATTGAACTGTTATGGTCTTACAAAAATCTTTCCGAATAACGAATGTGTGTAATCATAATTGCATAATTGATATACTATTGTGTGTAATTGAAATTTCATCGGAACTATTTTTCGAGTAGGTTTGAAACCGTCAAAATCATGTCGCGCAATCCAAATTTAGAGTCTGAAAAAGAAGCCCTTTCTGCTGAAGAAAAAGAAATTGAAAAAGTTCTTCGTCCGGCAGAGTTTAACGAATTTATGGGGCAACCTCAGATTGTTGAGAATCTGAAAGTTTTTATAAAAGCTGCAAAACAAAGAGGTGAGGCACTTGACCATGTATTGTTGCATGGACCTCCAGGTTTAGGTAAAACAACATTATCGCACATTATTGCTCATGAGCTTGGAGTGAATATTAAAATCACATCAGGACCGGTTTTGGAAAAGCCCGCCGACCTTGCCGGCTTGCTGACTAATTTGGGTGAACGAGATGTTTTATTTATTGATGAAATTCATCGTCTATCAACAGTAGTTGAGGAATATCTGTATTCAGCTATGGAAGATTATAAGATTGATATAATGCTTGACAGCGGTCCAAACGCACGAAGCATTCAACTCAATCTGAATCAATTTACATTAGTTGGTGCAACTACCCGTTCAGGTTTGTTGTCGTCGCCATTGCGCTCACGATTTGGTATTACCTCTCGGTTGGAATACTACTCCGCCGAAGTATTAAATAAAATTATTGAACGCTCATCAGAAATTCTGAAAACTCCCATATCAAAAGAAGCAGTGATGGAAATCGGAGGTCGCAGTCGTGGAACACCTCGAATTGCAAATGCACTTCTTCGTCGCGTAAGGGATTTTGCTCAGGTGAAAGGCAATGGAAAAATTGATTTGGAAATTGCTAAGTATGGATTGAAAGCGCTTAATGTGGATGAACATGGTTTGGATGAAATGGACAACCGTATTCTATCAGCCATAATTGATAAATTTAAAGGCGGGCCAGTAGGCATAACAACCATTGCTACTGCTTGTGGCGAAGAAGCAGGAACTATTGAAGAAGTTTACGAACCATTTCTGATTCAGGAAGGATATTTAAAACGAACTCCACGCGGACGCGAAGCCACCGACAAATCATATCGGCATCTGAATAAAAAACCACCCGGAAATGTTGGTGGGGTTTTATTTGAAATTGAAAATTAAGAATAGGATAAAGTTGTTTATTAGTTTTTACGCACTTTTATCAATAAAACTAAGTTACCAAAATATCTTAAAGAGAATTTTCTAATAATGGACAGAAAACTTTTTCTAAAATCATTAGCCATTATTCCAATTGCAGGTACAACTATGAAACTGAATGAACTGAATAAAATTACTTCAAATTATAATAGCACAGATAAAATGCCTGTGCTGTTTATGGGGCATGGCAGTCCTATGAATGCAATTGAAGAAAACGAATTTGTAACAGGCTGGCGCAACATTGGAAAAACTTTACCTAAACCAAATGCAATTATTTGTGTGTCGGCACACTGGGAAACCAAGGGTACCTTTATCACAGCCATGGAAAAACCTCAGACTATTCATGACTTCGGCGGATTTCCGCAAGCATTGTTTGATGTGGTGTATCCTGCTCCCGGAAATCCAATGCTGGCTAAGGAAACAAAAAATATTATTCACAAAACAGAAATCGGTTTGGATGATAAGTGGGGATTAGACCATGGTGCATGGAGTGTCATCAGTCGGCTGTATCCGAATGCTGATGTACCCGTGTTGCAGTTGAGTCTTGATTACACACAACCTGCGCAATATCATTACGACCTAGCGAAAGAACTTGCATCGCTGCGCCAAAAAGGTGTCCTGATTATCGGAAGCGGAAACATGGTACACAATCTTAGTATGGTAGCGTGGAATAAATTAAATGAACCCGAATATGGGTATGACTGGGCTCTGGAAGCCAATTCTGAAATGAAAAAATATATTCTCAACGGTGATCACAAATCACTTATAAATTATCATTCACAAGGCAAAGCATTCGAACTTTCTATTCCTACTCCTGAACATTATCTTCCTTTGATTTACACTTTAGCATTGAAAGAAGAAAATGAAAAGGTGAGCTTGTTCAACGATAAAGCAATTGGAGGTTCGTTAACAATGACCTCATTGAAAATTGCTGAAGAATAATGTTAATCGGTTATAGTTTGAAAAAAATAATATTCAGAATGATATTTATTTACTCTGTGCCATTCCTTTAATCATATAACCCAAACGGAATGAAACAAGGTTATTAAATAAACCTCCGTTCAAATACGGACTATCATCAGAAATGCCCATTGATAAAACAGAATACGAATAAACCACATTAATCATCCAGTGTCTGGACAATTGGTATGAAGCTCCAGCTTTTAGCTCAATATCCTTTTTATCTAAACTGCGAATACTTGATAAATTATTTGTGGGATTATAGTTTACAATTTCTTCGTAATTGTACACCAGTGCGTTAATTCCTATACCTGCACTTAGTGTAACTTTTTTATTGTCATGGTAATTCAACATTAAGGGCACTTCAACATAATCCAGTTTTAAAAAATACTGACGAGGAACTCCCTGCTGCCATTTTGTTTGACTTCCTTTTTGTGTGTAAGCAATTTCCATTGATGCTCCCATATGTTCTCCTAATGGATACTCAACAGTTGCCGCCAAATTCATTCCCAATTTATAAAAACCGGCAATTCTATCTCCATCTACCTGCGTTCCATTAATACCTGCATAAAAACCTCCTTTGAATTGACCTTTGGCAGACTGAAATAAAAAAGTACAAAAGAAAATGAATACTATTTTTCTGAGCATGTGCCAAACCTACTTAAGCATAATCATTCTGCCAAA
Source organism: Chitinophagaceae bacterium (assembly GCA_947469485.1). GTDB lineage: Bacteria > Bacteroidota > Bacteroidia > Chitinophagales > UBA10324 > UBA10324. The sequence goes on along the minus strand of CANIPU010000006.1, from coordinate 144,668 downwards.
CCCAGGCGCTTATTAACAAACTAACAATTAAATTTATTGGGTTGCAGTTACAACTAAGGCTGTTCTATCTTTGAAACATTCAAATTGCATATGTTTAAATACACTCCTCAGTCGCTTCAGAAAATTGAAAATATTTTAAAGGAATCAAGATATGTGATTCGTTATGAGAAGGGTTCATTCAAATCAGGTTATTGTGTGTTGCAGGATAGGCGCGTAATTGTTGTCAATAAATATTTTGACTTGGAGTCACGCATTAATTCTTTTTTAGAAATGATACCTGAACTTGATATTGATTTCTCTCAGTTGGATGAGAAGGAAACCAGTTTTGTATTAAATCTTCAACAGGCAAAACTGGCAGTGTGAAAATCACTTTTCTCGGCACAGGAACTTCCCAGGGTGTTCCCGTTATCAGTTGCCCATGCCGGGTTTGCGCTTCAACAAATAAAAAAGACAATCGCCTTCGTTCATCAATATTGATTGAGCACGAAGGAAAAGTTTTTGTGGTGGACAGCGGTCCCGATTTTCGTCAGCAGATGTTGCGCGAAAATGTGCAACGGCTTGATGGGCTAATTTTTACACATAGCCACAAAGACCACACAGCCGGCATGGATGACATTCGTGCTTTCAATTATTTTATGAAGAAGCCGATGGAAGTTTATGCTACTGATTTCACTCAGAAAAAACTGCGCGAAGAGTTTCCGTATATTTTTGAAAAGAATGATTATCCTGGTATTCCTGAACTGAATTTTCATTCAATAAACGGCGATACAAATTTTTCTGTAGAGGGTTTAGAAATAATTCCGATAAATGTTTTGCATTATAAAATGCCTGTGCTTGGTTTTCGGTTTGGTGATTTTACTTACATCACCGATGCTAACCTGATACCTGACGAAGAGAAGAAAAAAATTTACGGTACAAAATATTTAGTACTGAATGCATTACGGAATGAAAAACATATTTCTCATTTCACAATGAAGGAGGCCATTGATGTGGCGAAAGAATTTAAAGCTGAAACTACTTACCTCACACATATTAGTCATCAGTTGGGATTGCACGATGAAGTAAGCGAGCAATTACCGAAAGGAATTGAATTGAGTTATGATGGATTGAAGGTGAGTTTGTGAAAATGATTGTTATGCTATTATATATAGTATGACATTATGAGGACTTCTATGTTTGGTATGAGCGGGGAGTTGTGGTGTTGGAGCGGGGAGATGAAACTTAAGAACGGAGGGGTGTAGCGTATGAACGGAGGGGAGCATAATATGAGTGCCGGGGAATAGAATATGAGCATCGGGAAATGAAATATGAGCGACGGGAAATGAAATATGAGCACCGGGGAATGAAATATGAGTTTTTGAAAGTGCGTATTTAGCGCAGAAATGCGGTTTTTGACTATTTTTATAAAAAAATGGACTAATATTTCAATTGGGGCAATAAGGTAATTTTTATTGCGTTATTCTTTTTTTCAAACCTAAAACCCCTTACCAAAATGGAAGAATTAATTCCCACCGCTTACAAATGCACTCAGGCTGAATTTTATGCCATTGTAAAATTAGCCATGCAGAACTACAGTTTGAAGTTAGCAAAATTTACTGCGCTGAAAACAAAGTACGATGCTGCCTATGGCACAGCGATACTTACTGCACTTGGATTAGCCGAGGCAATGCCGGGAGTGGAAGCCCGCGATTTTGATGCTGAAACTTTCAGAGGTGAATTAATTACTCTGAATAAAAACTGCACTAAGAAATGGAATTTATTGGAGAGCTACATTAAGGAAGTTTATATTGATGCTGCTTTGAAACCTGCATTGCAAGCAGCAGGCAGTAAGGAGTATGATAAAGCAGTAAATAAAAACTGGGAGCACACCGTAGCAATGAATGTGGCAGCAAAAGGTTTTATGGCTGTGCCTGCAAACAACACTAAACTTTTAGGAGGTGGCACAAACATGCCTGTGGGATTTGAAGCAGCATATAATGGAGATGCAAATTTATTTGCATTGAAGTATGCAGCTTATACAGCAGCAACGGAAACAACAACTGCAACGAACGCAAAAACAAAAGCGAACAATGATGTGTATGCTACTACTCTTGATTTACTTGCTGACGGAAAAACAATTGGGGAGAATGATGAGGACGGAGCATTTGTAAAACTGTTTACATGGGCTGATTTGAAAACTATTATCTCGCCACCAAAAAGTGCAAGTTTGGAATTGGAAGCACAAGACAGTGTAACACTTGCGCCTGTTGCTGATGTAACTATTGTGATGAAGACAGAAGGAGGCGGACAAATTTCTTTAACTGCTGATGCTGTAACAGGAATTGCTAAATCAGGAAATATAGACCCGGGTGTTTATGTGGGAGTTGCAAAAGCAAAGGGGTATAATGATTTGAATTTTACTAAGGAAGTGGATAAGGGAACAGGTGCAGGAAAAAAATTATTGATGGTGAAAATTTAAAGCCCCACCTAAAGCCTCCCCTAAGGGGAGGACTTAATACAAGCAGACAAAAATCAAAAAGCCCTTCGAGAAATCGAGGGGCTTTTTTGTTTTATTTTGTGCTGCGAATAAAACCTGCTGGTGAAAACACACAGGCAGGGGCGCGAAGGGAGAAACACCAACAGGCTAAAAATATTTTTTCATTTTTCTGCTGACTCATCCATCAGGATGGGAATGGTTAAGTATGAAAAGAAGAGAAGAAATAGATGAAGAGAATTTCAAGAAAAAATTTAATAAGAATTCGTCAGAAAAATCTAAGAAGTAAAATGCTAACTATAGTATGTGGTATGAGCTAATAGTAAAATTAGTTTTGTGCTAATTATAGTATGAAAAGAAAGCCATCCAAAAAACCCGCCCTACTCTTATTATTTGGAGAGAGGGTTAAAGATAGAAGAATCTATTTAAACTTATCTCAAGAAGAACTGGCTGAAAAGGCAGGACTACATAGAACTTATATTGGAATGATTGAGAGAGGAGAAAAAAATATAACTCTCTTGAATATTGAAAAAATTGCTAAAGCACTTGAAATATCAAAACACAAACTCTTAGAGTAAAAAAATATGGGAACAAGAGCTTTACGAGGAAGAGAAATATGGCAAGACGCAAGCGGTGAAAAAGGCGGAGCCGCAGAAAAAAATTTCTATGAGATACTAAAAAAAGAATTTGAAGGAACAGAATTTAGAATACGACCAAAGCCAAGAGAACTAAAAGGGATTTATTCTAAAGTTGAATTAAGTGATGATGTTTCAAAAAAAATTTATAATCCAAAAGTTACTTGGATACATGGAATTGTCCCTGACTATGCAATAGATAATACTAAAACTGGCAAAACTTTATTTGTAGAAATAAAAAGACAAGATGGATGGGTCGAAGGAAAAAAACCAAGTGCAGGCAGAGGAAATGCACATGAGAGGTCAAACAAATTATTTACACCTGGGCTCTTAAAGGTATTGAGAGAATATGGAAAACTGGGAAATGATGTTTTGCCATTTTGGGTTGTCTTTCAGGGTGATATTGCGCGTGACCCAAAAAGAGTAAGAGAAATTCATTTATGGTATGGTGACCACTTGGCTCACTTTTTTATGTGGAGTGATTCAACAGATGGAGCAGCTTTGATTAATCACTTTAATAAATATCTAAGAAAGTTGATGACCAAAGAATAATTCTTTTGGTGCATTTAAATTTTCTTCAACTATTTCCTCAATCATATCTAATCCCCAAACATCCCAACCTAAAATTTTTTTTCTGGCAAACAATTCAATGCGGTCTTGTGTCGGAAACATTTTTTCTATTGAATGTATTACTTCAATCGGTTTTTCGCTATGTTCTTTTCTTCTACTTCTAACCAACTGTTGAATATTTCTTGCACCTCTTGGTGTGGGTATTTTACCTCTCTTGAATACTAAGCATAACTCACAATTTGATAAGGTGTAGATACCTGGATTATGATTCATTTTATCCCAAACAAAAGCAACTGTTCTATATTCAAAACCCCATGCTCTGCCTAATTCAATTGCTTGTGCTAAATGAGGGTTTGATGTCCACATGAATAAAAGACAATCATCCTTAGCAATTTCTTGAATTGGGATTTTCATTAAATCACTTGTTTTTAATGTTGGATATTTAAAAGTAGCAGAACTAATAAATATTTTTTTTTGAAAATCAATATTCTCTTTGCTCTTACTGCTTTTATCAAACTGTAATTTTCCATTGTAGTCCCAAGGTGGGTCAGCATATATTATATCATATTTCTTGATTGGTAATTCAGGATAAAGAGTTGGTAAAGTATTTTCTTTCTTTAAAATTTTAGCAACACCATTATAAATTGAATAACCTGATTTCTTCTCTGCTAAAACTATTTTGTCTTTTGTTTTTGTTGGTTTCATCGTGCTAATTATAGTATGCAAATGTAAAAGTGTCTTTCACATTAACAAATGTTGTTCTAAAAATTTTTTCAACAATAAAAAAAACGCTTTCATAAAATATTTTACGCCCAAGATTTTGTGATGCTCGGGTTAGGGATGCAAAGGGTTTAGTGCGAAGCACCGGAGCGAAGCGCAGCCCGGAGCAGCCCGACTTTTTTTGTATTCAAAAAAAAGAACCCCCTAATTATTTTTCTTTTATCATCTCTGCAACATATTTAAAAATTTCATCGCGACCCATTTGTGTTTCGGCTGAGGAGATAAACACTGGCGGAAGATTTTCCCATGATTCTGATAAGCGCTCTTCAAACATTTTCTTGTGCGAAGCAATCACATCTTTTCCAACTTTATCGGCCTTGGTAAAAACAATAGAGAATGGAATTTGCCACTCACCAAACTGATTAATAAATTCCAGATCAATTTTAAGCGGTTCGTGGCGTGCATCAATCAGCACAAAAGTATTAAGCAATTGTTCGCGTAGCTGCAGGTAATCAGCAATCATTTTCTTCCAGGTATGCTTTTCTTTTTTCGATACCTGCGCAAAACCATAACCGGGCAAGTCAACAAAATGAAATCCATCATTAATAAGAAAATGATTAATGGATTGTGTTTTACCAGGGCGACCAGAGACTTTTACTAAGTCCTTTTTATTAAGCAACATATTAATAAGCGATGATTTGCCCACATTGCTTCGTCCGATAAAGGCAAACTCAGGCAATTTTACAATTGGACATTGTTCAACCGCTTTAAAACTTCCCTTAAATATTGCCGACTTAATAATCATAAATTGAATAATTTGATTGGCGAATGTAGATGGAATGCAAGTAATTTGCACCCGATGAATAAGCAAGTACTTCCATATTCTGAATCTTCTCTGGGAAAAAAGGAACAGGTGGCACAAATGTTCAACAATATTGCTTCGCGATATGATCTGATGAACACCCTTCTTTCGTTAGGCATTTATAATATCTGGAAACGGAAATTGGTTAAAGAACTAAGGCATGAAAAGCCCCAATTAATTTTGGATGTTGCAACCGGAACAGCAGATATAGCTATTGCATTGTTAAAATTAAATCCTGAAAAAATCATTGGCGGAGATATCTCAAAAGAGATGATTGCATTCGGAGAAAAGAAAATTGAACAATTAAATCTTCAGAAAAAAATAGAGTTGCTTTTAGCCGATGCCGAGCAATTGCCTTTTGAAGACAATAAGTTCGATGCTGTGACCGTTGCATATGGAGTCAGGAATTTTGGAAATCTTGACAAAGGTTTAAACGAGATGCTCAGAGTACTTAAGCCAAATGGAAAAGTTGTAATACTGGAATTCAGTAAACCCCGCAATAAAATTATCAATGGTTTTTTCAACTTTTACTTCAATCGCATTTGTCCGTTAATCGGAAGTTGGATTACAGGAGATAAATCAGCATACACTTACCTGCCTCAATCGGTAAAAGTTTTTCCAGATGGGAAACAGTTTGAAAATATTTTGCAGTCAATTGGTTTTGTAAAAACAAAATGCACCACATTATCATTCGGCGTAGCCTCAATATATACAGGGTACAAATCCTGATTCTGTTCATTTCACTTTCAGTTTCAATGAAAGTAAATGCACAGTTTTCAATAATGGAACACGATGACCAGAATATGTCGCGTAAGTTTCATTTTGGTGTTGCATTGGGTTACAATAAAAGTGATTATAAAATCACACTTGATTCAAATTTTATTGTTCAAAAAAATATTCTAAATGTTCAACCGGTAAAAGGTCCCGGATTTAATCTGGGAATTGTAACCGATTATCATATAAGCAGGTATTTCGATTTGCGGTTGATTCCGGCATTATCCTTTGGCGAAAAAAATATAAAATACATACAGAAAGACAGCGCTCTTCCTGTAGTAAAAAAAATTGAAAGTGTTTATCTCGAATTCCCGTTCCTATTAAAATATAAATCGAAGCCGTATAAAAACTCGCGTATGTACGCTATAGCCGGTTTAAAGTACAGCATAGATATGCAATCAAATGCCACTGCAAGACGAGCCCAAAATTTAATTAAAGCTAAAAAAGACGATTACCTTTTTGAATACGGAATCGGAATTGAGTTACACATGCCAATGGCAATTGTTGCGCCCGAAATAAAAATATCTTATGGTTTAACCAATGTTTTGCAGAATGATGATTTACTCATTTATTCTTCTGTATTGAGTCGATTGCGCACCCGAACATTTCTGTTTACTATTCATTTAGAAGGATAAAATACCCGAACTTCTTATTTCAGTGAATCAGCTTTTGCCTGAATTTGCTTGAAAATTTCATCGGCAGATTTACCAAGATTTTCCAGTTCCAGTTTTACATCATGCGACATCTTTTCATTTTCATTGCCATACTTGCTTAAATACAATTCATACTTTTCTTTCGCTTTTGTAAAATCATTTAAAAGATTAGCGTAAATAAAACCCTCCATGAAAACGCTCAACCCGCATTCTTTCGCATTCGGAAAATCGTTTAATAATCTGTCAAGAACATTTAATGCTGCTTTATATTCTCCTCTGCTTTGGTTTATTCGGGCCATTTCAAATAAATATTTTGGTGAGAGACTGTCACTTGGATACTTAGATATAAAATCATTAATGTTTGATTCCAGTCGGTCAATTTGTTTTTGATTTGAACTCAAAGCCATGGAATGGGTTATGCTATCAAGTTGTTTATTAATTTGCTCTGATAATTTTTCTTTTTTTCCGCATGAACTTGCAGTCAATACCCACAAAGTCGCCAAAAGAAGCAGTAAATTTTTCATTAATTAAATGGGCTTATAAAATGTTTGTGCCGCTAAAAATAATTCAACCAAATCAACTCTTCTTTTATTTCATATACATATGGATGTTAATGTTTTCATCTTCATGTACCCGCCGTATAAATTATGTGTGGGCTTCAGCCGGAAATTTCACAGTTGATTCAATGTTGCAAAAAAAATTCGGGCCAAGCCCTTGTTTAAATTATGAAAACTACATTCCTGATTCAGCACATCCTGACTGGCAACCTACACGATATGTAAGAATCAACATGCATATCATGAGGAATTCTGATGGTTCAAATAATTTCCCTGAAGATACGGGAGTAAACTATGTTCACGACTTGTTGTACTTGGCTAATGACCGATTGATTAATAATACTAAAATGTCAATTCCAACAGGAAATAATACTCCTGTTTTTCCGGTAGGATTTCAATACACATTGATACCAGATCCAGAAATAAAAAATGATAATGGTATATACTTTAACGATAATGATACGCTCAGTTATATTAATAAAAACGGAAAGCTGCGAAACATAGAATCATCAGCGGCATATGACCGATTTGGTTTACAAAAAGGAAAAGCAATAAATGTTTTTTTGTTCGAACATCCTTACGATAGCCTAAATTCAAAAACATACAAACCTTCCAATGATGGAATTGGTGCCGGGCCATGGGCGAAAGTTATAAGTAGTTATTATTTAAGTAAAAAGATAAATGTATTTGGTAAAGACACAGTGATTTTCGGTGCCTGGTTTGTAGCCGGATTATTTAACCACGAACTAGGGCATTGTCTCGGTTTAAGTCATACCTGGAATACAAATGATGGATGCGATGATACCCCATTGAATCCAAACTGCTGGGGATGCAATGATGAATGTAAAGACCATTGTAGCAATAATGTTATGGATTATAATACATTTCAAAGAGCATACACTCCTTGCCAGATCGGAAAAATTCAGTTGAATTTTTCAAATCCTGCTTCGCCTCAACGAAAATACTTAATGCCTGTTCATTGCGAATATCATTCAGAATCAACCATTGTAATTCCAAATGGTGATAGTGTTGTTTGGTCAGGATTTAAAGATCTTTTGGGTGATGTTTTGATTCTTGAAAACGCAACCTTGGTTCTCCGGTGTGATGTTTCAATTCCAAACGGAGCTAAAGTGACCTTAAAAAAAGGAGCGAAAATTATTTGTGCCGGCGGTACTTTTTATAATTCATGCGGAGAACAATGGCAAGGAATTGAATTGTTAAAGAAAAAAGGAAAGAATGCAATAATTTGTTCTCCTGAAAACTTACCCCGAAATTTTATAATTCATCAATGAAAAATGAAAAAAATCCGGTTTCAAAAAAATGTGATTATTTTTCGTTTATAAAAACCCCAAATCAATGCGAACACTAAAATTTATTGGACTCGGATTGCTAAGCATCGTAGTCCTTTTACTAATTGTAAGTTTTCTGCTTCCATCAAAAGTTCATATTGAACGAACAGCAACCATCAAAGCAAATCCTGCAACCGTTTTCCCAATGGTGAATGATTTAAAAAAATGGGAACTCTGGAGTCCATGGTACAGAATGGATCCGAAAATTAAAACGAATTATGGCGACACAACAGAAGGAGTTGGGGGTTTCTATTCATGGGATTCTGAAAACAGCAATGTAGGAAATGGTACTATGAAAATTGCTGTAAGTAATCCCTCAGACTCTATAAAACTTGAAATGAATTTTATGAACCAGGGAGTTGCTATTGCTGGATTTAAGTTAATTCCTGATGGCGAAAACACAAAAATTACCTGGAGTCTGGATGCCGATGAAGGAATGAATCCTGTAAAAAGACTCTTTGCATTTTTCCTGATGGACAAAATGCTTGGTCCAATTTTCGAACAGGGATTGCACAATCTTGATAGTGTTATTTGTGCGATGCCTAAAACTGTTACGCCTGTTTACAACATCGAGGTCACAACTGTATCAGCATTACCACTTCTTTCCATTCTTGATTCAGCCGACATGACTAATAGTGCCGAGATTGGACAGAAGTATGGAATGAATTACATGGAAATCGGAACCTATATGAGCAAATCGAAACTAAAGTCTGTAGGCGCACCATTGGGAATTATGGGGAAAATGGGCGGACCAAAATACATTTGGGAATCAGCGATACCGACTGATAAGTTAGGAAAATCTGAAGGAAGAATTATTGCAAAAAATTCATATTCCGGTGAAGCAGCTTTTGTAAGATATTTTGGAAGCTATCAAAAAACACAAGCTGCCTATGAAGCAATATATAAATGGATTGGGGAAAATGGTAAAACAGAAAATGGAAATGCATGGGAAGCATATATAACAGACCCGGGTATGGAAAAAGATACTTCTAAATGGGAAACTGATATTTATGTTCCGATAAAATAATTTTATTAGATATCATTTTAAAAGCCATTTCGAATTAACCGAACTGGCTTTTTTTATTTTCTTAATTCATTCTTTAAAGTAATCTTGCAAATTATTAGCTATGGATTTATTCTTTTGCCCCGAAATAATTAATGGAATTTCAATTCTCAGTGAAGAAGAATCTTATCACTGCATAAAAGTGCTTCGCCATATTGACGGAGACGAAATTAATTTGATTGATGGAGCAGGAAATTTTTACAAGGCAAAAATTACATCCGCACATAAATCACATTCTGGATTTGAAGTAATAAAAAAATGGAAAGAAGAAGGCAGCTCAAATTCAAAAATTCATTTGGCTATTGCACCAACAAAAAACATTGAGCGGATTGAATGGCTTTTGGAAAAAGCTGTTGAAATTGGTATTAATGAAATCTCATTCATTGAATGTGATCATAGCGAACGCAGGAAAATAAATCTGGAAAGATTGAATCGAATTAGTGTGAGTGCTATGAAACAAAGTATGAGGGCTTCGCTTCCCAAATTGAATGAAATTATTCCGATTAAGGAATTCTTAAATCAAAAATCTGTAATCAAAAATCAAAAATTTATATGTCACCTTGGAGAAAATAAGACTCAACTTTCTTCAGTTTATAAGCAAGGAAATAATGCAACAATTTTAATCGGACCTGAAGGAGATTTTTCAGATGCTGAATTAAAAGCTGCTAACGATGCCGAGTTTAAAGAAGTAATAATTGGAAATAACAGATTAAGAACTGAAACTGCTGCATTGGTTGCAATTGTTCACCTAAATTTACTGAATCAATGAAACTTAAATTCTTTTTTATCTCACTTATTATTTGTGGAATTTCTTTCTCTTCACTTGCTCCTGCCCCAACTATTCAACTGGCATTATTAAAATACAGCGGAGGTGGTGATTGGTACAATGATGTTCACTCACTTCGTAACCTTGCAAGGTTTTGTAATCAGAATATCGGCACAAATATCAATGAAGAATATGCAACTGTTGAACCCGGTTCACCAGATGTTTTTAATTATCCTTTTATTTACATGACTGGACATGGAAATGTTGTTTTTAATTCAGAGGATGCTCAAAACCTAAGAACTTATTTAACAGGTGGTGGCTTTTTATTTATCAATGATGATTTTGGAATAGATCCTTTTATCAGAAAAGAAATGAAAAAAATTTTTCCTGAATTGGATTTTGTTGAATTGCCGTTCTCTCATCCTGTTTATCATCAGAAATATAATTTTCCGAACGGCTTGCCGAAAGTTCATGAACACGATGATAAAATTCCGCAAGGTTTCGGTTTAATTTACGAAGGACGATTGGTTGCCTTTTACAATTTCGAATGCGACCTTGGCGATGGCTGGGACGATGTACATGGTGACCCTGTAGAACTTCGTACCAAAGCATTACAAATGGGAGCCAATATTATTCAGTATGTTTTTGGAATTAATGGGTAGAAGAAATTCTCTTCAGAATATTTTTCACTACAAAAGGTCCTTCATAAATCAATCCTGTATAAAGCTGAATTAAATCAGCGCCGGCATCAAGCATTTTGGTTGCATCATCCGGTGTATGAATTCCTCCCACTCCAATTATTGCTAATTGCTTATTTGATTTTTTAGCGATGTAATTTATTATTTCAATTGAACGATTGATTAATGGTTTGCCACTCAATCCGCCGGAACCAATTGAATTTAATTTTTCAGATGAAGTTTTTAATCCATCTCGTGAAATGGTTGTGTTAGTCGCTACAATTCCCGCCAGTTTATTGTCGATACAAATTCGCAGTATCAAATCAATTTGCTCAAAACTTAAATCCGGAGCAATTTTTAAAAGTAATGGCTTGGGTTTCTCCTTTTGAGAATTTCTTTTCTGAAGTTCTGATAAAATTTCTCTCAATGGTTTTTCTTCCTGCAACTCACGCAGATTTGGGGTGTTTGGAGAACTCACATTCACAACAAAATAATCAACTGCATCAAACAACTTTTCAAATCCGATGATGTAATCATTAACGGCCTTTTCATTCGGAGTGATTTTGTTTTTTCCAATGTTACCCCCTATTATCATTCTTCCGCCATTGTTGGTGTTTTCGCCAAGAATTTTTCTGGCAGCAATAATTCTTGCAGCTGCTACCTCAACACCATAATTATTAAATCCCATTCTATTAATGAGCGCTTCGTCAACAGGCAATCGAAATAATCTTGGTTTATCGTTTCCGGGTTGTGGTAATGGAGTTACAGTTCCTATTTCAACAAAACCAAAGCCAAGCGACTGCATTTCTCTTAAGTAAAATCCATTCTTATCAAAACCAGCAGCAAGACCAACCGGATTTGGAAATTTTAATCCCATCACTTCCTTCTCCAATGAAGAGTTATGATAAGAACACAATTTTTCTAATGACCATCTAACAGGTGACTTTCTCATCATCACGGTAGTAAAGTGATGTGCATTTTCAGCAGAGAGGTTAAAAAGCAGTGGTTTAATAAATGTTTTGTAAATCATAAATATTGGCTTGCAAAATAATTACTTTGCGGTTATGGATACTATGATTCCGCTTGCTGAAAGAGTCCGTCCTCGAACATGGAAAGAATTAGTTGGTCAGGAACATCTTGCCGGTGAAGGAAAACCTTTGCGTACTCTTATTGAAAAAGGTGTAATTCCATCCATGATTTTCTGGGGGCCACCTGGTGTAGGTAAAACAACTCTGGCTCAGATGATAGCTGAGCAAACTTCATTGCCATTTTTTTCATTAAGTGCCATTAATTCGGGTGTAAAAGATATTCGTGAAGTTATTGAGCAGGCAAAACAAAAAGGAAAAGCGATTTTGTTCATTGATGAAATTCATCGCTTCAGTAAATCACAACAAGATTCTTTGCTTGGAGCAGTGGAAAAAGGAATTATCACATTGATTGGTGCAACTACTGAAAATCCCTCATTCGAAGTTATCTCGGCCTTGTTATCACGCTGCCAGGTTTTTGTGTTGCAGTCATTAGAGAAAAAAGATTTATTGCTATTGCTGGAAGATGCAATGAAGAAAGATGAATGGTTGAACCGAAAAAAAATTACAATAAAAGAAGAAGAAGCGTTGCTACGATTTTCAGGCGGCGATGCAAGAAAGTTGTTGAATCTTTTTGAGTTAGTAGTTAATACTTCTGATGAAAAAGAAATTATTATAACCAATGATTCAGTGACAAAATCACTGAACAAAAAAATGGCGCTCTACGATAAGAGCGGAGAACAGCACTACGATATTATTTCTGCATTCATTAAATCAATGCGCGGCTCCGACCCAAATGCTGCTGTATACTATTTAGCAAGAATGATTGAAGGCGGCGAAGATCCATTGTTCATTGCACGCCGAATGTTGATTTTAGCGAGTGAAGATATAGGCAATGCAAATCCAACCGCATTGGTGCTGGCTAACTCTTGTTTTCAGGCCGTGAATTCAATCGGCTATCCTGAATGCAGAATTATTCTTTCCCAAACTGTAGTATATCTTGCTTGCTCACCAAAAAGCAATGCTGCATATATGGCAATTGAAGATGCACTTTCAATAGTAAGAAAAACAGGCGACCTTTCGGTGCCCTTGCATTTACGAAATGCGCCAACCAAGTTGATGAAAGATTTGAATTACGGAAAAGAATATGATTACGCTCATTCGCATCCTGGCAATTTTGTAAATCTGGAATACCTACCCGAACAAATTCATGGCACAAAAATTTTTGACCCCGGTAATAATGCAAGAGAGAATGAAATGCGTGAAATGCTAAGGAGGAATTGGAAAGAGAAATACGGTTACTAAAAAATAATTATGAATTTAACTTACTACGGTCATTCTTGTTTTGGTGTGGAGGTGAATGGAAAATATTTACTTTTCGATCCGTTCATCAGCCAAAATCCATTAGCAAAAAATATTGAAATCGAAAAAATTCCGGCTGACTACATTTTAATTTCTCATGCACATGGCGACCATGTTTTTGATGTCGAAACAATTGCTTCAAGAACTAATGCAAAAATTATTTCGAATTACGAGATAGTTTCTTACTACGAAAAAAAAGGATTAAAAGGGCATGGAATGAATTTTGGTGGGATCTGGCAATTTGATTTTGGGAAAGTAACTTATGTACTTGCAGTGCACAGCAGTCAGTTTCCGGATGGAGCTTTTGGAGGAAATCCGGGCGGGTTTATTGTTGAATCGAATGAAGGAAATTTTTATTTCGCAGGCGATACTGCTTTAACAATGGATATGAAATTAATTGGTATCAGATACAAACTTGATTTTGCACTTCTTCCAATAGGCAGCAATTTTACAATGGATTATTTTGATGCTGCAACCTGCGCTGAATTTATTGGGTGCGACAAAATTATTGGTATACACTACGATACTTTTCCTCCAATAAAAATTGATCATCAAAAAGCAATTGATGAGTTCGGGCGAAATGGAAAAGAACTTTTATTAATGAAAATCGGTGAAACAATTGCAATGTGATTTATTTTTTAATCTTTGATTTATAATTTTTGATTTCAACTTATGATTCCACAAATTCCTCTTCTTAAAAATATCGATTCAAATAATTTTTTTCTGATGGCTGGACCTTGTGTTGTTGAGAATGAAGAAATGATTTTTCAAACAGCAACCAGGTTGAAAGAAATTTGTGAACGATTAAAAATTCCGCTCATATTCAAGTCATCGTACCGGAAGGCAAACCGTTCATCAGCAAGTTCATTCACCGGAATTGGTGATGAAGCTGCTTTAAAAATTTTAGTAAAAGTTCGTGAGCAATTGCAATTACCAATTGTTACTGATATTCATGAAGCCCACGAAGCTGCAATTGCTGCTGAGTTTGTGGATGTGTTACAAATACCTGCATTTCTTTGCAGACAAACAGATTTAATTATTGCAGCTGCGAAAACCGGTAAAGCAGTGAACATAAAAAAGGGACAATTTCTATCAGCAGCTTCTATGAAACATGCAATTGATAAATGTATTGAAGCCGGAAATAAAAATGTTTTTTTAACTGAGCGTGGAAACTCTTTCGGATATTCAGACTTGGTAGTTGATTATCGAAATATTATTGAAATGCAAAAACTGAATGTTCCAGTTGTGCTCGACTGCACCCATTCTGTTCAGCAACCAAACAATGCATCAGGAGTTACTGGTGGCAAACCTGAATTCATTGAAACCATTTCGAAAGCAGGAGTGGCAGTAGGCGTTGAGGGATTGTTTATTGAAACTCATCCGAATCCATCCACCGCAAAATCAGACGGAACCAATATGTTGAAATTAGATTTAATTGAACCACTGCTTCAAAAATTATTGAAAGTTCGGGCTGCAATTATTTAAAATTAAACTCGACAATATTTCATATTCCGACTAATTATCAGGTTTTACTTAAAATTTCCATCATTTAGTCAATCATAAATCTTTTTTAGAATCAATTCGTTACGAAGGTTTGAATATTTAAACACCATTCAAATTCATACTAATGAAACATCAAATGATTGCTTTTAAAAAGATTTTTTGTGTTGCGGTTTTAATATGCGCTGCTAATGTTTTGGTTGCACAACCTTATACAGATTTATTAAACCTTCGGCTACAG
Source organism: Chitinophagaceae bacterium (assembly GCA_947469485.1). Classification (GTDB taxonomy): domain Bacteria; phylum Bacteroidota; class Bacteroidia; order Chitinophagales; family UBA10324; genus UBA10324. The sequence continues at coordinate 129,441 of CANIPU010000006.1, read as the reverse complement.
TATTTTCCCGGAAGTTCATATTTAACCGAATCAAACAGTAAACTGGAAGTTATGCAGTACGATGCATCCTTTTTGCTTCCTATGGTTCAGAAAAATAAAGATGTTATTTTATTTGGTGGAAATTACTCACAGTTAAATTTTCATGCAACAGGTCAGACGAATCAAAAAAAATATTTATACAACACCGGATTAGCCATTGGTTACGAAAAACATTTTAAAAATGAAAAATGGAAAGCCCTGATACTAACTCTTCCAAAAATAAATTAAGATAAAATTTCCTTTGGCGAAAACAATTTTCAAATGGGAGGTTTACTGTTATTTAATTACAAGCGAAGTGAAAAATTAAAATATCATTTCGGAATGTATTACAACAAAGAATGCTTTGGTGATTTTGTAATGCCATTAGTTGGTATTGAATGGAACCCAAATGACAAATTAAATATATGGGGTGACATGCCTGCAAATTTAAATGTGGAATACAAACTTGGAAAAACTATGTATGCAGGTGCATCATATTTATCAATTACAGGTTCGTACAATTTATCAAATCAAACAGAAAAAATGTATGTGCGCGATGGCGATAAAAGTTTCGGACACAATCAAGTAAAAGCTTTTGTGAATTGCTATTTAACTAAAAACATTGTTTGGTTTGCTGAAGGCGGTCGCACTCTTGGTCGCATGTACCAACTTTATAATGAAGATAATGAATTACAGAATTCAGATTTTGTTTATCGCAGAAACTTAGATGGTTGGTTTGCCAATACCGGAATAGCTTTTCGTTTCAGAGCCGATTCAAGATAAAAATCTTTTTCAAGCTTTATTAAAGCCATTTCGGGTTTTTCCGGAGTGGCTTTTTGTTTTTAGAAAATTCCTTTTAATAAAAATTTGATTTCTGTCATTTGATTTAGTGACAAGAGTCATAAATTTAAAATTCAATTAGCCTCAACTTTGATTAATAAAATGGTTGAGGTTATGAAAAGTATAAAAGGAACAAGAACAGAACAAAATGTTTTGAAAGCATTTGCCGGTGAATCACAGGCTCGAATGAGGTATGATTTCTATGCAAGTCAGGCAAAAAAGGAAGGGCTGGAACAAATAGCAGAAATTTTTCTCGAAACATCATTGAATGAAAGAGAACATGCTAAAATATTTTTCAAATTTCTGGAAGGTGGTGCTGTTGAAATAACTGCAACCTATCCTGCCGGAGAGATTAAAGACACACTCGATAATCTGAAAGCATCTGCTGAGGGTGAAAACGAAGAATGGACTAAGTTGTATGTTGAGTTTGCGAAGACTGCAGAAGACGAAGGGTTCAAAGAAATTGCCGCTAAATTCAAATTGATTTCAAAAGTGGAGAAAGCGCATGAAGAGCGATTTAAAATACTTTATACAAATCTGGAAGAAGGTAAAGTTTTTGTTCGCAATGAAAAATTAATCTGGAAATGCCGCAATTGCGGTCACCTGCATGAAGGAATGAAAGCACCAGAAACCTGTCCTTTGTGCATGCATCCGCAATCATTTTTTGAATTGCAGAATTCAAATTTTTAAATACAGAATTTTAAAAATAAAAAAGCCAGTCGAAAATTATTTTGACTGGCTTTTTTAGGGAAATGATTTAATTATAGATATCCATTCTCACGAAGAAAGGTAGCAATAACTTTTTTAGCACTTTGTGAAGGTGATACAGAAAGCTGCGTTGTTTTATTATCAGAATAGGTAAGTACCATTGCCTGATCAGCATCATCCTTTTTAAATTTTGCCTGCGCCACTTTTGTTCCGCCTTTATCATACCATTCGGTTTCGTACCAAAGTACTTTGCTTTCATAATATGAATTTGTCAATTTCCATTCTCCGATTTTCATGAGATCCTGAGTAATGAATTTATCGGCTACATAAATTTCTGAATTGCTTTTATTATTTGTTTTTGTTCCCCCGGACGCCCCGCCATTATTACTAATGAAATTTGTTTCCCTGTCGGTAGGTACATCATTGTTTACAAACAAATCATTATTGATAAGCATTTCTGGAAATTTTTCCTCCCCTATTGTTCCGAGTTTCACGATCTTGCCATCCTTTTTAAAAGTTAAAACATAAGATCCTAAAACTCCTGATTTTGTATCCCACTTTATATAGATAAGTTCTTCATTCCTGAGGTTTTTAACACTGTAATCAGGATGATATTCATTTACTTTTATTTCCTTCATTATACAATATGGTGTTCCCTTACTATAAACTGTATCATCGAGATAAACCACAGGGTCAGCATTAATTGCTTTAAACCTTTTTTCTCCGGTTAATTGTTTTTGTGCAAATACATTTAATGTTAATGTCAAAAACACAAATGTGTAAATTAGTTTATTCATTGAATTGAGATTTAGATATTCAGTTGCCGAAAATAATGCCAAAATTTACTGTGTGGAAATAACAGTGAACTCAGTTCTCCTGTTCGTAGCTCGACCTTCCTCAGTATCGTTTAAGCTAATCGGTCTGGTTTCGCCATATCCTTTATAGCTCAATTTAGTTGCTGCAATACCTGCATTTACTAAAAAGTCATAAACTGCTTTTGCACGATTTTCTGAAAGAGCCAGATTTTCCTTTTCCCCTCCTACATTATCAGTATGACCACTGATTTCAATTTTAAGGTTTTGATTTTCTTTCAATAGAGAAACCAGTTTATTTAATTCAACAGTTGATTCTTTTTTCAAATCAGCAGAACCAGTTTCAAAAAAAATATTTTTCAAAACCACACTCTCTCCTGTTTTTACAGGTTGAAGTTTAATATCTAATTTATATGGTTCTGAAGGATTGTGATCAGCTAAAGAAAAATTTTCAGAATAAAACAGAAAACCATTTTTTGAAACATTTAATGCATAATTTTTTCCTGATGGAATTGAAATTAAATATTCGCCGGTAGTTGCATCTGAACTAAAGCTGTTAATTGAATTTCCGGTTTCTAAATCAATTAGCTGCACCTCTGCATTCAAAAAATCACCAGAAGTAATATTTGTAATTATTCCATTCAGATAAGTAACAGGAATTGGCCTGGCTCCTTCAGGTAAATCAAAATAAAACAAATCAAGGTCGCCTTTCTCTTTTCCTTTTTCACTACTGTAATAAACATGTTTACCATCCAGGCTTACGGTAAAACTGTTTTCTTCATTTTTAGTATTAATCGGATATCCAAGATTTATTGGTGTGTTCCATTTTCCTATAGAATCCTTTCGGCAATAAAAAATATCAGCACTTCCCATACCGGGGTGACCAAAACTGCTGAAATAAAGAGTTTGCCCATCGGAATGAATAAATGGAGTTTGCTCTTCGTATTTAGTATTTATAGTTGGCCCCAAGTTAATTGGCGTATTCCACAGACCTTTTAAATTTTTTGTGGTCATCCAAATGTCGCTACCACCCAGACCGCTGGGGCGAGAGCTTACGAAGTATAATGTTTTTCCATCAGCAGATATACTCGGCTGTGTTTCCCAGGCAACAGAATTTACAGAAGCACCCAGATTAACCGGAATAGTCCACTTTCCGTTTTTTCTTTGAGAATAATAAATATCTACACTGCCAAACCCGCCTTTTCGATCAGATGCAAAATACATTTCGTTACCTTTATTGGTAAGTGACATAGCTCCATCCTGATAAATTGAATTCAATTCATCACCCATATTTCTTGCTTTGGTCCAACGCTCTTTTACGAAATGAGAAATGTAAAAATCTTCATTCCAATCTTTACCATAAGGATCTCTTCGCATAAATACCAAAGTATTTTCATCAGCTGTTAATGATGGAAATAAGTCAAGGTATTTAGAATTAATACTGTCTCCTAAGTTTATAGGATTAAATGGAACCGGGTTTTTAACCGCTTCTAAAGCAAATTTTGCGTTAGACAAAATGTGCTTTGAATTTTCAACCCATTCCGGTGGAAGATTGGTAAATGATAAATACTTGGATAATGCACCAATTGTATTTTTATAATCATCCAGATTCCAAAAACTTTCAGCAACAAAATAATATGCACTGGATCTTGCATCAGGTTTTAAAGTAAATGAAGTTTCAAAAGCTGTTATTGCCTTTTCATATTGTTGTGTTTCATTATACAATTCACCAAGAATTAACCAAGCATCAATAAAAATCGGATCTTCAATTACCGATTGTTCAAAAGGCTTAATTGCTTCGGCATCCTTTTGTTCGTTTAATAATTCCTTTCCTTCAGAATATAATTTTAAAGCTTTTTTAGTTGCTGTATTAAGATTATGAAAATCCTGAGTGTAGCCATAATTAAAACAGAATAAAAAAAAAGTAAAAATTAAAATCAGTTTTTTCATTAGTCGATGTTCATGTATTTATGAATTTGTAACGAAATTTCCCATTTAGGATTGCACTTTACATATTCAATTATCAATGGAGTCATTTTTTCTGAATTGCTCCATTCAGGTTGAAGATAGAGTTTGCAATTCTTTGAAACCAGTAGAGCAAATTTTTCAGCAAATTCAAAATCACTCTGATTGAAAACAATAACCTTCAATTCATTTGCCAGATTATATATTTCAGGTAGCGGGGCTTTAAATTTTTTAGGCGAAAAACAAATCCAATCCCAAGTTCCAGTCAATGGATGAGTTCCGGAAGTTTCAAGGTTTGTTTTTTTTCCTGAAGATTTTAATTGTGAAGTGAATTCTTCAAGATTGTGCATCAAAGGCTCACCACCAGTTATAACAACAAGATCTGTTGGGTAATTATTTGTGTTTGAAATAATTTCTTCAACCGAATATTTTTTATGTGAATCTACATCCCAACTATCTTTAACATCACACCAAACACAACCTACATCACAACCACCTAACCGGATAAAAAAGGCTGCGCTTCCCTGATAAAAACCTTCACCCTGAATGGAATAAAATTGTTCCATAACCGGGAGAAGATTGGTTTTTATTTGGGTGTTGTTCATTAAAACTTTCTATTGATACTTTAGCTAAAGGACTATTTATTGTTTTTTCTAACCCTTAACTACCTGTTATCATTTTACAGGCATTCATTGTATTCATCATCAATGAAGCAATGGTCATTAAACCTACGCCTCCGGGAACCGGTGTGATGTAACTACACTTTGGCGCCACTTCATTGAAAGCAACATCACCAACAATTCTGTATCCTGATTTTTTTGAAGCATCAGGCAATCGAGTGATTCCAACATCAATAACTATTGCGCCCTCCTTTACCATATCAGCTTTAACAAATTCAGCTTTACCGAGCGCAGCAATTAATATATCAGCTTGCAAAGTCATTGCCTTTAAATCTTTTGTTCGGCTATGGCAAATGGTAACCGTTGCATTTCCCGGATTTGTATTTTGAGCCATCAACAGGCTTATTGGTTTTCCAACAATATCGCTGCGACCAATAACAACACAATGCATTCCGGCTGTATTAATTTTATATCGTTGCAGCATCAGCCATATTCCATAAGGTGTTGCAGCCACATGTGCCGGTAATCCTTTAACCATTCTTCCAATATTCACCGGATGAAAACCATCTACATCTTTTAAGGGGGAAATGGCTTCAGTTATTTTTTCAACATCAATGTGTTTTGGAACAGGAAGTTGAACCAATATTCCATCAATATCAGCATCTTCATTTAATCTTTTAACTTCTTTTAATAAAACCTCTTCACTTACAGAATCATCTAACCGAATTAGAGTTGATTTGAATCCGATTTTTTCGCAGTGACGAACTTTGCTTGCCACATAAGTTTCAGAACCACCGTCGTGACCAACAAGTACAGCAGCGAGGTGTGGGATTTTTTTATTCTCCGAAATTCTCTGCAGAATTTCCAATCTCAATTCTTCAATTATTTCCTGAGATACTTTTTTTCCGTCAAGTAGTTCCATTGTTGAATTATTAAATCAATCATCAATTTTTAAAACTGCAAGGAAAGCAGACTGAGGAATCTCAACATTACCAACTTGCTTCATACGCTTCTTTCCTTCCTTTTGCTTTTCCAATAATTTTCTTTTTCGTGATATATCACCACCATAACATTTTGCTGTAACATCTTTTCGTAATGCACTAATGGTTTCGCGGGCAACAATTTTTTGTCCGATTGCTGCTTGTATGGCAATTACAAATTGCTGTCGAGGCAACAATTCTTTCAACTTCACACAAATTTTTCGCCCGAACTCTTCAGCACGCACACGATGTATCAATGCAGAAAGTGCATCTACATTTTCGCCATTCAGTTTAATATCCAGTTTCACTAAATCACTTTCACGAAAATCAAGTGGATGATAATCGAAACTTGCATATCCACGAGTAATTGATTTCAGCTTATCATAAAAATCAAAAACGATTTCAGTCAACGGTAATTCAAATGCTAATTCAACACGCGAAGGAGTGAGATAAGTTTGTCCTTTAAATATTCCACGCTTGTATATACATAAATTGATGATAGCTCCGATGTATTCCGGTTTACAAATAGTAGTTGCTTTAATCCACGGTTCTTCTACATGATCAATCATAGTAGGATCAGGAAAATCAGTCGGATTATTTATAGTTAATTTTTCGCCACGAGTGGTGTATGCAAAGAAACTTACATTCGGAACTGTGGTAATCACATTCATATTGAACTCACGATCCAATCGTTCCTGAATTATTTCTAAATGCAACATGCCTAGGAAACCGCAACGAAAACCAAATCCAAGTGCCACAGATGATTCAGGTTCATAAGTGAGCGATGCATCGTTGAGTTTTAATCTGTCAAGTGCATCGCGCATATCTTCATAATCATCAGTATCTATTGGATAAATTCCGGCGAACACCATTGGTTTCACTTCTTCAAAACCTTTAATCACTTCATCAGTCGGTCGTGCAGATAATGTAATGGTATCACCCACTTTTATTTCTTTCGATTCCTTTATTCCAGTAATTACATAACCAACATCTCCGGTTTTAATAATTTCGCGCGGCGATTTTTCAAGTAGTAACACCCCAACTTCTTCAGCTATATAATCCTGGCCAGTATTGAAGAATTTAATTTTATCCCCCTTTTTAATTTCACCATTGAATACTCTGAAGTAAGCAATGATTCCACGAAAGGAATTAAATACCGAATCAAAAATTAACGCTTGCAATGGTGCATCTTCCTTTCCATTTGGAGCCGGAATACGAGCAATAACTGCTCGAAGAATTTCATCAACACCCTTTCCTGTTTTTCCACTTGCGAGCATAATGTCTTCACGCTTACATCCAACCAAGTCAACAATCTGGTCCATGGTTTCCTCTACCATAGCACCCTCCATGTCAATCTTATTTACAACAGGAATTATTTCCAGGTTGTTATCAATTGCTAAATAAAGATTTGAAATAGTTTGTGCCTGAATTCCTTGTGAAGCATCCACTAACAACAAAGCTCCTTCGCAAGATGCAATGGCTCGCGATACTTCATAACTGAAATCAACATGACCAGGGGTATCAATCAAATTCAAAATATAATCTTCACCATCCTGATGAAACTTCATTTGAATGGCGTGACTCTTAATCGTAATTCCTTTTTCGCGTTCCAGATCCATATCATCAAGCACCTGATTCATCATCTGACGCTCGGTAATTGTTTTTGTTACTTCAAGTAGTCTGTCTGCAAGTGTACTTTTCCCGTGGTCAATGTGGGCTATAATGCAAAAGTTGCGTATATTTTTCATGAGAAGCGCAAATATATGTTTTGATAGAGGAGTTCAATGATGAATAATCCTTCATCTATTAGAAATTTAAAATTTAACAACGGAACCTATCCTATCTCCGGAAAACTATTGGGGTCACTTTCCCGCATAATGGTGTAAACAACTTCAAATACATCTTCAGCATTAGGCTTACAGAAGTAATTACCGTCGCTAGCATATGCACCACGATTTTCCTTTGCAGTAATTGTTTTAGGTAAACTATCCAGAAATTGCAATGCTTTCTGTTCTTCAAGTACTTTCTGCATCATATAAGCCGAAGCCCCTCCTGGTACATCTTCATCCAGGAAAATAACCCGATTGGTTTTCTTAATACTTTCAACAATATTAGAATGTACATCAAAAGGCAATAAAGTTTGAACATCTACTATTTCTACTGAAATCCCAACCGAAGCAGCTTTTTCAGCTGCTTCTTCAGCAATTCGACAGCATGAACCATAGGTTACTATTGTAATATCCTCTCCGTTTCGTATAACTTCCGGTACACCTAATGGAACAGTGAAATGACCAATATTTGAGGGAAGTTTTTCTTTCAATCGATAACCATTCAGGCACTCAATTACCAAGGCAGGTTCATCAGATTGAAGCAGTGTATTATAAAAACCTGCAGCTTGGGTCATGTTTCGTGGAACACAAAAATTTATTCCACGAATGGAATTTAAAATCATTCCTATTGGTGAGCCAGTGTGCCATATACCCTCAAAACGATGACCCCGGGTACGAATTATAAGTGGAGCTTTTTGACCTCCAGCACTTCTGTACAAAAGGGTTGCTAAATCGTCGCTCAATGGTTGTAAGGCATATAGTAGATAATCTAGATATTGTATTTCAGCAATAGGGCGAAGACCACGCATAGCCAAACCAATTCCTTGTCCAACAATAGTTGCTTCTCTTATACCAGTATCAAAAACACGATGTTCACCATGTTTGGCTTGTAAACCTGCGAAACCCTGATTAACATCTCCAATTCGGCCAACATCTTCACCAAAAGCAATCAATTGATTATTATTTGAAAGCTGATAATCAAAAAATGCATTTAATACTTCAAAGCCATTAACATAAATCGCATTTTCATCATATTGCGGTTTGATTTCAGTAACATTTAATGCAGCATACTTTGATTCACTTGTTAATTGCGATGTATATATTCGATTGCATCGTTTGAGATAATCATTTTTCCAATCTATAAGTAGTTCTCTGGAAGATATACTTTCATTTCGGATAACAAGTAAAATTTCTCTTGCAGTTATTAAAGCATCTTTGCGGATTGCATCAGGCATTTGCAAGAGTTCGTCTTTTTTCTGTAATATAATTTTGGCAAATTCACTCTGTGCAGCAACTTGCTCAAGCAAATTTGCTAATTCATTTCTTTCATCTTTTAAAGGCTGATTAAACTCGTTTAATGCTCTGCGTCCTGCATCACGAACTTCTTTTTTTGATTCGTTTTCAATTTCGTCTAATTCGTCTGATGAAGCAATTGCAGTTTTTATAATCCACTCCCGCATTTTTTTATTGCAGTCAAATTCTCTTTCCCACTCTAATCTTTCCTTTGACTTATATCTTTCATGAGACCCTGATGTTGAATGCCCTTGAGGTTGAGTCAGTTCTTTTACATGAATTAAACATGGAATATGAGTTGTTCGGGTTTTGTAAATTGCTTTTGTATAAGTCTCAATTAAAGCTGGATAATCCCATCCATTGACTATATAAATATCAATTCCATTTCCATTTTCATCTGTTTGAAAGCCACTTACTATTTCAGAAATATTTTCTTTTGTTGTTTGATACTTCTGAGGAACAGAAATTCCATATCCATCATCCCAAACAGAAATAGCTAGCGGGACTTTTAAAACTCCGGCAGCATTAAGTGTTTCCCAAAAGTGCCCCTCAGAAGTTGATGAATCGCCTATAGTCGCAAATGTTACTTCATTTCCATTGTTTGAAAATCTATTCTCATTTTTTAAAACTTCAGATTCACGATACATTTTTGATGCAAGCGCTAATCCAAGTGCACGAGGCATTTGAGATGCAGTGGGCGATGCATCAGCTGATGTATTTTTTGAAGATGTATGATCTTTCCATTCTCCGCTTTCATCAATCAATCGAGTTGAAAAATGCGCGTTCATCATACGGCCTCCGCTATGGGGCTCACGCTCAATATTATCATCGGCATATAATTGAGCAAATAAATGTTCCAAAGTTGCAATACCCGTTGCCAATGCAAAAGTCTGATCTCGGTAATAACCTGAACGAAAATCGCCATTCTGAAAAACTTTGGCCATTGCAAGTTGTGCGACTTCCTTGCCATCACCGAATATTCCAAATTTTGCTTTACCAGTCAGAACTTCCTTTCGGCCTAACAAACTTGCCTCTCGACTTATTGAAGCGAGTTTAAAATCAGCAAGTATTTCTTTCCTGAATTCTTTGAAAGATAATGTTTTCTCCGCCATGCCTTGTTTCGATTGCTTCTTCATAAAATTGGTATCGCTTCAAAAATAAACAAGATTGGTTTGAAACAAACGAATTCATGAATTTGAAATTCTTTTGTCTGATTCATTAATTCGATACAATTTCATATTATAACTTTGCGACCTTGAAAGTTTTTTTTAACCACCTTATTTTAATAATTGGAATTCTTATTCTGAGTTTGCCAAACTTAATTGCTCAACAAATTTTAGTTAAGAAAGACAGTGCAGTTTTAAGTTTTCATGAATACATATATGATTTTGGTAAAATTTATCAAGGCGAAAAAGTTACCCATGAATTCAGATTTATTAATACAGGTAATAAACCACTGGTAATTAGTAATGTTGAAAGGGAATGTGGTTGCACTTCTTCTAGGTGGACTCCTGAACCAATTATGCCGGGTGGAGAAGGTGCAGTTTGGGCAACCTTTATTATTGAAACCGGATATGGGAATATTATGAAGCCTTTGCACATATTTTCAAATGCCACAATTCCACAAATGGATATTTACATTAAATGTGAGCTTTTAAACGAAAAACTAAACTCAAAGATTGCCGATTCTTTAAAAAATACTTTAAATCTTCATTAATTTTTACTTCTTTTGGCATCATCATTGCAAACTCAATAAAAAAATTTTAATTTTAAAACTTAAATAATCCAAGAAATGAAAAAGATTTTCGCTACAGTGATTTCACTTGCTTTTGTAACAGGTGTTTCATTTGCCCAAACAACAACTCCTGTTACAGGAACAACAGGAACTACGACAACACCAGTTACTGCTCCTGATAATCCAAATGCAGGTGATTTTAAGTTTGCTGAAGAAACCTGGGATTTTTCCAATATTCCTCAAAACAAACCAACTACTCATGATTTTACCTTCACAAATACAGGCAAAGAACCTATAGTAATTACTAATGTTCAAACTTCTTGTGGTTGTACTTCACCAAAGTGGCCTAAAGAACCAATACTTCCTGGAAAATCTGAAGTTATTGCTGTTACTTACAATGCTGCTCATGCTGGAAGTTTCAATAAATCAATAACTGTTACTTCAAATGCTAAAACACCTACAAAAGTGTTATACATAAAAGGAACTGTTGACGCTGCACCAGTTGAACAAACTACTCCAGAACAACAACCTAACATGATGCAAACTACTCCTAAGTAGTTTTTTCATACTTAAAAATTTTTTAAAAACTCCGCCTCGAAAGAGTCGGAGTTTTTTTATTTTATAGAATTGATTTTACCTGAATAGAATTCTTTATACTATTTCTAATTTATTTTAGGTTTGCACCATGCCAGACATTTCTAAAAAAGGGCAACAAATGCCCGCGTCGCCAATTCGCAAATTGGTACCATATGCTGAACAAGCAAAAAAATCAGGAAAGAAAGTTTATCATTTAAATATAGGTCAGCCAGATATTGAAACACCAAATGAGGTTTTTGAAGCAATGCGCAATATCGATTTCAAAGTATTGGAATACAGCCATAGTGCCGGAATTGAAACTTATCGAAAAAAATTAGCAGAAAATTATAAAAGCAAGTACAAGATTAATATTGATTTCTCACAAGTAATCATAACAACCGGCGGTAGTGAAGCACTTTCATTTGCAATGATGAGTTGTATGAATCCACTCGATGAAATTATTATTCCGGAACCATTTTATGCTAATTATAATGGATTTGCATGTGCAGCTGATATAAAAATTATTCCGGTGACTGCCCAAATAGAAACAGGATTTGCTTTACCCTCTATTTCTGAATTTGAAAATAAAATCACCTCCAAAACAAAGGCAATTTTAATTTGTAACCCAAATAACCCAACAGGCTACTTATATTCAGAACAAGAATTAAAAGATTTAAAAGATTTAGTTATAAAACATGACTTGTTTTTATTTGTCGATGAAGTATATCGAGATTTCTGTTATGACGGCAAAAAGCATTTTTCTGTTCTAAATCTAGACGGACTTGATAAAAATGTAGTTGTAGTGGATTCCGTTTCAAAAAGATTCAGTATGTGTGGAGCACGAGTTGGTTGTGTTATTACACGAAATACTGAATTGATGAATACAATGCTAAAGTTTGCGCAAGCAAGACTGTCTCCTCCGACATTTGGTCAAATTGCTTCTGAGGCTGCACTAAAAGTTGCCGATAATTATTTCGAAGCTATTAATGAAGAGTATATCAGTCGAAGAAATTTATTAGTTGAAGGTTTGAATCAGATTGATGGAGTTACATGTCCTAAACCTGGTGGTGCTTTTTATACAATTGCCAAATTACCTATTGATGATTCAGATAAATTTTGCCAGTGGTTACTTGAATCTTTTTCATTCAATAATGAAACTGTTATGCTTGCACCTGCAACAGGATTTTATTCAACTCCTGGAAAAGGCAAACAAGAGGTTCGAATTGCATATGTCTTAAACAAGACAGATTTGAAAAATGCAATTAAATGTTTAGAGGAAGCTCTCAAAGTATATCCTGGAAAATCGGTTTTTAAAAGTGAGGTAAATGCAGTAGGATAATAATTCACTTTTTATCCTGCATAATCCTGAAGATATTCAAATTTAGAGGTAAGTCGACCATTTTTTGCGATAGTTGCCCGCTCAATAATATTGCTCTCCTGTTCAATTAATTCTTCCATAACATACTCAATTAATTTATCACCGAACTCAGAACTTGCTTCTCGTGGTAATTCATTTGGAAGATTACTTACGGCCATAATATCTATTCCTTGTGGTTGATATGGAATTTCTTCCATTTCAGTATTGGGGTTATAACCGAATATTGGGTTTTCAATACTTGTATCCCGAATAGTTGAAGGTACTGATCCGTTTACATCACAAGTAATATCAGCAATTACTTTTATTTTAAAATCAGGAGAACGCATATCAGCTTTTGTAAAAAACTGAGGGGCTTTCGGAGACCAATATATTGCGTTGATAAACAGGTTGGTGACTTTTGCGAATGGAAGAAAAGCCGATTCGTATTGTTCAGGGTTCAAATGAAAATCTTCTCTGTTAAAAGTTTTTCCGTCTTTACGCTCATACAATTGTGAAGTATTCAAAACAACAAATACAGGTTCATCAAATGTTTTAGTCAGGTAATTCTGAACACTTACAATTCTGATATTTAATTTTTCTAATATTTCAAAAACTCCACGCGCAACTCGTCCGGTGCCGGTTACAGCAATTTTAATCGGTGGCATTTTAATATGCTTGTATTGCTCGAGCATCTCATTATAATCAGCGCATTTAAAGGCAGGTTTTAAATTGAAAAGCTTATAACGGTTTCCATAAGTTAAAAACCCATTGTGTGCTCCAACAATTCCGGCAAAAAAACCAAAGCCAAGAATTCGTTCACCATTTTCCCAAACAAGGCATTCATAATCTATCAGTTGAATTTTTTTCTTAAGAATGGTTTTTAATAATTCCTGATTGTGAGGTTGCTTTTTTATGGTATGTGAAAAGAAAAGATACTTTTTGTCGGGAATCAATTGCTCTTTAGGCACCTCCTTAATTCCCATTAAAATATCTGCCTCTGAAACATCTTCCTGAATTTGAATACCTTCATTAGAATATTCTTCATCTTTAAAACACCGAAAAGGGGATGGTTGAATAACTATTTGAAGCTCGGGATATTTATTCATTAACCAGACACATTGTTCAGGTGAAAATGCTACTCGTGTATCAACAGGAACTTTTCCTTCTCTTATCAAAGCAATTTTCATATGTCCTTTATTTTACAACTCCAATTTTTCAAATGCGCCGCAAATGTAATCGGCAATTATTTTTTTTAGCATCGTATTGGAACTTATTACACCTATTTTTGCTTTTATTAACCTGGGGCTGACAGGAATTGACAGCATCGTTCTTTGTATGTAAGCATGTAGAGCATTGTAGGGCAAGCTCTCTAATATCTATCCTTCAACGCCATAATTGGCAACACTTCTTACAGAATGGCTGCTTAATCGCAGAGCGATTTAGTGCCTTCAGTTCCTTGCAGATTTTACCTGAGAAGCTGCATTACGAACTTCGAAAAATCAGGTTGGTTTAACTTTTATCTTTTTAAGTTGAGCGAGACAAAATGAAAGATAAGATGATAGTTCGGTTGTTCTGTACCTGCTATCTTCCGAAAATCAAACAGAAATAAACATGTAGAAGTCATATGATGACATTGTCTGGACCAGGGTTCGAATCCCTGCAGCTCCACATATTTATATGAGTTATTAGTTATTATTTCTTAGTAACTCAAATACAATATTTCAATAAAAGACTTTCGCTTTTTTATTTTTGACCGCACTTTAAAATCAAGTATATGTTTTCAGGTTCGGTGATATTATTTGACCATGCGGAAAGAAATAATTTGTTGCCATTCACATTTACAAAACCTGTAAGTGATATTCGAATTGGAATTTTAACTATTCGTGAAAAATGGGAGAAAAGATTAAAGACCATAACCTCTTCACTAACACAAGTTTATTTACAAAAAAAATTTGAAGCAGAGATTAAAGATGATAATTTATTTATCTGTGGTGGCTTGATTCCATCTGATGAAATATTTAAAATAATTTCTTCAATTTCTAAAGGAGAAGCAATATTAAGCGAGGGTAAATTAGTTGCGTTCAGAGTTGATGCAACTGATGCCAGAAAATTTTCAAATGGAGAAAACCTTTCCAAACTCAATGCAAAAGAAATTTCATTTGCTGACAGAATCATTACTCAGAAATGGCAAATATTCAAATGGAACGACTGGGCAATTGAGGAAGATTTTCAATTACTTACATCAGGAAAAAAAACTGCTAAGCCTTCTTCAACCAATCAAATAATTGCTCCGGATAATTTTTTTATGGAAGAGGGTGCTAAAATGGAATGTTCAATTATTAATGCTTCTTCTGGAAAAATTTATTTAGGTAAAGATTCAGAAGTTATGGAAGGCTCTACCATTCGTGGGGCATTTGCATTGTGCAATAACAGTGAAGTAAAAATGCAAGCTAAAATTTACGGTGCTACTACTATTGGCCCGCATTGCAAAGTTGGCGGAGAAATAACTAATTCAGTAATTTTCGGATATAGTAATAAAGCACATGATGGTTACCTTGGAAATTCTGTAATAGGTGAATGGTGCAATCTTGGTGCTGATACCAATACCAGTAATTTAAAAAATGACTACAGTGAAGTGAAGCAATGGAATTATGCTTCTCAAAGTTTTGAAAACACCAATCAACAGTTTTGTGGTTTAATGATGGGTGACCACAGTAAATGTGGAATCAACAGTATGTTTAATACCGGAACAGTTGTTGGAATAAGTGCTAATATTTTTGGAGACGGATTTCCTCGTCAAATAATTCCATCATTTAGCTGGGGTGGAGCAAGCGGTTTCACAGATTATAATATTAATAAAGCATTGAAGGTTGCCAAACTGGTTATGCAACGAAGAAATATTGAATTGACAGAAGTTGACTCAGAAATACTTAAACACATTTATAATTTAAAAGACAGGTAATTGAAATGAGAAAAAAAATAGTTGCAGGTAACTGGAAAATGCATAAAACCTTCAAAGAAGGCATTGACTTAATTGAAGATTGCATTGAATTAGCAGAAAAGGAAAAAATTAAAGAAGTTGAAATTATTTTCTGTACACCTTTTATTCATTTGCGCAAAGCATCAAAACTTACTGAAGATTTAAAACATATTAATACCGGCGCACAAAATTGCCATTGGGAAAGTCAAGGTGCTTATACAGGTGAAACTTCTTGCAATATGATTGCAAGTTGTGGTGCATCTTATGTAATAATTGGTCATTCTGAACGCAGGCAATATTTTAATGAAACACATGAACAACTGGCAAAAAAAGTTGATGCTACTTTACTAAATGGTCTTACTCCTATATTTTGTTGCGGTGAACCTTTGCAAATAAGAGAAGCTAACACACACATCGAATTAATCGGAAAACAGATTCGTGAAAGCCTGTTTCATTTAGATAAAGAAACTATTTCCAAAGTTGTAATAGCTTACGAACCTGTATGGGCAATTGGTACTGGAAAAACTGCCACAACTGAACAGGCTCAGGAAATGCATGCCTTTATTCGAAAATCAATAGCACATCAATATGATTTTGAAACAGCTGAGAGCATTTCAATACTATATGGTGGAAGTTGCAAACCTTCAAATGCAAAAGAACTTTTTGCCCAGCCTGATGTAGATGGTGGATTGATTGGAGGTGCGGCATTACAAGCTCAGGATTTTATTGCTATTGCATCTAGCTTTTCCTCAGAATGAATTTTTTTTCATTCAAATTCAGCTGCAGCCCAGAACAATCAGATATTCTGATTGCTGTTTTATCTGAAAATGGTTTTGAAGGATTTCTTGAAGAAGAAAATTTCTTAACTGCTTATTCAACATCAGAGAAAAATATTACTGAAGCCTTAATTCAAAAATTGGCACAAATCGGAATTGCTATACCTAAGCCAGAATTAGTTCCGGATAAAAACTGGAATGAAGAATGGGAAAGCAAAATCACTCCTATAGAAATAAATAACGAAGTATTAATAAGAACTACTTTTCATAGTGTTGAAAAACATTTTCCGATTGAAATAATTATTGAACCTAAAATGTCGTTTGGCACAGGGCATCATGCCACCACTCACATGATGGTTGAATTAATGCTGATGAATAGAATTTCATTTAAAGGAGCTACAGTTTTTGATTTTGGTGCAGGTACCGGTATACTTTCTGTTATGGCCGAAAAACTCGGTTCTTTGGAAGTACAGGCAATGGATCATGAACATTGGGCTTATGAAAATATGCTTGAAAATTTTGAAAGAAATAAAACCGCGAAGTGCATTCCTATTCTTGCAGATCAACCAGTGTTGGAATCTAAAAAATTTGACATCATTCTTGCTAATATTAACCGCAATGTAATTCTCGAGTTTCTTCCTTCACTTTCAAATAATCTTAAACCAAATGGTTTGCTGTTTTGCAGTGGATTTCTTCCGGAAGATGAAATTGCAATTACACAGCCAGCAGAAAACCTAACTTTGAAATTCATCGACAAAAAATTTCAAGACAATTGGATGTCCATGATATTTAAAAAACACTTCGCAAATTCATGAAATTATTTTTTCGCATTTTTTTTCTCCTTTTTTTTATTACCTCATTTGCTTCAGCACAATCGGATAAAGCATTTGAAGCTTCCAACTTCCAAAAGGAGTTAATGAATTTATT
Source organism: Chitinophagaceae bacterium (assembly GCA_947469485.1). Taxonomy (GTDB): domain Bacteria; phylum Bacteroidota; class Bacteroidia; order Chitinophagales; family UBA10324; genus UBA10324. Next base: position 112,025 of record CANIPU010000006.1, on the reverse strand, counting down.
AAATAATACCAAGCAACCTGATTGCGAAGCAGCTTCAAAGAGTTTTGAAAATTCCTGGTTGAAACTTAACGGATCGCAACAAAACAGCATGATTGAAATTGCTAATCTCATGCGAACCAGAAAAATGCTTGTGCTACCATATTTCCGCGATTTTGTTGTTGCTGTTAATGCGTATGCAGGTGGAAAAATTTCTTCGAACACTTTTGATGAATGGAGTAGCACATTAAAACAATTAATCAGCAATTTGCCGAAAGGAAACAATAAAGCTTTTCAGGAATACATTGATTTCAGCAAGTCGATTTTCACAGAAAACGCTTTGAATATTGCGCCAGGCAGAACCTGGAAAATAACTGCAACAGAATTTACTTTGGATTATATAGATAATGTGCCTGTAGCAATTATCAGCAGCACCGATTTGCTTGGAATAACTAATGGCGATACATTAATTATTCATAACACATCAGGAAAATTTTTTCCAATTGATAAAATGTGGCTTGGAACCAAGGGAATGGTGGATTGGTCAAGAGCCGGCCTTGATGCAACACAAGTTCACGCAAGATTTGATGGCTTTAAAATTGATCTTGACAAAAATGAATATTCGGTTGATTCAGCATACATGACTTATGAACCTTTTTTAAAACAAGAATTAAAAGGACAATTTCAAGATAAACTTTTAGCTAACAATACTCCTGAAAACAGCAGCTACCCAAGATTTATTTCTTACAATCATGATATCCTTATCGATAATATTGCTGATAATGCAGCTTTACGAGGGGCAATTTCAATTCAGGGGAGCAAACTCAGTTGTAGTGGCGGTAAAGATTTCAGGGCAATACTTGAATTAAAACGATATGACAATGCAATTGGCGTAAGAGCATTTTCAAACACATTTGTTATTAAAAAGTTTGAAGATATTTATGCTCCTCAAGCTGAAGTTAAAATATATATTGGAAAAGATTCCATTTATCATACCGGAGCGACTCTTAAATATCGGGTAAGCACAAAGCAATTAATTTTAGAACGAGGTAAAGATGGAATTGCCCGTTCTCCTTTTTTTGATTCCTTTCATCAGAATGAAATTTATGTTGATGCAATTTACTGGCGGCTTGATGAACTAATTGTAAAGTTTAGTGAGATTTCAGGTTCAGCTGCGGGTGAATCAAATTTCGAATCAGTAAACTACTTTGAAAAAGGCCGATTGGATAAGTATCAGAATGTTTCTGATTATAATATTATCAATATGATAAAAAAGTATACCGAGAAAAACCAAACCAAAGAAATTTATACAGATGAGTTGGCAAAATTTATTTCTCCAACTTATAATGCAGAGACAATCAGAAGAACTTTATACAAATTAGTTGAAGATGGATTTATTTATTATGATGAATCTAAAGAACTTGTTACTGTTCGCCAAAAGACAATAAACTATGTTTTAGCTGATCAAAAGCGAATGGATTATGATAACATAAAAATGACTTCAACCCCAAAGGGTTCTACCAATGCGCAATTAGACTTAAGCACATACAGCATGAATGTAAAAGGAATAAAAAGTGTGCTTATAAGTGATTCAAACTTTGTTGTCATATTTCCAAGGAGTGATAGTTTAATTGAAAAGAAAAATCGTGATATTGATTTTGATGGAAAAATTTTTGCAGGAAGAATTGATATGTACGGGTCAGGTTTTGGTTTACTGTATGATGACTGGAAAATGAAACTGACAAATGTTGACAGCATGCTTATTAATTTACCAAATGGACAATACGATAAAACAGGTGCACTTGTACTAGTACCAATTCATAGCTTCATAGAAAGACTAACCGGCGAATTACAAATTGACAGTAAGTTTAATAAAAGCGGCAAGGTGAGAACATGGTCAATGCCCGCATTAAAATCTACCGATAATTCCTATGTTTTTTATGAGCGCCCATCTGCTCAAAAAAGTGTTTATGATAAAAATAAATTTTTCTATCAGCTGGATCCATTTGAATTTGACAGTTTAAATTCCTTCCTCGCATCAAGAGTTGAATTTAAAGGAAAGTTGATTTCAGCAGGAATTTTTCCGGATATTATTCAACCTATAGGTATTCAAAAAGATTTATCACTTGGCTTTGTAACAAAAAGAACTGCATTGCCTATGTATGGTGGTAAAGGAAATTATACTAATACAATTTCACTTGATAATCGTGGTTTGCTTGGAAAGGGAACTATTAATTATTTACCTTCTGTAACACAAAGCGAAAACATTATTTTCTTTCCTGACTCCACAAAAGCAGTTGCAAATTTATTTGATATGAAGGCTACAACTTACGGAGGTGTCGATTATCCAACTGTTGAAGGTCATGATGTAAATGTTTTGTGGAAACCATATGCAGATAGTATGATGGTAAAAGTTGATTCAATTCCATTTAAAATGTTTGGAAAAGAAACAGATATGCGTGGAACACTTGTTCTAACACCAAGTGGATTAAAAGGAAGCGGAACTGTGGATTGGGTTGATGCAACATTAAAATCGGGAGACATAAGTTTTGGCAAAAACAAAATGTCAGCCGACACATCAGATTTTGTAATCAAATCCATTGATCCAAAGAAATTTGCTTTGAGTACAAAAAATGTAAATTCCAATATTGATTTTGACAAACAGGTTGGTGAGTTTAAATCGAATACGGATGATATAGCAACTGAATTACCATACAATCAATATCGCACTTCAATGAATGAGTTTAAGTGGGATATGGCTAAAAAGAATTTAAAATTTATTGCCCCTGAAGGAACAGAAGCGCTTTTCACAAGTATGCATCCTAATCAGGATTCTTTATCTTTCACAGGAAGCACAGCTAATTATTCATTAACAGATTTTATATTAAAAGTCAGTGATGTTCCATTCATAAGGGTTGTTGATGCAAAAATTTACCCCGATAGCGGAAAAGTTATTGTGGAACCAGATGCGGTTATGCGTACACTTTACAAAGCAAAACTCAGTACCGATACCATAAATGAATTTCATAATTTTTTCAATGTAACCGCTAATGTTTTCGGGAAACAGAGTTTCAAGGGAAGCGGCGATTATAATTTTGTTGGAAAAAAAGGAACCAAGCAAAAAATAAACTTTACCGATATCGGAGTTTATAAAGACAGCACAAAACATTTGCGCACTTATGCTAAAACTGTAATTGATACTTCACAAAAATTTCAGTTGATTCCAAAAATCTATTATAGTGGTTTAGTAAATATAAAATCCACTGAAGAGCAACTCAATTTTGAAGGTTATGCAAAATTGCAATTAAGTAACCCAAATGTTAAAGCCGAATGGTTCAGTATAAACAACAACTTCACATCAGATTCATCATTGATTTACTACAAAGATCCTGAAGATCTCAATCATAAACCTGCAACAGTAGGTATTGTTTTTGGTGCCGATTCTTCTGATTTATACACTTCATTCTTTCAGGCTAAAAAAACAAGTAAGGACCGGAATCTGTTTTTAGCAAATGGTATTGTTTATTATGATGAAACAACCAAAGAATTTATTGCAGGTAATGCTGAGAAGATACTGAATGAAGCTACCAGAGGAAATATGATTAAGTATAACGATGCCACTGCAAAAGTTTATGCCGAGGGAAAAATGGATATGGGTTTAAATTTCGGGCTGGTGGATGTTCAGGCAGGTGGATACATTAATACCGATTTAATAAAAAACGAATACAAGTTCACATTGCTTGCCGGAATTCAGTTTGATATTAAAGATAATTTGCTCGAAATGATGGGCAAAACTGTTTTGGCAAATAATTTCAGTCAGGAAGATGTTGATTATTTCAGCGATGATTTTACGAAGAACATTCCTGAATTTATTAATCCGAAAAACGATAAGAAATTTAGTGAGGCAATGAATAAAGACGGTACTTTTAAAAAACCTGAAGATTTTAAGTACACCATCTTTTTTACTGATCTTCACTTGGTGTGGGATAAAGAAACCCGTTCGTTTTATTCAAAAGGTCCTATTGGCATTGCCTATATAGGCCCTACTGCAATTAACAGAATGGTGCAGGGCGCATACCTTGAAATCGGTTATAAAAAGAGTGGCGATTACATGAACCTTTACATTCCGGGCGACGACGATAAATACTACTACTTCTTTTACCAGAATAACAACATGCAGATTTTAAGTGGCGACCGAACATGGATGACCGAACTCAATGCCATTGACCCCGAAAAGCGCCGCACTAAAACCGATGACGGCAAAATATATCAGTACACTGTAGCCAGCGAAAACAAAAAGAACACCTTTATTGCCCGCATGCAGTTTATTGAAACCGGCAAGAAAGAATTCAACCCCAATAAACAATAAGAGTTTCTTAAGGGTTTTAAGGTGTAGGAACTGATACCTTTTCAGGTTTTGATAAGTTGAGTGCAATGTTAAGACCTATTGAAAATTTAAATATCGGACCAAATAAAAACCCGTTTGCATTATTTGCACTGAAATAAGCCTCGGAATTGTAGGCCGGAATCGTAAGCCCTGTTTGAATAAACCCTTTTAACTTTTTGCCGCCGGCCCTGAGCGTTAATGTTGGTTCAATATTTATAAAGCTGAAAGTTGTATCGTTATAAAAAGCATCAGATGATCGAATATTAAAAATGCTTACATAATTGCTGCGCAAATCGAATGCAACTTCTACCGTTTCAGCGGCATAAGCAATTCCGGGTTGAATAAAATAATTATTGTAGGTGGCTGTTGAGCGGGCATGGTTCTCGTCGGTATGCGAGTAGTAATCATTTGTATAACCGAAACCGCCGCCGCCAAAACATTGCAAGACCCCATTTTTTTGCGAACCAAAAGCAGTAAAATAGCCCGCACCGGCTTCGCCAAAATACTGTTTGTGTTTTCCAATAATCACCGAATCAGTTGTTGAATGTTTGTAGTGATACATGCCATTTAACATTAAACCCAAATGATTGGTTAAACCATAAGCGCTCTGAATATTTAATAATCCGGTTCCGGATACACCCATACCAACTGTACCTTTAAAATCTCCTTGCTGTTTAAGCAAGGGAGTGTTAATTGCATTGGGTTTATATAAAGTAACACAACCTGTTTGGGTTAAAAGCAACAAAACAAAAACACATTTTATTCCAAGTGGTTTCATAAACTAACTTCAAATTGTTTCATGCAACATTATACTGAGAATATTTATTGAATAATGATTCCAATCATATCAATTTTTATAGTTTAATTTTTCCATTTCAGCCATTTCTGGCTGTTGCGCATGTTTTCGGTAAAGGTGATATTGAACCCGAGCGAAAACTTTACGAGCGACTGGGTTTGCTTGGCGGCATCGGTATTTAATGCATAGTAATTTTCGGTATCCATTAACGGTAAAGTATAACCCGTTTGCATAAAAACCCTGAACCCCTTGCTGCCCACGCGCAGTGTAACGGTGGGTTCGGCATTTAAAAAATAAAAAGATTTTTGCCGGTACAAAATTGATGAGGAATGAATGCCGAACATATTGAGGTAAGTGGCGCGTAAATCAAAAGAGGCATCGTAATATTTATTGGTGTAATAAATTCCGGGTTGCGCATATAAATTATGGTAAGTGCATTGCAGTTTAATGTGGCGCGAATCGGGTTGCGAAAAATAATTATCGGAATAACCAAGGCCTGCACCGCCGTATGCCTGAATATAAAACCGTTTCATACGGTCAATGCTTTTAAAGTACCCTGCCCCTCCTTCGGCAAAATACTGATTGTGGCGGCCTAACCCCAAACTGCTTGGTGCCTGGTATTCCGAATTTTTTGAATGAACCATTACACTGCCCGTTACTCCAACTTTCCGGTTTACTGAATAGGCGCCGTGCAAATTCAATACTCCGCAACCGGCTAAACCAAGTCCGCCCGAACCCCTGAACTGATGGCGCGCATATAAATTGGGTGTGTTAATTGAGTTTGGTTTATAAACTGTAACGCAACCTGTTTGCAGAAAAAGCATACTGATAAAAAGAAAAACAGGTACAAGTCTCATTCAGGAATTTATTGCGCGGCTTATATAATTTAATGTAAAAATAGGTTTCAAAATTATTTATGTAGAATTGAAATGAGTTAAGATTATTTTTCGAACTTTAATTTAACAACCCACAAATAAATTAATTGAGTTTCTCTGTCATTTTTGCTTTTGAAATTGCTTACCTGGTTGGAGCAATTCCGTTTTCGGTATTAATCGGAAAATTAATTTATGGTAGAGATGTTCGCAAATTCGGAAGCGGCAATGCCGGTGCAACCAACACATTCAGGGTTTTAGGCAATCGCGCAGGTTCAATTGTGTTATTGATGGATATTGCAAAGGGAATGTTTGCGGTTTCGCTTTCGTACTACTTCGGCAACATTTCAATGTCTGACGAAAAGTTTATTCTTTACCAGCTTTCGCTCGGGTTAACTGCGGCACTCGGCCATATCTATCCGATTTATTTGTGGTTTAAAGGAGGAAAAGGAGTGGCAACTCTTTTCGGAGTTGTGATTGCGGTTTTTCCAATGACTGCCTTGGTTTGTATGGCTGTTTTTTTTGGTGTGTTTTTTTTCACCCGATATGTTTCGCTCTCATCAATTGCAGCAAGTATTGCTTTCGCAATACGGGTATTATTTGTACTAAAATATTATTCGATTTTGATAAATGTTTTTTCGCTGCTGCTTCCGGTATTAATAATTTATACTCATCGCGAAAACATTCGTCGGTTATTAAAAGGAGAGGAAAACAAATTTTCCTTTAAGAAAAAAGCAGAATAGAAACGACTTTAAAATTTGACCTATTCGTATCTTAAAGCTTCAATAGGATCCAATTTAGAAGCTTTAATTGCAGGATATAAACCTGAAACCAATCCAACAATAAAACAAAAAACAATTCCTGCAATAATCCATACCCATGGAATAATAAAATCGCCGCCAATCAATAATGAAACACCATTGCCGGCGAGTATTCCGAAAATAATTCCTAATAACCCTCCTATCTGGCAAATAACAATTGCTTCAACTAAAAACTGGGTTCGTACTGCTTTACGGGTTGCACCTAAGGCCTTGCTCACACCAATTTCTCTTGTTCGCTCAGTAACTGATACCAGCATAATATTCATTAAACCTATTGCCGCACCAAATAGGGTGATAACACCAATAACAGTGGCTGCAATTGTTACATAACTAATCTGATCAACTACGGTATTCGCAATAGCATCGCTCTTGCTCATTTCAAAATTATTCTCTTCGCTTAGTTTCAATCCTCTAATACTCCTGAACAATCCGATTCCTTCATCAATTGCATAATTTAATTGATCAATATTATCCACTGTAACCGAAACTCCAACTGAGGCATTTGGTCCTCTGTAATATCGAATAGCATTTAATATAGGTATATAAACTGTGTTATCGCCGCTTCGAACCATACTGCTTCCCTTGGTTTTCATTACACCAATAACCCTGTATCGCATATTCTTGATAGATACAAATTGATTAATCGGGTCTGATTTGTTTTTGAATAATTTCACCAATACATCATTGCCAATTACAACTTCATTTGTTCCTTCTTTTATTTCGTTGGGAGTAAAAAATCTGCCTTGTGCTATTTCATATCCGCTGGCTTCCAGGTAATTTTCATCAATTCCCCAAACACCAATATTCGGATTTGTTTTTTCTGAATTATACTTCACTGTGGCAATCATGGTTGCCATTGTTGTAACAGATACTTTTGAAGGAAAGGTATACCTGTCCTTAAACAATTTTGCCTGGTCATAAACAATCGGAGGACTCACCTTTTCATCACTTCCACCTCCTCTTCTTCTCATACTTTGACCGCTTTGTCTTATGCTGAAAGTATTTGAACCAAGCGTGCTGAAGTTGGTATAGATGGAAGCTTTAAGCGAATCAACTGCGGTTAGTATTCCAACCAATGCCATTATACCAAATGCAATTATCAAACAGGTTAGAATGGTACGAGTGAGATTCGCACGGATAGCGCGCAGTGCCTGACGAATATTTTCTAAGAGATTCATTCTGGTGTAAGATTAAGGAAAAATTGACAAGCGATTATTCGAATGGAAAAACCTGTTTAAAATTGAAATGAAACCTTAATTATTAAAAATTGCAAAGTCAATTATTAAGCATTTTCTCAATCTCATCAGCAACAATATCTGCATTCGGCAGCATTGCTTTTTCCAGTCCCATATTTAATGCAACAGCGGGCAATGATTTTGCGCCAATAGTTTTCACCGGAGCATCGAGTGATTGAAAACAAAGTTCAGATATTTTTCCGGCGAGTGATTGCGCGAATGAATTCTGCACAGGTTCTTCAGTGAGCACGATACATTTTCCATGCTTGCGAACAGAAGCGAGCACCGTGTCTTCATCCAAAGGATTGAGCGTGCGCAAATCAACAATCTCTACCGAACCTGGGAAATTTTTACTTGCATTTTTCGCCCAGTAAACACCCATTCCATAAGTTATAACAGTAACAGTATTTCCGTTTGCTAATTCTTCTTCGCTTGTCTGCTGAACAATATTTGCTTGACCAAGTGGAAGAATATAATCCTCTGCGGGCTCAATGGTTTTTGCATCATCAGTGCCTGGAACCTTGCTCCAATACAAACCTTTGTGTTCGAACATCACTACCGGATTCGGATCGAGGAATGCAGCTTTCATTAATCCTTTCATATCAGCCGCATTGCTCGGATAACAAACTTTTATTCCACGCACTGCAAGAATACTTGACTCAATGCAACCGCTGTGATAAGGACCACCTCCACCATACGCGCCAATCGGAATTCTGATAACTGCATTCACCGGAAATTTTCCCATAGTGAGATAACAACTTTTTGAAAGTTCAGTTACGAGTTGATTTACTCCTGACCATATATAATCTGCAAACTGAATTTCAACCATTGCCTTCACGCCGACTGCACTTAATCCTGCTGTGCTTCCAACAATGTATGCTTCCTGAATTGCGGTGTTGAATACTCTGTCGTCACCATATTTTTCGGCGAGTGTTGCTGCTTCGCGAAACACACCACCTAATCTGCGACCAACATCTTGTCCGAAAAAGATTGCATCTTCATTTGCTTTTAATATTTCATCCACAGCATGCAATGCTGAATCAACCATCACTACTTTTTCTCTTCCTTCTGGTGAGCGGTCGCCTGTTTCTTCTTTCACAGGAGTTTCAGCAAACTCATGCAGCATCACACTTTCAGGTTCAGGGTCGGGTGATGCAACTGCGCGTTCAAAATCTTTGTAAACTTTTTCTTTCGCTTGTGCTTCAGTTTCGTTCAGCCATTTTTCTTCCACACCCATCTTCAATAAAAAACTCCGCAGTTTCGGAAACGGATCGTCGCGATAGTGTTTTTTCAAATCTTCTTCGGTGCGATACCATTCCTTTCTAACTCCTGAGGTATGATGACCCAACAGCGGAACTTTCGCATGAACCAAAATCGGTTTGCGTTGCGTGCGCACATATTCTATCGCATCCTTCATGCAATTATGTGCGAGATGATATTCGCTACCATCCACACGCACTCTCTTCAATCCTTTGAAACCGGCAGCATAATCATAAGCATCCATCACCCGCGTTTCATCAGCCGATGCACTTATTCCCCATTCATTATCCTGCACTAAATAAATTATCGGTAATTGTTTCAGCACTGCGAATTGAAATGCTTCGCTCACTTCGCCTTCCGTTACACTTCCATCGCCGAACGAACACAACACAACAGGTGGTTCATCACTCTTTAATAAATTTCTTTTCTCTAAATACTGAACTCCCTGCGACATGCCAGTTGCGGGAATTGCCTGCATACCTGTTGCACTGCTTTGATGCGGAATAACAGGTCGGTCTTTTCTGCGCGATGACGGATGTGAGTAATAACTTCTTCCACCTGAAAACGGGTCATCTCTTTTTGCCAGCAACTGTAACATCAATTCATACGGCTCCCAACCCATACCGAGCAACATGCTTTCATCACGATAATAAGGTGCCGCAAAATCACATGGCTTCAATTGAAATGCTGTAGCGAGTTGAATGGCTTCGTGCCCGCGCGAAGTGCTGTGTACATATTTTGTGATGGCTCGATTTTCTTCATACACAATTGCCATGTACTTCGCACAACACATCAACTCAAATGCTTTGAGGTAGTGCGAATCAATACTGATTCCTGATTTTGAATTTTTGGTTGAAAGATCCATTCAATGTTTTACTTTATTTCAAACTCCAACAAACTATCGTTCTCAATAAATGCTTCAATCTTATCTCCGATGTTCACTTGTCCAACACCGAAAGGAGTTCCTGTGAAAAGTAAATCTCCTTTTTGCAGTGTAAAGAATTGCGAAATATAACTAATCACTTTTTCAAAAGGGAAAATCAAATCTTTTGTGTTACCGTTTTGTTTGATCACTTTATTCTGATACATGCAGAAGTGAATATTTTTCAAATCTTTAAATTCTTTTACAGGCATCCATTTGCCAATCACTGCTGAGTGGTCAAATGCTTTTGAAATTTCCCATGGCAATCCTTTTGCTTTTTGTTTGGCTTGTAAATCGCGCGCAGTAAAGTCAATTCCGACTGTAACACTATCAATATAAACTCCAGCAAATTTCTCAGGAACATTTTTTCCGTTCTTTCCAATCTTTAAAACAATTTCGGTTTCATAGTGTAAGTCTTTTGTGAAATCAGGAAAATAAAATGGTTTGTTGTTTTGCAGTAAAGCAGTTTGTGGCTTCATAAAAATCACAGGCGCATCAGGCACTTCGTTGTTCAGTTCTTTTGCGTGCTCAGCATAATTTCGTCCGATACAAAAAATTTTCATTCGCGCTTAAATTTTAAAGAGCTAAAAATAACCAAGTAAGTAATGTCACAAAAAATCAAAAAATTATTTCTGTGTATTGTAAATATTCATGGAGCGTTCAAGCCCGATACTGATTATACTTTTTATTGCTTCGGCTGATTCTTTAATTCGCTCTGCAAGATTTTTTTTCTCCTCTGCATTCCATTCCCCCAAAACATAATTTACTTGCGAACCTTTACGGAATTCGTTTCCGATTCCGAATCGAAGACGAGGATATATTGTGGTGTTTAAATTTTGCTGAATACTTGTTAAACCATTGTGTCCGCCGTCGCTGCCTTTGCTCCGCAATCTTATTTGTCCGAATGGAATGGCTAAATCATCCAACACCACAATCAATCGCTCAACTGGAATTTTCATTTCATTCATCCAATAACGAATTGCCTTTCCACTTTCATTCATGTAGGTTGTTGGCTTAATCAAATGAATGTTTTTTCCTTTCCATTTATACGATGCATGAAAAGCTAATCGCTCCAAAACAAAAGAAGCACCTGCTTCATCAGCAAGTGCTTCTGTAATTTTAAATCCGATGTTGTGCCTGGTGTTGGCGTATTCGTCACCAATATTTCCGAGACCTGCAATCAGGTAATTCACTTAATTATTATTTCTTTTTTGCAGCAGGTTTTGCAGCTGCAGCAGGTGCAGCGGCAGCAGGCGCAGCAGCGGCAACAGGTGTAGCAGTTTTTGGAGTTTCTTCTTTAATTGCACGAGGAATTAAAACAGAAACAACAGGGAATTGTGGTGGATTTAAAATTTCCATTCCATCCAATTTTAAATCAATCACGCGGATTGATTTACCTAATTCAATATCTGCAATATTAATTTGAATTCTTTCAACTAATTTTTCAGGAGTAGTTATAACCTTTAATTTTTTTATACGCTGAGTTATTTTACCTCCATCTTTAGCACCCTTTGGCGTTCCATTTAATTGTAATGGAATTTCAACAGTTAATTTTTTTCCTGGAACTAGTTCAAGAAAATCAATGTGAACCAGTTCATCTGAAACAGGATTAAATTGAAGTTCCTGAATAACGCAATTAACTTCTTTATCCCCTAACTTAATAGTAGCGGTTTTAAAGTCTGGTGTATAAACCAAATGCTTGAATGATTTAACCGGAGCAGAAAAACAAAAATTTTCAGTGCCGTTGATATTGCAGGGAACTTCTTCGTTCTTCCTCAAATCATTTGATAATTTTTTTCCTGAACCTGAGCGAAGTGTTCCTTCGATAACTATTGCTTTCATTGTTTATTAAATTTACTTAGTTGATGAATAATGAACTTATTGATTTGTGCTCGTGCATGTTGCGAATTGCTGAAGCAAATAACGGTGCCACAGATAGTACTTTTATTTTTGGAGAAAACTTACGAAGCGGAATAGTATTGCAAACCACCAACTCAGTTAGTTTAGAATTATCAATTTTTTCTATTGCATTTCCTGAAAGAACAGCGTGAGTGCACATTGCCCGAACACTTAAAGCACCCTTATCTATTAAAAGAGAAGCAGCATTGCATAAGGTTGTTGCGGTATCAATGATATCATCAACCAAAATCACATTTCTTCCTTTTACATCACCAATCAATGTCATACCGGCAATTTCCCCTGGACGCTTGCGATGTTTATCAACTATCACCATTTCTTTTTCAAAGTGCTGAGCCAATATTCTAGCACGATTTGTACTGCCCACATCAGGTGAGGCAAAAGTCATATCATGTAAATTCAACTCCTTAAGATAAGGAATAAATATCGTGTTGCTTTCCAGATGATCAACCGGAATATCAAAAAATCCCTGTATTTGAGGAGCATGTAAATCCATTGTCATTACTCTATCAGCTCCGGCAGCAGTTAATAAATTAGCTACCATCTTACTGGCAATAGAAACACGAGGTTTGTCCTTTCTATCTTGCCGCGCATAGCCAAAATAAGGAATAACTGCAGTTATGTATTCAGCAGATGCTCTTCGAGCTGAATCTATCATTAATAATAATTCCATTAAATTATCTGCAGGAGCAAAAGTGCTTTGCACAATAAAAAAATAATCGCCTCTTATACTTTCATTTATTACTGGCTGCATTTCGCCGTCATTGAAACGATACAATTTTGCCAAACCCAAATCAACACCATACTCCATTGCAATTTCTTTTGCAAGGTATTCGGACGCTGTTCCGGCGAAAATTTTAACTTTTGATTCGATTTCAGATGACATGTGCCAAAAAATTGGGGTGGCAAATATAGCAGAAGTTGGTGCTTTAGCAACTTCCCAAAAAAAATAAAGCCCCTGAAGAAATCAAGGGCTAAATTGTTGACCGACTAGGTTTCGAACCTAGACTCTTCTGAACCAAAATCAGACGTGTTGCCAGTTACACCATCGGTCAATAAGGGCGCAAATGTATAAACTCATTTTCTTTATGCAATAGTTTACTCTTATTCCAATTAATTTAATTTAATCATATTTTATTTCTGCTTTCTTTGGCAAGGCATTTGAAAAGCACACCATACAAACAATTCATGATTATGAAAACTCTGAAAACTTTCGCACTATTAGTACTATGCACTCCTTTTATTTCCTGCGCACAAATAAAAATTGGAAAAAAAACATACACCGTTCCTAAAGTAAATACAGGAGGGAGCAATTCCTCAGGAAAACCTTCAAACGATGAAATGATAGGTGGATTAAAAGAAGCTTTAAATATTGGCGTATCAAAAGGGGCCGATAATGTTTCAAAAACTGATGGGTACTTTAAGAATGCCGTTATAAAAGTATTAATGCCTCCTGAAGCAAAAGAAGTAGAAAGCAAACTTCGGTCATTAGGTATGGGGAATTTGGTTGATGACGCTATTTTAAGAATGAATAGGGCAGCTGAACAAGCTGGACCAAAAGCAAAACCAATTTTTGTCGATGCTATAAAATCAATGAGTATAGTTGATGCTGTTAATATTATTAAAGGCCCTCAAGATGGCGCAACGCAATATTTAAAGAAAAGCACCTCTGTTCAATTAACTTCTGCTTTTAAACCAATTATTCAACAAGAATTAGATAAAACCGAAGCAACAAAATACTGGAAGCAGGTTTTTGATACATATAATAAAATTCCATTCGTAACAAAAGTAAATTCTGATTTACCATCGTATGTAACTCAAAAAGCTTTGGATGGATTATTTTATATGGTTGCTCAGGAAGAAGCTAAAATCAGAAAGGACCCTGTTGGTACTGCAAGTGCTTTGATACAAAAGGTTTTCAGCGGTCTTTGGTAATTGTTTAATTCATTGAATAGAAAGCCGGAAGAATTAATTTTCTTTCGGTTTTTTTGTTTTTTAGTTTTTGGATATGTAATAAATCAATAAACTATTACTTAATAATAATAACGGTATTTCATTCTTCTACTTGCAGCCTGTTTATGCATTATTATATTTGAATTCAAATAAATTTATAAAGCGATGAAAAAATTTTTTACACTTCTTTTCATTTTAACAACTTTTATCCAATTCAATTCTCAGGCTACGCATATGATGGGAATGGATATTTCATATAAATGTGTTGGTCCAAATCAATATCATATAAACCTTTCTTTTTACAGAGACTGTTCTGGTGCAGCTCAGGCGCCAACAAGTGCTACTATTGATTATGTGTCAGCTTCTTGCGGGCAGACACTTACAGCAACACTAAATCAAACAATTAATGGTGTTGAAGTTAGTCCATTATGCCCGGCTCAATTAGCACAGAGCTCATGTAATGGCGGTACATTACCTGGTGTACAACAATATGTTTATGAAGGTGATATTACATTGCCTGTTGCATGTAATGATTGGGTTGTTTCTTATGAAAGTTGTTGCAGAAATGCCGCGATTACAAATATTACTGCTGCGTCAGGATACGGAATTAGAATAGAAGCTCATATTGATAATACCAATAGTCTTTGTAATAACTCACCGGTATTTACAACTCTGCCTGTACCTTACATATGTGCAAATCAACCATTCAATTACAATCATGGAGCATTTGATTTAGATGGTGATTCTTTAGTATATACTTTGATTGATCCAATGGATTGGTTAGGTGGAGCTGCGATTCCTTATGCTTCTCCGTTTAGTCCCACCTATCCACTTTCTACAACCTCAGGAACTGTAACTTTTGATCCTTCTACCGGTCAAATGTCTTTTACTCCAAATGCAACTCAAATAACAGTTGTTGCTGTTCGTGTTGATGAATACAGAAATGGAGTATGGGTTGGTTCAGTTACAAGAGACATTCAATTAGTGGTTTTAAACTGTAACAATCAGGTACCAACTTTAGGCTCTCCAACAAATGTAACAGGTGGTTATGTTACTGGTCCAACCTCATTTGAGGTATGTCCCGGTCAGCCTTTAGGTTTTCAAGTTACTGGAACTGATCCAGATTTAGGTCAAATACTTTCTGTGTCAACAAACTTAGCCAGTGTATTACCCGGAGCAACTATGACAAGTACAGGAACAAATCCTGTTATCTCTACTTTTTACTGGCAACCATCGGGCTCAGATACAGGATTTCATTCATTTACTTTAACAATACATGATGATGCTTGTCCAATACAAGGTCAACAGATTTATTCTTTTCAAATTTATGTTTTATCAGGTACATCAGCTGGCCCTGACATCACTATTTGCGGAAGCATGACTGCTCAATTACAGGCGACCGGGGGAACATCGTTTGCCTGGTCACCAGCCACAGGTTTAAATAATGCAAACATTTCCAATCCGATTGCCACACCAAGTCAAACAACCACCTATGTTGTAAACAGTAATTTAACCGGTGGTTGCAGTAATACAGATACAATGGTAGTTTATGTTGTTCCTGATTTTACATTCACTGTAACTCCTACATTAGATACAATATGTTTAAATCAGCAATCGCAACTTGGTATTGTTGGAAGTGCAGGGGGGGCACCATATACTTATTCGTGGACGCCTTCAGCAACTTTACTTGGAGCAAATACTTCAACTCCTTCAGCCTCACCAGCAGTAACTACCACTTATGATGTATCTATTACAAGTAATGCAGGATGTACTAAAACAAGTAATGCTGTTGTTTTTGTTGCCGGAATAGCTCCTCCATTAAATCTTGTTGCTTCGCCTCAAACAATTTGTGTTGGACAAACCTCTCAATTGGATATTAATCCAAGTGGTGGTGGAAATTTTTGTACGCCAACTTATTCTATAGCGTGTTCTTCAGGAGATTACATTGAAAATTTTTCTTTTAATACTTTAGCTAATAATACTTCAGGTTGTTCGGGAAATGCAAATAACTATACTTACTATGTCGGAGCTCCAACTACAACAGTCAATTTAGGAAGTTCCTATCCAATTTCAATGCAAGCCGGAGCATCATGGGGACAAGGATTTGGCGTTTGGATAGATTACAATCAGAATGGTTCATTTGCCGATGCGGGAGAATTTGTTTATACCAGTGGATCTTCCGCAACAACAGTTTTTAATGGAAATATTACAATCCCTGTAACTGCAATACCTGGTTGGACTCGTTTAAGGGTTTTATGCCGATACGCTACAGTTCCTGTTGCGACAGATTATTGTGGTGCTGCATTTAGTTATGGAGAATGTGAAGATTATGATATTTATATTGATGGCGGAAACTTAACTTACTTATGGTCCCCAGCTTCTTCACTTAGTAATGCTACTATAAAAAATCCTATTGCCTCACCTATTCAAACAACAACATATACTCTGACTGTTACAAGTGGTGGTTATTGTTCAAATACAGATACAGTTATTGTTAATGTAATAACCAACTATCAATGCAGTGCAGGAAATGATACTTCAATTTGTCTTGGCGGAGGATCAGCTCAATTAAATGGGTCAAATGCCGTAACCTATTCATGGACATCAATTCCTGCAGGATTTACGAGTAATACTTCAAATCCTTTAGTTTCACCTATATTAACAACCACTTATGTCTTATATGGTATAAATGCATCAGGATGCGGAGATTATGATACTGTAGTTGTAAATTTTAATCCATTACCTGGATTCAGTGCCGGGGTTGATCAAACAATGTGTTGGTATGATTCTGTGCTAATGGTTCCTTCAGGTACATGGGCTACTTATACATGGAGTCCGGCATTATCATTAAGCAACCCATTAATTTCCGGACCAACTGCAATTCCTGCAACTACAACCACCTATGTTTTAACTGTAACCGATGCAAATGGTTGTGCAGGATTTGATTCGATAGTTGTTTTTGTTCTTCAGCCTTTAAACCTGATTGTTACTCCCGATACAATTACCTGTATGGGGGTTGGTGTTAATGTAAGTGTAGACCAGGGAGTAACATTCTTATGGGAACCATCACCGAGTGCATCAAATCCAAATGCTCAAAACACAACAGTTTCTCCTGTTTTACCTACCACCTATACAATTACTGTAACTGATACATTTGGTTGTTTCAATCACGATTCTGTTTCAATTGATATTTTCACTCCTCCTATTATAAATGCAGGTAATGATGTGTCAATTATTCCCGGAGAATCAACAACCTTAATTGCATGGATGAACGGAGGAGCCTCGTTTGCATGGCAACCTGCAGATGGTGACGGAAGTAGTTCTTCAACCTATACCGTTTCTCCAATAGTTACAACAACTTATTCAGTTTTAGGAACAAGTATTAACGGATGCACCAATTATGATGAAGTGGTTGTTAACCTATTATCACCTTGCCAATCGTTAATGATGCCCAATGTGTTTTCTCCAAATGCCGATGGAACCAATGATGTTTTATTACCTTATATCGTTGGAATTGAAGTTGTAACAAGATTTGAAGTTTATGACCGATGGGGTGAAAGAGTATTCTTTGATGATGATGCTAAAAAAGGTTGGGATGGAAGAAAGAATAACTCTGATGACTGTCAGGTAGGAGTTTATATTTATAATATATTAACAGAGTGCGAAGGCAGTTCAAAAGTGTATAAAGGAAATGTTACACTTATAAAATAATTATAAATTAATTTAACAAAAAGGCTGCTCTGAAATTCCAGAGCAGCCTTTTTTGTTTTATAGAATTTAAATTTTCAAATCTCTGATTTTATCAAACGGAACAATGCGCGAAAAATTTAAGGTGAAGAAATACCGCTTGTACCATTTATCATATTCAGGAACTGAGAAGGCATTCAGTTTAATATCTGGTGAAGAAACCAAAGTGAGATAAACAGTGCAGATATCAGGAATGATTTTTATTCCGATGCCGCCATCGTATTGAAATGATTTGTAAAATGTAGTAGTGAGGGAACTATTATTTGAGCATCCGAAATCTGCAAATGCAAAAACAGGAACAGGAATTAAAAGCGTTGATGTCAGATTTAGTGCAATGGTTGAGACTCCTCTACCACCAATCGGAGATATCAATTGCGCATTAGAAAATTTCATTCCGCCTCTGTTCATCATCATTTGATGAGACAGAAAACCGGTTGATTCTGAGCGAGCTAAAAACACTTCATCAAAACCATAATCATCAGAACCTTGCGTTGCTGTTAAATGTGGATTGAATCCATGCACATTTGATAAATCGGGAGAGTACTCAGCATAAAAACGAATTCCGAATCCATCGTTCTTCTTTTTGTAATTGATTCGGTAATTGAATTCAACATTCATAAGCCAACCTCTTTCAATGAAACTATTGTATCGCAGTGGATTTTCACTTATGTTTTCCACATTGATATAAAAGGCAAAAGGATTTATTGCCTGTTGTTTTTCAAAGGAGAATTTTAGCTGAGTATTGAAATAATGTTCCCATGAAAAGTATCCCCAATCGATATTTGAAAAGACTTCTTTTCTAAGTAAAACACTTCTTAGTGTCAACCATTTTTTCACATTTGATCTTTGTGATTCATTCTTTAAGTGAAAGTCAAATCTGGTTGAATATCTCTCAAAACTGAAAATTGAATCCTGAAACAAATCAAAATGGAAAGTTGATGCAGTTGCATTAACTGAAATTTTATTAACCTCGCTTTCTTTTGGATAAAAATAGAACTGTAATCTTCCAATGCCCGTCATCTGCTTTGTATTAAATGAATACAAAGGCGCTAACTGATATTGAAAATTTCTTGATGGAATAAATGAGTTATAAACCGCCAAGCCGGCCATTCCTTGATCATAATTATTCCATCCTGCTATTGGAGAAAAAAATATTTGAGTCCGCTTCGGATTTTCAATGCTGACCACCGGTTGCAGTTTTAATTTTTCCATACGGCGCAGTATGCCATGCATTTTCAACTGATTATTTTTTTGCCGGAATTCCGGAGTTTCATTTTTATAATCAATTGCAAATTCATCATAATCGCCATACGGGAAAAGCACATCCCACTTGCCCATCATTCCACCATACCATTTTGTTAAAACTGGTTTGTTATCTTTAATTGCAGTGATACTATATGGGGCTTTGAGTCCTCCGTTATTCTTAACTTTTACCTTGTAGTAAACCGAAGAAACTATATGTGTGGTGTCTTTTGCATTCAATATTTTAAAATCAAGTATATCAGTTGTATTTAAATACTGCTCGAAAAACCAATCGAAATACATTGGTGATGATTGTTCAAACACTTTCTTCATGTCTTCAGGATATACATGTTTGAATTTCCATTCATTAAAAAGTGAATGCATTGTTTTGTCAAAATTTTCCGACCTCATTGCTGAAGAAAGGTGACTCAGCATTACAGGAACTTTGCTGTAAACAATTGCACCATAATTTAATTGAGTGTATTGAACAGATGGTATGTCGGCCGGTTGATCGTTGTGCGGACGAGCAGTAATTAAATAGGTCAGGTGTTTCAATTTCAAATTGGTCATTCCTGCTAGGCCAAGAAATTTTGGAGCAATTGAGTTTCCGGGTTTTAGTTTCCGGTCAGAATATCTTGCTTCATAAAAAGAATTTATTCCTTCGTCCATCCATGGATGATCCCGTTCATTAAAGCCAAGAATTCCGTAAAACCAGTTATGCCCGACTTCATGAGCAATTACTTCATCTAAAGAATTCCCTACTCCACCAATTACTGTAATCATCGGATACTCCATGCCACCACCTGCTACTAATGCACCATCAACCGTTGTAGCATGCGAATAAGGATAATCACCTATCCATTTTGAGTAGTAATAAATTGCAGAATCAATGTAGTTGATTGCATTCTTCCAGGTTGCTGAATGATTTTCGGTAAAAAGAACCGTTGTAACAACTTTTTTTTCGGATTCGAGCACTACCAAATCATTAACAATTAAATATCTTTTATCAGCGAACCATGCAAAGTCGTGAACATCTTCAGCATGATAATGTAATGTTTTTAATTCCGAAGCCGATACCGGAAATACCATTCCGCCAATAGTATCATTCGGATAAGAATTTTCAATTTCTTTCTCTAAATAATTCAACTCAATACTGAGTTTCCTTTTTGATGCAACATTTTTTCTTAATAGCCAGTGTTTTTCTTCTTCATTTTCCAATGAGCCAGTGGCATCCATTAAATAATTTTTCGGAAGTGTGATAAATACATCGAACACACCATATTCCGAATAAAATTCACCTTGATCTAAATATGGCATCGCATGCCAACCTTTTCGGTCATAAACTGCAGGCTTAGGATACCATTGACTTATTTGATATTGTTGACCTGCGTGTCCTAATCGCGAAAATGTTGTTGGAATTTTTACACGGAAAGGTGTAGTAATTAAAACCTGCTCTCCGGGAATCAAAGGTTTGTTAAGCCATACCTTAGCTATATCAATATTTGCAGAATCATATTCAAGCTTTAGCTGTTCACCATTTACTTCAAAATTTAATGAATCAATAAAACCACGGTCCTCTTCCTTTGAAAAATAAAAATCAACCGAACCATTTTCAACTTTTTGTTTGGCAAATGCAGTATTGTTATTCTTATAGGCATTCGGCCAAAGATGAAACCATATATATTTTAAAGTATCAGGTGAATGATTTATATAGTTGATACTTTCTGTAGCTCTTAAGTAATTTTTAACATCGTCTAGTTTTACCTGAATAGTGTAATTAACTTCCTGCTGCCAATAATTCCTGAGATTATTCTGTGCTTGAGATTCTGATGAATTAATTATTTTAAAAACAAAAAACAGTATTGAGCAATTTGAAATTAATTTCTTCATAATAAAAGAGTTGAACAAATATAATTGAACGCTACAGTTATGCTTTTATATAAATACTCAATGATAACTGACATCAATTCTTTCAGAAAGCATTAAATCGCCAATTGAATCATATTTATAAAAGAAGATTCTCTTCAGTAATTTATACTCATTATAAGTATATAAATACATTCCGTTTGCCTGATTACTTTTATCAAAACAATCAATGCGATAAATTCTTTTGCCAGTGTAATAAATTTTGGGCTCTGGGTTTTTATACTGATTATAAATGCTAAATGAATTTCTATTTAGCAACAAGTTTGAACCAAAACCTTTCACGATTTTATTTTGGAAAACAAAAAAAAGAACCTGTGCTTTTAATTTATTTTTCAGTTCTGGTTCATTTGATGAAGTATTATAAAACTGATATTTAAGAGTAATTCTGTTTAATTTATTTTCCTTAAAGCGCAACATGTCAATAGGAAGGGGAAACTCTAAACATAGAAAAGAAGACTGAGCATCAGACACATAGCTTATTGTTAAAGCTGAAATAAGAAAAAATATATTTTTTAAAAATTTCATTAATTCGAAAACAGAAATTTAAGTATCAGGTATTAAATTCAGTTAAAAAGTAAATATTTAACATTCTTAAAAATTTCATATAACACTTTGTGTTTGAAAATAAAATTTTTTTATGAGCATCAAATTTTAAATGGATTGTTACATTTGGAAAGTACTTGAACACGAGCGAATGAACGAACGAGATGATTACAACGAAAACCCCGAAGATATTCTTTCGGCAGTTAAACAATATGAAGAGCAACTTAAAAAGAATAAATCGCTCTTCTTCGATCTGAATACTTTTGAAGAGTTAATTGAATATTATGAATTGCAGGGAAAAACAGCTAAAGCTTTGGAAGCTGTTGATTTTGCAATTGGGATTTATCCCTTCTCTTCTGCCTTAATTGTTAAAAAAGCTTCATTGCTTATGCAACATCGTAAGTATAATGAAGCAATTAAATTATTAGATAAAGCAGAAAGTATTGATCCCGGCGAGGTAAGTGTCTATTTATTGCGTTCTGATATTTTATTACAGAAAGGAAAACACGAAGAATGTATTGAAGTAATTCAAAAGGCAATGGAGGTTGCTGAGAAAGATGAGGTTGCAGAATTGTGGCTTGAATTAGCTGATGTTTACGAAGATTTAAATGAGTTTAACAAAGTCTTTGATTGTTTAAAAACTTCACTGACAATTGACCCAACTAATGAAGAAGCACTAAACCGCATGTGGTATAGTGTTGATCTTTCAAAAAGATTTGAAGACAGCATTGATTTTCATCAAAAATTAATTGATGATTCTCCTTATTCCTATTTGGCTTGGCAGAATTTGGGGTTAGCTTATTTTGGGATGGGACTATATGAAAAAGCTGTTGAATCTTTTGAATTTGTAATTGCTATTAACGAAACCTATGACTTAGCATATCGTGATTGTGCGGAAACGCTTTACAGGATGGGCAGCTATCATAAAGCAATAGAGTTTTATCAAAAAGCGATTCATTATTCCCGTCCGTTTGAAGATTTGTATTACTGTATTGGAGAATGTTACGAGAAACTGAAAGAATATGGTAAAGCAAGATTGTATTACCGTAAAGCTGTAAATATTGAACCTGAATTGGATATTGCGATTTATAGAATCGGAATAACTTTTCAAAAAGAAAAACAATACCACAGTGCTCTTTCTTTTTTCAAGAAGGCAATGCGAATGGATCCGCAACGACTTACTTTTTTAATGGCAGCAGCAAAAACTGCAGTAGCTTTAAAAGATGTAAGTCAATTAATTGAAGTAAGTGATCGTTTAATTGCACTTTCTCCTAAGGTAAAAGGGTTTAAAGCATACGAACAAATTATTCAATTACTAATTCAATTGAATTGTCTTGAGCACGCGCATGAATTTATTTCAATTATTGAGCAAGATAAAGGCCATTCAACCAATATCACTTTGTTAAAAGCTGTTGTGTTATTTAAATCTGGATTACGACAACAAGCTATTGAATTGCTAAGTCAGACATTATTTGCTGATAAAAACAAATGCAAATTATTCTTTCGTTTAATGCCCGAAATGAAAAATGATAACGAGGTGAATAGAATTATTGATATTTACACCTGAGAAAATTAATTGTATGAATTTTGAATTAAAGAATTTACCTGATCGTTCAGCAAAACCACGCAAAACAGGTTTAGCAATGGTAATGGATAAGGGATTAAGTGTACGCGAAGCCGAAGACCTTTTATCAGTTGCCGAACAATATATAGATGTTATAAAACTGGGATTCGGAACTGCATTCGTTACACCGAATCTTGAAAAAAAACTTGCAGTTTACCGCAATGCAAAAATTCCGGTGTACTTCGGAGGAACTTTAATGGAGTGTTTTATTATCAGGAATCAGTTTGAAGATTATCTGCGGTTAATGGATAAGTTTAAAATTGAATATGTTGAAGTGTCTGATGGAAGTATTGAAATGCCCCATGATGAAAAGTGCAAATACATAAATACACTTTCCAAAACCCGGACTGTTTTCTCTGAAGTAGGTTCTAAAGATGAATTGAAAATTATTCCTCCGTACAAATGGATTGAATTGATGAAAAGCGAATTGGAAGCAGGGGCATGGAAAGTAATTGCCGAAGCTCGCGAAGGCGGAAATGTTGGAATCTATCGTGGTACCGGAGAAGTTCGCAGTGGTTTAGTTGAAGAAATTTTATGGCAGATTCCAGGCGAGAATATTATTTGGGAAGCGCCGGCAAAAGCTCAGCAAGTTTGGTTTATCAAATTAGCAGGTGCAAATGTTAATCTTGGCAATATTTCGCCTGCAGAAGTTTTACCTTTAGAAACACTTCGGCTTGGATTAAGAGGTGATACTTTATTGCACTTTCTGAATCCGCCGGCTTAGTAAATTTTTCAATGAGAAATTACGGAGTTATCGGATTTCCGCTTACTCATACTTTCAGTCCTGAATATTTCAAAAAAAAATTTTTGAAGGAAAATATTGCGGCAACTTATGCTGCTTTCCCTATTGAAGATTTGAATCAGATTCATTCCATAGTGAAAGAAAAAAAACTGAATGGATTTAATGTCACAATTCCATATAAAGAAAAAATCATCTCAATGGTCGATTCGCTCGATAATGAGGCAAAGGAAATTGGTGCAGTAAACTGTGTGAAAGTGGAGAATGAAAAATTTATTGGATTCAATACTGATGCTTATGGATTTCAACTTTCATTAAATGAAGTAATGAAATCAAAGCATCAAAATGCTTTAATTTTAGGAACAGGAGGAGCTGCAAGAGCTGTTAAATATGTTTTGCAAAAATCAGGAATCGATTTTAAAACAGTTGTTCGTGATAAATCAAAGGGCGATATTTTATGGCGTGATTTAACTGAGAAACAAATTTCAGAAAACACGCTTATTGTAAATTGCACCCCTTTGGGCATGTTCCCAAACGAAAGTTCGTTCCCTCCTATTTCATATTCGGCTTTAACTGATATGCATTTGTTATTTGATTTGATTTATAATCCCGAACTAACATTATTTATGAAAAAAGGTTTGGAAAAAGGGGCTACTGCTGTTAATGGATTTCGAATGCTGGAAATTCAGGCTGATAAAAGTTGGGAGATTTGGAATAGTTAAATTTCTTTCTGGTTATCTTTAATCATTAATTCATTCTTCATGGAAATTATTTTTTTACTTATCGGTTTGGTTGCAGGGTTAGTTATTGGCTGGTTTTATTCAAAAACCGTTTCGTCAGGAAATATTAATGAACTAATAACAGCAAAGGCGGTGGCTGAACAACAAAGCAACGATATTCGATTACAGTTGGATCAGTTAAAAACTCAATTAAATCTTAGCACTGAAGAAGTTTTGCGCCTTAACAATCAGTATTCCAAAACTCAAAATGAAAATGCAAATCTGAATCTGCGATTAAGTGAACAGAAAATTCAGTTAGAAGAATTAAATCAGAAACTAAAAGTTGAATTTGAAAATCTCGCCAATAAAATTCTGGAAGAGAAATCACAAAAATTTACTGAGCAGAATAAAACCAATCTCGATATTATTTTAAATCCACTGAAAGAAAGAATTCAGGAATTTGAAAAGAAAGTTGACAATGCTTATAAAACTGAAGCTGCTGAACGCAATTCGCTTAAAGGGGAAATAAAAAGTTTATTCGAATCAAGTCAAAAATTAAATCAAGAAGCAAGTAATTTAACTAATGCGCTTAAAGGTCAAACAAAAATTCAGGGTAATTGGGGTGAAATGATTTTGGAAAGCATATTGGAAAAATCAGGCCTGGTAAAAGACCGTGAATATTTTACACAACAAAGTTTTCAAAGTGAAGATGGTAAAAGATATCAGCCTGATGTAATTGTAAAATTACCTGAAGGAAAAAATATCATCATAGATTCAAAAGTCTCATTGCTTGCTTATGAAAATTATTGTTCGGCGGAAAATGAAGATGACAGCAAGCGCGCTTTAGCACAACATATTCAATCTCTTCGCAATCATATGAAAGGATTAAGTGAAAAGAAATATCAGAATTTATATGAACTTGACGGATTGGATTATGTACTTCTTTTCGTGCCAATTGAACCCGCCTTTAACATTGCTGTGCAATGTGAACCAGAATTATGGAATGAAGCTTTTGATAAAAATATAGTAATTGTAAGCACCTCAACATTGCATGCAACTCTACGAACAATAGCAAGCATCTGGAAACAGGAAAGGCAAAACAATAATGCACTTGAAATTGCACGACTAAGTGGTTCGCTCTATGACAAATTTGTTGGCTTTACAGATGATATGATTGAAATAGGAAAGAAAATCGATCAGAGTAAATCAGGTTATGTGGAGGCAATGAAAAAATTATCTGAAGGAAATGGCAATCTGATTCGAACTACTGAAAAAATAAAAGAGCTTGGAGCAAAAGCTTCAAAAAGCATTAATACCGGATTGCTACAAAGAGCTGAGGAATAGCTTGCTATTGATTTCGGTTTTCTGATTCAGACTTTATATCAACCGAATTGTTGCCATACATTATATTGGTTTGTTTGCGTATTGATTCTTTCTGTATGTAATCAAATATTTTAAGAACAATATCCTCAGATAAATTTTTTTCTGCTGCCAGAAATTTTACCCTGGTTACAATTTCATTCCACCTTTCAGGTTGAAATATTGCTATATCATTTTCTTTTTTAAATACACCTATTTTTTCAGAATAAGTCATTCTTTCATTCAAAGTTTCTAATAGATGTTCATCTATTTTATCAATAGTTATTCGCAATTCTTCCAACGAAGAATAAGCAATACTATCTTCAGCATTTCTTTTTCGGATAACAAGATTATTTATTAATTCTGAAAATTCAGCTGGTGTAATCTGCTGCTGTGGGTCACTCAGTGCTTCATCCGGATCTGGATGAACCTCAATCATTAATCCATCGAAATTCAAGTCCAATGCTTTTTGTGAAAGGGAAGCTATCAATTCTCGTTTCCCTCCAATGTGACTAGGATCACACAAAAGTGGTAAATCAGGAAACCTACGCTTTAATTCAAGCGGTATTTCCCAAAGTGGCTTATTTCGGTATTTACTTTTATCATAGGACGAAAACCCACGGTGTATTGCAGCAATTTGAATAATACCATTGTTATAAATACGCTCAATTCCACCAATCCATAATTCAATATCCGGGTTTACAGGGTTTTTTACAATAACCGGAATATTTACCCCTTTTAAAGAATCAGCAATACTTTGAACGGCAAATGGACTAACCATTGTACGAGCACCAATCCATAAAGCATCTATACCATATTTTAATGCAAGTTCCACATGTGCAGCAGTAGCAACTTCAACTGTGTTTGGCAGTCCGGTTTCTTCTTTAGCTGCTTTTAACCATTTTAATCCTTCTTCACCCGATCCTTCAAAACTATTCGGTCTTGTTCTCGGTTTCCATACACCTGCACGAAAAAGATGAATCGCTTTATTTTTCAATTCCTTGGAAAGAGTAAGCACCTGTTCAGCACTTTCGGCAGAACAAGGTCCAGCCATTAGAAATGGATAGCCGGCTTTTAAAGACCATTTTGAAAATAAATCAAATTGCATGCGCTGCAAACCTAAGCGAATTAGTAAAACACTCGAAATGAATAAATATATTTTCTCAAATTTTATTTCACGGTTCAAAACAAAATAAACCTGACACTAATCATCGTTTTCCTTACAAACAATGATTTTATATTTGCCAACTTCTGCTTACTTGCAAAATCAAATTATTATGCTGTCGTTCGACAATACTGAAAATGCTTTCGCTTATAAAACTGATAAGGAATTAAGAAAGTCGAACTTTCTTTTCAAGCTAATAAACAATAATGTTCTTGTAAATATTGGAACAAGATTAACACCTATTGCCTTTAATCTCCGTTTGCCAATTAAGTCAATTGTTAAAACTACTATTTACGATCATTTTTGCGGGGGAGAAACATTAAACGAATCATTGCAGGTGATTAAAAAATTATCGAAGTTTAATGTTGGAACTATCCTCGATTATGGTGTAGAAGGAAAACAAAGCGATGCGGATTTTGATCATGCAACTGATGAATTTGTTACAGCAATTAAATTTTCAGGACCAGAAAAAAGTATTCCGTTTCTGAGTTTAAAAGTTACTGGTATAGCCCGGTTTTATTTATTGGAAAAACTTGCTGATAATGAAAAACTCAGCGAATCTGAAACCGTTGAATGGAATAGAGTAAAAGGAAGAATGCATCGCATTTGCAAGTGCGCACATGATAATGGAAAATCTATGATGATTGATGCCGAGGAATCCTGGATTCAAAAACCTGTTGATGATTTGGTGGAAGAGATGAGTCAGTTTTATAATAAAGAGCGAGCAGTGGTTTACAATACTATTCAACATTATTGTCACGATCGTTTAGCTTTTTTAAAATCTTCGCTGGAAAAAGCAAAGCGCGATAACTATTTACTGGCAGTCAAGTTGGTTCGCGGTGCTTATATGGAAAAGGAAAGAGCAAGAGCTTTGAAGATGAATTACCAATCTCCTATCAATTCTGATAAAACAGCCACAGATAATGATTACAATTCAGGTGTAGAATTCTGTTTGCAAAACATAAATTCAATTTCAGTTTGTGTTGCTTCTCATAATGAAAAGAGCAATATGCTTGCAGCAAAATATCTTATTGATAATAATATGCCGCACAATCATTCGCATGTTCATTTCTCTCAATTGCTGGGAATGAGCGATCATATCACATTTAATTTAGCGAAGGATGGATTTAATGTTACCAAGTATGTACCATATGGACCTGTTAAAGATGTTGTTCCTTATCTCATGCGCCGTGCTCAGGAAAACACATCAGTAAGTGGACAAATGGGGCGCGAGTTAAGTTTGCTAAAAAAAGAACTGGCAAGAAGAAAAAAATAATTTGTGGATTAACTATTTGAGAAAAAAGCTGATTCATCTATTATTTTTGAATCCTGCATGAAGCAATTCCACGATCTCATAAAAACAGTATTAGAAAAAGGGGTAAAGAAATCTGACCGCACCGGTACAGGTACCATCAGTTATTTCGGGTACCAAATGCGTTTTGATCTGACTGATGGATTTCCTTTACTTACAACAAAAAAACTTCACACAAAATCAATCATACACGAATTGCTTTGGTTTTTGCAGGGTTCTACAAACATTAAATACTTAAAAGAAAATGGTGTAAGCATATGGGATGAATGGGCTGATGAAAATGGTGAACTCGGTCCGGTGTATGGCAAGCAGTGGCGCAAATGGGAAACGAATGATGGACGAGCGATTGATCAGGTTGCGCAACTGATTGAACAAATAAAAAAGAATCCTGATTCGCGAAGGTTAATTGTAAGTGCATGGAATGTTGCAGATGTAGATAAAATGAAGTTGCCTCCTTGCCATTCACTATTTCAGTTTTATGTAGCTAATGGAAAATTAAGTTGTCAGTTATACCAGCGCAGTGCCGATGTTTTTCTGGGTGTGCCGTTCAATATAGCATCGTATGCTTTGTTGCTGATGATGGTGGCTCAGGTTTGCGATTTACAGCCCGGCGAATTTGTTCACACCTTTGGCGATGCGCACATTTATCAGAATCATATGGAACAAGTTAATGAATTATTAACACGGGATTTTCGACCTTTACCTCAGATGAAACTTAATCCTGATGTGAAAAATATTTTCGATTTCAAGTTCAGCGATTTTGATTTATTGAATTACAACCCTCATCCATCCATCAAAGCACCCATTGCTGTATGATAGTTTCCATAATTGTTGCTGTAGCACAAAATGATGTGATTGGAAAAGAAAATCAATTGCCTTGGCATTTACCTGCTGATATGAAGTATTTCAGGAAAACCACTTCAGGCCACTGTATTATAATGGGGCGCAAAACTTTTGAAGCACTCGGAAAACCTCTTCCGAACAGAACAAATATTATAATTACCAGGCAGGAAGATTTTGCAGTAGATGGTTGTATTGTTGTAAATCAGTTGCAACATGCAATAGATTATGCCAGAGATAATGGCGAATCAGAATGTTTTATTATTGGTGGAGGAGATATTTTTATTCAGGCATTAATATGGACTGATAGAATTTACTTAACCCGAATTCATCAATCATTTGAAGGAGATACTTTTTTCCAATCACTTGTATCAACTGATTGGAAAGAAATTTCATCTGACAAACATGCTCCCGATGAAAAAAATAAATATCCATATACTTTTCTAGTGTATGAACGGAACAATGAATAGTTTTTTGTATCCGCCTAAAAAGTTCATTTTATAAATTCAACTGATATAATTCAGTTTTGAAATATTTATTTCAGGTTAGTTTTATTGCTGAAATGAATAAAGAGACTTATTTATTGAAAGGACTTTCAGATTCAGAAGTTGATTTACGGTTGAAGCGCGATGGGTTCAATGAATTGAAATCATCAAAACCAAAATCCGCTTTTCGTATTGTGCTGGAAGTAATAAAGGAACCCATGTTTCTTTTACTGGTAGCAAGTGGCGCATTGTATATTATTCTTGGAGATACAGGCGAAGGGATTATGCTTATGGCATCAGTTGTCATTATCATCATTATCACTTTTTATCAGGAACGAAGAAGTGAGCGTGCGTTAGATGCGTTGAAAGAATTATCGAGTCCTCGTGCATTGGTAATTAGGAATGACGAAGAAAAAAGAATTGCAGGAAGAGATTTGGTGAAGGATGATATAATTCTGTTACAAGAAGGTGACAGAATATCCGCTGATGCAATTGTGCTGGAGTCTCTCAATCTTCGTGTAGATGAATCATTGCTGACCGGTGAATCAGTATCGGTTCATAAATCAAAATGGAATGAGCTGGATGCTTTCGTATTTCCATCTGGAGAAAATTCAGCATTCGTTTATTCGGCAACCATGATTGTGCAGGGGCATGGAATTGCCAGAGTTGTTGCAACCGGAACAAATACTCAATTAGGAAAAATTGGAAAATCATTAGAAGCAGTAGAGACCGAAAAAACTTTGTTACAAAAAGAAACTGCAAGCATTGTAAAAATATTTTCAATTGTCGGGTTGTTCACCTGCATCATATTAATTGTTGTTTATGGATTAACACGCGGTGACTGGTTGAATGGAATTTTATCAGGACTCTCACTTGCCATGGCATTGTTGCCCGAAGAATTTGCAGTAGTACTCACCATTTTTATGGCGATGGGAGCGTGGCGCATTTCTAAAAAAAATGTATTGACGCGAAAACCTTCAGCCATTGAAACATTGGGGTCTGTAACTGTTTTGTGTTGCGATAAAACCGGAACACTCACTGAAAATAAAATGACTCTGAAAAAACTTTTCGCTAATGGAAAGTTTATTGAAGTGAATGAATCAAACAATTCGGAGTTGGAAGAAGATTTTCATTCGTTGATAGAGTATTCAATTCTGGCAAGTCAGAAAAATCCTTTTGACCCAATGGAAAAAGCAATTTTAAAATTGGGCGAGATAAAATTATCGAAGACCGAACACCTGCACTCCGATTGGCAATTGCTGAAAGAATATCCATTGTCATCGGAGCTGTTGGCCATGTCGCATGTGTTTCATGAACCTGTAAAAAATGAATTTGTCATTGCAGCTAAGGGTTCGCCAGAGGCCATTTTAGAACTATGTCATTTGAATGAATCTGATGAAGAAGCATTGAAAAAAAATATTTCGCAACTTGCATCTGAAGGTTATCGCGTGCTCGGAGTGGCGAAATCAAAAACACATTCAGAAAAATTTCCGCAAGAGCAACATGATTTTCATTTTGAATTTCTAGGACTGCTTGGATTGGAAGATCCGTTGCGAGAAACGGTGATTGAAGATTTAAAATCATGCTACGATGCAGGTGTGCGGGTGATTATGATTACTGGAGATTATCCCATAACGGCACAAAACATTGCGCAGCAAATGGGTTTGAAAAATCCGGAACAAATTTTAACTGGCCACGAGCTGAATGAATTGAATGAATTAATGCTTCGTGAAAAAATAAGAACGACAAACATTTTTGCCCGAGTAGTTCCCGAACAAAAATTAATGATTGTAAATGCCCTGAAAGAAAACGGAGAAATAGTGGCGATGACAGGTGATGGAGTAAATGATGCACCTGCATTAAAAGCAGCACACATTGGAATTGCAATGGGAATGCGCGGAACAGATGTAGCGCGTGAAGCATCATCATTGGTTTTATTGGACGATAAATTTTCATCCATCATCGCTGCCATCAGATTGGGAAGACGGATTTACGATAACATGCAAAAAGCAATGGGATATATTTTTTCTGTTCATCTTCCCATTGCAGGTTTAACATTGATTCCTGTTCTATATTTAGGAATACCAATCGTAATGTTTCCGTTGCACATTGCTTTTCTCGAGTTAATTATTGACCCTGCATGCACATTGATTTTTGAAGGAGAAGAAGAAGAAAAAAATATCATGAATAGACCCCCGAGGAAAAACAACAGCAAAGTTTTTGGTTTACAGAGAATTATTATCAGCACCATTCAGGGGGCTTTCGTGCTTGCAATTTCATTGGGAGTTTATTTCATCGCTATAAAATTGGAACGACCAACTGATGAAGTTCGTGCACTCACTTTCACCACTTTAATTTTTTCAAATCTGGGTTTGATTCTGATTAACCGCTCATGGACAAGAACCATCGTTGAAACATTCCGCGAAAAAAACAAATCGGTTAAATGGGTAATTGGTGGAGGTATAATTTTTCTTTCTATTGTTTTATATGTTCCGCTTGCGCGACGATTTTTTCATTTTAGTTTTTTGCACTTGAATGATATTTTTATTTGCCTGGCAGCAGGAGTTTTCAGTATTATATGGTTTGAGTTATTTAAAATTTTACGACGGAAATACAATTACATTAATCATTGATATTAAAAATTCAACTTTCTAAATTGCATTAATTAATATTATAGAAATGAGCGAAGATTTTTTAGTGAATGAAAAAAAGCAATCAGGCAGAATTACAATACTAACGATTCTTCAATACACAGTTTTAATTTCTGTCGTTCTTTATTTTGGTAAAACTTTATTTATCCCTTTGAGCATTTCAATGCTAATCAGTTTTGTTTTGTTTCCGATTTGTAAGTGGTTAGAAATAAAGGGAATGAACCGAAGTGTGGCAATTGCAATTGCTTTATCGCTGCTTACTGTATTGCTGTCACTGATTGTTGTTATATTTCTTTGGCAGATTAGTTCGTTTGCTTCTGAATGGCAGGATATAAAATTGAAATTGATTGAGGCCTCAGATCAACTGAGTTTGTATGTTGCTGAGAATTTGAATTTCAGTTCTGAAGAACAAAATAATTGGATGAAAAATATTGCAACCAGTTCAGGTGGTGATGTTCTTCCGTTCCTGAGTTCAACCGCCTATTCTCTTTCAGTCACTTTTGTTTTAGTTATTCTGATTCCTGTTTTCTCGGCGCTTATTTTATTCTACCGAAATTTATTTCTCCATGTGCTTAAGGGAATTTTTCCATCTGAAAAAATGGAAAACATTCGCGATATTCTAATTGAAACTGTTCATTCATATTACAACTTCATAAAAGGAATGATGCTTGTTTATCTGATTGTAGGAACTTTAAACAGCATCGGACTTCTGATTCTCGGAATACCGCATGCTATTCTTTTTGGATTTATTGCATCCATTTTAACTTTCATTCCATATGTCGGAATCATGGTTGCATCGCTTTTACCAATTTCAGTAGCATGGATTACTTACGATTCAATATGGTATCCGATTGGTGTAATAGCCATCTTTGCTTTTGTACAATATCTGGAGGCAAATATCATTTTTCCATTTGCAGTAAGTAGTCGTTTAAACATAAATACCCTGGTTACACTTATTGTAATTTTTATTGGTGGAATATTGTGGGGAGCAGCCGGTATGATTTTGTTTATTCCTTTCGTTGGAATAATAAAAATGATTGCGGACAGAACAGAAAGTTTAAAAACACTTGCTCTATTGCTAGGCACAAGTGAGCAAACAATTGTTAAATCAAAAAAATAAGATCAACGAATTTCTTCATCATCTGCACTGAAGCGAAACCCTAAGCGCTTGCCGGTTTGTTGCGATTGTATTCCCTGCATTTCAATTTTCTGATTGATGGTTAATTCTTTCACCATCTCGTAAGGCGGAACCAGCAAATCAAAATTCAAGGTGTAAAGAATGGAGGATTCAATTACATCCTGAATGTGTGAAGCATCTAGTATCAGGTTTTCAAAATCATTATATAAAAAGCCGAGTTGTCGTTTTCCTTCAATGAAAAAATGTTTGTCCTTGTTCACGAATATCCGTGCAATCATGTAACCAACATCATGATTGCGGTTGTACTTAAATGAATCGCTCAGAAAATTATAAATCTGAATCATGCCGCAATGCGCTCGCAACGGATCTTCCTGAATGTAAGGAAGCCTCCAGATATAATGGTCTTGATCAAAAGTAAATACATTGGAGTGCTGCGCATAAATCACCACTTCATCATTTATTTTCATCTCCGCTTCAAACTGCCCGATGTCGGAATATTGTAAATCAATTTTGATATTACTCTTCACTAGAGTGTAAGCCAGTTCGCTTTGAGTTTTACGCAACAGGTTTTTAAACTCGTGAAACACTTCGTGAGTTGTGGCAGCAACCTGCTTTATCACCTGACCTTTTAGCCGAAGGTTTTCGATTATGAGGTCTCTTGGTGTTTGTGGTTGTTTTTTGTTTTTAGTCATATCACATCAACTATTTTTATTAATCAATCTTCCATTTTTTTAAAATGAGTTTCATAATTATTGTTATTATAAACAGTTTTAATCCAGAGTTCTTTATTTGTTAGTTTAATTATATCCCATTCCTCACGGTAGTATGCGTGATTTGAATAATTAAAAGAAGTATCAACTAAAGTCCCCGGAATATAAGAAGTCATTGATATTCCGGGGTAATCGTTCCAAATTGAAAAACTTTTATAATCTTCCGATAATTTAATAGTAAATACAGCTAATGAATTTTGTTGAAAATAAATTAAAAATCCCCCATCATAATAACCATTAGTTTTCCTTTTATCACTTTTTGAGGCAATTAAAAAATTATAATAATCTACAATAAAAGTATCTAATTCAGCAGGTTTTATTTCATTGTTAAATAATAAATTTTCTACTTTCCAATTTCCATTCAAGCGACTTCTAACAGAATGAAATACTATTAGTGGATTTTCTTCATATCGTTTACAACCATAAAAAAATATTAAAGCAACAATGATGAATAATATTTTTTTCATTGTGCAATTTATTCAAAATTTTTCAATACGCTTTTGCAAACAGCACTCTCTTATGCGAAGGATTTCCGGTGAGAATGCATTTTCCTTCTTCGGCATGTGCATTCAATTCAATGCAACGGATGGTGGCTTTTGTTTTTTCTTTAATCTTCAATTCGGTTTCTGAAGTTCCATCCCAATGCGCAGCAACAAATCCGGTTTTATTTTCCAACACATCTACAAATTCATCCCAGGTATCAGCGCGTGTAATGTGTTCATCTCGGTAGTCCAAAGCTTTCTGAAAAATATTTAACTGAATTTGTTCTAACAAGTGTTCCACTTTTGTGGTGAGGTCAGTAAACGAGTAAGTGTGTTTTTCTCCGGTGTCGCGGCGCGCAATTTCTACTGTTCCGTTTTCAATATCGCGTGGTCCCATTGCAATGCGAATCGGTACTCCCTTCATTTCATACTCGGCAAATTTCCACCCCGGTTTTTGTTTATCATCGTTATCATACTTCACACTGATGCCTTTTGCTTCCAGTGATTTTTTTATCTCGGTTGCTTTTTCATTTATTGTTGCGAGTTGTTCTTCGGTTTTATAAATTGGAACAATCACTACTTGTATTGGTGCAAGTTTCGGAGGAAGAATTAATCCCTTATCATCAGAATGCGCCATAATAAGGGCACCAATCAAACGGGTAGAAACTCCCCACGATGTTGCCCAAACAAATTCAGATTTATTTTCCTTCGTTACAAATTTCACATCAAATGCTTTCGCAAAATTTTGTCCGAGAAAATGCGAAGTTCCTGCCTGCAATGCCTTTCCATCCTGCATCAAGGCTTCAATGCAGTAAGTATCCTCTGCACCTGCAAACCGCTCGTTCGCGGTTTTGTATCCTTTAATAACAGGAATCGCCATCCACTGTTCGGCAAAGTCAGCATATACACCGAGCATCTTCATGGTTTCTTCCACTGCTTCTTCTTTTGTTGCGTGAGCAGTATGACCTTCCTGCCACAAAAATTCTGCAGTACGCAAAAACAATCGTGTGCGCATTTCCCACCGAACCACATTAGCCCACTGATTAATGAGCAATGGCAAATCGCGATAAGATGTTATCCAGTCTTTGTATGTGTTCCAGATAATGGTCTCGGAAGTTGGCCTCACAATTAATTCTTCCTCCAGTTTCGCATCAGGATCAACAATAATTCCTTTTCCATCAGGAGAATTTTTCAAACGATAATGTGTAACAACCGCACATTCTTTTGCAAATCCTTCTACATGTGCCGCCTCTTTCGACAAAAAACTTTTCGGAATGAAAAGCGGGAAATAGGCATTCACATGTCCGGTTGCTTTGAACATATCATCCAATGTTCGTTGAATTTTCTCCCAAATTGAATAACCATAAGGTTTTATTACCATACAACCCCGAACTGCAGAGTAATCTGCCAGTCCTCCTTTAATTACAAGGTCGTTGTACCATTGCGAATAATCCTGCTCTCTGCTCGTTATTTCTTTACTCATGTTGTAAGTTTGGCATAATGTTGGAAAACAATAGTAAAAATGTTTTTTCAACCTTTCGAAAATTGATAGTCACAATTTTGTTTTTTTGGAGAAACGGTTAACAAAAACAAACTGATTTTAAATAATTTTAGCTCAATTTTAAACTTTAACATTTTCTAATATTCAAACAATAAATTAAAAGCCATGAAATCGAAAATTAACAATCTCAATTTCACTAAAATAATTTTTATGAGCAAATACATATTTGGCTTTCTCATACTTTCCGGAATTATTACTTCTTGCAGCACAACCGGTCAGGTTTCAAAAACGACCGATGATTTGTATTACAGTCAGGCTGATAGACAAAGCAATCAGGATAAAGTAAATAATTATGATGCCGCTCCAGTGCAACAGGAGCAACAACAAGAATATGTACAGGATAATAATCAGAATTATGATTTAAATAACCAGGCCGATAATCAGCGTACTGAAACAGACGGAAATGGCAATACTTATATAACCAATAATTATTATGATGGTAGTACAAGTTATGCCTACGACGATGATGACTATTACTATACAAGAAATATCCGCAGATGGTATTCACCCTATAGCGGATATAATTTTTATAGCGATATTTATTGTAACCCTTATTGGTACTCCTACGCTCCGTCTTATTACTCATATTATCCCGGTGGTTTTTCATTTTCAATAAGCTTTGGAAATTATAACCCTTGGTGGGGATGTGCTAGTAACAATTGGTATTATCCATGGTATAGTCCATA
The DNA here is from genome assembly GCA_947469485.1 of Chitinophagaceae bacterium. GTDB lineage: Bacteria > Bacteroidota > Bacteroidia > Chitinophagales > UBA10324 > UBA10324. The sequence continues at coordinate 74,897 of CANIPU010000006.1, read as the reverse complement.
TCATAATTATGGCTATCACAACTATGGCTATCCATATTACGGGTATGGTTATGGCGGCTATGGCAACGGGTATTATAATGGATATAATAACGGATATTATAACGGTTACTGGAATGGATATAACGACGGATATTATGGAAACAATTATGGATATGGAGGTTACGATAACTATTATAATCCTTCTTACTACTATACTCCGGAAACTTATTATGGTTATCACACCAGTTACGGAGGTAATACTTCAAATACCACTTATGAAACCGGTGGTTTAGGAGGAAAGAATGAAGAATCAATAGATTATAATCATGCTGTGAATGGTAGTGATTTACAAAATCATTCTACAGGTTCAAATATTAACTCGAATGGATTACAAGTAAAACCTGATGTAATTAATTCAAACGGATTAAACTCAAATACTAAAGTAACTGATGGTGGAAATTATTCCGGCAAAGGAGATATTCAATCCCAAACCCTGAATTCAACTTCTAAACCTTTGAATAGTAATAGCAGTGGTAAGTATGATCAGCAGAATTCAAATTCTTCAAATATTAACAAGCCCATTCAGCAGCAGAATAATACACAGGCGCCCTCTCAGCAGCTTAATAGCAATAATGGAATTAAATATGATCAGCAGAATTCAACCAATTCGAATAAACCTGTTCAACAACAAACTCAGCCGAACAATTCAAATCCTAAGGTTAGTGTACCAAATCAGCAAATTCAGCAAAACAATACGGCTCCAAAGTATACTGCTCCTCAGCAACAAAATAATTCAGCACCAAAATATACTTCACCTCAACAACAGAATACCGCACCTAAAGTAACTCAACCATCACAAAACAATCCTCCGAAAACTCCGAAGGAAACATCATATGATAATGGTTACAATGGTCAGTCGTATTCAAATAATTCACAACAGAATTCTTCAAATCAAAAACCATCTAACCAATACAACAGTAATTCAGGCAACAGTAATTCAAATCAACAATCACAACAATACAATAAGCCTTCTGACCAAAATTCAAATAATTATAGCGCACCGAAAGTTCAGCAACAACAAAACTCAGCACCTAAATATTCTGCTCCGCCACAACAAAACTCTGCACCAGGTTATACAAAACCCTCGCAGAGTTCTTCAACTAATTCAGGAAGCAATAACAAAAGTTCATCGTCAAATAGTTCAGGAAACAGCAGTAAAAGTTCTTCTTCTTCTTCAGGAAGCAAACCATCATTCCAGAAAAATCCTAAATAATTAATCCATTAAATAAATCTTTATGAAAAAGATTCTTACAGCCATAAGTGTGTCCCTACTTCTTTCCAATTTTATTAATGCTCAAAGTGATGAAGACGCTCTTCGCTATTCACAATTGATGTACGGGTCAAGTGGCAGAGGACTTGGTGCAGGAAGTGCATTTGGTGCATTGGGTGGAGATTACAGCTCACTTGTAATTAATCCAGCAGGAGTTTCAATTTTTCAAAACAACCAGTTTTCTATTTCACCATCGTTTCTTTCAATAAAAAGCAACAGTTTATTTGATTCTAATTCAAGTGAGGAACATAAATACAATTTCAATGCTTCAGGTTTTGGAATTGTTTGGGTGAAACAGTTAGATGAAAAAAACAGTGGGAAGTGGCGTAATCTAAATTTTGCTTTTGGCGGCAATCGTATTGCCGGTTTTCACAATAATGTTTATTACACGGGTTTTAACCCTTCATCAAGTCTTGCAGAAAAATTTGTAGAAAGTGTAAACAGCTCAGGTGGAATTACCACAAATGAAATTTCTAATGCCTATCCATTTGATGCAGGCTTAGCTTATGAAACAGCATTATTACAGACTTTTTCTAATGACACTACTCAATATTGGGCACTAACAGAAGGTGGTGGAGTTAAACAGGAACAAACTTATACTACACGCGGTGGAATGACAGAGTATGCATTCACTATGGGAGCTAATTATAATGATAAATTATACATAGGTGGTTCGCTTGGTTTTGTTGATATAAACTACAGATATAGCTCAGGTTATACTGAAACTGATATTAACGACAGTATTGATTATTTTAAATCATTTACTTTGGATCAAAGCCAGAGCACAAATGGTACAGGAATAAATGTTAAGTTTGGTTTGATTGCTCGATTGAATGATTATATCCGTTTAGGAGGCTCAGTTCACAGTCCTTCGTTTCTTTTTTTGAGCGATAGGTATAGCAGTTCAATGAAAACTGTTTTAGATGATACGCTTGGAACTTATAATGCTGATTCCCCAATAGGAAAATATGATTATAATTTGACTACACCTTGGAGGTTGAATGGAAGCCTTGCACTTACTTTTAAAAAATATGGATTCCTTTCTTTTGATTATGAATTTCTTGATTATAGTGAAGCATTCTTCTCATTCAATGATGATAATTCTACTGATGGAAAAAGTTATGAGAATAACCTCAATCAGACAATTAATAATAAATACGGTTCATCCTATAATATTCGTATAGGAGGAGAAGCTTCGTTGGATGTTATTCGTTTTCGCGCAGGATATGCCTTGTACGGAAGTCCGTTTAAAAGCGGGGTTGCTCAAAGTGGTTTTGATAATAAAGCAACAGTTTACAGTGGCGGTATCGGAATTAAACAAGATGCTTATTTTATTGACTTTGGTTTCGGAAGAACAAAGTATGCTTCCTTTCTTCAGCCTTATTCTTTGGCTGGAGTTGATGTTCCGGGAGTGAAACTGAATACTTATACTAATCAATTCACTTTTACAATCGGATGGAAGTGGTAATTGCTTAAAATAATTTATAGCAATCAACTAACTGAAAAACTAAATTCCTGTTTTGCTTTTGCAGAACAGGAATTTTTAATTTTATGAGTGTAGCAGAAAGAAAAAATTTTCTCTCTCTAAACTTTCTTTATCAATTTGCATCCAATACAAAACCCATTTCAATGAAAAAAAATATTTACACCCTAATTTTTATTTCATTTTTCAGTTTGAAATCAGTAGCTCAAACAATGGGGTTGATACAGCATGATTCAGGAGCAATTGACAATGGATATGTTTTATTTTCGCCCATTGGTTCAACTAAAACTTATTTAATTGATAAATGCGGAAAGGAAGTTAAAGAATGGAACAGTGCTTATAGGCCGGGACAAGCGGTTTATTTATTACCTGATGGAAATTTATTAAGAGCAGGAAATGCAAACAACACAACTTTTATTTCCGGTGGCCAAGGAGGAGTTATTGAAAAAATAGATTGGAGCGGAAATGTATTATGGAGTTACTCTATTTCGAGCAACAGTGAATGCCAGCATCACGATATAAAACCATTGCCAAATGGTAATGTTTTAGCCATTGTATGGGATAATAAATCAAATTCCGCCGCAGTGGCAGAAGGAAGAGATCCATCATGGTTGTCAACTTCATTATGGAGCGAAAAAATTATTGAATTACAACCGATTGGTGCTGACAGTGCAAATATTGTTTGGGAATGGCATGTGTGGGATCATTTGGTACAGGAATATGATTCAACAAAAAACAATTTTGGAATTGTTGGTTTGCATCCGGAATTGCTGAATATAAATTTTCCCGGAATTGGATTGGCGAATTTTGATTGGTTGCATATGAATTCAGTTGATTACAATCCGCAGTTGGATCAGATACTTTTGAGTTCTCATAATTTTAATGAAATATGGGTAATTGATCATAGTACAACTACTGCTCAGGCATCTTCTCATTCAGGTGGAAATTCAGGAAAAGGAGGTGACCTGTTATATCGATGGGGAAATCCGCAGACTTATAATAACGGATTAATGACTGACAAAAAATTATTTGGTCAACACAATGCAAAATGGATTACTCCTGGTTTACCTTTTGAAGGAAGTATCATGATATTTAATAATGGAGCTGGAAGGCCTGCCGGAAACTTTTCCTCCATAGATATAATCACTACTCCTGTAAATACTCAAGGCGAATACAATCAGTCATTACCCTATTTACCTTCAGTATTAACCTGGACTTATGAAGCACCAACTCCAACCGATTTTTATTCTTCAAATATTTCTGGTGCTCAAATATTTGAAAATGGCAATTTGCTTATTTGTGCCGGAGCAAAAGGAACATTTTTTGAAATTGATTCATCAAAGAATACAGTTTGGAATTATATCAATCCAATAGGCGCTACGGGAGCTATGACACAAGGGTCAACTCCTTCCCAAAATCAGTGTTTCAGAGCTGAGTTTTATCCAATGGATTTCAGTGGGTTTGCTGGCTATTCTTTAATAGCCGGGCTACCACTTGAAATAAATCCGCTTCCGTACACCTGTGAACTTGATACAGCTATTGAAATTATTAATGGAAATACAAAGTTAAATTCAGATTTAAACTCATTTAGTATTTATCCTATTCCTGCCGATGATTTTTTTATTTTAAGGTTTAATAATTTCAACTTGGATAATTCAGAGATTAAAATTTATGATTTATCAGGAAGAGAAATTTTTATCCCGCTAGCCATTTCAAATTCCGGAATTCAGTTTGATTCAAAATCATTGTTTAGTGGAATTTATTTTATTTTCATTTTATCAGAAGGAAAAATTTCGCGAAGCAAATTTGTGATTGCAGAGTAAAATTTACTTGATTACTATCTAATCAAGTTTTTTTATTAAAACTGTTCTGCTTTTTATTTGTTTCTAATGAAAATGATTATTCATTTTTGTCTTCGTTAATAAATTTTAAAAAATGTATTCCTCTCTTCGAGATTTTATTGCACAATTAGAAAATGCAGGTGAATTAATTCGTATTAAAGAATATGTAAATCCTGAATTGGAAATAACCGAAATCACCGATCGCATTTCGAAAAATCACGGGCCGGCTTTGTTGTTTGAAAATACCGGAACTGGAATACCCTTTCTGATAAATGCTTTTGGTTCTGAGAAAAGAATGTGCATGGCGCTTGGAGTAAATCATCTTGATGATGTTACAACCAGAATTGAAGAGCTTTTTAAAATGCTGATGAAACCGAAGGATAACATCATTGAGAAACTACGCATGCTTCCTCAACTTTCTCAGATGGCTTCATGGATGCCGAAGGTTGTGAGAGGCAGAGGAGCTTGTCAGGAAGTTGTAAATATGAATCCTGACATCACAAAATTTCCGGTAATGAAGTGTTGGCCCGAAGATGGTGGTCCTTTTATAACCCTTCCGGTTATTCATACCAAAGACCCGAATACCAATATCCGAAATGTAGGGATGTATCGCATGCAGGTTTTTTCACCTACCGTAACTGGAATGCATTGGCACAAACACAAAGTATCTGCTCGTCATTTTCAGGAATATAAAAAACTCGGAATTAAAATGCCTGTTGCTGTTGCTCTTGGCGGTGATCCGGTTTATACATATTGCGCCACTGCTCCCCTGCCGGATAACATTGATGAGTACATGCTTGCAGGTTTTCTGCGAAATAAAAAAGTGGAACTCGTGCAATGCATCACTCAAGATGTACAAGTGCCTTCAGATGCGGAAATAATTATTGAAGGATATGTTGACCCGATGGAAGAAAATATTTTGGAAGGTCCGTTCGGCGACCATACCGGTTATTATTCTCTCGCTGATTTTTATCCGAAGTTTCATATCACTTGTATAACACACAGAAAGAATCCAATTTATCCTTCAACCATTGTTGGTATTCCGCCACAAGAAGATGCCTGGTTAGGGAAAGCAACCGAGCGGATTTTTCTGGCCCCGATTAAAATGACAATGATTCCGGAAATAAAAGATATGGAACTACCTATTGAAGGAGTATTTCATAATCTCACAATAGTAAAAATAAAAAAGGAATATGCAGGTCAGGCAATTAAGGTTACAAATGCCATGTGGGGTGCCGGACAAATGATGTTCAACAAAATTCTTGTGATTGTTGATGATGATATTGACATTCACGATTATAAAAAAGTTTCACAAACAATATCAATGAATGTTGACCCTCAGCAGGATTTTTATTTTTCTCAGGGACCAATGGATGTGCTTGATCATAGTTGCTCTAAATTTTCTTTCGGTGGAAAAATGTGTGTTGATGCAACAAGAAAATTTCCTGAAGAATTAAGAACATCAAATAGCAATCAGATTTCAAAAGTTACAAGCTCTGTTAATTCTAAAAAACTTAAGGAAGATTTTCCTGAGATAATACAAGTGAATGATAGCCTGATGGCTCATGGAATTTCAGTTTTATTTATTTCTGTACAGAAGAACAGAAAAAATCATTTAAAAGAAATTACACCCCTATTATTTGACCATTCTGAATTAAGTACAATTAAAATTATAATTTTCCTTGAGGCGAATGTTGATTGTTCGGATATAAAGGATGCCATTTGGAGATTTACCAATAACATTGATCCGCGCCGCGATAGTTTTATAGTTGAAGAAAAAGATTCGAAGGGAATTTCGCACATTGCCCTTGATGGTACCCGCAAAACTAAAGAGTTTGATAATTTTGATCGGGACTGGCCGAATATTTTAGCTATGGATGAAAAAACAATTCATTCTATTGATGAAAAGTGGAGTAAATTGGGTTTAGGTGACTTCATTATTTCGCCATCGTTAAAATACAGGAAACAACTTTATAAAGGCGGGGCAGTAGCAGAGTAAAATTGCAATTAATTTGATTGTTAACCTTTACTTAACATAATCAGTCTCGGTCTCTCTTTAACTTCCATTACTTTTGCATGCGCATGGAGAATAGTAGTTTCAAAATATTAGTGGTGGATGATGAGCCTGATATAGTTGAGTTTATTTCTTACAATCTTAAGAAAGAAGGATTTGAAGTATGTTCAGCAAATGATGGCCTTGAGGGAATAAAAACTGCGGAAAAACAAAAACCAGATTTAATTATTCTTGACATAATGATGCCGAAGTTGGATGGGGTTGAAACCTGTGAACACCTTCGTCGCAATCCGATGTTTAAAAATACATTGATTGTTTTTCTAACAGCCCTTGGTGATGAACAATCGGAAATCAAAGGTTTAAATGCAGGAGCTGATGATTATATAATTAAGCCGATAAAACCCAAGTTATTATTATCAAGAATTAATGCGCTATTAAGAAGGCTGCTACCTTCTGAAATTCCGGGTAAAAATCAAATCGGAGATTTTATAATTGATATGGAGCAATATTTGGTTCATTATAAAGACGAACATTTCTCATTACCCCGGAAAGAATTCGAACTGCTTAATTTGTTGGTATCTAAACCAGGAAAAGTTTTTCATCGCGATGAAATATTAAACAAAGTATGGGGAACTGAAGTAATTGTTGGTGATCGTACAATTGATGTTCATATCCGAAAACTCCGTCAGAGGTTTGGTGATAATCACATTGTTACAATCAAAGGAATCGGTTATAAGTTCGATTCCTGATTTTGAGTTAATTAATTGATTCGTTTCATTACACCTCGATTTGCAAATTTGCAACAATGAAGAATCCAAAACCTTCAATTCTCTCCTTTTATGCCAGTTCAGTTATTGCTATAGCTGCGGCCCTTATCGCTCTGTTAACTTCATTTAATTGGTCATCAGTATTAATCCTTTTTGTTTCTGTTTTTGTTATTGGGTACATAGTATTCTTTTATGCATTACAAATTTTTATTTATCGGAAAATAAAATTGGTTTACAAATCAATTCATCATTTAAAATCAGGAAAAGAAGAATCCCTATTGAAGTACAAGTTAAATGAAGATCCGATTGACAAAATGAATAAAGAGGTTGTTGAATGGGAAAATGAAAAGATATTAGAAATTGAGCAACTGAAAAAACTTGAAGTATATCGTAAAGAATTTGTTGCAAATGTTACTCATGAGTTAAAAACACCTTTGTTCAGCATTCAGGGATACATTCATACTTTACTGGATGGAGCTTTGGAAGATGAAAAGGTTAACAAAATTTTTCTTGAAAAAGCCTCGCGCAATGTTGACAGGCTTACAAATCTTATATCTGACCTGGAAGTAATTACTCAACTGGAATCAGGTAGTTATACTTTAGAGCAGGAAGTATTTGACATTCATATGCTTACCAATGATGTTTTTGATTCCCTCGATTTAAAATCTTCTTTAAGAAAAATCAAATTGTCTTTTCAGAAAGGAAGTGATGAGCCATTTTATGTTTTTTCTGACAAAGAAAAAGTCCGTCAGGTTTTAATTAATCTTTTAGATAATTCAATAAAATACGGTAAAGAAAATGGTAACACCGTTGTAAGTTTCTATGAAATAGATGAAAATATTTTAGTTGAAGTTACTGATGATGGAAATGGAATTGATGAGCAACACTTAAATCGGTTATTCGAACGATTTTATAGGGCAGATAAAAGCAGATCAAGAGATATTGGAGGTACTGGCTTAGGGCTATCAATTGTCAAACATATTATTGAAGCTCACGGACAAACTATTAATGTGCGCAGCAGTATTGGAGTTGGAACCACCTTTGGTTTTACCCTCATGAAAAAGTAATATTCTGGTCTAATTTAAGTATTAATAAAAAGCATTGTCATCGCTTTGTCAAAATCATAATGAATGATATAAGTTATAAGTAATACGGGTAGTGCAATAGTAAATTTGCAATTCATTATTAAAACCCCAAAAATGAAAAAAATTTTATCCCTTGCTTTTGCATTATTAATTACTCTTAATCTTCATGCCCAAACAGTTGTAAATGATTCTGTTACTATGGGTGCTGGATATGCAAATCAAATTTGGTATAGCATGCAAAATGGTGAAGTATCGCAAGCGCCAAACAATAATTGGGAAATTGCATTTACTACAAAACTTATGGGGGCAAGTGCTTTAGCAAATACTACTCTGGGGGTTGCTGTTTTTATGGTTCCGAATACTGATTTAACCGGATTTTCAACTCTTGATACAACTGGCTATTTAAACTGGCAAATGCTTCGCAATTCTGAAACCACCTGGAATTTAGGTGCCTTTAATCAGAACATGACCGTACATCCGAATTATGGATGGGGAACATATGATCAGGTCACTCATATTGTTACAGGCGATTCATTGTTTTTAGTGAGAACCGGATTTGTTGCACCATATACTTTTAAAAAATTATGGTTAATTAAAAAGGATGTTACAGGTGATTGGATTTTCAGATTTGCTAATCTTGATAATACAAATGATGTTACTGATACTGTTTTGCTGAGCAATTATTCAGGCAAAAATTTTTCTTATTACTCTTTGACAAATCAATCAGAATTAAATCGCGAACCAACATCCGATAATTGGGATTTAACTTTTACGCGTTACACAAGTGAGGTAACCGGAATTGGATTTTATAATGTTACTGGTGTATTGGGAAATGTAAAAATTCTATCAGCTCAGGCAAATCAAATAGATGTTAATACCGTTGACTTTATTAATTATCAAAGTCAACTGGATTCTAATATTTCAATTATTGGATATGACTGGAAATTTTTTGATGGAACGGCTTATGTAATCGAAGATTCAATGGTCTATTTTGTAAAAGACAATAATGGTGCAATATGGCAATTGCAGTTTACCAGTTTTACAAGCAGTATTGGCAAAGCGGTATTCAACAAGAAAATGCTTACTAATGTTGGATATTCAGATGTAACTAGAAGCTTGGTTTTAGCTTCTATTTTTCCAAATCCATCATCCGGAAATTCATCACTATTGGTAAGTTCTGATAAATCTGAAAATGCATCATTCAATATTTATAATGCTGTTGGTGAATTGATAATGATTCAAAACGCTACAGTTCACAGCGGTATAAATTCAATCGGTTTAAATACCGTATCATTTGAAAACGGAATTTATTTTATTAAAAATTCACAAGAAAAAAATTCAGCAGTACTTAAACTGGTAATAGCGCGTTAAAAAAAAGACTGCGAATTGGTGATGAATCAAATCAAAATATTTTTGAGTTTTTTATTGGTGATTTGTTGCGCAGAGGTTTCTTATGCACAACAAAAAATCTCTGTAAAAATTATTGATTCAGAAAATCAGCAACCACTTACAGGTGTTATTGTTGTTGCAGAAAACAATAACAACAAACAAATTGTTGGTCTAACAAATGAGGATGGGCTTATTCAATTATCAATTGTACCGCCGTGTTTTTTAACTATCCATTTAATTGGGTACAATGAAATAAAAACATCGTTAAATAAATCTGACACAACAATATCACTTAATCCATCAACCAACAGTTTACAAGAAGTAGTTGTTACAGGGGAATATAATTTAACTGCAAGCGATAAATCAGTTTATAATATACGGGTAATTGATGCCAAACAAATTGAATCAAAACAAGTAAGCAGCTTAGCTGATTTATTAAATACTCAATTAAATATTAGATTAAGTGAAGATAATATTCTCGGAACCGGTATAAGTATAAATGGATTGAACGGACAGAATGTTAAGATTCTGATTGATGGTGTACCTGTGATTGGAAGAGAAAATGGGAATATCAATTTATCCCAAATTTTACTTTCTAATGTTGAACGACTAGAATTGATTGAAGGCCCAATGAGTTCAATGTATGGAACCGATGCAATTGGTGGATTAATAAATATTATTACCAAACAAAATTCTAAAAACACTTCTGAAGGTGCCACTAATGTGTTATATGAATCAAACGGCAGATATAATTTTGATGGAAGTGTGTTTTTCAAATTTGGTGCCGACCATTTTTCGGCAAATGGAGGGAGAAATTTTTTTGATGGGTTTAGTAATCCTGATACCGGAAGGTGGCAGCAATGGAAACCTTATGAACAACATTTTTTTGGAATAGCTTATGGTTTAAAATCCAAATACACTGACCTTCAATTGAAATCAGATTATTTTCATGAGTCAAATCAAAATAAAGGTTTGCCTGTTACAAGCCCTTATGAAGCTTATGCATTTGACGAATATTATTTAACTGACCGATGGAATGTAACCTTGCTTCAATCTGTTCGCCTTACACATAACCTTAAACTTGATTTTACAAATGCGTATTCAAATTACAGCCGAATCAGAAATACATATCGTAAAGATCTGGTTTTGCTAACGCAGGAATTAATTCCGGTTTCAAGTATGCAGGATACTAGTTTGTTTACTGCTTATGCTTTTCGTGGAAGTATAAGTAAAGTGCTTTCAACAAATAACTTCAGTTACATAGCCGGTTATGATATCAATTTCGAAAATGCACATGGACAAAAATTAGTTGATCATAATCAATCAATTGAAGATTATGCTGTTTTTGGTAGTCTGCAATGGAAATTTAATAAACTCATTTTAAGGCCAGCTATTCGATATGGTTATAATACTCGCTATGCAGAACCAATTATTCCTTCCTTAAACTTTGTTTACAATCCTGATAATAAATGGGCAATTCGTTTAAGTTATTCGCGTGGATTCAGAGCACCATCATTAAAAGAAATGGATTTATATTTTGTTGATGTCAATCATAACATTCAGGGTAACCCTGATTTGAAGACAGAAGACTCGCATCATATTTTATTTTCAGGTACATATTCAAAAAAAATTGACCAGTCAACTGTTAAATTAAAAGGTGCATTTTCCTATAACGATATTCATAATATTATCACTCTCGCTTTAACTAATTCTTCTCAACTTCTTTATTCATACATAAATATTGAAAATTATAAGACTGCAGTTGGATCAATTGAAGCTGACTATCAATTCCAGTCATTTGATTTTGCAAGTGGATTTTCACTAACCGGTTTATTTAATTCTCTTTCAATTACAGACAAGAGCATTCCTCAGTTTTCATATTCACCTGAATGGAACGGGCAGATTGGTTATGAATGGAAAAAACTGAATTTGAAAACAACTATGCAATTGAAAGTAACAGGCACAACACTTGGTTATGCAATTGACGACAGTTCCAATATTTATCAAACCCAGATTGATTCTTATACAATGCTTGAAGCCGGAATATCAAAAACTTTCTGGAAGAAACGACTTTCAATTTCTGTGGCCGGAAAAAATTTATTAAATGTCATAAACATAAACAGCAATGTTATTGGAGGTGTGCATTCAGATAATAGTGGATTAGTACCTACCGGTACAGGAAGATTTGCTTCATTAAAACTTGTACTAAAATTTTTTAAACAATAGACCTTAATTTTGCTTTCAATGATTTTGCGTGTTCGATTAATTGTTTTTTTATCTGTTTCAGTTCTATTGTCATCTTGCTTTAAAAAAGATGATGCAGTCGTATTACCTCCGCCAGGTGAAGTTCAGGTGTCTCAAGTTGGAATGGGGCCCGACTATATAAATCAAGTATATTTTAAACTTGCAACAAAAGACACTTTTATAAGCGAACATGGTAGCTGGGATCTTGCATTCGAAACTTCATTTAACGGTTTCCATATTTGGATTAATAGTGGAAATCAGGTTTTAGTTTCCAGAACCAATAGTTCCAATTTCAATTTTATAACTGATACCATCGGATCAAAATGGAGATGGGATGCAAGCAGTTGGAATAAAGATTCAACGGCAATTGGTGATTGGGTAAATACTAATCCCGCCGATCCATCTGAAGTAAAAGGTGTTGCTTATAATTCTGCTTCAGGAAAAATTGAACAAACTGAAGAGGCTATTGGTGTTTTTCTGGTTGACCTTGGCCCCAGTTTAAATTCGGCTGAAAGATTTAAAAAAATTGTTTTCCAAACTGTAAATCAATACGAGTACAAATTTAAATATGCCAATCTCGACAATAGTGATTTACATGAAATTGTTATGTCGAAGGAACCTGCTTATGCTTATACCTACTTTAGTATTCAACATGGAAATAAAGTAGTTTATCCTGAACCAATAAAACCAAAATGGGATTTGCTGTTTACGCGTTATCATTACGATTTTTATCAGAACGGAAATCTGGTTCCATACATTGTTACAGGTGTTTTATTAAATCCAAATGGTTATAGTGTAGCGAGTGATTCAACTTCAGACTTCGCGGATATTGATTACAACTTTGCAAAAAATTTAACTTACAGATCTAACAGAGATGCGATTGGATATGATTGGAAGCATATCGATTATCAATCTTCATCATTGTATGTTGTTGATCCTTCAAAAAATTACATTATAAAAGATAATTCAGGCTATTACTGGAAACTGCACTTCATTGGTTTTTATAACGACCAGGGTATTAAAGGATATCCGCAATTTGAGTATCAGCGGTTGTAACTAATTCCGGCAACTCCGCATGTTCAAAATCAGAAATTCGATCAAGATAGTGATGAGTGTATCCCACTGATTGATTGATTTCGAAGTTGCGGATAAATTTTGCCCCCCATATTATTTCATCATGTCGATAAGAGAAACGAGTATGAACATGCTGCGAAAAAGTTTCGTCATAAGCCTTAATAAAAACTAAAATTTCAACATCTGCCTTTTCTAAATCTTCTTATGCCCATCCGTAAATCGGACTTTTTTCATTTATCGGGTGTACGATGGTCCATGATAATGGAAAGAAGCGAATCATTTTTGTTTCCAGTTCCATCGGATAAAATCTTCTGATAAGGCCTGCAGGTTCATCATTCATTAACGATATAGTAACTGATACCTCTACTTCATTCAGAATATTGCGTCGAATATTTGCAATCCGAAACATTAATCCCCGCTGGGTTATTTTATAAGGTGCCATAAGCGCTATGGCACTATTAATAATTTTTGCTTGTGGCCGGCTAAAGCGCCCATATAACAAACCCGTTGCAAGCGCAAACGATAATAGCCCAACCAATGATTCAATTGCTGCAACTGAGCTAGCCCAAAAACCCATGGGACTTATTCTTCCGTAACCAACTGTTGTGAGTGTTTGTGCGCTGAAGAAAAATGCATCGAGACATTTTGTTGCCTGTGATGTTGTATCCATACCCGGAAAATAATTGGCGCCAATGAAAAAATAAATGGTGGCGAATAATGAATTGATAATTAAAAAACCGATGAATACCATTATGCTGAACTTAAGCCATGGCATGGTTATAAGCACATTATAAATATCATAAGACCTGAAAAACGGAAGTCCGAAATTTTTTACATTGAATTCTCCATTATCATTAATAGCACGATTGCGTTGTGCATTGTTGCTAAACCCGCTGTCGGTAATTTCTTTTTGATTTTGAGTAGATGATTTTTTGCTCATGAGGTAAAGATATTTTAGAATTAAGATTATTTAAGATTTTATGTACTTCTTAATCTATAAAAAATCTACATTTACTTTCACAGAAAATAGAATTTTCAAAATGAAATTCATAAAACTTTATTTAGTAGCTATTCTGGTTTTAGGAATTTCAATGGAGGCTTGTGAAAAGAAGGGGTGCTCTGATAGCAGAGCCACTAACTTTAATAGTTTTGTGAGAATAGATGATGGAAGTTGTTTGTATGTCGACCATACTTTATTCGTAACAGGTAATTACTATGGAACAAAACAAACATACTCTCATTATCTTCCAGACCCCCCTATTTACAATTCCAATACTACTAATTTTACAATTTATAAAGGGGGGCTTTATGATACTCTTCTGTGTGATGGTTACCGATTAGCCTATGCTCCTTCTGATTCTGAACCAAAATATTTTTCTTATCATGTTGACATAGAATCTGTTTATGATATTGATTTTGCATACCTCCAGTATTTTCCGGCAATTGATAGTGTTTATTATAGTCATAACAGAGCTAGCCTTGCTTTTAGTTCCTACCAACATTATTTCGGGAAGAAACAATAGGTTAATACCAACTGATAGCTTGCTTGTAAAAATATTTTTTTATTCCTCCTCCACCTTACTCACAAAATATCCATCGGCATCAAACGAGTAAGTGAAAAGTTTACCTGTGTTTTTTTCTAAGGAATAATATTCAATTCCTTTCTTGGTTTCTGATTTATAGTAGCCGGTAATTTTTCCTCCTGAAATATTTGAAGTGAGGTATGTAATTGCAGCAGCAGGAAATTCTTCAGCTTTCAGTTTAGTATCAGTACTAATCCAATCGCCCATAGCCATTGCATACATAACAGTAACAGAATGTTTATCCTGCGAAAAAGTTGTCTCCAAAAATCCGGGGCCCGGCTGAATCCATACAACTGCTCCAGCTGCAGGAAATTTTTTGGCGAAATTCTCTTTCACATTTGTTGGAATCAACTTATTGTCAATAGGAAGTTGGGCAAAGGAAATTAGAAATGAAAAATTAAAAATGAAAAACAAAATACATACCTTCTTCAGCGATAAATAATTTTTCACTTTTAAATTTTAGTTTTTAATTAATTAAATATCAAGCTTAGCATATTTCGCATGCTTCTCAATAAATTCTCTGCGTGGTGGCACATCATCGCCCATCAGCATTGAGAATATATGGTCAGACTCAGCAGCGCTTTCAATAGAAACCTGTTTCAATGTGCGTGTTTCCGGGTTCATAGTGGTTGACCATAATTGTTCTGCGTTCATTTCTCCAAGACCCTTGTATCGCTGAATGCCAACTGAATCATCTTTTCCTCCTCCAATTCGGGCAACGGCGGCTTTGCGGTCATCATCATTCCAGCAATATTCTTGTTCCTTTCCTTTCTTCACCAAGTAAAGTGGCGGTGAAGCGATATAAATATGTCCGCGCTCAATCAATAATTTCATGTAGCGGAAAAAGAAAGTAAGAATCAAAGTAGTGATGTGGCTACCATCCACATCGGCATCCGTCATGATAATAATTTTATGGTAGCGCAGCTTATCAATGTTCAATGCTTTGTCATCTTCCTTAGTTCCTATGCTCACACCAAGGGCCGTGAAAATATTTTTTATTTCCTCGTTATCGTAAATCTTGTGCTCCATCGCTTTTTCCACATTCAGAATTTTTCCGCGCAACGGAAGTATCGCCTGGAACGCACGGTTGCGGCCTTGCTTAGCAGTACCGCCCGCCGAATCTCCTTCGACTAAATAAATTTCACATTGAGAAGCATCGTTGTTTGAACAGTCGGCAAGTTTACCGGGCAATCCGCTACCAGCCATTCCGTTTTTGCGTTGAACCAATTCTCTCGCTTTGCGCGCAGCATTTCGCGCGGTAGCGGAAAGAATCACTTTGTTCACCATCATCTTCGCTTCCTTCGGATTTTCTTCGAGAAAGTGAGTGAGAAAATCGCTGACAACAGAATCAACTATACCTGTTACTTCGGAGTTACCAAGTTTTGATTTTGTTTGACCTTCAAATTGTGGTTCAGGAACTTTAGCAGAAACAACAGCGGTTAAACCTTCACGAAAATCATCGCCGGTTACTTCGAAATTTAATTTCTCTAATAATTTATTCTTATCGGCATACGATTTAAACACGCGGGTAATGGCACGACGAAAACCAGCAATATGAGTTCCGCCTTCAATGGTGTTGATGTTGTTTACATACGAAAACACATTCTCAGTATATCCGGTGTTGTATTGCATCGCGACTTCCACAATCACATTGTCCTTTGTGCCTTCCATGTAAATCGGCTCAGCGTTCATGGCTTCACGAGTACCGTCCAGATATTTTACAAATTCTTTCAACCCCAATTCAGAATAGAAACGCTCGCTGAAAACAGTTCCGTTCTCATCAATATTTCTTTTATCAGAAAGAGTAATTGCAATTCCACGATTCAGAAACGACAACTCGCGCATACGGGTTGCAATAGTGTCGTACTTGTATTCCAGAATTTTGAATATAGAACCATCAGGTACAAAAGTTACTTCGGTTCCTGTTTTATCAGCATCGCCAACAACTTTTACCGGATACAATGGCTTACCTATTTCATATTCCTGCATCCATTCTTTTCCATCACGAAAAACACGAACAGTCAGATGCGATGAAAGTGCATTCACACAACTCACACCAACACCATGCAATCCTCCTGAAACTTTATAAGTGTCTTTATCAAATTTTCCGCCCGCATGAAGAACAGTCATTACTACTTCAAGGGCACTTTTATTTTCTTTTTTATGGTGTCCGGTTGGAATTCCACGACCATCATCCAAAACAGTAATTGAATTGTCTTCATTTATTGTGACGAAAATATTTTTGCAATATCCTGCCAACGCTTCGTCAATGGAATTGTCAACTACCTCATAAACTAAGTGATGCAACCCGCGAAAACCAATATCGCCAATGTACATGGCAGGGCGCATACGAACTGCCTCTAATCCTTCAAGAACCTGAATGTTCTCTGCTGTATATTCTTGTGATTTTTTCTTTTCCAAAATTGTCTCTTCTAACATGATTTTATGGTTAAAAACTGATTTTTTTTAAGGTGTTCAAAGATAGTTTTTCATTGCTGATAAAACGAATTAAACTCATTAATAAAAACGGTTTATTTATTCACTTTGATTGTTGAAAAGTTTGGTGAAAAAAAACGGAACTCCTAACACATTTTTGGTGGCACGATTCTTAATACTAAGCCTTAAAAAAATTTAAAAAAATAATGAAAAAAATCAACCTCATTGCTCTGCTGTTTGTTCTTCCATCATTTGTTTTTGCTCAAAAAAACAAGCCTGTTGCTCCTGTTTTACCATTAGATGCCGAAACTAATATGGTAAGTTATTCCGGCGTGGTGGATGCTACAGGAATCAGCCAGAAAGAAATGTATGCTCGAACCATTATGTGGGTAAAGGAATTTTATCCGATTCCGAGTTCTGTTTTACAGGTTCAGGATTCAGTAAATATGAAAATTGTTTGTAAAGGAAAATTTGATGCAAAAAAGACCTTGAAAAACGGAACGCAACAAACCGGTGAAAGAATTCTATATAATTTAACTGTTCAATTCAAGGAAGGCCGGTATAAATATGAAATCACAAAGGTTTTAATTCAAAGTGCTACCAGTATTCCGGTTGAAAAGTATTTTGATGAAAATGACCCCGCTGCTGAAGATCATTTTGCCACATTAACTTCTGTTGATGAAAACCTGACGAATATTGCCAATTCACTAAAATCGAGATTGGAACAACCAAGTGTAAAGGTTAAAAAAGATGAGTGGTAAGAGTTGAAATTAATTTTAACAAAACGGCTCGGATATTTCCGGGCCGTTTTTGTTTTTACGCTTAAATAATCTCTGATATTGGTTTAAACTCCTTTGATATTTCAATTATTTCCTGAACAATTTTTCCATTTTTTTTATAAATTCTGAATGAATTTGCTCCTTTCTTACTACTCAATATTTTATATGAATCAGTATTTCTGATTTCAATTGCAGAACAATCATCGCAAGCAATTCCAACGCCTCCTTTCTTTGAAATCATTTTTCTGAAATGCGCATCCCTTTTTTCTTTAAGGAAATGCGGACAATAAATGGTGTTAATTAAACCTAAACCTTTTACCCGTATGTGCTCCCATTTTTCAGGGTGATAGTAGGCCATTGAATCGCTATGCCCGAATTGAAACCAACAGATTGCTCCGGCACTTGTTCCGGCCATAATGGTTCCATTATTCCATGCCTTTTTCAGTAAAATATCTACGCCTAATAAACGCCAGCGGCGCATCATCTTTAATGTATTTCCACCGCCTACATAAATAATGTCGGCTCTTTCAATTTTGTCGTGAATTTCTTTTTTCGAAACTTTCCGATTCAGCAGAAATAAAACTTCAGGTCTGCAACCTAATTTATCTCCATAAATCTTTTGAAAATTTTCCCAATACAAAGGATCATCGCCTGATGCAGTAGGAATGAATAAAACACGGGGGTTTTTCTTCCCGGTTAATTTTACAATATGTTCATCAATTGTTCGGGTGGCGCCTTCGAAAATACTGCCACCGCCAATGGCAACGATTGTGCGCACAAAATGATCAGAATTAATACGGATAAATGAATATTTAACTAGCTACCGTTGTAGTCAAGTTGTTGAAAAGTGATGGTCATTATAATGACGAAACCAAGTATGGCTGCAAAAACCCAAAGTGCTTTTTTCATTTGTTTAAATTTCTTTTCGCTGTAAAAATAACAATCAAAGATTAATGGAAAAGAAATGATTAATAATTTCTTTCAGGTTTTCATTAAATTAAAAATCACTAAGAATCGCCGATTTGATTCTAAATGAGATTTGTTAATCATTCCTTCACAAATTTCCTGATTGTTGCACTGCCATCTTGAAGTTGAACTTTTATAAAATAAACTCCGGAAGGGAAATCAGAAACAGAAATTGTTGTGATATGGCTTTGAACTTTCCACTTAATACTTTGAACTACTCTACCAAGAGCATCAGTAATTTCAATTTGATGGAGAGAAATTGCGCTTGGTATTTCGAGGGTTAGTTTATCGGTGGCGGGGTTGGGATAAATGGAAATAGACTGATTGCTCAGAAGCTCAACATTATCAAAATAATTACAAGAATCAATATTACAAATAGGAAAAGTATCAATAGCTGGAATTGCCCCTGAATGTTGTATTGTATTGGGGAAACATGTTATACCCGTATTCGAAATATCAAACAAAGACCAAGTGCCATCAAAATGTTCAAGATGCGGAAAACAATTTAATTGCGGATTATTATTCACTTTTAATAACCAAAGATCATACTGTGGTAATGGTGGCAAACTACTTAATCCATTCCAACTACAATCCAAATAAGTCAAAATAGAAGGAATAATTGGTAAGGAATCTAAGAAATTATTCTCACAATAAAGTTGATGTAGTTTTGTTGGAAGCGGAGGCAATATTGTTAATTGGTTTTCACCGCAAGCAATGTATTGTATATTACCTTTAAATAAAGGAAGGCTATCTAAAGAATTATTTGAGCAATCAAGATAGTATAATGAATCAGGAAAATTTTGGATTGATTCAATTAAATTGTTATTGCAATTTAAACTAGTCATCGAATCCGATAAAGTTGGTAAAACAGTAATAAGATTAGAACTACAAGCGAGTGAGTATACTGATGATGGTAGCAGAGGTAAATTCGTTAATTGATTCCCACTACAATCTAAGCTCTCTAATGAAACTGGAAGAATTGGTAAACTTGAAATTTGATTATAAGAACAATTTAAGGATTGTAGAGAATTTGGGAGAAGAGGCAAACTTGTCAATTGATTGTAACAACATTCAAGATTGGTTAAAGAATTAGGCAACAGTGGCAAATTATCTAATTGATTAACGCAACAATTAAATGTAATTAATGAATTTGAAAGATTCGGTAAACTTGTGAATAAATTATTTGAGCAATCAAGATACTGAAGAGTATTACTAAACGATTGTAGGCTACCACTTATAATATTAATTGAGCAATCCAGAAAGGTCATCGTATTAGGAAGTGGAGATAAACTTGATATTGAGTTATTCGAACAATTTAAATAACTTAAGTTGTTTGATAAATAAGGCAAATAAGAGATATCATTATCAGGACAAATTAAATAAATCAATGAATTAAAATATTGAATTCCATTTATACTTTGAATACCATAACCACTACAGTCAACTGAAGTTGCATTCACAATCTGAGCACATGTAGTATCCATCAAATTCCCATTCATGCAAGAAGAATAACCGTTAGCATTAAGCCACGAAACAAAATTCGCATCAGGTATAGTTACCCACTGCGCTTTACAAAACGAGAGAGAGAAAATAAGAAGAAGAGAGGTAAATATTTTCTTCATAAAAAATTTATATTGGTAAGATAAACGAATTCATCATCAAACTTAATTCCTCAACGGCTTCCCTGTTTCGAGGGTGAACTTGATTCGCTCCATTGTTTTTTTTGTGGTGACGAGGGAGAGGAATGCTTCGCGCTCGAGGTCAAGTAAATATTGTTCGCTTACTTGTTGCGGAGAAGTTAAATCGCCGCCGCACATGACGAAGGCGAGTTTTTCGGATACGAGTTTGTCGTGGGCGCTGATGTAACCGCCGGTGAGCATGGCATTGATGCCGGTGTAAAATGCGCCGAGCCCCGAGCGACCGAGCACTGTGATGTTGGTGCGCTGCGCGGGCATGGTGTAGCCGGCATGGCTGAGGGCAAGCACGGCATTTTTTGCTTCGGCGATGAGGCGGCTTTGATTGAGCACGATATGGTCGCGACCGTGTTTTAATATATCCATATCAAATGCTTCGGCTGCCGAGGTGGCGACCTTGGCGGTGGCAATGCTCATGTAGCGTTTTTGTAATTCGGGAAATTCGATTTCGCCTTCGGCATAGGCATCGCTGGCGCGCAGGGTCATCTCTTTGCTGCCGCCGCCTGCGGGAATGATTCCGATTCCGAATTCTACAAGCCCGATATAAGTTTCGGCGCCGGCAACTACTGTATCGGCATGGAGCGTGAACTCGCATCCGCCACCGAGTGTGAGGTGGTGTGGAGCGACAACTACTGGTATGCCTGAATAGCGGATGCGCATGCTGGTGTTTTGAAATATGCGCGCGGCAAATTCGAGCTCGTCGTATTCCTGGTCGATGGCGAGCATGAGCATCATGGCGAGGTTGGCGCCGGCGCTGAAGTTGGCTCCGTCGTTTCCGATAACGAGTCCGCGGAAATCTTTTTCGGCAATGTCAATACTCTTGTGCACGGCTTCGAGCACTTCGCTGCCAATACTGTTCATTTTGGTGCGGAACTCGAGGTTGAGAACTCCGTCGCCGATGTCGAGCAAGCGTGTTCCAGAGTTTTTCCAAACAATTTTATCAGAATAGTTTTCGAGAATGATAAATGCTTCGGTACCGGGAATTGGTTTGAATGTTTTTGTTTGAATATCGTAGCAGAGCTTTCTGCCATTGCTGATTTTGAAAAAAGATTTTTCACCGCTATTAACCAGTTCAGTTACCCAGCCGGCTACTTTGAAATTTTCTTTTTGCATTGCCGCCACACTATCAGTTAAACCGACTGCATCCCAGGTAGCAAATGGTCCGATGTCCCAACCGAAGCCGGCACAGAGTGCATCGTCGACACGAAAAATTTCATCGGCAATTTCAGGAATCCGATTACTCACATAAGCGAAGAGGGAATAAAACAATTTGCGATAAAACTCTGCAGCTTTATCGTTGCCCTTCATAACAATGCGCAAGCGTTCTTTTAAATCATCAGTAGCGCGTGCGGCATCAATGGTTGAATATTTTGTTTTTGTTTTCGGCTGGTACTCGAGCGTTTTTAAATTGAGTGTAAGAATTTCGGTTTTACCATTTGCATCTTTTGTCTTTTTGTAAAAACCTTGTCCGGTTTTATCGCCGAGCCAATTGTTCTTCACCATTTGTTCGAGGTAATCGGGAATGGCAAATGCTGCACGAGCCTCATCATCAGGGCATGAATCATGAACAAAGCGCGCAACTTTTACGAGTGTATCTAAACCTACAACATCGCTTGTGCGGAAGGTGGCTGATTTAGGGCGACCAATGATTGGGCCTGTAAGTGAATCAATCTGATCGACATTTAAATCAAGTTCCTGCATCAATTGAAAAATACGCATGATGGCAAATACTCCTACCCGATTTGCAATGAATGCGGGTGTGTCTTTACACAAAACGGTTTGTTTGCCGAGAAACAAATCGCCATAGTTCATTAAGAAATCAATTACACTTTTATCAGTATCCGGAGTGGGAATGATTTCGAGTAATCGCAGATAGCGTGGCGGATTGAAGAAGTGTGTGCCGCAGAAATGTTTTTTGAAATCATCGCTTCGCCCTTCGCTCATCAGGTGAATAGGAATTGATGAAGTGTTGGAAGTGATTAGTGTTCCGGGCTTGCGGTATTTTTCAACTTCTTCGAAAATCTTTTTCTTGATGTCGAGGTTTTCGACCACTACTTCCATCACCCAATCGAAGGAAGAAATTTCTTTCATGTTGTCGGTGAAATTTCCGGTGCGGATGCGAGAGGCGAATTCTTTTTTGAAAATGGGAGAAGGATTGCTTTTCAGAGTTGATTGTAAAGCGGCATTTACAATTCTGTTTTTTACTGCGGGATGTTCGAGCGTTAATTTTTTTGCTATCTCTTCGGGTGTGAGTTCCTTCGGAACAATATCCATCAACAATACCTGCACTCCAATATTTGCAAAGTGACAAGCGATTCTACTTCCCATAACTCCACTTCCTAAAATGGCGATATTTTTTATAGTTCTGTTCATTTGTATTTCATCTTTCTGCTTAATACTTATAATTAATCCGTCTGCTATTCTGAATACATTGCTTCTATTTCTTTCTCAAATTTCTTTTCAATAATTTTTCTTTTCAATTTTAAAGTTGGTGTTAATTCTCCATCAGCAATAGTCCATTCATTCGGTACAAGAGTAAATTTCTTTATCTGTTCGCTGTGGCCGAAAAGTTTATTGTTTTCCTCCACTATTTGTTCAAATTTTTTCTTTACTGCTTCATTGCGAATTACCTCGCTGGTATTTGTGAAATTAATTCCATGCTGCCCACACCACACTTTCAAGTTATTTGCAGCAGGAACAATTAGTGCAGCAGGAAATTTTCGGGATGCTCCTACAACCATCATTTGTTCAATCAACATTTCTTCCTTGAATTTATTTTCTATTGGTTGAGGTGCCACATATTTTCCGCCCGAAGTTTTAAAGAGTTCCTTTTTGCGATCAGTGATTTTTAAGAATTTTCCATTCACCAATTCTCCAATATCGCCTGTGTGCAACCAACCATCTTTGTCAATTACTTCAGCAGTTAAATCAGGGCGCTTGTAATAACCTTTCATCACAATGGCTCCGCGGCAGAGTATTTCTCCGTCTTCAGCTATTTTAATTTCAACTCCGGGAATAGCTGGTCCAACGCAGCCAATAACATTTTCATCCAGATTAAATCGACTTACGGAAATTGCAGGCGAAGTTTCGGTTAATCCGTATCCTTCCATAATGGTGATTTTTGCTGCAGTAAAAATCCTAAGTAATTTATGCTGCATAGGAGCTGCACCGGTAACAACACATTTTAATTGACCACCGAGTGCTGCACGCCACTTGCTGAATACCAATTTATTTGCTATTGCCAGCTGTATGTGATAAAAAATTCCATTTGATTTTTGATTGTCCCATCTTTCACCGAGCGATAGTGCCCAGAAAAAAAGTGCGCGTTTTATTCCTTTTTGCTCTTGCCCTTTGGATAAAATTTTTTCATAAACTTTTTCGAGCAGCCGTGGAACACAAGTCATTATTTGCGGCTTCACTTCTCGCAGGTTATCGCCGATGGTATCCATGCTTTCAGCATAATAAATTGAAATGCCGTAACACAAATACAAGTACGAAATCATTTTTTCGAACGAGTGATTAAGCGGAAGAAAACTCAGCGCCTTATCTTTTTCACCAACAGGCATTAATGGTTTTGCAGCAATCACATCCGACAAAACATTCCAGTGCGAAAGCATTACTCCTTTCGGAAATCCTGTTGTGCCGCTTGTATAAATGATTGTTGAAATATCATCTGAAGTGATTTCACTTTTTATTTTTTCCAATTCAGTTACACTTCCGTTTTTGCCTCGCTCCATGAATTCAGAAAAGTGTGAAGCGCCTTTCACCTGATTGAATGTGAACACTTCTTTCAATGAAGGAATTCTGTTTTTAATGTTCTGAATTTTCAGAAACAATTCTTCGCTGCTCACAAAAACCATTTTCACTTCCGCATCATTGAAAATAAAAACATAATCTTCTTCGGTAATGGTTGGATACACCGGAACATTCACTGCGCCAACCTGCATAGCTCCGAAATCAACAAAATTCCACTCGGGACGATTGTTGCTGATTATAGAAATTTTATCGTCCTTTTTTATTCCTGAAGCGAGCAGTGCAAAACTTACATGGTTGATGTTGTTAATGCATTCATCAATATTGTATGCGCGCCACAAACCATTTTCTTTTGCATTGAGGGCATCACTTTTAGGGTATTTTTCTTTCTGATAAGCAGGTATGTCAAATATTCTCTTTAATTCCATTTTGAAGCTTTTATAGCTTCTAAAAATATTTATAAAAACTATGCTAAAAAATGATTTATAAAAATGTTGCTGACAATGTTTTTTTTAAAATCCAAATACTGCGCCTGCTCTGATAACCGGTATACCATAATATGGAGAGTATGGATTTTGCAATACATCGTATAAAACCTGTATTGATAACCCAGAACCTCCATTGCCAAATCGTTGAAAATATCCTCCGCCAAGTAATAAAGAGCCTACAGTAATTCTTCTAACTTCGTATCCTGCAAAATTGGGTAGTACAACAAGTGCTTCATAGTTATTCAATTCATATTCTCCACTCAGAAACACATTGTCAAGAATAAAGTAACGCGCAAAAAAACTTCCTCCCCAAATATGAGTTTCATAATCAGGAGTGCTATACTGTCCGTTATTTGTATACTTATAATGAATGTAAGTATATTTTGGATTGATACCAATTGAAAACCGGTCTGTTAATTTATAACCAACAAGTGGCGCCACTTCAACATAGGTGACTTGTCCGAAACTCAATCCACCTGTTCCACCCAGGTAAAACCGTTGCTTGGCCAACCATGGCGTGTCTTTTAAACTATTGTCGCTTTGAGCAAACAAATTGATTGAAAATAAAACGGAGAGAAAAAGAATTATTATTTTTTTCATGATGCGAATTTAGTCTGCAAATATTTTGCCCGGATTCATTATGCCTTTCGGGTCGAAAACTTTTTTGATATCCTTCATTAATTGAAGTTGTGTTTTGTTGAATGCAATTTCCATATATGGTTTTTGTACAAACCCAATTCCATGTTCACCGGAAAGTGTCCCTCCGAGTTCAATTACAAGTTTAAAAATTTCGCGAATGCCTTCAGTGATATTGTTATTCCATTCATCATCAGTCAGATTTCCTTTGATGATATTTACATGCAAGTTGCCATCACCGGCGTGACCATAACAAACTGATTTGAATCCGAAATTTTTGCTGATAGTTTTTACTCCTTTCAATAACTGCGGCAATTTTGCGCGAGGTACCACAGTATCTTCTTCTTTATAAACGGAATTCATTTTCACAGCTTCGGCAACACTTCTGCGCAGTTTCCACAAATCTGATTTTTGCTGTGCAGTATCAGCAAACAAAATTTCACCGCAATGGAACTGTTGTAACACTTCAGTAATTTTTTCGGCATCGCGATACAGCGCATCCATGTCATTTCCATCAACTTCAATTAACAGGTGCGCTTCAATGTTTTCGTTTACTGGCAAATTTGTTTCACCAATGTGTTTTGCTGCCCACTCAATTGCATCGCGCTCCATAAACTCCAATCCAGATGGAGAAACTCCGGCTCTGAAAATTGCATTTACTGCTTCGCAAGCTTTTTCTGCTGAAGAAAATGGTGCAAGCATCAATACATCATTAGTAGGATGTGGAATTAATCGCAATACAATTTTTGTTGCAATACCGAGAGTACCTTCACTGCCAACAATAAGTTGAGTCAGATTATAACCTGTCGCATTCTTTAGCACATTTGCTCCGGTCCAGATGATTTCACCGTTTGGCAAAACCATTTCGAGATTCAATACATAATCTTTCACAACTCCATATTTCACTGCTTTTGGTCCGCCTGAATTTTCAGCAATGTTTCCGCCAATGAAACACGAACCTTTACTCGCCGGGTCAGGCGGATAAAATAAACCCTTTTCTTTCACCGTGTTCTGTAAAACTTCTGTAATTACTCCAGGCTCAACAGTTACCTGAAAATTTTCTTCATCAATAAAAATAATTTTATTGAATCGGTCCATCGAAAGCAGCACACCTCCAAAAACAGGAAGCGCACCACCACTTAAACCTGTTCCGGCACCTCGGGGAGTTACAGGAATATTTCTATCGAAACATAATTTCATCACTGCACTTACTTCACTTGTACTAGATGGTCGAACAATAACTCCTGGTTTAAAAACTAAATCTTCGGTTTCATCATGACCATAATGAAGTTTGTTTTCTTCATCAGCAAGTACAAATTCTTTCCCTATAACTGTCTTTAATTCAGCAATAATTTCTTCTGAAATAACACCAAAATTCAAACTCATATATTATCGCTGGGGTTGAATAATTGCATTTCCATTTTCACCACCAGATGCCTTTGCACTATCGATAATATGTTGAATTCTTTCCTGAGTAGCTCTAATATTCAATTCAACCCCTGAAACTTTTCCATTCGTAAACATTATAGATTGATTGGTTCCGAAAAGCCATTGAATCAGGTGTGAGGTATCGCCTGCTTCAGTTTCTGATTTTCCAAGGTCTTCCACCTTGTATGATAATCCGGTAACAGATTCAACTTCTTCGAAAGTCATTCCGTTCTGAATTTTTTCTAAAGAGGTATTGTAATTCGAATCACCTTCCGTTTTTTCATGTGAATTGCAGGAAAAAAAAAGAACAGTAAAAAGCAGGATGAAATTTTTTTTCATGATTTTACAAAAGTATCTGTTGAAATAAAATAAACGAGAAGATATGCGAACATATTTTATAAAAATTCACCAAATTGAATTTTGAATGTCCACAAAATACTGTCAATGTTAATTCCTTTGCTAAAAAACTATTTGTTAATCCAAATTACAGTTTTATTTTTTCAGCATGTTGGATGAAGAGAAACAACCCGAAAAGGTTTATTACACAATTGGCGAAGTGGCTGCCATGTTCGATTTGAATGTATCGAATGTTCGCTACTGGGAAAATGAATTCGACATTCTTATGCCGAAAAAAAATGCGAAAGGAGATCGATTTTTCACTAAGAAAGATGTTGAGAATATAAGAATAATAAAGGAACTTATTAAAGAAAGAGGATACACAATTGAAGGGGCAAAAATTAAGTTGCGGGAGAATCGTGATGAGTTACAAGAGCGAATGAAAATCGTTAATTCGCTGGAAAACATAAAATCATTTCTCACCCAAATGAAATTGCAATTAGATCAAACAGGTGAAAAGAGTAAACCGAATTTTAATTTGCCTGAAGAAAATGTTTTACAACAAACTGTAATAACTTTCATCGATCCTGCCAAATCGGAATAATACCATTTAGAAATTTTCGTTCTTTACAAATTAAACTTTTTTCAATCACTTTCGTCTTAACGAACTGCATGCATAGGATACTTTATCTCGCCTTCATTTTTACTTTAAGTTCAGCCATCTTTTTTTCTTCCTGTAAAAAAGATCCGTTACTTATAGATAATCATCTTGATACTACAATAACGGGTAATGAACCCCCTCCATATAATGGTATTTCTGAGTTACAGATTAAACTTTACATCAATAAATTATATGTTGATCTTATTGGCCGACAACCTACCACTGTCGAACTGGATGACCATTTCACATACTTAAAATCAAATAATTTAAGTGCAACTTCACGAGGTGTAATAGCTGATCAATTGTTGACCAATAGCGATTTCTACAACCGTTTATTTGATTTAACAAGCGCTGATATGACCAATGGAATTGATACCGTTGATATAAATGATGAAATAACTCAGTTTTATACTTTCATTTATTATGATTCAATTAATGGTTATACTCAAAATCTGCCTTATTACTATGCAGAACTTCTTCGTTTTAACAATTTAAATACATGTGTTGATGATTTAAAGAACAGCTCCATTTCCATCCGTGAGTTTTATCGGCGCTTTTTAGATAATTATTTCTATGATCAGGTTAATATGGGTACTGAGAATTTTGTAAAAGGAAGCTTTGACGATTTATTTCTGCGCGCCCCAACTACTTCAGAACTTCAATACGCCGGCTCAATGGTTGATGGGGCATCAACAACTTTATTCGATCAGAGCGGAACCAGTAAAGGCGATTATGAAATAATTATGGTAAATTCTCCTGAGTTTATTGAAGGGTTTATTAGAAAATGTTATCTGCAATATTTATTAAGAAACCCGACGAGCGGAGAAATGGGGTTGGAAACACAATTGCTAAACACCAGTCTTGATTGGAAAACGATGATAAAGAAATTAGTAAGTACTGATGAATATGCAGGGTTTTAAATAAAATGAAAACTTAAAAATGAAAAATATTTTTCTTCTTGTTTTTTTTTCAACCATCATTTTTTCTTCGTGTAAGAAAGAAGTGTTGAAACAAAATGTTTATGACAATGTGTATTATGAAGTTACCCCTGTTACTCTTTACACAAGCAATGCTGAAAAAAACAAACAGAAGAGCAGCTTACAATACATCAGCATTTTATTTTCTGATTTGTTTAATCAAAATATTCCAGGTTCTGATTTAAATAATATTGGCGAAGCCATTCTCAGTATCGGAGACAAAGGGCTTGCTAACCAATTAATACTTGAACGGTTTCTAACACTTCCAGGAATTTCTATTCCAACACAAACCCAAATGCAGGCTGATCTTAATGCATTTATTACTTCAACATATCAAAGGTTTTACTTAAGAAATCCAACTGAATACGAAAAAATATATTTAAAAAACCTGATTCAGAATGACAGTAATATCACTCCTGAAATAGTTTATGCTGCCTTTGCACTTTCAAATGAATACATGTTTTACTAAACCTTACAAATAAATATGAAGCGCAGATCATTTATTAAAAAAGCAGGCTTAGCAACAGCAGGAACTTTTTTCGCTCCATATATTTTACCAAGTGGAAGGTTGTTTGCCGCCGCAGGTGATAGAATAGTGAATCATGTTGTTCTGGTTTTGTTTGCCGGTGGTGTACGGCATCAGGAATCAGTTGATCAGGCATACTTAACTTATCAAGGTGCTAATTCGGGAAACATTATGCCAAATATGTTTTCAGGAGCAATGCCAAGCAGCAATCTGCTTTATACACCGTGGAATCCAATTCAAGGTTCATCACTTGCATCTCAGGGGACATTTTTTAAAGAGTTGGAATATGCACAAGGCCCTACCGGTCATTACAACGGTCACACAGCCGCCATTACAGGAAACTATACTGATGTAGGAACCAATCTTGCAATCAACCCCGATTTTCCAACTGTGTTTGAATATTATCGTCGCCACAATGACCCTGCAAAAAGTGCAATCAATGCTTGGTGGATGAGTGAAGGTTTAGGTCCCTATCCTGCATTGAATTATAGCAAGCATGGAATGTATGGTCCTATGTACGGAGCTAATTATTTCAGGCCTTATTCTACATTCGGAAATATTGGTTTGGATTATTTAAATAATGGTCTGACTCTTCAGCCAGATGATGTTGGCCGACTGAATTCCATTAAAAATTTCTTTGATAGCAACTTTGATAAATCAGCTTCTGATCTTCCCGGAATAATTAATAATTCAACAGATAAAGAAGCAATACATGCTTTCATGAAGGATGTTTTAAACAGAACACAAAACGGAACAGTGGATTTTCCATTACCAAATGGAATTCCCACTTATGAAATGACCGGCGACCTTATCAATATTCAATATACATGGGAGGTTCTGAAGAATTTTCATCCTGAGTTAACGGTAATTAATACTTTCAATTTAGATACCTGCCATTCTGATTTCACAGGGTATTTGAGAAATATGCATAAAGCAGATTATGGTGTAGGATGGTTATGGAATAAAATTCAAAATGATCCTGTATTACAAAATGATACAATAATGATTTGCATGCCTGATCACGGCAGAAATGATTTACCAAATAATGTTTATGACGCAAATGGATTGCGTGCTTTTGATCACACTTCCGATGCAAATTCCCGTCGCGTTTTTGCCTTAATCGTTGGGCCTCCGAATAAAGTAAATCAGAACTTATCGTTGGGAAGCGCAGGAAATCCGGTTGGTCAAACAATTGATATTGTTCCAACCATTGCTCACATACTTGGCTTTTACGATCAGATTCCGAGTGGTATGTTGCCAGGTCAGGTTTTAACTCAAGCATTTATTTAGAAACAAAAAATGTATCAACTTATTTAGTAACTAGTCATTGAAAACTGAAAAAAGAAAATAATGGTTAAAAAAATTCTGATTCTTTTTGGTTGTGTTTCTATTATATTTTCCTGTAAAAAAACTGGTACCACTTTGCAGGGAACTATTGGAGATAATCCTTACGACACTATAAATTATGATGACAATGGAATTCCTGATGTACCAATTGATTCCAATACATTTCTTGGTATACATAAATACATAATCAGTGTAAAATGCGCAGTACCGGGTTGTCATGATGGTAATTTTGAACCCGACTTCAGGACTGTTCAAAGTTCATATTACACATTAGTATTTGCCCCCGTTAAAAAAAATAATGCTGATTCAGCTTTTACATATCGTGTTGTGCCGCATGATACCACATTAAGCTGGTTGCATGAAAGAATTACTACTGATGATGCAGTACTTGGAAGAATGCCTTTGTATGATACTTTGCCTAAATCACAAATAAAAATGATTACGAATTGGATAAACTCCGGGGCAAAAGACATTTTTGGTAACGAAATGAATCAGGCGAATACCGAACCAGCCTTTTTTGGATTGGTTGCATACCTTCCGAATAGTGGCAACCAACGAATTGATTCAATAAGAGGAACAGCTTCTTATTATCCATTTTATGCTCCGGCAAATTCAGATATTACAATCTGGATGGGCTTGTACGATGACATTACACTCCCTCCTCTATTTACATATAACAAAATTAAATTTAGTACTGATCCGAATAATTTTGACAATGCTGTAGCAAATCCAATGACAGTTGAAATCAGTCCGTTTTATGCCCCAGGTTGGGGATGGGGACCTGCTCCCTATTTTTTACATTATACCGTTAATACTTCACAATGGAACATTGGCGATATTGTTTACATAAGAGCCTATGTTCAGGATGGACAGCACTCCACTCCTACTGAAATTCCTTCGGGAACAGCACCAACATATGTTCAACTATTTTGTTCATTCAAAATACAGTAATCCGCTTTAAAATAAAAAAAATGAAACGCGTAAGATTCTTTTGCATAATTAGTCTCACAATTATTTCTGCTTGTAAAAAAGATAAAAGCAATGACCCCATTCCAAAAGCAAGCATTACTCCTGTAATTGAGTTGGTAAGCGTTACGCCAACTTCGGTTCATGCTTTATTAGATTCAATTGTTTTTACAATAAGTTATACTGATGGTGATGGCGATTTAGGATTTTCAGATGCCGATTCAATGACCGTTTTTGTTACAGATAAAAGATTTCCGGTTACTATTCCTTTTCACTTGCAACCACTCAGTCCATTAAATACAAGTGTTTCAATTAAAGGAAATATTCCTCTTGTTTTAAATAATACCATACTTCAAAATAACTCGTCAACTTCTGAAAGCGCTGTGTTTGAAATTCAGATTCGCGACCGGGCAAATCATTATAGTAATGTTTTGACAACACCTACTATCACGGTGTTACCCTGAATTTTCTTTCAAAAATAAAACTATCAACAAATAGCTAACACTTAATTGTTGGAGCATTAAAAACTGCTTTCAGCAATTAAGTTTGCGCCACAATTTCATTTTCAATGAGCGCTATTTATCAAACAGATTTTAAATTTCCTAAACAAACAAAATTTTATCGCGGAAAGGTTCGCGATGTATATACCATCGATAGTAAATTTCTAGTAATGGTAGCAAGTGACCGTATCAGTGCTTTTGATGTTATACTTCCTAAACCAATTCCATGTAAGGGACAGGTTCTGAATCAAGTTGCAACTCATTTTTTAAATCTCACAAAAAATATTGTTCCTAATTGGTTGCTAGCAACTCCGGATGCAAATGTGGCTATCGGAAAAATGTGCGAACCCTTTAAAGTTGAGATGGTGATTCGCGGGTATTTAACCGGCCATGCAGCGCGTGAATACAAACTTGGCAAACGCTTAATATGTGGCGTGCCAATGCCTGAGGGGATGAAGGAAAATGATAAATTTCCTGAGCCAATAATTACACCAACTACCAAAGCTGATGAAGGGCATGACCTTGATATATCAAGAGAAGAAATAATCAAAAGCCGATTGGTAAATGAAAGTGATTATATACAATTAGAAAATTACACTCGTGCTCTTTTTAAATTTGGAAGTGAAGAGGCCAATCGCAGAGGGTTAATATTGGTTGATACGAAGTATGAGTTTGGAAAAGCTGATGGAAAAATTTTATTGATTGATGAAATTCATACACCTGACAGCAGTCGTTATTTTTACTCAGAAGGATATGAAGAAAAACAAAGAAAGTGCGAGCCGCAAAAGCAATTATCAAAAGAGTTTGTTCGTGAATGGTTAATAGCAAATAATTTTATGGGAAAAGAAGGACAACAAATTCCTGAAATGCCTGATGATTTTGTAAATACAGTTACTACACGATATATAGAGTTATTTGAAAAAATTACCGGTAATAAATTTCAACCCGATATTTCTTCAAATCCAGATGAGAGAATTAAAAAAAATATTAATGAATGGATTGAAACCAATGTTATGGTTACTCAAGATTAATTAAATTAAAAAAATCTAATCACAAACCCTTTAACAAATATGTTGAAGGGTTTTTTATTTTAACAAACTTACTTTTAATTGATTCGGGGTCGCATACTTTTATATTTGTTCAATAAAGAAAATCTACATGCAAAAAATTATTGCTTCTATTTTACTCTCCATTGTGTTTTTTTCATCGACCGCTCAAAAAAAAATTGTAATTGAAGACATTTGGCAGAACTATGATTTTGTTCCATCAAGTATTGATGGGTTTACTCCACTAAATGATGGCGAACATTATGCAAGAGTTGATATGGATGCAACCGGAAAACCAGCAATTTATGTTTACGACTATAAAACTGCTGCGAAAACTGATTCAGTTTTTACCGTAAGTCGTGATGTTCCTTCTGATTCAGCAAAATATTTTTCACTTGGAAGTTTTTCATTCGATAAAAATCAGGAACATATTTTAATTCCAACAAAAAACGAGAAAATATATCGCCGCAGTTCAACGGCCTTTTATTATATCTATGATTTAAAAAAGAAAACACTTGCACCACTGAGTTTAAATGGAAAACAATCAAGCCCTGCCTTTTCACCTGCTGGTAATAAAGTCGCTTTTGTTCGTGATAACAATCTTTTTGTAAAGGACATTGAAAGTGGAAATGAATTACAGATAACCAGAGATGGAAAAAAGAATTTCGTCATAAATGGTATTTGTGATTGGGTTTATGAAGAAGAGTTTGGATTTGTTCAGGCATTTCAATGGAGCCTGGATGGAAATAATTTAGCATTCTATCGATTTGATGAGAGCATCGTTCCGGAATACACAGTTCAGTTTTATAATAATTTATATCCTGAGAATTATACTTACAAGTACCCTAAAGCAGGAGAGAAAAATTCTGTTGTAGAAATATATTTATACAATATCCAATCAGGAACAACTGTTAAAGCTGATATAGGTGCGGAGCAAGACCAATATATTCCACGCATTAAATGGACAAATGATGCTAATACACTTTGCATTTTCAGAATGAATCGTCTTCAGAATAAATTGGAGTTATTACTTGCAAATGCATCTAACGGAAACACAACAGTGATGATGACAGAGGAGAATAAAAAATACATTAACATTCATGACAACCTAACTTTCTTAAACGGCAACCAACAATTTATCTGGACATCGCAGCAAGATGGTTACAATCACATTTATATATATGGACTTGATGGAAAAATAAAAACACAGGTAACAACAGGTAAATGGGATGTCACTTCCTTTTATGGTGTAGATGAAAAAAACGGATTGATTTATTACCAGAGCGCTGAAGAATCTCCTTTGAGAAGATATGTGTATTCAATTAAATTGAATGGGGCTGATAAAAAGAAATTAACAAATGATGCCGGAACAAATAATGCCTCATTCAACAGCACTTTCACTTATTTTTTGCGTAACCACAGTGACGCGAACACTGCGCCAGATTATTCAATTTGTAAATCAGATGGTACCGTAGTAAAAGTGTTAGAAGACAATTCCGCTTTCAAAAAAATGATTGCAGATTATCAATTGAGTAAAAAAGAATTTTTCACTTTCAAATTGGATGATGGAAGTGAGTTAAATGGATGGATTATAAAGCCCACAGGATTTAAAGCCAATAAAAAATATCCGGTGTTCATGACTTGTTATGGTGGACCTGGGAGTCAGCAGGTATTGGATAGTTATGATGCATTCGGCACAATGGATTTTAATTACCTGGCACAGCACGGATACATTGTAGCATGTGTCGACAACAGAGGTACAGGAGCACGCGGTGAAGAATTTGAAAAAACCACCTACCTGCAGTTAGGAAAAATTGAAACTATGGATCAGGCTGCAGCTGCCAAATTTCTTGGAACTCTTTCATATGTTGATGCAACAAGAATAGGAATGATGGGGTGGAGTTATGGCGGATTTATGGCATTGATGTGTATCGGCAATTATCCCGATATTTTTAAATCAGCTGTTTCAGTTGCACCCGTTACCAACTGGAAATTTTACGACAGCATATACACTGAACGATACATGCGCACACCAAAAGAAAATAAAGATGGTTACGATAAAATTGCACCATTGAGTTCAGCTGCAAACATTCGCGGAAAACTTTTATTGGTTGCTGGTTTAGCTGATGACAATGTGCATTATCAGAACACTGCAGAAATGTTAAAGGCATTGTATAAAAACAATGTGGTGTTTACACAAATGACTTTCCCAGATAAGAACCACGGAATTTCAGGTGGAAACACCAGAGCTTATTTATTTACGCAGATGTATGAATGGACTTTTAATAATCTGTAAAAAATATTTACAATTAGGAAGGCTGAATACTTTTTTTACTTTTATCACTGAACAAAAATTTAAAACATAACTCATCAACTATGAGCAATACAAATTCAAATTCTCATCCACGCGGATTGTACTTATTATTCTTCACCGAAATGTGGGAACGATTCAGCTACTATGGAATGCGCGCCATTTTCATTCTGTTTATGACTAAGGCATTGTTCATTGACAAGGCACTGGCATCAAATATTTATGGCAGCTACACCGGATTGGTTTACCTCACTCCTTTGTTAGGCGGATACATAGCCGATAAATTCTGGGGGAACAGAAGAAGTATTTTGGTTGGTGGAATAATGATGGCTTGCGGACAGTTTTTAATGTTTATGAGCGGCAGTGCAGTTATTGAAGGTGCACAAAGTGCATCAGCCATGTCGTTTATGTGGGCAGGGTTAACATTGCTCATTATCGGCAATGGTTTTTTCAAACCGAATATTTCAACCATGGTAGGTCAGTTGTATCCGAAAGGCGATTCAAGAATTGATGGTGCTTTTACAATTTTCTACATGGGAATAAATATGGGTGCTTTCTTTTCTCCATTGGTCTGTGGAACACTTGCAGTACTTAACAACTCCATTCACGACTATCGTTATGGTTTTTTAGCAGCAGCAATTGGAATGGTAGTGAGTACTATTTCATTTGAAATTCTGAAAAATAAACACTTGAAAGACCCAGACGGCACACCGATTGGAATGCCGAAAGCAAAAATGGATATGCAAACCTACGGAGTGATATTTGGTTCAATAGCTTTCATTTTTGCATTACTGAATTTCAAATTTATTGTCTCCACCATTTTTGGATCTGCTGCTGTTGCTGATGTTAATTCAATGGCGCACACAATTTCTGAAATTGATTTGATTGCGTACCTGATTTATGCTTCGATGATTATTATGCCCATCATTTTACTAAGCAATAAAACACTGAATAAGGATGAGCGTGAGCGAATAATTGTAATTTTTATTCTTGCATTTTTTGTCATCTTCTTCTGGGCGTGTTTCGAACAGGCTGGTGCCTCGCTCACACTTTTTGCTGACTCACAAGTTGACCGTGCTATTAGTCTTACAGTAAATAAATATTTTATCCTGGGTGCTGCAGCGCTGCTATTATTCTTCTTAGGAAAAGCATTTGGTTGGTTTTTTGAGTGGAGTAAAACAGTAATTATGAGTGTGCAGGGAATTACTATCGCAATAGTTGCGGCACTTACATTCATGGGGAAAATCAATGATTTCCATATGGATGAATTTCCGGCTACCTGGTTTCAATCTATAAATCCATTAGCGATTATTTTATTGGCACCGGTGTTTACCGTGATTTGGGGAAAGCTTGCAAAAGTGAATATGGAACCATCGTCTCCAATAAAAATGGCAATGGGATTAGCATTGGTTGCGTTAGGTTATGTGATTATTGCTTACGCAGTTCACGGAGTTGATGCATCCACTAAAATTGCGATGTTTTGGTTGTTTGCTTTGTACATCGTTCACACCATGGGTGAACTGTGTTTATCGCCAATAGGATTGAGTATGGTAAGTAAATTAGCTCCGATTCGTTTGTCATCGTTGTTGATGGGCACTTGGTTTTTAGCAAATGCTGCAGCCAATAAATTTACGGGAACACTTTCAGCGTTGATTCCTCCGGGTGCAGGTGAATCTCCGGCTGAAGCAGGAGCAAAAATTCCATCCTTCTTAGGAGTAGAAATTAATAATCTGTTTATTTTCTTCTGTGTGTTCATCGTTTTAAGTGGAACGGCATCCATTATTTTACTTTCTATGTACAGATGGTTGGTGAAGAGAATGCATGGAGTGAAATAATTTTTTGAAATAAAATTTTAAAAGCCGCTCCGATACATCGGAGCGGCTTTTTTTATTTCGTGTCGGTGAATAAAATTATCTTTCGAAAAAAATAACTGACATGAAAATCAATTTCATTCTTTACACTATTATTTCTTCAGTATTAATCTTCAGTTGTACGAATCAAAATAGTTTTTCAAAAGAAGAAATGGAAAAAGCAAAATCAGAAATCAAAAAAACAGATTCATTGTTTTGCGTTTATTCCATTGAAAACGGATTTGCAATAGCGTTGGTTGCATTTGCAGATTCGGAAGTGATCAAATTAAATGATGGAGAAAATCCTGTTTACGGAATTGAAAAGCTGATAGAAAAATCAGCCGGAAAGGAAAATGGCGAAAGTGTTATTTCGTGGAAACCAATAAAAGTTGATGTGGGTTTATCCGGCGACCTTGGTTACAGTTTCGGAAACTGGGAATACAAAACCCCGACAGAAAATGGCGACACCACCTACTACGGAAATTATTTTACTGAATGGAAAAAACAAAAAGATGGTTCGTGGAAATATGTTTTAGATGGAGGCAACAACACTCCAAAGCCCGAATAAAAAAAGTCCCCTGATATATCAGAGGACTTTTTTCTCTTTTTAATTAAAAGCTATTTATTGTTTTCCAAATCATCCGGCTGTTTTACCTCTTTGCCTTCGCTATTCAAACGAACCAGTTTATCATCATACTTTATAATATATATCACTGCGCCACCGGCTTCTTTCATCTCTTCAAATTTCTTAGGAGTTTTTCCTTCGAAATTTTGTGTCAGGTATGAACTCACCAGTGGAGGCAAAGCACTTTGTTGAATAGTTTTTGCTTCTCTTACCAATGTGCCGTCTGTTTTAAAAACCGAACGGCTTTCAACTCCGTTATTTTTAAACATTGCCACATAATTAGTTTGCTTATTCTGCAGCCATTTCACTCCCTGAACAGAAGGGTAAATTGATTTAAACTTTAAAACAACCGCATCTGGTGGTGTTACCATCTGCGAAGCTCCTGGTTTAGGCTTCATCTGACTGGTTGGATCAGTAGGGTCTGTTTGTGTAGTTGTTGGACTGCTTGTGGTTTTAGGAGCAGTTGTTTCTGTCTTGCTCGGAGCAGAAAGAGTTTTTGTTTGTGCAACAGATGAACTGGCAACTACTGAAAGTGCAACAACTGCTGTAAGAATTTTCTTTTTCATGATTTAATTTATTTGTGTTCGATTTTAAGACAAAGACAATGCCTTAAAGTTTAGCAGGTGATAATTTATTTTCTCGATTATAAAAAATAATTAATCAGAAGCAATATTTATTCGCGTCAATCAATTTAGCTGCAATTCTTCTTCTGCAATCTTTTGTATTAATGATTTCGGTTTTTGAAAATCGTTTTAATCCGAGCAGCATCATTCGCAGTTCATCTCCTTCAGCAAAAGTGGCGAGTGCATTTCTACCTTCGAAGTGAAAGCGGTCGGCAGCATCATGGAAGTTTACATTGAGTATGTCGTTGTGTTCGGCGGTAGCAATTCCGGTTTCATTCATCTTCATTACGCGAAGTAATAACGACTCGCACAAGTATGTTTCAGAAATCATATTGGCAACATTCATCAGCAATTCCTGTTCGCTCTCCAATGCCATCATCAGTTTTTGTACGGCAGCTCCTGCCACCATCAGAATTCCCTTCTTCATGTTGGAAATCTGTTTGCGTTGAGAAGCATAAGGCGCTTCGTCTTCTGAACTGAAATCCGGAATGCTCATTAATTCTTTTTGAATGCTCATTGCCGGAGTCATTAAATCCAGCTGACCTTTCAGTGCGCGCTTGAGCAACATGTCAACTGTGAGTAAGCGATTGATTTCGTTTGTCCCTTCGAATATTCTGTTGATGCGTGAATCGCGGTAAGCTCGGGCAGGAGTATATTCTTCAGAGAAACCCAATCCTCCGTGAATCTGCACAGCTTCGTCTACAACATAATCCAGCATTTCACTGCCATACACCTTGAGTATTGCACATTCAATCGCAAATTCTTCAGCAGCACCCATTAATGCTTTCGGATATTCCAATCCTGATTCAATAAGATCATGAGCCTTTTCTTCTATTTGTTTAGAAGCGCGATACATTGCACTTTCAACCGTAAATATTTTAATTGCCTGTTCAGCCAGCTTATATTTTATGGCGCCAAAGTCAGAAATTTTATGTTTGAATTGTTCGCGTTGGGTAGCGTATTCAACTGAAATTGTCGCCATTCTTTTTGTAGCACCCATTGCTGCAGCACACAATTTCAACCGTCCGATATTTAATATGTTAAATGCTATCAGGTGACCTTTTCCAATTTCACCCAATAGGTTTTCTACAGGCACTTTCACATCCTGAAAAAATATTTGGCGTGTGGAAGAACCCTTAATTCCCATTTTCTTTTCTTCTTCTCCTCGAGTTAATCCTTCACTGTTTGCCTCAACAATAAAGCCTGTAAATTTTTCTCCATCAATTTTTGCGAATACAACAAATACATCAGCAAATCCACCATTTGTGATCCACATCTTTTGTCCGTTAAGTAAATAATGTTTTCCATCAGCAGAAAGTTTTGCATTTGTTTTTGCAGCGAGCGCATCACTCCCACTTCCGGGTTCGGTTAAACAGTAAGCTGCTTTCATTTCTCCGCTTGCAAGTTTCGGAATGTATTTTTTCCGTTGCTCAGCATTTCCGAAATACAAAATGGGAAGAGTACCGATTCCGGTATGTGCCGCACATGCAACAGCGAACGAACCACCTGCTCCTATTTTTTCGGTGAGCAATGTTCCTGTGATGAAATCTTTTCCGAAGCCCCCGTACTCTTCAGGTATAGTAGCACCAAGCAAACCGAGTTCGCCTGCGTTATTCATCAGCTTAATCATCAGTCCTTCTTCTTGATGATCGAGTTGTTCGTTAACAGGAAGTACATCGTTGTTGATGAAGTCTTCCGCCATCTGCGCCATCATCTTCTGTTCTTCGTTGAACTCTTCAGGAATAAAAGTATCAGCCGATGAAGATTCTCTGATTAAGAATTCACCGCCTTTGAGTGCTTGTTTTGTGAGTGTTTCAGCCATGATAATTGTTCTTTGAATTTATTTTATCCTTTCTTCCGAAAAAAATTTTTCACTTTTAGTTTTTCATTATTCACTATCTACATCACCTCAATCACTCCAGCAATTCCCTGTCCGCCTCCAACACATGCTGTTACTATTCCGCGCTTTTTTCCGCGGCGGTTTAATTCGTGAATGAGTTGAATAGTAAGCTTTGCGCCTGAACAACCGAGTGGATGGCCGAGTGCGATGGCGCCGCCGTTCACATTCACCAAGTCAGGATTCATTCCGAGTGTGCGAACCACTGCAATGGCTTGTGAGGCGAATGCTTCGTTCAATTCAATGAGGTCAATGTCTTTCAGTTTTAATCCTGCCTGCTTGAGTGCAATAGGTACTGCTTCAACTGGGCCAACTCCCATAATGCGCGGATGCACTCCCGCACTTGCGCAACCAACTAAACGCGCCAATGGTTTTATATTGTAATGCTTGCACATGCGCTCGCTCATTACAATAGTAAATGCAGCTCCGTCGGAAGTTTGCGAAGAGTTGCCGGCTGTTACACTTCCTTTTGCAGCGAACACCGGTTTTAATTTGCTCAGCACTTCAAGCGAAGTATCGGCGCGCGGACCTTCGTCAGTGTCAACTATAAATGATTTTGTTTCGCGCTTGCTTTTTGCATTGACTGTTACATCTTCCACCGTTATGGGCGCAATCTGGTTTTTGAAATATCCGTTGGTGATGGCGGCGATTGCTTTCTTGTGTGATTGATAAGAAAAAATATCCTGGTCTTCGCGGCTCACATTGTATTCGTTCGCCACAGCTTCGGCTGTGAGTCCCATACCAAGATAATATTCGGGAGTTGATTTCGACACGGTGTAATTCGGAACTGTTTTCCATCCGACAGTCGGCACGAGCGACATGCTTTCTGTTCCGCCGGCAATGATACAATCTGCCATACCTGCACGAATTTTTGCAGTGGCAATTGCAATTGTTTCCAAACCCGATGCACAATATCTGTTCACTGTCATACCCGGAACATTCATTGGAAGTGCGCGAACTGCAATCATTCTTCCGATTTGCAAACCTTGTTCAGCCTCTGGCACTGCATTGCCTACAATTAAATCATCTACATGCTGTGGCTCAAGTTGCGGAAGAGTTGCAAGCAACTGGCGAATGGTTTCTACTGCCAAGTCATCAGGGCGTGTGAAACGAAAACCGCCTTTCTTCGCCTTGCCCACTGCGGTGCGGAGTCCTGCTACTATATATGCTTCCTGCATTTTTTGTTGAACTAAAAATTAAAAGATAAAAATGAAAAACTGCTTGCCGATTCTTAACTTCTCAAAATTAAACGGGCAAATCGTATTAATTTATTACTTAGAAAAATTTAACGAACAGTTTGTGTGGATAGTTCAATGAAAATGCCGCTTTCTATTTAATGAATGAATAGCGCTATTACCTTTATCGACTGAAAATTATTTATGAACTGCTGCATTGTAACAATTGGTGATGAACTTTTAATCGGTCAGGTGGTGGATACAAACTCTGCATTCATTGGCCAGGAAATGAGTAAGCTTGGCGTGCGCATTCATTCGCGCATTAGTGTCGGCGATCGTGAAGAAGATATTTTGCGCGCTTTTGATCAGGCAAAACAAGTTGCTGATATTATTTTAATCACCGGTGGACTTGGTCCAACAAAAGATGACATCACAAAAAATGTTTTGTGTAAATATTTCGGTGCGAAGTTGATGGTGAATGAAGAAGTGTTAAGTGATGTTAAAGGATTTTTCACACGACTCAATCGTCCGATGCTCGAAACAAATCTGAAGCAAGCCGAAGTACCAGATAATTGCACTGTGATAAAAAATAAAAACGGAACAGCGCCCGGCATGTGGTTTCAACAGGAGAAAAAAGTTTTTGTTTCGATGCCAGGTGTTCCGTATGAAATGAAAACAATGCTGACTGAAGAAATTATTCCTCGACTAAAAAAAGCTTTTTCATTTCCTATTATTATTCATCGTACGATTATGACTTGCGGAATAGGAGAATCATTTCTCGCCGAGTTAATAAAAGAATGGGAAGAAAATCTTCCATCGCATTTTCGATTTGCTTACCTGCCAGCATTAAATCAGTTGCGTTTGCGAATCACTGCAACCGGAACCGATGAATCGAAATTGAAAAAAGAAATTGCCGAACAGGAAAGCAAACTCATTCCAATCATTGGTAATTATACTTTTGGATACGACGATGAACCATTGGAAAGTGTAGTTGGAAAAATGCTGAAAGAAAGAAATGCAAATATCGCACTCGCAGAAAGTTGCACCGGCGGATACATTGCACACAAGCTGACTTCTATTTCCGGAAGTTCCTCTTACTTTGATGGCTCTCTCATTACTTACAGTTACGATGCGAAAGAAAATTTTCTCGG
Source organism: Chitinophagaceae bacterium (assembly GCA_947469485.1). Taxonomy (GTDB): domain Bacteria; phylum Bacteroidota; class Bacteroidia; order Chitinophagales; family UBA10324; genus UBA10324. The sequence goes on along the minus strand of CANIPU010000006.1, from coordinate 31,937 downwards.
TGTGAATCACGAAACACTCTTACAAAATGGAGCTGTGAGTGAAGAAACTGTACGAGAAATGGTGGTAGGTGTAAAACAAAAATTTAAAACTACATATGCAATCGCTGTAAGTGGAATTGCAGGACCCAATGGCGGCACTCCCGATAAACCTGTTGGAACAGTTTGGATTGCACTCGCGACTGAAAAAGAAATTATTGCTAAGAAATTTTTCTTTCATCGCAATCGAATTCAGAATATTGAAATGACTTGCGTGGCTGCATTGAATATGTTACGAATGGAAATACTTGGCAAATTGGAATATTAACCAACATAAAATTTCCAAACAAATTTTGATTCTTATTTTCGCGGCAGAAAAAAATTACAATGACTGAAGTGGAACTCATTATGCCCAAGATGGGCGAAAGCATTACAGAAGCAACTATTCTTAAATGGCTGAAGAACGAAGGCGAAAAAGTGGAGCTGGATGAAGCTGTTTTGGAAATTGCAACCGATAAAGTGGACAGTGAAGTGCCGTCCCCTTTTGCTGGCACACTATCGAAAATTCTTTATAAAGTAGGTGATGTGATTGCAGTAAATAAACCAATTGCTATTATTTCAACCGTTACTGCTGCTGCAAAATCTGCTCCTCCTGTTTCTGCACCTTCTGTTACGCCGATACAAAAAACAGCAACTGCAGTTCAAACTGCTCCTGCTATTACAGTTTCACAAACTGCAACAAACGGACACAGCAATGGTTCGCGTTTTTATTCTCCGCTCGTTTTGAATATTGCAAGAAGCGAAGGCATCAGCATGAGTGAATTAGAAGCAATTGCCGGAACCGGATTAGAAAACCGCGTGACTAAAAAGGATATTCTGAATCATATTCAGGAAAAAAAATCAGGCGGTGGATCAGGGGGATTTCCATCTCCAATGAAACCAACTGAAGTTGAGGAACCTGTAAGTATTCCGTCTGTTTCTGTTTCAGGTAATGTTGAAATTATAGAAATGGATCGAATGCGCAAACTCATAGCCGATCATATGGTGATGAGCAAGCGTACAAGTGCACATGTAACTTCATTTGTTGAAGCAGATGTTACAAATTTGGTTTTGTGGAGAGAGCGGGTGAAAAAAGATTTTGAAAAGCGCGAAAGCGAAAAAATAACCTTCACTCCATTATTTATTGAAGCAATTGTGAAAGCGATAAAAGATTTTCCTTTAGTGAATTCTTCATTGAACGGTACTCAAATAATTCGCAAGAAAGATATAAATATCGGAATGGCTGCTGCGCTTCCAAGCGGAAATTTAATTGTGCCCGTTATAAAAAATGCAGACACGAAAAATTTAATCGGTATTACCAAGGAAGTTAATGATTTGGCCAATCGCGCACGCAAAGGTCAGCTGAAACCGACTGAAATTGAAGGTGGAACATTTACTGTTACCAATGTCGGCACTTTCGGTAACCTGATGGGTACCCCGATTATCAATCAACCACAAGTTGCTATCATGGCAACCGGAGCAATAAAGAAAAAACCGGTTGTATTGGAAACCCCACAGGGAGATGTGATTGCCATTCGACACATGATGTTCTTATCTCTTTCTTACGATCATAGAATTGTTGATGGAGCATTAGGAGGTTCATTCCTGAGGAAAGTTGCAGATTATTTAGAACAATATGATTTAAACCGAGCTTACTAAAAACAAACTTATGTACGAAGCTTTTTTAAAAACACATTCCTATTTAAGATGGGTGGTATTAATTCTTGCAATCATTACAGTAATAAAATATTTAAGCGGATGGCTTGGGAAAAAATCTTTTACTGCTTCCGAAAATAAAATCAGTTTGTTTTATTCAATCGCAATGGATATTCAATTGGTAGTTGGATTAGTTCTTTATTTTATTAGCCCAATAACCTCGGGCTTTCATATCGATATGAAGGACACTTTCAGCCGATTCTGGGGAATGGAACATATCGCAATGATGATAATTGCTATTGCATTCGTTCACATTGGAAGAGTGATGGTGAAAAAAGCAAAAACAGATTCGTCAAGGTTTTCAAAAGGATCAATTTATTTTCTGTTATCATTATTGATAATGCTGGCTTCTATTCCATGGCCATTTCGTGAAATCATTGGCAGGCCTTTGTTTTAATCTGTCAGAATTACCATTCTTCCAAATGATTTAGATAAAATAATTTTCAATTATTTTATCTAAATCATTTGAAAATCAGAATAATTTAACTCTCTTTATCCCAAGTTACAATTTAAAACCAAACCAAACCTTTATGGAAAATTTTTTCAAACCCCCTAAAAAAACAGTCTGGAGCAAATTAATTTTTTGCATGCTGTTTTTAACAACCGTGTTTGCGTACACGAATTCAAATGCGCAATATTGTACTCCTACTTATGGATTCGGAGCTTGCGATGAATTCATTAGTAATGTATCTGTTGCTTCAATAAATTACGGAAGCGGATGTGCCGGTGCTACACAGTATGAAGATTTCACATCAACATTTACAGATGTTTTTGCTGGTCTTAATTATCCAATTACAGTGATCGTTGGTCCTCCTTTCTACGCTGGTGACCAGGTCGGTGTTTTTATTGATTGGGATCAGAATGGAATATTAACTGATGTCGGTGAGTCAAATTTTCTTACAAATGACGGTGGAGGTTCATATTCAGGAACTGTAAATGTTCCATCAGGAGCAACACTTGGCATTACCCGCATGCGAGTAATGATGTCATATAATATTACACCGGAACCATGTAATGCAAATGGTTCGTTCTATGGTGAAACAGAAGATTACTCTGTCAATGTTCAACCTGGACCAACTTGTCCATTCTCAACAGCATTAAATGTAACCAATTCTACAACTACTACTGCTGATTTAAACTGGACCGGAGATGTTTCAGCAATTGAATATAAGGTGCGATATAAAAAATCTTCAGACCCTGCTACTGTTCCAACATGGGCTATACCAACTGTTGTTACTGCTCCTACTACTATGCTTTCAGTTGCTGGGTTAACTCCTGCAACTCAATACGAATTTCAGGTTTCAACTTTTTGCAGTGCTACTGATTCAAGTGATTATTCATTTTCATTTTACTGGAACACATTGTGTTTTGATTGTCCTGCAACATCAATTCCTGAAGCTGAAGCTTGCGGTTCTGATGTAAATGGCGGTTGTAATATGCCTGTTCCGTTTTTTGAACCAATAAATTGTGGTGACACAATTTGCGGAACAAGCTGGGCTGATGGAAATATTCGTGATACTGATTGGTTTACTTTTGATGTAACTGTTCCTGGTGTATATACTATTTATGCTAAAACCATGTTTACGGCACAAATGGGATATATCGGACCAAACGCGGCTTGTCCGATTACTGCATTTACTGATTATGTAACTTCTCCAAATGAATGCGATTCATTAAGTTTAACAGCATATTTAACTGCAGGTACATGGGTTTATTTTATTTCACCTACGGTATTTAATGGTTATGCATGTGGAAGTGGAAAAAATAATTATTTAACATATGTATGTGCTCCAACTCCTCCTCCAACTGTTGCCAATGATGCTTGTACTGATGCTACAGTTATAACTCAAAACACCACTTGTGTTCCTACAGCCGGGGATGTTGCGGGTGCGTTTATTCAGAGTGGTGCAGCTTGTGTTGGAACTGCAGAAGATGATGTATGGTATCAATTTGTTGCAACAACAAATGTTGTAACAGTTCAGGTAACAGGTTCAGCAAGTTTCTATCCTGTAGCTGAAGTTTTTGATGCTTGTGGCGGAAATCAATTAGCTTGTATTCAAGGTTCAGGTACTGGTGGAGTTGCTACATCAACTTTAGCACCTTTAACAATTGGGCAAACTTATTATGTTAGAGTGTACGATATTTTTGCTACAGTTCCTGCAACTACAACTTTTGATGTGTGTGTGTTTGATGGACCTCCTTCAACTCTTCTAAATGATTTTTGTACAGATGCAATCACGCTTGTTTGTGGTGATGTTGTAACTGGAACAACTATTGGTGCTATTGATGATATTGCCCCAGCATGTGGTCCTGGGTTAACCGCTCCCGGTGTTTGGTATACATTAGTTGGTGATGGTTCAAATACCTTTATATCAACATGTACAGGTACAACCTGGGATACTAAAATAAATGTTTACTCAGGAGATTGTAACAACCTTGTTTGTGTTGGCGGTAACGATGATTTCTGCGCATTACAATCACAGGTTTCATTTGTTGCTCAGATTGGCGTTAACTATTACATTTTAGTGAATGGTTACAATGGCGCTACTGGTGATTTCACAATTGATGTTGTTTGTACTCCTCCATGTATCCTTACTTGTTCTCCATCTTATCTTCAGGAAAATGAAGTTTGTGGTAGCGATGTAAATGGTGGTTGTAACATGCCGGTTCCTTTCTTTGAACCAATTGCTTGTGGAGATACCATTTGCGGAAGTGCTTGGATGTCAGCAGGAACAAGAGATACTGATTGGTTTACAGTTGATATTTCAACACCTGGTATCTATACTTTTGTTGCAATTACTCAATTCCCTTGTACTATGGGATACATTGGACCAAATGCAGTTTGTCCAATTACTCAATTTGACCAATTTGTTAATACTGCAAACGAATGTGATACATTAAGTATTACGAGTTTCCTTGCAGCTGGAACCTGGATTTATGCCATTGTTCCTTATAATCCTTCGTTTGATGGCTACCCTTGTGGAAGCGGAAAAAATACATATGTTACATATGTATGTGCTCCAAATCCTCCACCAAGTATCCCAAATGATATATGTTCTGATGCTACTGTAATTATTCAAAACCCATCTTGCCAACCAACTGCAGGAGATGTTGCCGGTGCCGTTATTCAATCAGGTTTAGGTTGTTCAGGAGGTTTTGGTGAAGATGATGTGTGGTATAGTTTTGTTGCAACCGGAACAAGTGCTGTGGTTCAGGTAACTCCTTCGGCAAGCTTTGATGCGGTGGTTGAAGTTTTTGATGCTTGTGGTGGAAACTCTGTTGCTTGCATTGACAATTCATTTTTTCAAGGTGGAATTGAATCTCAGGAATTAACCGGATTAACTATTGGTCAGACTTATTTCATTGGAGTTTACGACTATGGTTTCACACCTCCTGCAACAACTACTTTTGAAATTTGTGTATTCGATCCTCCAGCTCCTTGCGTAGTTTGCCCATCGGCAACTGCTCTACAGGAAAATGAGGTTTGTGGCACCGATGCAAATGGTGGTTGTAACATGGCTGTTCCAACATACGAACCTATTGCTTGTGGTGATACTGTTTGCGGTACTTCATTCGCAGATAATAATCTTCGTGATACTGATTGGTATGAATTTACAATTGCTTCGCCATCAAATGTTGTATTTACTGTAAATTCTGGATTCCCAAGATTGGTTGGTTTTGTTGATGCATCTCTTGGTTGTGGTGCTCCGGTATTCTTAGTGTTCTCTCAAGGAACTTTGGAATGCGACACAACATCTGCCGGTGCAAATTTACCTGCAGGTACTTATTGGGCATTTGTAGCCCCAAATGCATTCAACGGATACCCTTGTGGCGGATCAAAATCAAACTATACTGCTATTCTTACATGTGGAGCTGCAGTTCCACCACCTGCAAACGACAGCTGTCAGTACGCTGAAGTTGTAAATTGTGGTGATGTTGTTACAGGTTCTACACTTTATGCAACTACTGATGCAAATGCAACATTCTGCGGAACTACACCTGAAGCTCCTGGTGTTTGGTACATGTTTGCAGGAGATGGTTCAGTTGTTACCGCTTCTATGTGTAATGGAACATCTTTTGACAGTAAAATCAATGTTTACTCAGGAGATTGTTCAACACTAACTTGCGTTGATGGTAATGATGATTTCTGTGGAACACAATCTCAAGTATCATTTCCTACAGTTCTTGGAACAAATTATTACATTCTTGTTAACGGCTACAATGTGGCTACCGGTGATTTCCAATTAGAAATTACATGCGTTCCACCTCCGCCAAATGATGAGCCATGTGGTGCTTTATCTTTAGCGATTGGGTCGAATGGTCCATATGATAATAGTTCTGCTACTGCAAATCCAAGTGAACCAACTCCTCCTGGAACTGATTGCGAGGCTAATGATAGCTGGTGTCCTTTCGCAAATACTGCTGAAAATACTCTATGGTTTATTTTCGATGCCCCTGCTTCTGGCAGAATTACAATTAATTCTCCTGGTTTTGATACTCAACTCGCAATATGGGACGCTGCTGATTGCAATGCTATATTAACTGGCGGTGCAACCTTAATTGCTGCAAATGATGATGATCCTGATTATGCAACTCATGGCGGTTCTATTTTCTCGTCTTATGTATATAGTGATTGCTTGACTCCTGGTCATACATACTATGTTCAATTAGATGGCTATAGCGGAACTGTTGGTTCAACGGATATTATTCTTTCTGATCCTGGAGTTATAGATGCATCTTTCACTACTTTAAATGCAAGATATTGCCCTAATGCTTCTGCTGTTACTCTTGTTCCTGCAACTGCAGGAGGAACATTCAGTGGTCCTGGTGTTGTAGGAAACATCTTTAATCCTGCAACTGCAGGTGTTGGTGGTCCTTATAGTATTGTTTACACTGTTCTTGGTTGTATTACTTCAACTCAAACAGTTACAGTTGAAAATCCGGTTGCAGATATTTCCCCTGCTGGTCCGGTTACTGTTTGCTTTGGACAAGCTGTTCCGTTAACTACTCCATACGATCCGGGTTATACCTACTTATGGAAGCGCGGACCATTTACAATTCCTGGAGCAACTACTAACAGTTACACTCCTACATGGTCAGGAACATTTAAGTACAAAGTAAAAGTTACAGATGTAGTTGGTGGAGGATGCTCTACTAAAGACTCTGTATATTATACTATGATAAACTTCCCGAACCCAACATTAATAATAGGTGCATGTATCAATAACACAGTTTTATTAACTTCAAGTGTTACTGCTTCAAATCTGAACTACCAATGGGTTAAAGGAACTACTCCAATCAGTGGTGCAACTAATACTTCTTATTTAGTTACCACCAATGGTCCATACAGAGTAGCTATTACTGACTCATGCGGAACATTAAGATTTACACCTTTAACAATGATTAATGTAACTACTTGCCGTATTGAAGAAATGTCTGATGAACAAGTTGCTCAAATGGTTGATGTTGCTCTTTATCCAAATCCGAATGAAGGACAATTTACCATTGACTTGAACTCTTATGACCTTTCATCATCTGCAATCAGCGTTGATGTTTATAATGTACTTGGTCAGGTTGTTTATTCTGAACTTCTAACATTGAATGAAGGAAAATTGAACAACTTGATTCAGTTGCCTTCATCTGTAGAAGATGGGTTATACAATGTGAGAATTAAGAAAGGCGATTATGAAACCTTCACAAAAATAGTTGTGTCGAAATAATTCATTTCTTAAATAATAAAAAAAGAAAGGCTCCGGAACCGGAGCCTTTCTTTTTTATATATATTCTATTATTTTTATATCAATAGAATTAATTGCGTATGTCATTAAAACGAACCGCAAAAGAATATTTCACTTTTAGTAAAAGGGACAAGCGAGCATTACTTATTTTATCGGTAATAATAGTTTTATTTACAATTTCACCTCAGCTGTTAATTCTGTTTAGTACTGAAGAAAAAGTAGAAAACAATTCGTTTAAAGAAGATGTTAAAAAATTTTATGCCTCGCAAAACAAATACCAAGAAGAAGGCGAAATTGCCGCTGAAGAAATCATTCAAAAAGATATTGCAACAACTGTAAAATATGATTCTGTAATTCCAGGAAAAAAAATTGTTCAGCTTTTTTCATTTGACCCAAATACTTTATCAGAAAATGAATTTGAAAAACTTGGCTTACCTGTTAGAACTATAAATAGCATTCTTAATTATCGAAAGAAAGGAGGGAAATTTCATTCACCCTATGATTTTAAAAAGATTTATAATCTTTCAGAAGAAGATTTTAATCGATTAAAAAGTTTCATTGTTATAAATAATCCATCTCCTGAAAAAATTCAATCTTTTTCGAAAACATATACAGCCTTCCAACCGAATTCATTAGATATTAATGTTGCTGATTCGATTGAATGGGTCAAATTACCCGGGATTGGTCCATATCTGACATCTAAAATTCTTAATTACAAAAACGCACTTGGCGGATTTTATTCGACTGATCAAATAGCAGAAGTATATGGTTTGAAGCCAGAAACTTTTGAATCTATAAAATCAAAAATTCTTTGTGAAAATGATTGTATAAACACTATTAAAAAAATAAATCTGAACACCACAACCAAGGATGAATTAAATGCACATCCTTATATCAGTTCAAAACAAGCTGTGATAATTGCAAATTTCAGAAACCAACATGGCGCATTTCTAAAAGTTGATGATTTAAAAAATGCAGATTGTTTTACTGAAAAGGAATTCAATAAATTAAAACCCTATCTGATTGTTAATTAAGAGGTAGCAACACCTTTAAACAAGAAGGAATTATTGTGACTTCAGCAGGAAGATTATAGTACGGTTCACCATCAAGTTCCAGAATATTTTCTCCGTCGCATTTTATTATCGCATTTGTACCTGAAAAGGTTTTCACTTTATGATGTTTAGTAAAACTTCCCGTGAATAGTCCTTTAAGGTTAAATAGAATTTGTGGAATTGAAATATCGCTGATGACTGTGATATTTAATTTTCCATCATTCATAGTTGCATCAGGGCATTGCTTTATTCCTCCGCCATTGCTATGATTATTTCCGATGGCAACAGAAAATATCTTTCCGGTCAATTCGCTTCCATCCTCTATTACACTTACCTGCTGTGCTTTATAACTGAACAAAGATGTGGCAAGACAGCGCAGATAAACCAACTTGCCGCCATTACCCTTCATTTTTTGATAATGCGCTTTAACGGCAACATGAGAATCGAAACCGCATCCACCCATACTTATGATGTATGCAGTCTTCTTTTGAGTGAGAAAACTAACTTTAATGGCATCCTGTAAAACAGTTTTATTGTTTTGAAGAAGATGAATGATTTGATCATTTTGATTTGGCAATTTCCAAAAATTTGCAAAATCATTTCCTGTTCCCATTGGAATTAAACCTAAGCTGATTTCTTTTGAAGAAATATTCTCTTGTAATAAAATTCCATTAGCAACCTGATGTAAAGTTCCATCTCCACCAACAGCAATAATTTTTTTATATCCCTCCTGAATCAGTTCATATGTTAATAGAATTGCATCGCCTGAATTTTTTGTTTGCCTGAATGTAAAATCTATCTTATGCTTATGAAGCAAAGGCTCAAAAGTTTTCCAGAATTTCAGAGACTTTCCACCTGAAGAAACAGGATTAAGAATAAATGCAAATGAATTTTCTTTTATCATTCTGGTAATAATATTTGAATTAAAATATTCCCTTAATCTGGAAATTTATGCTGTTGCAATTTTTGGTTTATTACTTAGAATCTTTTCAATTTCTTTCATAACCTCATCAGTTAAAAAATCCATCTTCTCCAATGATTTTAAATTATCTTTCAGTTGCTCCAATTTTGTTGCACCAACAATGACCGTGCTGACATTTGGATTTTTTAAACACCAGGCAAATGCAAGATTGCTGAGTGGAATATCCAGTTTCACGGCAAGTGCAAAAAGTTTTTTCACCTTATCTAATTTTCCAGCATCTCCTAATGCACTTTCTTTCAGCCACTCTAATCCTTTTAATCCAAGTCGTGAATTTTTTGGAACTCCGTCAATATATTTTCCGGTAAGCACACCTGAAGCAAGTGGTGACCAGATGGTAGTTCCCATTCCAAAATCAGAATATAATTTTTGATATTCTTTTTCAAACCGCTCGCGATGAAACATATTGTATTGTGGCTGTTCCATTGTTGGTGCGAGCAGATTTAGTTTTGAGGCAATTGTATGAGCTTCAGTAATTTGTTTTGCACTCCACTCACTTGTTCCCCAGTATAAAATTTTTCCCTGTAAGGCAAGCTGATTCATGGTCCATACGGTTTCTTCAATTGGTGTATTTACATCCGGTCTATGGCAGTAGTATAAATCGAGATAATCGACTTTTAATCTTTTTAATGCTCCGTGACAAGCTTCAAATACATGTTTTCGACTTAAGCCTGTTTGATTTGGAAGCTTTCCACCTGTACCAAAAAAAACCTTGCTGCTTACAAGATATGTATCGCGTGACCATTTCATCTTCTGCAGAATTTTACCCATTAATTCTTCTGACTTGCCATAAACATAGCCTTCCGCATTATCAAAAAAATTCACACCATTTTCATAAGCATACTTCATGCATTTTTCCATTGAATCGTTGCTTCCGAGTTTTGCAAAGTTTAACCATGAGCCAAATGATAATTCACTTACCTGCAAGCCAGATTTTCCCAATTTTCGATAGTTCATTATAATTTTTTTTTCAAACCTAATGAATGAAATGATTTGTAACAGCTTGTATTTTAAACGATACAAATAATTTTGCTTTGTTTGAAACCAAGTTTTTATTAACGGTTCACAACAAACGATGAAATTACTTTTACGAAAACAATTTTATGTCAACCGCAATTTTTACACTCTCTGCTTTAATTTTAGTTATTACTACGGTAATGATTAAAGCGCAAAAGAGAGTGAAATAAATACTTATTAATTTTAAATACACTAAACTTCTGATATAAGAAGAATGGAATTGTTTTCAAATTTTTATTCCAATAACCATCACATCGTCCACCTGTTCATTCTTTCCTTTCCAACTTTCAAAATATTCATTTAATAAAATTCCTTGTTCTCGCATTTTATTATTTTGAATAGAAATTAATAATTCTTTGAAATTGCTTGTCATTATTTTTTTTCCGTTTTCTCCTCCAAACTGATCTACAAATCCATCAGAAAAAAGATAAATTGAATCGCCAGTTAAAATTGAAATGGAATGAAGTGTAAATGTTTCATTATCCCAATACTGACTGCCAATTGAAAATTTATCTCCTGTATACTGTAACAGTTCTCCTTTTCTGAGTATCAAAATTGGTCGTTTTGCTCCGGAAAATTCCAACTTCATGCTTTTTAAGTCCATTGAACAAATGGCAACATCCATTCCAGCATGAGCATCAGCTTCTGATTTGTTCAATGAATTGATGACCGAATTATTCAGTTTTTTTAAAATCTGATCTGGAACTGTTATTCCCTTCTCGTTGACAATTTGATTTAATAATGAAGTGCCCAAAACGCTCATAAGTGCGCCTGCCACTCCATGGCCTGTGCAATCTGCAGCAACTACAATTATTTTATCTGCTTTAGAATTGAACCAATAAAAGTCTCCAGAAATAATGTCCTTTGGTTTAAAAAAAATAAAACTTTGAGGAAATAATGTTCGCAACTCGTTCTCAGGTGGAAGAATTGCTTTTTGCAAACTATTTGCATAGTGAATGGAATCCATAATCTCTTTGTTTTTTATTTCAAGTAATTCCTTTTGATATAATACCTCCTTGGTTCTCTCTGCTACTTGCGATTCAAGCAATTCATTTTGAAAAAGAATTAATTTTTCTTTTTCCTGTAAACTTTGCATTGCCTGCTGTTGTGCTTCTGCCTTTTCTATAAGAGCAATTTCCTTTTCGTGTTGCGACTGAATCAAACTCTTCTGTGCTTCAATTCCTTTTTTTAATAATTCCATTTCTTCAATGGATTTGACCAAGGTGAGTTGAAGGTCTTCAAAAGTTATAGGCTTTGTAATAAAATCAAATGCTCCTCGATTCATGGCAGTTCGAATATTCTGCATATCTCCATAGGCAGAAATCACCACAGTTTTTTGTAAGTGATTGTTTTCCTTTTTCTTTTCTAAAAAAGTTAACCCATCCATTACCGGCATATTAATATCAGTGAATACTACATCAATATCAGGATAAACCTTTAATTTGTCGAGTGCGACACTTCCATTCTCTGCAAATACAAATGTTAATTCGTCTTTTTTAATTTGACTACGAAAAAACTGGCGGAATAAACTCTCCACATCCGGTTCATCATCAACTACAAGAACTTTGCTAGCCATTTTTTCAGTTCTGTTTATTTCGACAAAGCTAACCGCTTTTAGGATGCCTAAAATATGAAATAAAAAAAGGCGCCCGATTATATTCCAAGCGCCTTTGTGTGAGGTCGGAAGCACTAATTATTTTTCGCTCCTCAGTTTATCAAAATTATAATTTAATTACAAGGCAATCGTGTACTTACACTTCAACAGGGAATTTTAATTAATTAACTTATTGACTTTTGTAAAGTTTTATCCAAAAAGTTTAAATCATTATTAACTAAACTTTTTCTTCAAGTTCTTAACGAGGATAATTAGTAAACACAGAACAATTGCTAAAGAAAAAACAAAAACTAATTGATAAAATATTGCTCCTGAACTTATGCCTGCCCACGATAAACTTCCCATTATTGAAAGAAGCAATTCAATTGAAAAAACAGAACAAACAATTATTCCAATTACAATTTTTGCAACTTTTGATTGAATTAATAATGCATTATTCTGCCAAGCATATCCAAGTAAAAAAATTGTTGTTACACCAAGAAAAGTTAAATGCAGATATGCAATTACATAATTTCTTAATACAAATGATGCATGCGCCATTTCAGGGTAAATAAGAATTACCTGAAGTAATTGCTTTATGATCAGAGCTGAAAAAGAAATTATAAAAAGCGCTTTAACACCTGATTTTAATTTATAAAATATTTCTTTAACAATGTTTTTGTTTAATCGAAACAATTGAATAGTAAAAAATAATTGTACAAAGCCTGAAGCAACAGAGATGTTAAGAAAAATGTGATACGCAGGAAAACCCCAAAATATACTTAGACAATAAGTAGTAATTGTTGCAAAAGCTATTCCATAAACCGGATACAAAACCACTTTATTTTCAGTGGAATTATTTTTATAAAAACTAAAAAAAAGAGCTAAACATCCGAAAATAAACCAGCCATTATATTGAAAATGAATATAGAATTGAACAAGCAGATAATACCAAATTACTTTTTCAGTGCCATGTAAAGTCATTAGAACAGGACCTAATGCCAATATTCCGATTGTAGAAATTACTAAAAAGAACAAGCTGAATTTTAACAGCATTTTTGCTATACTGCTTGCATTTGAATTCTTTAAATCTATCAAAATATTAACTGAGAAAATATATGTTATTAAAATATAAATTGACGAAAGAACAATGCTAACAATATCATATCCATGAATCCAGAAATTTACGATAAGTACCAAGCAATTGATTTGATTGATCCAAAACAAAACATGATACAATTTTCTATTTGAGGCATCTGGCGTAAATGCAAATAATAATGAGCCAAACAAAGCCATAAACACCCAACCCATTATTGCTACATGTGAATGTGCATGAAGCACATTTTTATATTCAGCAACGATTTCAACTTCATGAACAAATACAAACCGAAGCAATGTTCCTACAGCTGCGACAATTAAAAAATTAAATAATGCTATTAAAAACCTCTTTCTAAAAACACTTTCTATCATCTTCTACAAATCTTTTTTTGAAAATTTTCTTAGCGCCCATAAAAAAGGGATAATTGACCATATTAAAAGAAGAACAACTGAATAGATCATGCCCACATTGCTTCCAATAAAATCTGTAAAAACAGCCCCGCTATATCCAAGCATAGCACTCATTTCCATTTTCATCAAAATCATCACTCGTGTAACATCAACGGGGTTTAATGAAAGCAATGCAACAACAATTTTATCAATTGGATAATCACTGAAGTTGAACATGATCATTAATATCAACCCATCATATATAAGTGAGAAGTACAACCAGAACACCAAACTCAATCCTATTCCTTTTGCCTTATCTCTTGTAAAAACCGCTGACCAAAAAGCTAAAGCAATAAATATGATTGTAAGAAAAAATCCTCCAATCATTAACAATAATGAAACAGTATCTGGATAAAAAATAAGCAATGGAATTCCAGTTGCTAAAAGAAAAGCGCCTCCTACTGCTAAACTCAATGCGATAAACTCGCTAATAAAAATTCGTTTCCGGCTGATAGGCTGTGCCAGCAATACTTCAATAAATTCAGATGAATTATACCAATGAATTGTTGCGAATATTACACTAACCAAAGGAATAACTAAAATGATAATGTTCAACAAACTCAATTGAACCTTTGATACATCATCCTGCAACAAAACAAATGTTCCGGTGAAAAGCAAAAGAAGCAAGAAATAAAATAAAACAAACCTGCTACGGACCAGATCAAAAAGAATATACTTAACCAATTTCATACTTTGCCTTTCAATTTGATTGTTCTTTCATAAGCTTAGCCATTGCCTTTCCAAGCCTGTCCTCTCCGGTTTCTGTTTTTAATTCTTCCATTGTTTTAAAAAACTTGAGATTACCATCCAACATAAACATTACATGAGAACTCAATTCATCGAGATCGTTCATAATGTGTGAAGTAATTAGTATGAGCTTGTTTTTTTTCCGCTCCTGTTGAATTTTATCTTTCAGAATTTCAGCACTTAGGGGATCTAATCCTGCAGTAGGTTCATCCAGAATTATAATCTGAGGATTAAATAAAAAAGAAAGTGCGGCACTTACTTTTTGCCTAGTTCCCCCCGAAAGAGTCCGCATTCTTTTATTGTATAATTCAGGAAGGTGAAATGCCTCAATCAATTCTTCATCCAACGCTATTTCATTTTGCTTTCTAATATCCTTTATCATACCGAAAAGCTGGCCAATAGTAGTGTTCTCAGGATACTTTCCTATCTGGGGCATATAACCAATACCCTCTCGATATTGAAAATTATTTTTAATGTTCTTTTCATTAACAATTATTTCTCCTCCATCAGGAATCACCATTCCAAGCACAGATTTAATAAATGTGGTTTTGCCTGAACCATTAGGTCCAATTATGGCAACACATTGATTTGCTTCAAAGGATACCGAAACACTTTTCAGCACATTTAATTTTCTGAATGATTTACTAAGTTCCTTTACCCGGATAAGCATTGTTTATTTTTTTCATCATTGGGGAATTGTCAATCAAGTCTTCAGGAATTACACCCGGAACTACTTTTTCAATCTTATCGAGCAATGTTACACAAAAACTTCGCATCATTACCATACTTTCAGGCATATTCTCACTAAACATGCTAAACACACTTACAGGTCTAAATGGAATATCTCCTATTCCGTTTTTATTTAAATCATATCCTTCATATTGCTCCCAATAATTTCCTGAATAAATATTTAATGAAAGCGAACCATTTGTTGCAATATCAAAAGTGTTTCCTAAAAAATTATTACAAGCTATTGTGTTATTCATACAACTGGCTTGCACTCTGATTGCCCAGCCATTTTGTAAAAAATCATTTCTTGTAAAAACTATTCGATTACAGCCCTCCATATAAACTGCGGCTGTGTTTTTTTCAAAATGATTATATAATACATAGCTGTCATTTATTTCTTTCAACAGCAAACCATAAGCACTTGCGCCCCAGTTATTTCGATAAACATTATTTAACATGGTTATATTTTTACTGAACATAACCGCTACTCCAGAACCATTATTTTCAAAAAGATTCTCCACAAAACGGTTATTATCATTAAACATAAAGTGCAAACCGTATCGCATATTTTCATAACTGTGGTTATTCGAAATAGTTGAGCCCTGAACAAATTCAAAATAAATCCCATCGCGTTGGCCTGCTATTTCATTATTGTAGATTTCGCAATTAATACTTTGCCAACAATGAATTCCATTACCTGCAAGTTGCTGATTAGCCGGGTTCCCCTTAATAATGTTGTTGGCTACCTTACAATACTTACTTCCTGCTAAAAAAATTGCATAACAACAATTCAGGAATTTATTTCCCTCAATAGTAATAACAGATACATTTTGGGTTCGTATTCCGGCCCAATCATTCATTGCTGAAAAGCCGGTGTTTTGAATTACAAAACCTGAAACAGTAACACTATCAGACTCAATTGAAAAAATCTGTCCATGTGAGTCTCCATCAACAACAGGAAAATTATTTCCAATTAATGTAATTGGAACTTTAATTACCAAACCATATTCATGATAGATGCCGGATAAAACAAAAATTGTATCTCCAGCCGAAATTTTTAAAAGTGCATTTTTTATTGATGAAAATTCGTGGCTTGTTTTCGAAACAATAAATTGTTTTCCTTCAGACTGAAAGCAAATCAGCGTAAAAATAAATATTAAAAAAAACGCCCCTTTTATTTTAACCATTCCTTTATATCAACAATGGAACTTCCCTTTTTTAAAAGATATTTATTTGCATTTTCATTTTTCACAGCAATAATATTCCAATTCATTGGAGTTCTGAACGCTTCATTTTTCACCAAAGTAATTAAAGTCGATTCCATTAGAATTCCTGATTCATAATCATTAAAATAAATTTTTGAGATATCATTTACAGAAACTTTTTTATCTGCGATGAAATCTCTCATGCATCCGTGGTCATCAAACTTATATATCTTTCCTTTATTAGTTATAATTTCAGAACCATTGGTATTTTTCATTATAGTCATCTGACAAAAATTACAATTATCAACGCCGATTTTAATAGGTTCAACCACTTGGGAACAAGATGAAAATGATACAAGCATGAATATTCCAACTAAACTAAAAACATGAGGCAATTTACTTTTATGTTTTTTTCGCTTCATCCATTCAAAAAATAAAATTAAAACAGCTATTGCACCTGCTCCTACTACAATCCAGCCTCCTATATACGGACCACTGTAAGCCTCAAAATTTAATAAAACTTTGTAGCCAATTACTGGTGGCTGATATGACATACCGGGTACTTGAATAGCCGCGTGTGAATCAAGATTGTGTCCATAATCATAACCCCAACGAAAGAAATCAGCCATAGCTGCAATAACAAAAACTATATCTCCAATAATATAAGACACTAATAATTTATAAGATCCTGTAATTGAAACTAACAATCCCCAGGCAATGTATATTGCTATAAGTATACCTAGTATTTTAAATTCAGGAAACATTTCTACTTTAATTAATTTCATCCCGATGTAGTGGTTCAATCCATTAATTGTATTTACATCGCCATCAATATTGTTATGCCATATATACATAATTAAACCTTCAGGATATTGCGGAGCCCACAATTGAATTTGCCATAAAGGAACAAAGTAAACTGCAATCATTGCGAGTGTTCCGATTGCCAATAAAATCCTATTTATAACAGATAATTTATGGGCTTTAATATTTATGCTCATTTTGAAATTGAATTTGAAAATTTTAAAAAACTCCTGATTTGCAAAAAAATATTTTCATAATGTCAGGAGTATACCCCTATAAAGATAGGCACTAAAAAAAACTGTCCGCCCTATTAAAGGCGGACAGCTATCCACCATCCTGATTGTTGGCAGATCCCCTTCTGCCAGTGGAATTTCTTAACTACTTATTATTTGGTGGAAACCACCGGATTTTTACCTAATGAAAAAGTCAAAGGAACATTTGAGCCTGCTGGTGAAACTCTTATGTATCCTTGCATTTCCTGATGCAGTGCTGAGCAAAAATCAGTGCAATAGAACGCTATGACTCCTACTTTATTCGGAACATATTTAATTGTGCGGGTTACACCAGGCATAATCAACGCCTCAGAATTCTGAGCACCTTTTACAGCAAATCCATGTGGCACATCCCAATCTTGTTCAAGATTAGTTACATGGAAATACACTTCATCACCTAGGCGAACACCTTCAATATTATCAGGAGCTAAGTGAGAACGAATTGCAGTCATGTAAACATCAACTCTGTTTCCTGTACGAACCACTTTTGCATCCTTTTCGCTCTTTGTAACATATTGATTTGAATTCTCTTCTATCTTATAGAATTTCTTGCTGTTTTTCATTATCAAATCTGCAGGAATTGCTTCGGCATAATGCGGCTCTCCAATAGTTGGAAAATCAAGAAGCAATTTCATTTTTTCACCGCTTATATCATAAAGCTGTGCTGATTGATTTAACTCAGGACCAGTTGGAAGGTAGCGATCCTTTGTGATTTTATTGTATGCAATCACATACTTGCCCCAAGGCTTAGCAGTACAACCGCCAGGAACACATAAGTGACCAATTGAATAGTATGTTGGAATTCTGTCAATAACCTTTAAATCTTTAACATTCCATTTTACAATTTCAGAAGAAACAAAGAATGAAGTGTAAGCATTACCATCAGCATCAAATTCAGTATGTAAAGGACCAAGGCCTGGTTTTTGAACTTCACCGTGCAATACTGCATCATACTTTAATACTGATATTCCACTATAATCTCCGTCAAAATTATTATCGGCAATTGCTTTCTGCATTTTTTCAAATGAGAAAACAGGAATCACTGCGGCTAATTTTCCGCTTCCAACAATGTATTCGCCGGTTGGGTTAACATCACAACCATGTGGAGATTTCGGACATGGCATTAAGTAAACCATACCAGGGCAATTTGCCGGATCCAAGACCTGAACTTCTGTTCCATATTCAGTAGTTGCTGAATGGGTCGCTTCATCATAAGTGTTATGAGCATATTTTACAGCCATTTTCTTTCCTTTATTCTGCGCGGCATATTCTTCAGCTTTTTTCCAATTTACAGCAACAATAAAATCTTTATCTTTTTGAGATGCATTTACTTCTAACAAAGTATTTGCTTGTTCAGAATTATAACATGAAAAGAAAAACCAATCATGGCTCGGGCCTTTACCTGCTCTTGATAAATCAAGATTAACCCCAGGCAACATAACCTGAAAAGCAATGCTCATATGACCTGTTTCAGGTTCAATTTTTATAAAACTCGCAGTTGAATGGAAGTTTTGTTTATATGATTCAATCGGCACATCATTGTTATCATCCATAGGAATAGAAAATCTAGTACCTGCAACAGCATATTCAGTATTCTCAGTAATAAAAGGCGAAGAGTGGTTTCCATTACTGTTAGGCAACTCAATAATTTCTTCGGTATCAAAAGTTTTCATGCTTATGCGGGCTACTCTGGGTGTGTTATTACCATTTCCAAAAGCCCAACGACCATCATGAATTCCTTTTGTTGTTGAAAGAGCAATATGGTGAAGGTCATCCCAAGGAATATATCCATGGCTTGTATTTAACATTGCTTTTGTTTCTTCAGTAAATCCATAACCGCTTTGTGGGTCGGCAGAAAAAACAGGAATTACACGAAACAACCGGCCCGATGGTAAACCATACACAGCCATTTGCCCGCTGAAACCACCCGACACAAAATTATAGAACTCATCATACTTACCCGGAGCAACATACACTTTTGAAGCAGCATCACCGGAAACAGCTGATTGAGTGTTGTGAGATTTACATCCTGAAATTGCTATTGCGAAAACGATAATCGCAAGAGGGATGAACATTAATTTTTTCATATTTTTTATTGGTTTTAAAATTGGGGTTAAATTTTATTTTTCACCATCGTTGTTTCGTAAAAACTCTAATACAACTCTGGCATCGTGATCACTTAAATTTTGATTTGGCATTCTGGTTAAACACACCTCGAGCATTTTTTGTGCTTCGGGGCTTTTATCAATCATCTCTTCTGTATTAGTAACGAAATTCATTATCCACTCTGGTTTGCGACGGGTTGTTACACCTTTCCAACCAGGTCCTACTAATTTTTCATCAGTTAATTTGTGACATGAAATACATTTCATATTTGAAACGCTCTCTCCTTCTTTAACCCAATCTTGATTTAATGGATGCGTTAGTTCGACATTCGTAAATTTTCCAACGCCTTTTTCATCAATATTTTTATCAACTTCATCAGGCACCATTGATTCAGGAGCTTCGCCGCTTCCTTCTTCTTTTGCCGGACTTGAACAAGCAGCCCAGAACAATAGTCCAATTGCAATTGCTGGCAGGATTAATTTTTTCATAGAATTTTATTTTTTGGGGATGAGGAATAATTAGAAATCATTTTTTACGCATCAAAGGTGATTGCGGGCACAATTTATTTAAATGATAATAATCAGTTTATATTATGATTTACATCATATTATGAAATATACATACTGTAACACTTTTACAGCGTAAAAGAATTATCACTGATAAATAATTAAATCAAATTAAATTTAAAACTCAAAAAAAATAAATAAAATGAAAAAATTTTTCTTTCTCTTCACAATTACAGGAGCATTGTCATGGATTGGATTTTCATCCTGCAACTCAGAAAACGAAAACAGCAGTGCAGCAACAACAGAATCAACAGATGCCCCACTAACAGGGCAATCGGGGGTAAAAGATGATGAGTCGCAACCCAATGTTGTAGGAGTTGCTGTTGGTTCAAAAGATCACACAACTCTTGTAGCTGCGGTAAAAGCAGCTGAGTTGGTAGATGCGCTTTCGAACGCAGGCCCTTTTACAGTATTTGCTCCAACAAATGCTGCTTTTGATTTATTACCAAAAGGAACGGTTGACGATTTATTGAAACCAGAAAACAAAGCCAAGTTGCAGGCAATTTTGCAGCACCATGTAATGACATCAGCACTGGATGCTTCTTTCTTTCAGGATGGTCAAACAATGGGTATGGTTGATGGAACAAATGTTACATTTCATATAAAAGATGGTGCAACTTATATTGATGGCGCAAAGATTCTTGGATCTGTGCGCGCCTCTAATGGTTGGGTACATGTTGTAGATGCAGTTGTTGTGCCTCCGTCTAAGTAAATTGTAAAAGTTAAATACTTTCGCCGGAGAAATTCCAATTCCAAAAGGAAGTTTCTCTGGCGATTTTTTTTATTATGAATTACGAAATTCCAGTTTGCTCTTCCTGTACAATCAAATCATGTATGATTCAACGATTTGTAAGTCCTGAATGGAAACTTATAATTGAAAAACGAAAAGTAGTTTCATTATATAAAAAAGGTCAAATACTTTTCAATGAAGGGAATCCTGTAACCGGTGTTTACTTTATATATTCAGGAAAAGTTAAAATATTTTTAAATAGTCCTGGTGGCAAAGTGCACATTACCCGCCTAGCAAGCGTTGGCGATATTGTTGGTCACAGAGGATTTAATTACGAAAAAATTTATCCGGCAAGTGCATCTGCAATAGAAGATGCGCTAATTGGATATATTCCAATGTCAGATTTTATTGATGCATTGAATAACAATCCGCCTTTGTTCAATGAATTATTATTTTTTTTGGGTGAAGAATTAAAGCGTTCAGAATACAAACTCCGCTCATTTTCAGAAATTACAGTAAAACAACGATTAGCTGAAGCACTACTTAATATCCGACGGGTATTTGGTGAAAAAACTATTGGTAAAAAAAAAGTACTTGATGCTGTACTTAGCCGTCAGGAATTAGCGGATATGACTGGCGCATCAATTGAAGAAATTATCCGAACTATTTCTCAAATGAAAAAGGAAGGAATTATTCAAACGATTGAAAAAAATATCAGTATTAAAAGTGATAAAAAAATTTTATCCCTGATAGAGGGATTTCCAGATTTTTGGAAATAAATAACTGCGTTTAATTATCTTTTTTACAGCACTCCAACATTACCATTCCATTTTCAGAAGAAATTAAATAACACCACACCTGCAAAAAAACCCTTGAAAGCGTTAGCAATCAAGGGTTTTAAAAAGTGTGATGAGGTCGGAAGCGTGGCAACGGCTTTCATGCCACTTCGTCTTATTTCACAATTTTATTCGTTATTTTGAATTTTTAAGGTATTTTTCATATTATAATATGAATCTATATGATGTCAAATGTTCCGAAATGAAGCAAATACCGCACCCCGCACCGCACCCGGAAATCAAATTTTGACTATATTTGTGGTCACTAAAAAAGCGAATTAAAATTCACTTTTTTTTCATTATACAATTAAAAAATTTCAAGGATGGAAAACAAAATTACTTTCCGGTTAAAATCGATCACAGAAAACAAACCCACTTCTGTCCGCATGATTATCTATCACAAAGATTTTAAATCAGGTGGTCGGTTGGTGTATGGAACAGGAGAAAAAATAAGTCCGAACTATTTTGATTCTGAGTCTGGACGAATCACGAAAAATAAATTATTGTTATCGGGATTGAGTATGGAAGAGCAGACCACTTTCAGTCTCATCAATAAAAATTTAAGTGACATAGAATCCGCTGCAAAAATTATTATGAATAATTTTCAATTTAATAATAAGCAGATGAACGCTGATGAATTCAAATTGCTGCTAGATGAAAAATTGAATAGAGTGAATTTGAAAAAAAATAAAAATGACCCGGAAGTTTCACCCATTGAAAACTCCATTCATCTATATGATTACCTTGAAAAATATATTCAGCAGATAAAAAATGCACAGCGTCTGACTGCAAATGGTAAAGTATTCAGTCATGGTTCGGTAAAAAATTATCTGACCTTTCAATCCGTCTGGAATTTATTTCAAAAAGATAATCGTCGGGAAATAAATTTCAAAGATGTTACACACGAGTGTTACACCCGATTTGTAAATTTCATGACAGCAAAAAAATATTCGCCGAACACCATCGGCAAACATGTGACACGATTAAAAAAAATCATGCGCAGTGCAGAGGAAGAAGGGCTCCATCAAAACCCCGCCTACCGGAAATTCAAAGTCTTTAATGAAAACACCGAACACATTTACCTTAGTGATGATGAAGTGAATGCATTGTTGAAACTTAAACTGGATAACAAAAAATCACAGGAATTGTGTCGGGATGTTTTTTTAATAGGCTGTTACACTGCACAACGGGTTTCTGATTATAAAAACATCAAACCCGAAAATATCACCACAACTTCCAGAGGCATCAGGATATTGAAGCTCATTCAGAAAAAAACTGAAGAGGTAGTTTTAATTCCGATTAACAGTCAACTCGAAGTACTGTTGAAAAAATATAACTATCGCCCTCCTGTTGTGCAGGAGCAAAAATTAAATGAGACCATAAAAGATTTAGGAAAAGAAGCAGGTATAACAGAACTGGTAGAGATTGAAGAAACAAGAGGTGGTATTAAAGCGCGAAGAACAGTTCCGAAATATGAATTGATCAAATCTCACACGGCGCGACGGACAGGAATTACCAATATGTATCTTGCTGAAATCCCTCCGATCGACATCATGAAAATTTCCGGTCACAAAAAGGAAAGCAACTTTTTAAAATACATCAGGCTGACCAAGGATGAAACTGCAAACAGACTTTCACAAAATGCATTCTTCAAATAAATAATTGATTATGGAAAACACAGATGCTAAAAAAAATAATCTTCTTCCCGCTGATTTCAAATCACCTGAACAAATAGCTGCGGATGCAAATAAATTTAAAAAACTTGGAGATGATATCTGGAAATCGTGGAAGAAAATTGATGAACATAATCGTCAGGATGCAGCAGGAAGAACAACACAGCAACATAGATACTTTCTTGAAGTTGCTTCCGAGTTAAAAAAAATCGATGATCTGAAAAGGAAAAAAGAATATCTGTTGAATGAAATTGAAAAGAACGATTTCAATATCACAGAAGCGAAGATTAAAAAAAATAAAATTGAAATTTCCTATTTCGAAGAATTGAATAACATCATTCTTGAACCGGAATTAAAAAAAATAGACGAAAAAATACTTGCGCTACCAAAAGAACAAATTGAAATTAAAGTTCAGGAAGAAACAAGTAACCCAATAGTTGGCGATACAAATGAAATCGCACCAACTACTTTAGAAACAAATAAAGGGGCCACAGATACTAAGCGCGAGAAAATTATTTGCGCTGATAAAAAACTGAGTGATGCAATTATTTATATGTTAATTGAGGAAACTAAATTGGTTAATGAATTTTTCAAGCCCCATCTGGAAAAATTTCTCCGAAGTGAAGAAATGACAGCAAAAATTTCATGGAATGGAAATAAAAATATCTGCACTTCACTTTTTTATATGTTGCTTGACCATAAAAAATTTAACTGCTCAAAACAATTTTTGGCGGAATCAATAAATTCATCTTTTGATTTCATTAAAGAAGGTACAAATACTGACGGATCATTACATTCTATCCTGGAAGATTTTAAACCAAATAATTCCGACCGGCGGATAAAATCTGGATCAGAATATTATGCACGATTTGAACAGCTCTGTTCTTAAATTTTAAAATCTTTTGTTCCGTCCTGACATGTCCTAATCGGGACAGGTCGGGACATGTTTTCGGGGGTAAATCCTTATTTTGCTCTAATAGAAGAGGTTGTTTTACGCCCTGTAAATCAATCGTAATGAAACATCTTTTTCAACTAACAGTGGAGGAATTCGAAAACCTGCAATCAGATATCATCGATAAAAAATTCAAGGAATATTCCAGTAAGAATACCGCATCCCCTATTACAGAAGAGTTACTGAAAATAGATGAAGCCGCTGATTTCCTTCATGTCACCACACGCACTATTAATACCTGGAAAAAATCAGGGCGCATTCCATTCCACTACATCGGCTCGCGAATTTTCTATCGGAAATCTGAACTTGAAAGCGCACTCGCTGACAGCAGGAAAAAAAGATAGCCACTTTTCTAATCACTCATTGAGCGCCTACAAGTGAAACTCAAAAATGACCAGTGAACATCCAAACAATCTAAAATCACGAATCCAAATTTTTAAATCACACAATCAAAAAACGAAAAACATGGAAAATAAAAACACCAACAAAAACGAAAGCATCGTTAAAGACACAATCATTCGAATTTCAAAAGACCCGGTCATTAAAGTTATACTGATTGTAACCGGAGCACTGACAGTTCTATACCTCGCAGGTATCGTATTCAGAATTGCTGCCGGTACCATTTTTCAGTATAAACAAATGAACAGGGCCATAATAATGTAATTGTAACAGTGAAAAACAAAAACTATGGCAACTTGTACTCACAAATTTAGATCGGGTAGAACCTACCAGCAACGAATATGCAAAAATCCAAACTGCATGCACGGCAGAAATTATATTCCACACGATGCGCGCCAAGAGTGGTGCTGCACGCCATGCGGTGTCGATGCAAACAATGACATCCGCAGAGAAAAGAACCGAACAAAATTTCTCCCTGAAAAACAGTTGCGGGCTTACGACAAATTACTCGGTAAACTGTATAGAAAATATGTAGAAAATGAATACTGTCAGGTCTATAAATTCATAATTCAGCACGAAGAAATCGACATCAGTCTTTGTGTGCAACAAGAAACGAATTTGGTCACCGGCAAACCTATTCGCTGGTTTTATGAGTTCGGACTTGAACTCCATCCAGAGGATAATAATTTTTTCATAATTCATAAAAAAAACAACCTATGACAAATTCAAATTTCAGATCCAGCAATATGCAAGAACTTTTCGGCAACCCTACTATCAGTGCGCCACCACCCCCGGGACAAATAGACTGGCAATCGGTCGTGATAACAGGTACCATCGTTATTGTTGGAGCTATTGTAACCATTTCAATTCTCAGACAAATACAAAAATCGCAAATGCAAAACATTATTGTTCATACCCAGAATCTGCATGATGAAAGCATATCAACTATAACGGATGAACTGGCAGACCAGCGCGTAATGATTTTCAATCTTACAAATCTGCTTACTTATAATAAAAACGATGCCGCTGACAAGGAAGAAGGCCAGTAAGTAACCCAATCAATTTCAAAATATTATTCCAATCTGTACCGATCGTCAGCTATAACCGCTATTGATATTATTTTCACTGTCATTAGCCTTATTCATTCTGGTTATAAGAATGTCATCATTTGGAATGGTGCCTTAAGTATAAGAATATCATTTAGTCAAGTTACAGACATTGAAACTGTTCAAATATCGATTCTGATATATTCATCACCACATAGAATAAGCGTTATTCCATTCAGTATAAATAAAGTGAAAGGTTAGTACAAATTCATTTATAACAGTATCGGCTGCTGATTCAATAAAATTAAAACTGATGCCGATTATTCCGGCGTCGCCAGTTGCATATAAGCTTATCAGATCATTGCACCCTTTTATTACTTCTGGTGGCTGTTTCTTTTTTTGCGCACCAGTACCTCATTGAATCATTTTAATTCATGTCTTATTCTAAAATAAAATTTGAACTCGCAATCATTCTGAAGAAACCAGCTGAATATTTTACTATAAGAATTTCATTTGACTCATGCACTGGTAATTTGAAATAGTAAAACATCAATGCAGGTATGCTATGTGCGTATATCCGCAAGTTCTGCAATACACGCAACACCTTCACCACGACCTCATCTCCCTCAACTGTCAGTTTCAGACATTTCACTTTTTAACTTTTTGAAATGTTGAGATTTTAAAATGTTTAAATGCCTATGAATTCCAATAATTCATTTTCAATTTCAATATTTTCACTTCAAAACGAATTGATAACCATTGATAGGGATTGATGAGCATTGATAAGAATTAATAGTCAAAAGAAAATTGTTTTTTATAAAAAATATTTCTGCTTAAACCACACCGCCTGTACCACTCAACCCTGTGGAGCGTGTTGCCCTGCATAAACCTACCCCCATCCTGTTGCATCCAACACCTTCCTACTCACGCTTGCGATGGTGTTGCATTGAAGTGACTTCAGAATAAAATTATTACTTCATGGAAGTTATTTAATAAATTCATTTTTGATATATACTAAGAATTTTCTTTAAACTGACTTATTAAATTCAATTTCTGCAATGTGTAAAGTATCAGATAAACTAAAACTATGTTCCTGTAAAACAGAGATTGTAGAAACACTTAAACACTATTGGATTTTAAATAGACCAAATGGTATTGAAGCAAGTATGCTTGGCACAATAATGCCTCCGGCTTATATCGGAGAAAAGATGGAGCGACTTAATGAAAGCACTTTACGGAAATTATTAAACAATGGAAATTGCTTTGATGTTGAACTGGACTTTCAGGAATATGATACCCTTTCTTTGCATTTCACCTGCACTCACACCCATAATGGAAAACAGTTTGTTGACTTTTATGGTAGCTACTTAATCTATGCCTTTAAATTTAAAAACGGCAAGTGGCGTAAAGGTGAATGGAATCATTTTGGCGGAAACGGTGATGATGTTCAGTCAGGTAAAATCATGAAGCCTTTTGAGAAACCGGTGAACTGAATTATTAATAAGTATTGTTGTATGTATAAGACTGTTGTAGTCACCCCCCTTTAACTTTAATGCTTTATCGGTTCCGAGTTTATTTTATTAATTGACACACTATAATAATTGAAGAATGAAGAATCACCTCCCGGTTTTTCTATGATATCAATATGTGTGGTTCCAGCGGGGTTAGGCCATTCGCAAACCCCGTGTAATATTCCCTCCCTTGCAGTGTTAATCTGAGCTAGGCTATTCATCTCGCTCAGTGTCCTCTTTTTTCAGAAACACCGCGATAGAATTCATATTATATTTATCAACTATTAATAAAGTAAAAATGGATAGTACACTAACTGTAAAATGGAAAGCAGAACCCATAAAGCATAAAGGCTCCAATCGAATTGCCATCCACTTCCCAAACTCAGCCCAACTAAACCAGCGCATCAAAAAAATAGCAGATGCAAAATGGAGTACTACATTATCGGCTTGGCACATACCCGATACACCCGAAAACAGAATTAGATTTCAACTATCAAATCCTAAACCCTTAGTACCAACTCCAGTCATCAATCAAACTGCTAATAAAATTCCTCCAGCCTTAATACCTGCTTCTAGATTAACCACCGAGGCTATTGCTAAAATTGAAAAATATAAACAATGGTTACTCTCAAAAAGATATAGCCCCAATACAGTTAAAACATATTCCGAAGCACTACAAACATTCTTAAAATACTATGCTCATAAACCCATCAATCAAATAGACAACAACGATATTATACTATTCAACAACAATTACATTCTAGAGCATAAACTATCGGCATCCTATCAAAACCAAATAGTAAATGCCATAAAACTATTCTTTGCCAAAATTGAAAACACACAAATCAAAATAGATATAATACACAGACCCAAAAAATATAATCCACTTCCCAAAGTACTTGCAACAGAAGAAGTAGCTGCCATTATTAATGCATTAGATAATATAAAACATAAATGCATGCTAAGCCTTATCTATTCTGCAGGACTTCGTCGCAGCGAATTATTAAATATGAAAATTAGCCATATAGATAGCAAAAGAATGCAGCTAAGTGTACTTAAATCAAAAGGGGGTAAAGATAGAATCACCCCTTTAAGCGAAACCGTATTAATTATGTTGCAAGAATATTATAAATACTATAAACCCAAAGAATATCTGTTCGAAGGTCAAAACGGAGAACAATACAGCGAACGCAGTTTAGGACTCGTATTAAAAAAAGCATGCGAAAAAGCAGGAATAAAAAAACAAGTAAACCTCCACATGCTACGCCATAGCTATGCCACTCATCTACTCGAATCGGGAACCGATTTACGCTACATACAAGAACTATTGGGTCATAAAAGCAGCCGCACTACCGAAATATATACCCATGTAAGTCAAAAATCAATCAACAAAATAACCAGCCCATTAGACAAACTCAGTATAAAAATAGGAGGAAACAATACTTAACCAAAAACTTC
Source organism: Chitinophagaceae bacterium (assembly GCA_947469485.1). GTDB lineage: Bacteria > Bacteroidota > Bacteroidia > Chitinophagales > UBA10324 > UBA10324. The sequence goes on along the minus strand of CANIPU010000006.1, from coordinate 3,247 downwards.
CTCCTATCTATAGTTTCATGTATATAGGAGGAAGTTTTTATTATTTTAGTTGCCGCTATATACAAGTTATGGGAAAGGCTTAGTTTCACACTTAAATGACCAACAAGCACCTCTAAAAAAACGTTTGATTACAATTTTTATAATATAAAACTGCATAAATCTCTAAAAAAAGGAAGCAAAATAATTTTAATTTTAAACGAAATGAAAAATATCTTGATAACAATGTTCTCTACAATAGCCTTAGCAGCTAAAGTTTTAGCTCAAGACGGCAATATCGATAATACCTTTAACATAGGGACAGGAGCAAATACATTTGTTCAAACCACTTCTATTCAAAGTGATGGAAAAATTATGATTGGCGGTGTATTCACTTCATACAACGGAACTTCCATAAATCGAATTGCCCGCCTAAATACTGACGGATCGCTAGATACAAGCTTCAACCCGGGGACAGGAGCTAACGGAACTATTAATGATCTTACAATTCAAAGTGATGGAAAAATTATTATTACAGGTCAGTTCAGTTCTTACAATGGAACTGTAAGGAATAGAATTGCCCGATTAAATACTGATGGAACATTGGATACTAGCTTTAACTCGGGTACAGGAGGAGACAATCAAATCAGGTCCAGTTCGATTCAAAGTGATGGAAAAATTATTATTAATGGCCAATTCACTTCATACAATGGAAATACAAGGAATAGAATTGCCCGATTAAATAATGACGGAACACTTGATGCCACTTTTGACCCGGGAATAGGAGCGAATGATTATGTTGCTACAAACTCCGTTCAAAGTGATGGGAAAATTGTTATTGGCGGTCATTTCACGTCTTATAATGGAATCGGAATAAATAAAATTGCTCGCCTTAATACTGATGGAACATTGGATGCTACATTTAATCCTGGAATAGGGATTGACAATTACGTTTACAGTACTTCCATTCAATATGATGGAAAAATTATTATTGGTGGTACTTTTACTTTATTCAATGGAGATACGATAAATCGCATTGCACGCCTTAATACCGATGGGACGCTGGATATCACATTTAATCCTGGAACGGGAGCAAACCATAGTATAGAGACTTCTTCAATTCAAAGCGATGGAAAAATTATTATTGGCGGTTTTTTCACTTCTTACAATCAAACTCCGAGAAATAGAATAGCCCGGCTGAATTCAGACGGAACGCTGGATACAAGCTTCAATCCGGGAACAGGAACGACCAATGGTGTAGTAACTATCTCAATTCAAAGTGATGGAAAAATTATTATTGGCGGTGATTTCACTTCTTACAATGGAGCTGCCAGAAATAATATTGCACGTATAATAGGAGCAGGAAACGCGGTTAACTGTGCCAATAACCTTATAATATCACAATCAAACAACCAATTGCAAACTGGAAGCACTGCAACTTTCAACACAACGACATCCGACCCTAACCCAAGCTATGTTTGGCAAAGTGATTTGGGACAAGGTTTCCAAACATTGATTGATTTTGGAAACTATTCAGGAACAAACACTTCAACATTAAATATTGCGGACGTTCAACTATCCGAGTGTAACCAACCAATTAGAGTTATTACGACCTCTGGAAACTGCATAGATACTTCAAACATCGCAATAATTAATATTGCAGACACATGTATAGCAACAATAACTGATACAACGTTTATAACTGTTACAGACACATTGATTATAAATACGACAATTACGTCCCTTAACCCACCGACTAATTCAAACACAATAAAAGTGTTTCCCAATCCAACAAACGACCATATCACAATTGACTATGGAAACTTTAATGTCATGAATGGTTATCAATTGAAAATTGAAAATTCGCTCGGGCAGCAGGTATTTCAGACAAGTATTACTCAGCAAAGTGATTATTTGAACTTGACAGCGTGGGGAGGAAACGGACTTTATTTTGTTCACATTATTGACCCACAAGGAAACACAATTGACATAAGAAAAATCGTGCTTCAATAGCCCATCCCATAACAGCACCTAAAAGAAATTGGCGGCATTGTGCTCCGCAGAAAGATTTGTGGTTAATGAAAAATTCTTCTCCGCAAAAGTATTTCGGTAAAAACCGCCAACTTCTTTTAGCTGCAAAACGTTATAGGTAACCAAAAGAAAAATAGATGAAATATAAAATTGAGACAAAAGAGCTTTATACAGACAAAGGAGTATTTGTCAAGAAAATGCAATGCCAAATTGGAGTTGATTGGGGAAAAATGGAGCCAGGCAATAACGATCTAGAAAGAATTTGTAGCCATTGTAATAAGTCAGTTCTAGATGTTGAATTTTTGTCTGACGATGAGGTCCTTTTTCTATTAAATAAGAAACCCGAAACTTGTATAAAAATTAACACAAAAATAGTGTAATATGGCATTTTGGAATTTTTGGAAAAGCATTAATAAAAGACAGGAAAATCTTCGAAAAATTAAAACTATACGTGGCCAAAAAAGTATTGATAACGCAATCGCAAATGGAACTAAATTAATTATTAGGAAAGTTGAGCCATTTTCAGCGGTTAAAGGCAAATACTGTATAGTGAGAAACAAGAAGTCTGGCAAGGAATCTAAAATTTTCGACTTCAGAGATGACAGAGGTTATTCGGACGATTATGAAATAGTACAGGATTGGACATATCAATATCATAATTATGATTTTCCCCAAGATGCTGCTTATATTATACCCAATGACATTAAGGAGGGCGAAATAGTTATGGTAGATGATTTAATTGAAAATTTTCTTGGATATCATTATAATCAAGGTGGAAGTGAAAGATTGAAAAGCTGCAAGGCCATATGGAAGAATAATGATTTGCAAATTCAATACAATCCAGATGTAGACTGTATAAGAGCTGTAGGGTGAAATTTGGCTACCTATAACAGCGTGTAAGCAATATTGCCTTGCCGCAGGCGCAACACAAGGCAACATCGCCTACACGCAAAACGTTAGCGGTCAGCTCAAAATAGAAATCAATAAAAAAGCAAAATGAATATAACAATCATAGGAGCCTCGGCTGGAATAGGATTAGAAACAGTAAAAAGAGGATTAAATAGAAATCATTCGATAACGACCCTTTCTCGATCTGAAATTGATATAGAAGAGAAAAAATCGTTAAATATGATACTTGGTGATGCAACTAATAAAGCTGACCTATTAAATTCAATCCAAAACGCAGATGCGCTAATTATAACATTGGGGACTGGTAAGAATATGAAAGCTACTACCCTTT
>CANIPU010000005.1 GCA_947469485.1 Chitinophagaceae bacterium | reverse complement strand
GAACAACTTGAATTGGCATCCAAAATTTTCAGTAGTGGAATGGGAGCTATTTCTGCTCTTTTTTTCAGTTACTTAAAACCAGGAGAAAAAGTATTAACACAAGGAACTTTGTATGGAGGAACTAGTGCATTACTCCATCAGATTTTAGAGCCTTTAAATATTGCTCCTGTAATTGTTGAATTGAAAGACCTTTCGTTGGTTGAAGATATTCTTAAAAAAGACTCTTCAATTAAAATGATATATATCGAAACACCTTCCAACCCAACCATGGCTTGTTATGATATTGAATCTTTAAGAGCATTAGCTAAAAAATACAATTGTTTTTGTGCTATCGACAACACTTTTGCAACTCCTTATTTACAACAACCTTTTCAATATGGAGTTGATTTTGTTTTACACTCTACAACCAAGTATTTAAACGGACATGGAACTGCAATTGGTGGTGTATTGCTTGGCAGAGATATATTGCAATTCAACAAAAAAGTAACCCCTATTGCAAAACTGATTGGTGCTAACGGTAACCCATTTGATGCATGGACGCTGATTCAGGGAATGAAAACACTGGAATTAAGAATGGATAGGCATTGCAGTAATGCAATTAAGATTGCAGAATACCTGCAAAATCATTCTAAAATTTCACATGTAAATTATTGTGGACTCACCTCCCACTCTGATTATAATTTGGCAAAAAAACAAATGAGAAATTTCACCGGCATGTTAAGTTTTGAATTAAAAGGTGGATTGAATGCAGGAATTGATTTGATGAACAACATATCATTCTGCACGCTAGCTGTCTCATTAGGCACGGCCGATACTATCATTCAACATCCGGCAAGCATGAGCCATCTTCCGGTACCAAAAGAAGAAAGATTGAAATTTGGAATCACAGATGGCTTAATTCGATTATCTGTTGGAATTGAAAATGTAGAAGATATTATTGATGACCTTAGTAATGCCCTGAATGCTGTAAAAAACTAGTCAGCTTTTTTGCTCAACAATTTTCATAATCTGTAAATAAATTTGATACTGTCGATCTTCAACTCTGTTAATGGTTATTGTTTGAGCTCTGTTAAATCCGCCAACATAGTATCGTGAAAACCATGGAAGAACGGAGGTAGCTTCGAAAACTGAATATTGTATTGAAGTGTTAACCATCAAATACATAAATGCACTTGTAATTAATAAAGAATTAATTCCGTTTTTTATATCACCAGCATAAAATTGTCCCATTCCTGGAATAATCATAGATAGAATCTTTGCTGTTTTAGGATTTTTTCGTTGCGCCCGTTCAGCTCTTTTAATTAATCTATCTAATAGCATTTTTGATACGGTGTCACTTATCAAATCAAACAAAACAGTTTTGCAATCATTGAATCTATTCAATCCATAATATGCAGTTGCCAGATAAATATTTTTAGCTTTTGCTATATTTCCCTCTTCGGCCTCTATACTGAACAATTCTTGTAGCGCTTCCAGAAATTTTTTATTGTAGATGAAAATTGCAGATTTGCTTAACGCAATCAAATTTTTCAAACTATCATTTGTAGTACTGAAATAAGCAAATTCATAAAATTCAGCTGCCTTATTATAATCTTTCAAATTAAAATATGAATCTGCAGTTCCAATCAGGCATTCAGTATTTTTATAACCATCACCAAAAAAGCTAACACGCTGATATAATTTTATAGAAGCTTCATAATTTCCTTCCAGCTTCATTTTATTGGCTAAAACAAAAACACCGGCTATATCCTGTGCCTGTATTGAAAAAGCCAGAAATAAATTAAAGGTTAATACTGAATAAATCAGTTGCTTTTTTAAGCAATTCATTTTCATGTCTGTGATTAAAATCTTTAGCCGACTTATATGAACCATAAATATTTCCAAAATACAAACCAGCACTGAATCCCCCGAATATCCAGCCATAAGCGCTCTTAACCCCTTTTGACTCGAACCCGCGATATGATTGATAACCTGATGCCCCGATTAACAAGATTGAAAACAATGCGTCCTTCCAATCTCCGGAATAAATTTTTCCTGTTCCTGGAATAATGGTTGACATGGTCATTGCAAGTCCGGCATACCTGTGCGGCAGTTCTTTATAACTCTTAAATACAATAGAATAAGGAGAAAAAGCTCTTGAATCTGGGTTACTATTATTTAAATATATCTGCTCTGCGGCTTTCCATTTTTTCTGCAACAAATTCTCATTCATTAACAAATAATCTCTGTCAAGAGATGAAAAACTTGTTTCTGTTTTTAAAAACGAATCGACTACTGTAAAATTTCTGTTTAATAAAAGAAGCATTGAATACTCCTTTGATTGAAGCCCATTCATTTTTTCATTTCCTGAAAAAAGCAATTTTGTTTTTGCAATTCCTTCCAAATACAATCCACCTTTTCTATAAGATTTCATCAATTGCAACGATGCCGTGTCATTACCCGGCTGAAAAAACAACCAGCGTTCATACTCTTCGGCAGCTAACTTAAACTGACCTGACTCATATAAGTAATTTGCAAATGACTGAGTATGCTGCAAGTCAAATAAATTCTGCGCATTGCAAGTCATTGAAAACAACATGGAAGCAAAAAACAAATATCTTTTCATTAATTGACAGGATCTATAAAAACATGTTTGTCCTGATCATACCCATACTTTTCAGGGCTTAAGCCATTGCAGCGTGTTAGCCGGTCAAAGCCGGCCATTGCGCCTACAATCATTCCTTTTTTTCTTATTGCCTGTATCATATATTCTGAACACGAAGGAATAAATGTGCATGAGTTAACATCCTGCGATGAAACAAAACTTTTATAAAAAATAAAAAGTGAGGTGAAAACAAAATCAACCTCGCTATGAACTCCTTTGTAATTATACTTGTGATGATGTATGCCCGGGTCCATTGCAGATCCAAGCCGGTTGAAATCAATATGGTTACCTGCCTCTTGCGCTGAAACAAAAAAACTACTGAACAGGAATAGAATAATTATAAATATTGTTTTCATTCATGTCATTTACAACCACATTCTTAAATGTAGTAATTTTATAAAACTCTTTACCGTCAAGAAAATTTATTTGAGTTATAATTCCCGGAAATTCAAGTCCCTTAAAATTTTTATACTCTTCAAAAAATTGCTTTGATAAAAGTTTTCCGTCTTTATCAAAAAACACCAGACCAAATAGTTGCTTTTTCTTTTGAGAGATTAAAACATTGCCGGTTATTTCTTTTAATTTCTCAACAGCAGGGCTCCATGTTGAAATAATTAAGCTGTCTTCTTTTGTTACATCAACTAATTTAAAAGCCGGATTACCATCCAATCCAAAATTTGACATCTTACTACTTAGAGCAAGGTTAAATATTGAAAAGCTTAAAATATTAACGGCTTTTTTTTGCTCTATTATTTTTCCGTCCTTATATCTGTAATAAAAAGAATCAGTGAGCACCAGGGTTTCTTTTTCTGGAAATTTGATTTGATAAACCAATCGCTTCGCAGTTTTATCAAAATAGACTGTTCCCATTGTAAGATTTGATTTTCCATCTCTCATTGTTTCTTTGATTGAAAAATCTGCCTTTACCCTAAAAAACTGCTGTCCAAGCATTTGCTTGGACAGCAGTGTAAAAATTATAAGTAAACTTATTCTAAACAATACCTTAGAACGCAAAGAAACTTCCTCCGAAGATTACAACTACAAAAAGAATGTACAATAAGAAACCTAAACCCCATCCAATTAAGCAACCATAAAGTGCTTTTTTAGTTTCGTCACCATCTTGAGTAACAAGATAAACAACTAATATTCCAATCCATCCAAGAACACAACCCCAGATAAAGGAAGGAACACCTGCTGGTCCGTCTAATAAAGAAGAACTCAAGCTGTTTTCCTCTGATAGGTTTGCTGCAGCAACTAATTGCTGACCATCGGCATTCAATGAACTTACAGTAACACCATCATTTTGGTTTACATAAGTTTCAACAGCACTTACATTATTCATTTTTGCATTTACAGCTGCTTTGTCGTAGCTGAAAAGTGATGAATTGCTTGCATTTGCACTAAATCCTGCAATTGCAAAAAAACCTGCGAGAATTAAACTTTTGATTTTCATGGTAAAGTTTTTTGTGGTTAGATTTTTTGATTGGAAACAAATGAAATAAAGAAAAATTGAACTTACAAGCCTTTAATAAAATTTCTTTACACGAAACAAACTTTTAGTTAAACCGCCATCGTCACCGATTCGCGATTAATTTTTTTCACCAACCCTTGCAGCACATTTCCGGGGCCGCATTCAAAAAATTCGGTTGCTCCGTCTGCTACCATATTCTGCACCATTTGTGTCCAGCGAACGGGTGAAGTGAGTTGAGATATCAGGTTTAATTTAATTTCAGTTGGATCTGATACTGCCTTTGCATTTACATTTTGATAGACAGGGCAAATTGGATTTGAAAAATGAGTTGCATTAATTGCTTCTTCTAATTCTTTTTTTGCAGGTTCCATTAACGGAGAATGAAAGGCGCCGCCAACCTGCAACACTAATGCGCGCTTTGCTCCTGCTGCTTTTAATTTTTCGCATGCCACAGTTATTCCTTCAATGGAACCGCTGATAACTAACTGACCGGGACAATTGTAATTGGCGGCAACCACAATATGTTCAGTTATGGAAGCGCAAATTTCTTCGACTTTCGAATCATCCAAACCAAGTACTGCTGCCATGGTTGATGGATTTAACTCACAAGCCTTTTGCATGGCAAGTGCTCGTTTAGAAACCAATTTCAAACCATCTTCAAAAGTTAAAGATTTATTTGCGACTAGTGCTGAAAACTCACCAAGCGAATGACCTGCCACCATATCGGGTTTAAAGTTTTCGCCAAGGGTAAATGCCTTTATTACTGAATGTAAAAATATTGCCGGTTGAGTAACCTTGGTTTGTTTCAAATCTTCATCAGTTCCGCTGAACATTAAATCGGTAATACGGAAGCCAAGAATGCTGTTGGCCTTTTCGAAATATTCTTTTGCTAAAGAATTATTCTCGTAAAGGTCTTTCCCCATTCCAACAAATTGGGCGCCTTGCCCGGGAAATATGTATGCTTTCATTTTTTAAATTTTAGTTGAAAATTTTAAAAATCAAGAATAATAAAATTCAACAGACTATTTAAATATTATTATGAATATGCATTTCAAATTGCTTATCGTTTTGTGATACTAAATGAAAAACATCGACCATTGTTTTTATAACAATAAAAATTGTGAGGGCTAAGTAAGAACCAATTGTATGACCGGCAATTTGATTATCGGGTGACCATGTAATTGCAAAAGCACTTAATACAATTGAGACATGAATAACAATAATCCTGGCATCAAAAAACAAGGTGAATCCTTCAGCTTTTACTTTTTTATTCTGATCGGCTAATAGATAATTAAATATAAAATCAAATCCATGGCTAAGTACAAAACCGGCAATGGCTATGTTAAAATTCTCATCACGAAATACAACTGCCAGTACCGATTTAAGCATGGCATCTTTATCTTCTCCAATGAAACCGATAAATGCAACTAAAAACATAAGGTAAAAACACAACAATAAAAACCGTGCAATAAAAAATTTTATTGCTATAATTATTTTTCTATTTACAGAAGGTGCTTCTTCATTCCCGGAGTAGCCAGAAGCTGAAATTATTTTTAAAGAAGTATAGAATGAAAGTATTACTGTTTCTAACCAGTACAAATAGAAAAACATAAATACGGTCCAGCCCCCAATTGCATAAAAATATATCGGCAAGAAATTAGTTGCAATAAGAATGGGTATATAAATACGATTTCTTGGATTGACTGCTCTCAAAGTTTTTATTTTTTATTCAAAGTTTAATCCCTTTCAATTTTTTAACAAATTCAACTTTACAATAAACACTCGTTTGATCAACCAAAAAGTCTTTAGCTTTTAAATCAGATATAACAACCTTTTGCCAACCTGTATTTGGAAATATTTTAATGAAAGTCTCTTTTCTTTCGGCAAATTCTCCGGATACATTTGAAACTACTTTAATGGGCAAATGAAATTCCTGTACATCAGATTTCCATTTATAATAAAGTTCCAAATTCTTTCCTTTTTGTTTCAAGCTATAAGTGAAAACAGGAACAGTTGCATAATGCAGATACTGATTAAAAAACCAACTATAATCAACCCCGCATTTACCATTAATGTACTGAATGAGCTGATCAGAATTTATGCATTTTAAAGCAAACTGGTTTTGAATTCCCTTTAGAATCGAAAAAAACAATTCATCATTTGCCAGCATGTTTCGAAAAGTGTGAATCATCCATGCTCCTTTAAAATACTGGTCATTATCACCATGCTCATAATTAACCCCATAAGGTCCTATAATTGGTTGCTTATCTTCAATATTCCATTTCTGATTTAACAGATATGCTACAGAAGTATCATACCCACGAGTACATTCTTCAAACAAAGCCTCTGAATAAGTGGCAAAAGATTCGTGTATCCACATGTCAGCTAAATCCTGACAACTTACATTATTACCCCACCACTCGTGGGCGGTTTCATGAATGATTATAAAATCAAATCCCCATTTATTATTTTGATATTGATTGCCATAAGCAACGGCAGTCTGGTGTTCCATTCCCCAATAAAAGCTCTCTACTAATTTATATCCATCGCGACCAAAAGGGTATTCACCAAAGAATTTTTCATAGCAAGCCATCATAGTTTTCACCTGCTGAAAATGTTGTTTTGCTTTCCATTCATTCTCTTTCAAAACATAATAATCAAGAGACAACTTTGAACCATTACTTCGAACAAATGTATCAGTCACTAATGCATAATCTGCTAAATTGAAAGTGACATTATAATTGTTAATGGGATAACTCACCTTCCAAATCCAGTTCGTTGTATGATCTGAATTATCAAAATGATTAATCAATCTTCCGTTGCTTACACAGGTTAATCCTGAAGGTGCGCTAAAAGTTATTTTCATACTATCGGGCTCGTCACCTAAATATTCCTTTGTAGGCCACCACAAACTTGCGCCGGTTCCTTCACAAGCAACTCCCACCCAATCTTTACCATTGGAATCCTTCTTCCAAACAAAACCGCCATCCCAGGGAGGATTTTTTGCACTTATTGGAGTTCCGTTAAAAGCTATAAATAATTTGCCGGTATCACCTGGTTGTTGTTCAAATGGGAAAGTGATAAAAACAGCATCAGCTATTCGCCTGTATTTTAATTCTTCACCACGAAACAGAACAGAAGTAATTTTTATGCTGTTGAATAAATCAATTTGAAGTTCAGTAAATTTTTCTTTAGCGTGGAAGTATATGTTGTTGGTGCCTTCAATATTTTTTTTCAGCACATTTACCCGAACAAACAAATCGTAATAATATACATCGTAACAAGTTCGTTGCGAAATTAGTCCTCCACGCAAACTGTCCGCTAATGAAAATTTATGATTTTGCGAAAAAGAATTAGTCGCTGAAAAAATAATAAGGTAAATAAATACTATTGTGAATGCGCTTTTCATCGATTCAAATGTAACAATGAGTTTTGCTCATAAAAATATTGAACAGTTTTAATCGTCAACTTGTTATTCTCAAAAATTATCATGCATCAATCCCGTTTCGTACCGATATTAATTTTAATTGGCATTATTTTATTGATTGATATTTACAGCTTTCAGGCAGTTCGGTTGCTTTCTTCCTCTTTTTCAATTTTCTGGAAGAGGTTTTCCTATTTTTTATTCTGGGGATTTAGTGCTTCAACGATTTTAGTTATTTTAATATCAGCAATGAGTAAATGGCAGGACTGGCCAACCGGAGTAAGAACTTATTTATTTGCCACCATTTTTATTTTATTTTTTACGAAACTGATTATCAGTGTTTTTTTATTAACCGATGATTCGTTAAGAGGAGTGCGATGGGTTGCACAAACTATTACTCCATCAAAAACCGGAGAAGGAATTTCCAGACTAAAATTTATTTCTCAAACTGGTTTAGTTGTTTCCGGCTTCTTTCTTTTCAATTTTGTTTATGGAATGGTTAAGACTGGATTTAACTATAGAATTTATAGAATCAAATTAAAACTGGCCAACCTTCCTGATGCATTTATCGGAAAGAAAATAGTCCAGATATCAGATTTGCATACCGGTTCTTTCATATCCACAACGCCAATTGAACGAGCCATCAAAATGGTTAATAATGAAAAAGCGGATATTGTATTTTTTACAGGTGATTTAGTCAATGACAGATATGAAGAGGCCCTTCCTTTTAAAGAATATCTGAGTTCAATAAAAGCACCTCTTGGCGTTTATTCTATTCTTGGAAATCATGATTATGGAGATTATTTTCAATGGGAAACAAAAGAAGCTAAAGACCAAAATTTAGAAAAACTTAAAGAACTCCACAAAGATTTAGGATGGAAATTATTATTAAATGAGCACATCCGAATCGGAGAACCGGGAAATGATATTGCTTTAATTGGAATAGAGAACTGGGGTGCATTACATGGCTTTACAAAGTATGGTGATTTAGCAAAAGCGTACAAAGGTTCAGAGGATGCTAAATTGAAATTACTGCTATCTCATGATCCTTCTCATTGGGATGCTCAGGTAAATAATAATTACAAAGACATTGCAGCAACCTTTTCAGGACACACACATGGGTTTCAGTTTGGATTTGAAATTCCGGGAATAAAATGGAGTCCCTCTCAATGGCTATATAAACAATGGGCAGGGCTTTATGAAAACGACAATCAGAAATTATATGTTAACCGTGGATTAGGGTTTCTTTTTTATCCGGGCAGAGTAGGAATAGCTCCTGAGATAACAGTTTTCGAACTCGAGAAGGCCTAAATAAAAAAGGATTTACTCCTAAAATTTATTGAAAGCGTAATAATCAAACCCTATCTAAATGAATATGTTTATGCAATTTACTATTAAATTGCACAGCATTAAATTAAAATTCAATGAAAAAACATTTTCTATTTCTCGCCATTCTTTCTGCTTTTTGTTTCAATGGTTTTTCAGCTACTCAAATTATTACTGTTAACAGCAACTTTTTTTCACCAACGAGTTTTAACATATTACTTGGTGATACTGTTAAATGGATTTGGGTAAGTGGCCAACATACAACCACATCAACAACTATTCCAGCAGGAGCAAATACATGGAATCAGAATATCAACTCAGGTTCGACGACTTTTATTTATGTTCCAAATAAAGTCGGTACATATAATTATCACTGCAGTATTCATACAAGTATGATTGCTTCATTTACAGTTGGTTGTCCTACTCCAATTGTGACAATTACGAATCCTGTTCCAATTTTAATTTGTGCTGGTGCAACAGCAAATCTTACATCTATTGCTAATGGTGGTTCTCCTTTTACTTATCAATGGCAGGCTAGTACAAGTGGAGGTTCATCATGGTCGAATTTAAATGGGGCAACAAATTCAAATTACGGTGCTGCAGGATCAAGTGGCACTTCAGTTCAGTACAGAGTAATTGTAACAAATAGTTGTCAAAATACTGGTATTTCACAATCCGTTGCTGTAACTATTCAAACTATTTCAATAGGTATTACACCTAATCAAAGCAGTGTTTGCCCAGGTAGTTGTTTAACTCTTGTAGCAGCTTCCACTAATGGAGGAACTCTCGCAGGGACATATTCATGGTCTCCTTCAACTGGTCTTAATGTTTCTACAGGAGCAACAGTTATAGCTTGTCCACCTAATGGAACAACCTATACTGTTACTTTTGTTTCTTCAATAGGATGCAGTGGTTCCGCCTATTCATATGTTGGAGTTTTGGCTCCACCAATTTTAATTGGATCTGCCAGTGATTATTCAATCTGCTCTGGAACTACCACCCAATTGAATGCAACCGGTTCAGGTGTTATAAATTTTTCATGGACCCCGGCAACCGGGTTAAGCAATCCTAGTATTTCAAACCCAATTGCTTCACCTTCTGCTACGACAATTTACACTGTAGTTGGCACAAACCAAAATGGTTGCACAGGTTTAGATACTGTGAAGATTACAGTCGGAGCAGGAATTCAATTATCGCAAACACATATTAATACTACTTGCGGAAATGCAAATGGAAGCATTGATTTAACAGTAATAGGAGGTTCAGGAGGGTTACTAACATATCTATGGAGTAATGGCGCTACTTCACAAGATCTAATTAACATTTCAGCCGGCAGTTATTCTGTGACGGTTACTAGTGGATCAGGATGTTCAAATGTTTTATCTACAATAATTACAAATATCGCCGGACCTGCTTTAACTGTATCCCACATTGATGCTTCTTGTGGAAATGCAAATGGAAGCATTGATTTAACTGTTACCGGAGGAACATCTCCATATTCTTATCAATGGACCAACGGCGCAAACACCCAAGATTTAAGTAACTTAGTTGCAGGAACTTATATTGTGACAGTAACAGATGCTAATGGATGCACTTCAGTAAATTATGCAGTAATTGCTAATTCGGGAACAATTTCTTTGGCAGAAACTCATATAAATTCTTCTTGTGGAAATCCGAATGGCAGTATTAATCTGACAGTAACTAATGGAACCGCTCCATATCTTTTTCATTGGAGCAACAATGCAACCACAGAAGACTTAACTGGGCTTATTGTAGGCACTTATTCTGTCACTGTAACATCTGGTTTAGGCTGCAGTGGAACTTTGAGTGTAACAATCACCACCACTCCTGCTATTACACTCAGTCAAACACATGTTAATGCTTCATGTGGAAATTCAAATGGAAGTATTAATCTAACTGTATCACCGGTTGGAAACTATAATTACATCTGGAGTAATGGTGCTTCTACAGAAGATATTTCAAATTTACTTGCCGGTACTTATTATGTAACTGTTTATTCAACTGGAACACAATGTTCAGCAATATTGAGCATAATTATTACCAACGGAAACAACGGAACTCTAACCGAAACTCATGTAAATGCAAGTTGTGGCCTTGCAAACGGAAGTATTAATTTAACTGTAACCCCAGGAGGAAATTACAATTATATCTGGACAAATGGTGCTACTACACAAGATATAAGTAATCTGTTTGCTGGTACATATATTGTAACTGTAAGCAATAGCTCCGGGTGTTCTAATTCTTTGACAGTAACAATAATTGGTTCAAATACCGGAATTACACTTTCACAAAGCCACTTAAATGCCTCATGCAATAACCCAAATGGCAGTATTAATTTAACAGTGTCACCAACCGGAATTTATAACTATTTCTGGAGCAATGGCGCAACTACTGAAGATATAGTAAACTTAGCAGCTGGTACTTTTACTGTTACTGTTTACTCAACAGGCACTGGATGTGTTTCGACTTTAAGTGTAACAATAACAACAACACCTTCACCAGTAATTTCAGCTTATGCAATCAACGCGAATTGCGGTTCGAATAACGGATCTATACAAACACTGGTAAGTGGAGGAACTGCTCCTTACTATTATATTTGGAATAATAATTCAACTTCTTCTGCTTTAACCGGATTAGCCCCAGGAACATATTCAGTTACAGTTTATGATGCTAACCAATGTTCAGGAACAACAACTGCTATTGTTAGTTCAAATCCACCAACCACACCTCAAGCTTCAATTCAAAGCGGAACAGCATCGTTTTGCTCTGGCGGAAATGCGGTCTTGGTTGTATCACCTTTAGGTTCTGCATATCAATGGCTTAAAAACAATGTAAACATTAGTGGAGCAACAAACAGTACATATACTGCTTCAGTTTCTGGAACATTTACCTGTACTGTTATATACCCTTGCGGAAGTTCAACAAGTAATGGAATATTAATTACAAAACTTGCCACTCCTACTGCAACAATTACTGCGAATGGAGCGACTACTTTCTGCGCCGGAGGGAGTGTTGTATTGAATGTAAATGTTCAGAGTGGTGTAACTTTTCAATGGAGAAAAGGTGGAATTTCAATATCAGGAGCTACAAATTCTTCATATACAGCCACTGCGGCAGGTAACTATCGTTGTCTTGTTACAAAAACAGCAACAGGCTGTACAAAACTTTCGAACTACATTACAATTACAGTTAATTGTAAAGTTGAAGGTTTAACAAATGATAATAGTTATATTTTCTATCCAAATCCATTTACAAATTACCTGACAGTTCAATTGGATGAAGTTTCGACTATTTGTGTTTATAATGTTCTCGGTCAAAAATTACTTGAGTTAAAAGAAGTATCAGGAGAAATAATGATTGGCGACGAACTAAAAGCCGGTATCTATTTCCTCGAAATAAAAGTTGACGATGAGTTGATTTTATCGGAAAGAATTGTTAAAGCTGAATAATTAACTTACAACAGAAAATAAAAGAGCCCCAAGAAAATTTCTTGGGGCTCTTTTATTTAAATTGTCTAGTACTGAAAATAATTATTCTTTATTAATTAACCATTACACTTTTAACATTCACAAATTCGTGAATGCCCTGGCGGCCAAGTTCTCGACCAAAACCTGATTTTTTAGTTCCGCCGAATGGCAGGCGCTGATCTGATTTCATTAAAGTATTTACATAAACACTTCCGCTTTCCACCTGAGCAGCAAGTTTTAATCCTTTCTCAACATCTTTCAACCAAATTGAACCTCCCAATCCAAAGGTTGAATTATTTGCAAGTTCAATTGCTTCTTCCTCTGTTGTAAAAGAAATAATTGGTGCTATTGGTCCAAATAATTCTTCATCGAAAGCTGGCATTCCTGGTTTTACATCTGATAAAATTGTTGGTTCGAAAAAAGCTCGTTCTCTATTACCACCGCAAATCAATTGAGCTCCGAGGGCAATTGATTTGTTCATCTGGTGTTCTAATTCAATTGCCAAATCTTCGCGAGCCATCACTCCTATTTGTGTATCATTGTCTAATGGATTTCCCTTTTTCAACTCTAGAAATTTTTCTTTCAACAGCTGAGTAAATTCATCAATTATTTTTTCAGAAACAATAAATCGTTTTGCTGCAATGCAACTTTGCCCATCGTTTCCTAAACGCGATTTCGCAGCATTCTCCACTGCAATTTTCATATCAGCATCTTCAAAAACAATAAATGCATCGCTACCACCTAATTCGAGAACTGCTTTTTTTATATGCTTCCCTGCTATTGCTGCAACATGACTTCCGGCTTCCTCACTACCCGTTAATGACACCGCTTTAACAACAGGGTTTTCAATAACAGATGCAACTTCCTTCGCGTTAATTATTAAGGTCTGAAAAATATTTTTTGGAAAACCTGAAGAAATGAACAATTCTTCAATTTTTATTGCACACTGTGGAACATTAGATGCATGCTTTAATAAAATTACATTTCCTGTCATAATTGAAGGAACCGCAAACCTTAACACTTGCCAGAAAGGAAAATTCCATGGCATAACTCCTAATACTACACCCATTGGTTCGTATGCAATAAAACTTTTCGCGGCATCGGTTTCAATAATTTCATTGGCAAGAAATTCTTCAGCATTTTCAGCATAATACCTACACATGCGTGCGCATTTCTCAATTTCCAATCCTGCTTCAACAATCAGTTTTCCCATTTCCAGAGAAATAAGTTTTGAATGCTCTGCTTTATGTGAAAGCAATTCATTAGCTAAGTTCAACATCAGTTTTTTTCTTTCATCGAAAGAAGTTTTTCTCCAATGTTTAAATGCATTATCAGCATATAAAATTTTTTCAGAAATTTCATTTGCAGAAATAGATGAGAATTCTTTTAATACTTCTCCTGAAAATGGATTGATTGATGCTATCATAAAAGAAAAATAAATTTCACGATACAAACATCATTTAAATTTACATAACAATGAAACTAAAACTACTTTATGTATAAAATGCACATAGAAAAATCAATTACACATTAAAAAGGAAATGCATTACATCTCCATCCTTTACCACATATTCTTTTCCTTCCACCCTTAATCTGCCTGCAGTTCTGCATGCTGCTTCGGAACCATACTTTATAAAATCATCGTACGCAATTACCTCGGCGCGTATAAACCCTTTTTCGAAATCACTATGAATAACACCTGCGGCTTTTGGCCCTGTATCACCAATGTGAATGGTCCAGGCGCGTACTTCCTGAACACCAGCAGTGAAGTAAGTAGCCAGATTTAATAATTTATAGGCTGAGTGAATAAGTTTATTTACTCCGGGTTCATTCAAACCCATGTCGCTCAGAAATGCTTTGCGGTCATCAGCGCTTTCGAGTATTGCAATCTCGGCCTCAATATTTGCTGAAATAATAATGACCTGTGCATTCTCGTCTTTCACAGCATTGGTTAAAGCTTGTGTATGCTTGTTTCCGGTGAGCACGCTGGCTTCATCAACATTGCATACATATAAAACAGGTTTATCAGTAAGCAGAAATGCATCGGCTACAATTTTCTTTTCTTCATCGGCAACAGGTACACTCCTAGCACTTTTTCCTTCCTGTAAATGTTTCAGGTAAATCTCCAAGACTTCCAATCCACGCTTGCCTTCGCGGTCGCCGTTCTTTAATTGCTTTTTCTCTTTTGCAATTTTCTTTTCTATTGCTTCTAGGTCTTTCAACTGCAATTCGGTGTCGATAATTTCTTTATCGCGCACAGGATTCACAGATCCGTCGACATGAATCACATTATCATCATCAAAACATCTAACAACATGAATGATAGCATCGGTGTTTCGGATGTTGCCGAGGAACTGGTTGCCGAGACCTTCGCCCTTGCTTGCACCTTTTACCAAACCGGCTATGTCAACAATTTCAACAACTGTCGGAACAATTTTATTTGGGTTTACGAGTTTCGCCAATTCGTTCAGCCGCTCATCGGGCACTGTGATGACACCAATGTTTGGCTCAATGGTGCAGAACGGAAAATTGGCTGCCTGCGCCTTTGCATTGCTGAGTGCATTAAATAAAGTTGATTTCCCCACATTCGGCAAGCCGACTATTCCGCATTGTAATGCCATTATGATTTAATTTTTGAGCGGGCAAATGTATACTTATGAACTGAAATTGCGCATCTCATTATTCGAATTCAGAACACTAAGAATCATAAAAAAAATCCTATTGTATAGTGTCAACAACAAATGAATATCCTGAAATGGGGCAATAATTGGTGTGGGTTGCGAGAGTAGTGGTATCGTTCAGCTTTATTGTGGCTGTAACTCCTTGTGCCATTGAAGAAGTATTGTAAGCAAATAATAATACTTCCTGCCCCTTCTTTCCATAAAAAGTATAAGTCCACGAATTGTTTTTATGGTCTTCTGAAACTTGTGTTTGCAATGAATCGCTGTAATAAATAACCTGACAATCAGTACAACCGATTTCGTAAGAAATCTTGTAAGTTTTTTTTACAGGAGTGATAGTATTATCTGTTTCTTTCTTTTTACAGGAAACAAAAACAACGACAAGTATTGAGATTAAAAAGATCAGCCTTTTCATTTTATTTTTTTCGAAATATAAATATAGGTCTGTATAGGTTTAAATGGAAATACAGGTATGCTTACCTAATTCAAAAATATAAAACCCTGAATCAAAATTTGATTCAGGGTTTTATTTTTAACAGAGAGATGCTTCGTTCCTCAGCATGACAGAATATTAAACAATTCTCTCAAGTTTTTTTCTTCGCGCCTTTCGGGTTGATGATGATGTGCATGCGGTTGCCTTCGAGTTTCGGAAGGGCTTCTACTGAACCGGATTCTACCAAGCGTTCAATAAATTTCAATAACAATAATTCGCCGCGGTCTTTAAACACAATGCTGCGGCCACGGAACTGCACATAGGCTTTTACCTTTGCTCCTTCGGCTAAAAATTTTTCGGCATGCTTGGTTTTAAACTCAAAATCGTGATCATCGGTATTCGGGGTGAACCGAATTTCCTTCATCACATTTTTCTGCTGCTTGGATTTCATGTCCTTTTCCTTCCGTTTCTTTTCATAAAGAAACTTGCTGTAGT
The DNA here is from genome assembly GCA_947469485.1 of Chitinophagaceae bacterium. Taxonomy (GTDB): domain Bacteria; phylum Bacteroidota; class Bacteroidia; order Chitinophagales; family UBA10324; genus UBA10324. The sequence goes on along the minus strand of CANIPU010000005.1, from coordinate 157,859 downwards.
CAATAATTTTGCACACAGGAGGATCGGCACCGGGTGTAATTTCAACCAAATCCAATTCTAAATCTTTTGCCATTTTAATGGCGTCGCGGGTATCATATACTCCGGATTCAATATTCTCACCGCTGACTCTGACTTTAAGTGCGGTAATTTCTTCGTTGATGCGATGTTCTCTGGCCTTCTTTCGCTGGAATGGCTGAGGACGGTAGTAAGGAAGTGCTATGGCTTATGAATTTAGTTTAACGATAATTTTCTATTTCTTCTTTTGCAAATGAAATGAATTGATCAATTCCCATTATGCCCTGATCTCCTTCACCTTGTTTTCTGAAACTTACCTGATGGTTTGCCTCTTCTTTTTCTCCCACTACAAGCATGCAAGGTATTCTTTTCAATTCGGCATCGCGGATTTTTTTTCCGATTTTTTCATTACGCTCATCTACAATGGTGCGAATATCGGCATTTTTTAATTTTTCCTTTACTATTTCTGCATATGGTATAAATTTTTCTCCGACCGGAAGAACAATTACCTGTAAAGGTGATAACCATAAGGGAAATTTTCCTGCATAATGTTCAATTAAAAAACCAATAAAGCGCTCGTGGGTTCCAAGCGGTGCTCTGTGAATACATATTGGTGTTTCGGGTTGATTGAGCTTGTTTTGAAATGTGAGATTGAACCTTGCGGGCTGACCAAAATCAACCTGGTTTGTTGCAAGAGTAAACTCCCTGCCAATGGCACTGTAAATCTGCACATCAATCTTTGGACCGTAGAAGGCAGCTTCATCACTTACTTCGACATAAGGAATATTTGAAGAAATTAAAACACGGCGAACCATGTCTTCGGTTTTCTTCCACAACTCAGACATATCCAGGTATTTCTTACCCAGTTTTGCAGGGTCATGTGTACTGAAACGCATGATGTATTTATCTACGCCGAATATTTTAAAATATTTCTGATACATTTCATTTACACCGCGAAATTCATCTTCAAATTGTTCTTCGGTGCAATAAATATGAGCATCATTCATATTCATACTTCGCACGCGCATGAGACCGAACAATTCACCGGATTGCTCATAACGATAACAGGTTCCGTATTCAGCAAAACGAATCGGGAGATCTTTATAGCTTTTTGGAGAAGAAGAAAATATTTTATGATGATGCGGGCAGTTCATTGCCTTTAAATAGTATTTTGTTCCTTCCACTTCCATTGGAGGAAACATACTTTCAGCATAATAAGGAAGGTGCCCACTGGTGAGATACAAATTTTCTTTTGCTATATGCGGAGATTTAACTCTTGAATATCCGGCGCGAAATTCAGAAGTCTTAGCAAGTTTTTCCAACTCCTCAATCATTGCTCCTCCATTTGGAAGCCAGAGCGGTAATCCCTGACCAATGTCATCGTCAAATGTGAAAATCTCCATCTCCTTACCAATCTTTCGATGGTCGCGCTTACGGGCTTCCTCAACCATAACCATGTATTCATCCAATTCCTTTTGTTTAGGAAAAGTGATGCCATAAACGCGGGTCATTTGTTTGTTATTTGAATCGCCACGCCAGTATGCACCGGCAATATTTGTCAACTTAATTGCTTTGATTAATGATGTATTTGGCAAATGCGGCCCACGACACAAATCAGTAAAATTACCCTGCTGGTAAAATGTTATTTCACCATCGTTCAGATTATTGATAAGTTCTAATTTATACTCATCGCCTTTTTCGGTGAAGTATTTCAATGCATCAGCCTTAGAAACTTCAGAACGATTGTATGTAGAATTTTTTGCAGCGAGTTCACTCATTTTTTTCTCAAGAACCACTAAGTCTTCATGTGTGAGTGACTGACCTCCTAAATCAACATCGTAATAAAATCCATTATCAATTGCAGGACCAATACCAAATTTTGCGCCCGGATATATTGACTCTAATGCTTCAGCAAACAAGTGTGCACTGCTGTGCCAGAATGTGCTCTTTCCGTCTTTATCATCCCAGGCTAAGAAATTTAATTGAGCATCTTCATTTATCGGGCGCAATAAATCCCTTACTTCGTCATTCACTTTTGCGGCCAATATTCTTCTGGCTAAACCTTCGCTAATGCTTTTTGCAATATCCATTGCAGTTGTCCCTTTCTGATACTCCCGTTGAGCTCCATCAGGAAATGTAATTTTTATCATTTACTTATTTCCGTTTAACTTATTTAATTCATTTTGCGCTGCCTCATAATCCGGCTTCAGATTCAATGTTTGCTGAAAATCAATTTCGGCCTTTTCTTTTTGCCCTGTCACTAATTCACACAACCCTTTGTAGTAGTATGCCTCAGCGTATTGTGGCGAAACTTTTGTAGCCAATTCGAAATGTCTTAAAGCTTTATCTATTGAATCCTGCTGCAAATAAATAAAGCCGAGATTAAAATACGCAAATTCGTATTGCGGATTTTTAACAATCAATTGGCGATATGTTTTTTTTGCAGCCTCGTAATTGACTTTAGCATCAACACTGTTTTTTGATTTATCAGATTCCAATGCTTTATCCTGATAATATTTTGCTTTTGCATACCAGGCTTCTGTTTTGCTGCTATCTAATCTTATTGCATTGTCAAAATAAGAAGGTGCAAGATTTTTATTAAGCGCCGAATTTAAAAGCCCGAGTTGCATAAATGCATCATAAAAATCCTGTTTGTATTGCACGCATTTCTGAAATGCTGCTATTGCTCGAATGGTATCCTTTAATTCTTTATAATTCATACCCATTAAGAAATAGGCATCCGGATTTTCATCACCCGCCTTTAACATATCCTCAATCTGCGCCAATGAACTTTGGTAATCCTTAACGAATAAATAAACTTTAGCCAATTTTGCTTTGGCAAACATATTATCAGGTTGCAATTTAATTATGGTTTGCAATTCACTAATTGCTCCTTCAGCATAACTACCCTGTAAAAAAATATCAGTTAACAAAAAATGGTACTTCACATTTGTGGAATCAATGCTGATTGCTTTTTCTATATCATCATAAGCGAAACGAATGCTATCAATTTGCATAAAAGCTTTACTACGCTGATAATATAAATCGGCATCATCAGGATTATCACTGATTTGAATGGTTAAATCCATTAATTGCCGATTGCCCTGCACAATTGTGGTTAAACTATCTTCGTGAGAATCAATTGTATTATTACAACCACAAGAGGATAAATGAATTGAAAAATATATTCCGGTTATAACGAATAGAAAAAAAACTACTTGTTTTATCATTAAGGCAAAAGTAAAGAATTAGGATTCGATGTCAGAATTGAAATATTTTCTTTCAATAAATTTTACAAAACAAAAAATTATTTTTCAAGAAGGTATTTAATCTGGACTTCTGTTAAAACACGATTATAGATTCTGACATAATCAATTCCTCCAATGAAATAATAATGTATCTAATATTATCCACTTGTAAATCATTGAAAGTATTTCAGCCCATATCGAATAAATGGTGAAGTTATTGTTTTAACTAAATTCAAATTGTAAATTTTGGCAAGCAAATTCAGTTATTACATTTGCCGCCCTGTATGAAAAATTTCGTTCTTCTCTCCTGCTTATTTCTGCTCTCTCAAAATTTAATTGCTCAAACTGTTTCATCGTCTGATTCACTGATTTTTGCCGGTGAAAAGCATTTTAAAAATGTGAAGCAATTATCTTTTGGAGGCGATAATGCCGAAGCCTACTGGAGTTTTGATAGCAAAAAATTAGTGTTTCAGTTTTCTGATCATAAGGAAGTAATGTGCGACCAGATTTATTTCGGCGCAATACCTAAAAAAGGAAAATCGTTCAACAAACATTTAGTGAGTACAGGAAAAGGAAGAACTACCTGTTCTTATTTTCTCCCGGGAGATTCCCTTGTGCTTTATGCAAGCACACATGCAAATGCTGATTCGTGTCCGCCAACTCCAGATAAAACGAAGCTGAAAAAATATGTGTGGCCTGTTTACAACTCTTTTGAAATTTACACTGCTGATTTAAAAGGAAGCATTCGCAAACAACTGACATCAAATAATTTTTATGATGCGGAAGCAACAATTTCTCCTAAAGGCGACCGGATGATATTTACAAGCGACCGAAGCGGTGATTTGGAATTATATACTATGAATTTAGATGGCTCGGATGTAAAACAAATCACCAACACTCTTGGCTACGATGGTGGTGCATGGTTTTCGCCGGACGGAAAAAAAATTGTGTGGCGCGCATCGCGACCAACTACTGACGAAGATGTGACAGAATACAAATCATTACTTGCGCAAGGTTTGGTTGCGCCAACAAAAATGGAAGTGTTTGTAGCGAATTCTGATGGTAGTGATGTGCATCAGATAACTGATAAACCCGGTGCGAATTGGGCGCCTAGTTTTACACCTGATGGCCAAAATATTATTTTCAGCAGCAATTTTGAACACGCTAAAGGTTTTCCTTTCAATTTATATCTTATCAATATTGACGGAACCGGTTTAGAAAAAATTTCTTATTCGAATACTTTCGATGCCTTCGCAATGTTTTCGCCTGATGGCAAGAAATTGGTTTTCTGCAGCAACCGTCACAACGGTGGCGGACACGATACAAATATTTTCGTTGCAGATTGGGTGAAGTAAAATCCGGCAATTAGTTAATAGTTCAAAGTTGGAGATTAAATATTCTTCTTCATCTTTAGCGAAAAGAAAATCAGCATGGAAAGATTTCAGGGATTAATTGGAATTGTTTTAATTCTCGGTATTGCCTTTCTGGCATCTAACAATAAACGACGAATTAATTACAGGCTTGTCATCAGCGGAATTTTATTACAGATAACAATTGCGTTTTTAGTTTTAAAAGTTACACCTGTTACCAATTTCTTCAAGTGGATTGGAAATCAAATCGGGCACATCGAGAGTTTTGCCAAGCAGGGAGCTTCCTTTGTTTATGGTGGCGTTATGGTGGACAATCATGCAGGTGGCTCTTCACCATATGGAGCTGAAAACATGTTCATCTTCGGATTCAGTGTAACAGCCACCATTATTTTGGTTTGTGCCCTGGTCGCAATTTTTTATCATTTTGGAATTATGCAAAAAATTGTTTCTGTGATTGCATTTGCAATGAACTGGGTTATGAGAGTGAGCGGTGCCGAAGCACTAAGTAATGTAGCAAGCGCTTTTGTAGGGCAGGTGGAAGCGCAGGTAATGATTCAGCCGTACTTAAAAGGAATGACCATGAGCGAACTGCTGGCGAGCATGAGCGGAAGCCTTGCTTGCATAGCTGGCGGAATTTTAATTGTGTATGTAAATTTTGGTGCGAGTCCGGAATATTTATTAACTGCAAGTTTAATGGCTGCACCGGGTGCTTTAGTGATTTCAAAAATCGTTTGGCCTGAAACCGAAGTGAGTCAAACAATGGGAACGGTAAAATTGCAGGTTAAATCTCCTTACAGCAATGTAATTGATGCAATATCCCATGGAGCTGGTGATGGTTTTAAAATTGCTATGAATGTGATAGCCATGATTATTGGTTTCGTGGCAGTTATTGCAATGCTTGATTTTATTTTAGGAAAAGTGGGTGTGTGGACACACCTTAATTTTGTGCTTTCACTGGACTGGATTTTCGGAAAACTATTTTATCCAATGGCATGGGCAATGGGAGTACCATCAAAAGATGTGAGTGCAGTTGCAACCCTGATGGGAACAAAAATCACAATTAATGAATTTGTTGCCTTTTTTAATTTAACACATGGAGTTTCAGAAACGCTGAGTCCAAAGGCATTAATGATTGTGAGTTTCGCAATTTGCGGTTTCGCCAATTTCAGTTCTGTTGGAATGCAGATTGGTGGCATCGGAGCATTGGCTCCTGAACGCAGAACTGATTTAGCAAAATTGGGAATGCGTGCATTGTTATGCGGAACACTTGCCTCCTATTTATCAGCAACAATCGCTGGTATTTTAATGGGGTAATACTTTCATTTAGTCAGAACATTTTCATAATTTTTTTAATAAATGCTTTCCCGAAGAAAATTTATTACTCAAACATCAGCAGGTGTAGCTGCGCTTGCCATTCCATTTGATTCAAATCCCTTTTCAGGAAAAACTGTTACAGGAAAACCACTCGTACTCAGTACCTGGAATTTCGGAGTTGCAGCAAATGAAGCAGCATGGAAAATTTTAAGTGCTGGTGGTCGTGCATTGGATGCAGTTGAAGCCGGAGTGAAAGTTCCGGAAGCTGATCCGAAAGTAACTTCAGTTGGATATGGTGGATTACCAGACCGCGACGGCTATGTAACACTCGACTCGTGCATCATGGATGAAAACGGACAAGCGGGTTCAGTTTGTTGTCTTGAACACATTGTTCATCCGGTTTCAGTTGCGCGAATGGTGATGGAAAAAACTCCGCATGTAATTTTAGTTGGCGAAGGCGCATTGAAGTTTGCACTCGACAATGGATTCAAAAAAGAAAATTTATTGACTCCTGAATCAGAAGCCGCGTGGAAAGAATGGTTGAAGACCAGCAAGTACGCACCAGTAATCAATTTCGAAAATCACGACACGATTGGAATGATTGCAATGGATGCAAATGGAAATTTATCGGGCGCTTGCACCACAAGCGGACTCGCCTACAAAATGCACGGTCGCGTTGGCGACTCTCCTATTATTGGTGCAGGATTATTTGTTGACAATGAAATTGGAGCTGCCACTGCAACAGGACACGGAGAGTTTGTAATAAAAACTGCTGGCAGCGCAATGGTTGTAGAGATGATGCGACAAGGAAAATCGCCTGTTGAAGCATGCAAGGAAGTTGTAAATCGTGTGGCGAAAAAATATTCGGAAAAAGTAAAAGACATTCAGGTTGCCTTCATCGCCATTAACAAAGCCGGTGAGTACGGCGGTTATGGATTGCACAAAGGATTTAATTATGCGCACTACAATACTGAAGGGTTTGCATTGACTGATGCTGATTATTTTACTGATTAAAATTTGCCTTAATTGAAATACTAAAATTCGTATATCAATTTAATTAGGTTAGACAAAAATTATTTTCATTGCATAAAATAAAATATTTAGATGGGCTCAGAGGGTTAGCTGCTTTGATGGTGGTTATGCATCATTTAGTAATTGCATTTTATCCTGCAACTTTTTCAGCAGATAATTCGCAAACACATTTTAAAGATGGAAAATTGGAAATCTGGTATTGTCATTCGCCATTGAGTGTTTTTACGAATGGAAATTTTGCGGTCTATATTTTTTTTGTGTTGAGTGGATTTGTGTTAAGTCAAAAATATTTCAGAACCAATGCGTCATTGTTAATTTCTTCAGCGGTAAAAAGATATTTCAGATTATTTATTCCGGTATTTTTTACCGTAACCATTGCTTTTATATTTTTAAAACTTAATTTATTCTATAATGTGCCTGCATCTCATATTTCAAAATCAGAATGGTGGCTTGGAATTTTCTGGCAGTTTAATCCTGATATTAATGACTGGATTTACAATAGTTTCATTGAAGTATTTTATTATGGGAATAGCAAATACAACACTGTTTACTGGACCATGTCTATTGAGTTGTTTGGTTCAATGATGGTGTTTGCTTTGTTGGCACTAACTCATAATTTACGCAATCGTTGGATAACCTATCCTCTTTTTCTATTTCTGTTTATAAAAACAGAAAGTTTTTTTTATGCATCTTTTGTTGTTGGAATTCTTCTGAGTAATTATTATCCGCAATTAATTGAATTCGGAAAAAAGAAATGGAGCATTCCAGTAAAAATCATCTTGCTGGCGGTCGGAATTTTGTTTGGTGGATTTTTTTCAGGTCAGGATATTACCGGATCAATATATGAGAAGCTTATTGTGAAATTTGTATTACATAGCTGGGATTCATTTCACTTTTATGGCTCCGCATTTTTAGTATGCGGAATAATATTATCCCCTTTGCTCAATAAAATTTTAAGTATTAAGCCCATTTCTTTTTTAGGCAAACTCTCATTCAGTTTATACTTGTTGCATCCAATCGTTATCGGTTCATTTTCAAGCTGGCTTCTTTTGCAGTTGGATTATCAGCATCATTACAATCAGTCAATGATGATTCTTCTGCCACTTTCACTAGTGCTTATTTTTATTGCATCGTGGTTAATGTCAATCTCGATTGATAAAATGAGTTTGATTTTACCTGGAAAAATTTATGAAAAAATATTTAAACCAAAAATTCTTTCCGAAAAGTAACTAATATTTAAAACCCTTTCCTGAAATGAAATATTTTTTTGTCGCTGCTCTTTTCACTTTTCACCTTTCACTTTTGACTTCATGTTCTCATCAGGAAAAATCGCCAGTTGAATCTGTTGATCCGTTCATTGGCACTGCAGGAACCGGACACACATTTCCAGGCGCGTGTGTTCCGTTTGGAATGGTGCAACTTTCGCCCGATACAAAAACCACAGGGTGGGAACATTGCAGTGGTTATCATTTTGATGATTCAACAATTCAAGGGTTCAGTCACACACATTTAAGTGGAACAGGTTGTGGTGATTTGGGAGATATAATGTTTATGCCATCTCAAAAAGAAAACCTGAATTTGTTTCCATTCGATTCCACTTACGAAATGGGATTCAGCCATAAGAATGAAAAATCATCAGCAGGATTTTATTCTGTTGAATTGAATGATGGAATTCAAGTCGAACTCACAGCAACTGAGCGCTGCGGATTTCAGCATTACATTTTTCAAAAAGATAAAAAGCAATTTGTAATGCTTGATTTGTTACATGGCATAAGCGATAATAACTCAAAGAGTCATATTCAACAATCACCAAATGGCAATGTTGTTTTAGGTTGGCGTGAATCAAATGGTTGGGCAAATGATGAGAAAATATTTTTTGCTGCTGTATTTTCCAAGTCAATTGATAGCATGACTATTACTTACGACATAGAGGATTCAAAGCTTGAAAAAAAACAATATGATTCATTAAGGAATCAAAAAATTTGTATCTCATTAGATAAAGAAAATAGTAATGATTTATTTGTGAAAGTCGGAATCTCCTATGTCTCATCTGAAAACGCACTAAGAAATCTTGAAACAGAAATTCCTGATTGGAATTTCGAAGCAATTAAAGATTCAGCAAAAGCAAAATGGCAGCGCGCACTTTCAAAGATTGAAGTGAAGGGCGGAACCGAAGAACAGCGAAGCATCTTTTACACTTCTCTTTATCACTGCATGATTCATCCTTCGCTCGAAGATGATGTGGATGGTAGATACAGAGGAATGGATGACAGCATTCACACAGTTGAAGCAGGTCATCATCAGTATCATATTTTTTCGCTGTGGGATACTTACCGTGCGCTGCATCCGCTTATGACTATCATAGACCCGAAGCGCGATGCTGATTTCATTCGCTCGCTACTAAACAAATTCAATAAGAGCGGTCGCCTGCCGGTTTGGGAATTGTGCAACAACGAAACCGATTGCATGATTGGCTATCATTCCATTCCCGTTATTGCCGATGCATACATGAAGGGTATAAAAGATTTTGATACTACACTTGCATTGCGCGCAATGATAAAGAGTGCGATTGACACACGCAACGGTCTTGGTTATTATCAGGAGAAAGGATACATACCTAGTGATAAAGAAAATGAAAGTGTGAGCAAAACACTTGAATATGCATACGATGATTATTGTATTGCACATATGGCAGAGCAAATGAACTGGAATGACACAATTGTACGAAAGTTCTATGAGCGCAGTTCTTATTACCAGAACCTTTGGAATCCGGAAGCGAAATTTTTTACTGCACGCAAGCATGGAAAATGGATTTCGCCTTTCGACCCGTTTGAAGTGAATGCGAATTATACCGAAGCAAATGCGTGGCAATATTTATTTGCAGTGGCGCAGGATATTCCAGGTCTCATTCAGTTGATGGGAGGAAACGAAAACTTTGAACACAAACTTGATTCACTTTTCACTGCTCACTCTGAATTAAAAGGTCGTGAGCAACCCGACATCAGTGGTTTGCTCGGGCAGTATGCACACGGCAATGAGCCGAGCCATCATTTCGCATGGCTCTACAATTACATTGGTAAACCGGCAAAGAGCATTGACAAGGTGCGATACATTCTCAATAATTTTTATAACACAGGACGAAACGGTTTAATTGGCAATGATGATTGCGGACAAATGAGCGCATGGTATGTTTTCAGTGCAATGGGATTTTATCCGGTGTGCCCTGCTTCAAATTATTATGCTCTCGGTTCTCCGATATTTTCTGAAGTAAAAATTCATCTCGACAGCGGAAAAACTTTTACAATCAATTCAGAAAATCTTTCGGAGCAAAATATTTATGCAAGAAAATCAGAATTGAAAAACGGGAAAGAAGAATTTCTTCCGTGCTTTATTTCTCATGATGATATTTTACATGGAGAAGAATTGAAGTTGACAATGAGTAGTGAAGCAACAGAATCGGATACAAAATCTTTTTTAGAAAAAATTTCTAATGCAGATAGAATAATTCCTGTTCCATATTTCAAATATGATTCAAGAACTTTTACTGATTCAATGACAATATATATGAGAGATGTCAGTGATTCAGCTAATGTAATTTTTTTTGGAGGAGATTATTTCGGAAAAGATTCTGTTTATATCCATTACAATAATTTCCCAATAGTAATTAAGAATTCAAAAAGCATTGCTGTATTTGCAGAACATAAAAATGGCAAATTTATTTATCCAGCTTCAAAAAATATTGATCTGAATCATCTTGTAGAAACTGTTGACTTCAAAAAAATCCCTTTTCAAAAAACTGTTACCTACAAATATCCTTACAGTTATCAGTACACTGCCGATGGTGAGTTTGGTTTGGTGGATGAAGTATTCGGTGAAACAAATTCATTCGGTGCATGGCAGGGTTTTCACGGCACAGATTTCGAAGCCACTGTTGATTTAGGTGAGAAGCGAACCATCAAGCACATTCAAACAGACTGGCTGAACAAAAGAGATGCATGGATATTTAATCCGACTAAAGTTGAGTACTTCATTTCGGATGATAAAACAAACTGGAAACAGGTTTTCTCAATAGACATGGTTGTAGAAGAAGACGACTTGAGTGGAATCATGTGTTCACCTACAATTGAATGCTCATTCAATCCATTGCACGCCCGCTATATAAAAGTTTTTGCAAAGTCAATTCAGAAATGTCCGCAGTGGCATCTTGGCAAGGGAGAACCTAGCTGGTTGTTTATTGATGAGATACAGGTGAACTAAATTCCTCTAATACGAAGCCTTATCAAAGTGATTTGGTTTTTCTAATCGACTCGTTAATGTCGTTAATCTCGCCAATCACCATCTCATCATCCGGAAAAACAGATTTATATTTTTTCATAAGTAAAAGGGCCTTTTCAAAATCGCCATTTTGATCATAACAATGGCCTAAAAGAGGCCATATTCTAAAATTATCGGGATCACTATTATATCCCTTTAACAAATACACTGCAGATGAATCAATATTTTTTTCATTGAAATATTTTATTCCTGTCGGTATAAAATTGTTTTTTGATTTTACAACACACGAAACAGGAACTCCATCAATTTTTTCAATATGTATAGTTCCGCTTGGCGGATAAAAATTCTGGACCAGATTTTTCTCAATGAACATAGAAGAAATAATTGCATAATTCATTGGTCGGAATGTAAGCCGTATAAAACTTGCCTCTTCAAACTGTATTGAATCTGTTAAGTTTAAATCCGCGTATTTCAATGCGATATTATTTGTCTGAATAATTTTATTTGAAGTGGTGTCTTTTAAAAACTCCTTTGAATTAACAAGCCAATTAAAAGAAGCTGATGCGCCTAATTGTTGATAATCTGTTTCATAGTATCCATTTGCACCTTTTATTCCACCATTAATTTCATTAAAGTATGCATACTCATAAGGATGATTATCATACATCCAAAAAACAGTTTTGCCAATAAATCCGAAAAAAATAAACATCACAGCTATCCTAATTGCCAATAATTTTATTCTATTAAAAATCCAGGAATATCCAATTGAAGCCGATACAATTAAAACCGGATAAATAAATAAAACATGTCGCCATCCATTATACATTAATGGATGAGCTGCAATTGTATAAACTAAAATAAACAGAGAACTATAAATAAGAATAAAATTCTTCCAATCAGGTGTTTTAGTTAAAATATTCTTTTGACTTATGCAATAAATCAGAAGCCCGGCTAATACAGTTAATGGAAATGTATTGCCCATACAAATCAATAAATAATTCCATGGTATTTCATGAGCATAAATTAATTCCCCTCTGAAAAGCATAATAATTTTAACAGGAAAACTTTTGACCAAATCCATTGATTGAATTACATGAGAAAAACCATGCAGGTAAAAATTCGGGTAAAATAAAAAACCCACAAAAGATCCTGAGACTGAAATCAGGAGTAATGTAAATATAAATTTTAAGGAATTATTTACAGAAGAAAAAACTGATTTTCGAATTTCATCCTTATCAGAAAAAAATATTAATAGAAAGGCAATTAAATAAGGAATTAATAAAAGTCCTGCCATTCTGATACTGATTGCAATTGTAATTCCAATTGCAGCCCCAATACAATTTTTAAGAGGTAAAATGGGTAGTGATTTCAGGATTCTAATGAAGAAATAAAAAGCTATTGCGAAACCCATTGCTAATGGGATGTCTTTTGAATTAAATAAGCTATTCCCAATTAAAGTCGGAGATGCAATTAAAAGAACAACAGCAATAAATGCTGAAAACCAACCAGAAAGTTCAGCAGCAATTAAAACAGTAAATAATATTACTACCGCTCCACAAAGTGCTGACAAAACATGTCGCGTTTTAAAAATTGGTGTGCTTAATACATTCGATATAAAAACTGATCCCGCTTCAAAGCTTGCTCCATAATATTTTTGAAATGGAAATTTTTTGTTTTCGTATGCTACGATATTTGCATATGATGTGTCGCTTCCGAAAGAAGAATAAAATTTAAGAGATGCTTTTCCGTATGCTATATCAATTGGTTCGTCTGATGGAATTCCAACTTTCAGACTCATTAATGGAAGAATTATAAATAAAGAAAGAGAAACAGAAATCGTTATTGCTTTAAACCAAAGTGATGCTTCCTTATTACTTTCAAATTCAAAATTCATTGTATAATTCGCCAAAAAATTGTTTGAATAAATTTAATTTAACAACATCCATTATTTATAAATACCTCAGGAAATAAAACCATTAATCAATTAAACTAATCTTTAACATATTAGTTGTTCCTTTCCAATGAACAGGCATTGCTGCTGTATTAATTACTATATCCCCTTTCTTAACTCTTCCAAATCCCTTTACAATTTTTTTTACATCTTCAATGGTCTCATCAGTCGAAGCAAATTTTTTGTATCCAAAAGTTTCTATACCCCAAACAATACTCAAGGTATCCAATAGGTTTTTATCTTCCATGAAAACCAGAATGCGTGCCTTTGGTCTGTAGCTCGAAATCATAAATCCGGTATATCCGCTCCTGGTCATACTAATAATACCGGCGGCATTTACATCGCCGGAAATTTTACATGCATTATAGCAAATTGCATCGGAGAGATAGGTTTTTGAATGCATATCGGCCACTTGCTTTTTATTAAAAATACTTTCTTGTTTTTCAATATTTAATGCAATGTCTTTGATCGTTTCAATTACTAAAACCGGAAATTTTCCAGTAGCCGTTTCAGCACTTAGCATCAAAGCATCAGCACCATCAAAAATCCCGTTTGCTACATCATTTATTTCGGCTCTGGTTGGCCTTGGGCTTTCAACCATGCTTTGCATTATCTGAGTAGCTATTATAACCGGCTTTGCTTCTTTAATGCATTTTGCAATAACAAGCTTTTGAGTTATAGGAATATCCTGCTGAGGCATTTCAACCCCTAAATCACCACGCGCAATCATTACAGCATCGCTCACGCGAATGATGTCATCAATATTATTTACGGCCTGCGGCTTCTCTATTTTAGCTATTACTTTAATGTTCTTGCCGCTTTTGGCGATAAGTTTTTTTAGCTGGATTATATCTTTTGAATTTCGAACAAATGACAGGGCAACCCAATTAACGCCTTCTTTTAGAATGAAATTTAAATCTTTTAAATCTTTTGCAGTTAGAGAGGGAAGAGAGGTTTCTGAATTCGGAAGATTAACTCCTTTGCGACTTTTTAATCCTCCGCCATGAATTATTTTACATTTTACCGTATCAACATTATTTGATGTAAGTACTTTTAATTCAAGTTGCCCATCGTCAATCAAAACAGAATCACCTGCACTTACATCAGATGCAAATTTTTTATAGTTTACAAAAATCCTTCTTGAATCAGAATCCGATTTAACGGTCGAAAGAATTATTTCCTTTCCATCAGTTAAAACAACCGACTTGCCTGAAACTTCCCCGATCCTGATTTTTGGCCCTTGCAAATCAGCCAGGATTCCAATATGAGTTTTAAGCTCTTCCCTTATTTTTTTTATCCAGTTAATAACCTGCTTGTGAGATTCGTGGGTTCCATGCGAAAAATTTAATCTGAAAGTATTTACTCCGGCTTCAGCAAGTTTCTTTAACATTTCATAGGATGATGAAGCAGGTCCTATTGTGGCTATTATTTTTGTTCGTGTAATTCTTGCTTTCATGAAAAAATTTGAATTCTCAAAAATGAATAAACAATCAGATAAAAGAGAAATAACTTCTTACTTAAATTTAACTAAGCTGTCTACAATTTTTTGTTCATTAATCTTCCCTGTCAAAAGGTAGTAAGAAAAAGAAAGGCACAAGAGCATATATCAAATAGGGTAGCAAAATATAAACGAATGATGCTGCAGTAGCAATAATCAACATCATTGGAGCTAATATGAAAGATCGTTTCACATTTTTCCGAGCTTTAACTTTATCATACCTATCGAGCAAATAATACTTTGTAATATAATGATACATCCAGGTTTGCATTAATGAAGCGGCAGAAGCAACCGCGCCAAACATTAATAAAGCAACCCTGTTTTCAGGATATTCACCCATCATAGCCGTTGGAAAAGGAAGAAAGCACACAAAAAACAAAGTCAGGTTATTCATCCAGACTAAGGCATAATCAATTTTATCGGCTAATCTGAAAAGGTTATGGTGCTGAACCCAGAATACAGCTATAAAGAAAAAGCTAACTGCCCAACTAATTATCTTTGGTAATAAATCAATTATCGCCCAGAGTAAATCACTACTGCTTTTTTATCTTATATGTGTGGAATTTTTATTTCAAGAATTAACAAAGTAATAATGATTGCAAATACCCCATCGCTAAAAGCTTCAGTTCTGGACTTATTTAATTTCCAGTGTTGAAATTTTTCAAGAACCTTTATAATTCATCAAAGATTAAAATTAAATATGAAGAATGATATAATCCACTTCAATTAAAACAATTTAAAGTTTTAAATATTGAATTCTACAATGCTTCTTTCATGAATACATTTGTAACCAATAAAAATTATGGTATAATTTAAAAGAAAAGAAATATGGTAATAATGAAATTCGGCGGAACATCAGTTGGTTCCGCGCAGCGAATTAAAAATCTGGTTCCGTTAATTAATAATGATGAACGGAAAATTGTTGTACTCTCAGCAATGAGCGGCACTACAAATTTGCTCGTTGAAATTTCAGCATCATTGTACGCGAAAGATTTAGTAAAACTGAAACAACAAATTACAGAATTCGAACTTCGCTATAAAAATGCAATTGCTGAATTGTTTTCAAAAAAAGAATCGCTGGAAAATGCAAATTCATTATTAAATGATCATTTGAATTTTATTAAATCATTTACACTCGATTTATTTACCGTGAATGAAGAGAAAGCAATTCTTGCTCAAGGGGAATTACTATCAACCGCTTTGCTTAATATATATCTTGCTGAGCAAAACATCTCTTCAGTGTTGTTATCTGCTCTTGATTTTATGCGGATAGATGATGCCGAAGAACCGGATGTACACTTTATAAAAAAAATGATTTCGAAATCAATGGAGTCATTTTCTGAAGAAAAATTATTTATCACGCAGGGTTATATCTGCAGAAATTCGTTTGGTGAAATTGATAACCTGAAACGCGGTGGCAGTGATTACACCGCTACATTAATTGGTGCTGCTACTAATGCCACTGAAGTTCAGATATGGACTGATATAGACGGACTCCACAACAACGATCCACGGATAGTAGAAAAAACTTTCGCGGTTACTGAATTGTCGTTTGATGAAGCGGCTGAACTTGCTTACTTCGGTGCTAAAATTTTACATCCGACTTGCGTGCTTCCTGCCAAAAAAGAAAATATACCGGTGCGATTACTAAATACCATGCAACCAACTGCCACGGGCACCATAATTTCCAACAAACCCGCGCCTGATAGAATAACAGCAATTGCAGCAAAAGACCATCTCACCGCTATTAAAATAAAATCGGCACGAATGCTTTTGGCATATGGGTTTTTACGGGCAGTGTTCGAAGTGTTCGAGCGGTACAAAACACCCATTGATATGATTTCAACCTCAGAAGTTGCGATATCGCTAACCATTGACAGTAATAAACATTTAGACGAAATTATTAACGAATTGCAGCAGTTCGGATTGGTTGAAGTAGATAAAAATCAAACCATCATTTGCATTGTAGGAACTTTCGGAGCTGATAAACAAGGGTATGCTTCACGCATTTTCGATTCGCTGAAAAATATTCCTATCCGCATGATTTCCTATGGAGGAAGTGAAAACAATATTTCACTGCTGGTGAATTCTGATTTGAAAAAAGACGCGTTAGTTTCATTGAATAAAGGGTTGTTTTAAAAATATTTTATGTTTAATAAATCCCTAATTGAAAAACTACAAACCATTGAAACTCCATTTTATTATTATGATCTGGAATTACTTAAAAATACCATTGCTGCTGTTAAGGCTGAAGCTGATAAATACAATTTCCATATTCATTATGCATTGAAAGCAAATGCTAATGAACAACTACTGAAAATTATTTGTAAAGCAGGTTTCGGGGCTGATTGTGTGAGTGGAAATGAAGTAAAAGCAGCATTGAAAAATAATTTTAATCCATCATCAATTGTGTTTGCCGGAGTCGGAAAAACTGATAAAGAAATTACCGAGTCGTTAGTTTCCGATATTTTTTGTTTCAATTGTGAAAGTATTGAGGAAATAAAAGTTATTAATGACCTTGCTTCTTCACTGAATAAAAAAGCAAGAATCGCATTGCGTATTAATCCTAATGTGAACGCAAACACACATCATTACATCACAACCGGACTTGAAGAAAATAAATTCGGAATTAATTTCTGGGAACTGGAATCTGTAATGGATGAAATTAAAAATTCATCAAACATTGATTTGATTGGATTGCATTTTCACATTGGTTCACAAATATGCGACCTGGAGCCATTCCGCTTGTTGTGTACCCGAGTAAATGAAATTCAACATTGGTTTGAAACACGAAATATTTCCATTGCGCACCTGAATGTCGGCGGAGGATTAGGAGTTAATTATCATGAACCTGATAAAAATGCCGTACCCGATTTTAAATCGTACTTTGAAGTATTTAATAAATTTCTAGACATAAAAAAACACCAACAGGTCCATTTTGAATTAGGCCGTTCTATTGTAGCACAATGCGGAGTGCTCATTTCAAAAGTGTTATTTATTAAAAAAGGAAAAAAAACAAATTTCATTATTCTGGATGCAGGGATGACAGAATTGATTCGTCCTGCTTTGTATCAGTCGTATCATAAAATTGAAAACCTAACTGCCGAATTTCTTTCTTTTGAGAGAGATAAAGTTGAAACGAACTATGATGTTGCCGGTCCGATTTGCGAATCGTCTGATTGTTTTGCAAAATCATACTTACTCCCTGAATCAAAACGCGGTGATTTAATTGCATTGCGCACTACTGGTGCATATGGCCAGGTAATGAGTCTGGAATATAACCTGAGGGAAAGAGCGAAGGCGATTTATTCGGATGGAATTTGATTAATTTATGACAAAAGAAAACCCTGTTTCCATTTATAAATTCTTTTATTGCACATTAATTACGAGTTGATAATTTCGCCGTTCGGTTTTTAAAAAAATGTTACTTAAAATATTGCCCGATCACATCAGTGAACATAAACTTATGCAGGCTGTTGAATGCCTTCAGAAAGGTGGTGTAATAATTTACCCGACGGATACAGTATATGCTATTGGTTGTGACATTAAAAATCACAAAGCCTCTGAACGAGTAAAGGCAATGAAAGAAACGAAGAGAAAGCAAATGAATTTTTCATTTGTTTGTAATGACTTAAGTCAATTAAGCCAGTACGCTGCTCAAATTGATACAAGAATCTACAAATTAATGAAACGAGCTTTGCCGGGTCCTTTCACATTCATTTTACCAGCAAGCAAGCAGGTCCCGAGAATTTTTGATACGAAAAAGAAAACAATTGGAATTCGTGTTCCGAATCATTCAGTTGCACAAGCCTTAGTTCATCGACTTGGAAATCCAATTCTAAGCACTTCTTTACACGATACAAATGAAGTGGTTGATTATATGACTGATCCGGAATTGATTGAAGAAAAATTCAGAAAACTTGTTGATATGGTTATTGATTGTGGTTCATGCGGAAATATTCCAAGCACAGTAATAGATTGCACCGGAAATGAACCTGTTGTTATCAGGGAAGGACTAGGTGATTTTGCAGAATTAATTAACTAACTAAAGCTTTAATGCTTCTAACTCAGTATAATAAAATGATAAAACAATATCTGGTTTTAATTTTTTCATTGACTTTTTCAACTTTGGCTATTGCTCAAAAGGCGGATGTTAGGGGAACTGTTTTTGATAAAAAAACAGGTGAGCCCATGATATTTACAAATGTGGTATTGCGTGGAACAAATATTGGAGCTACAACCGATTTAAATGGATTCTTTTCAATCAGCAATTTGGCCGCAGGCAATTATATTTTAAGCTGCACTAATGTAGGATATGATACGGTCGCTATTTCAATTTCAGTAAAAGCAAACGATTTAATTACCCAAAAAATATTTCTTGAACCTAAAGCATTTCAATTGAATGATATTGAAGTTACTGCAAAGCGCGAAGAGAAGAAAACTGAAACAAGTATTTCATTAACCAAACTTACTTCTAAAGATATTCAGCGACTACCTTCTGTTGGAGGTGAATCTGACCTGGCTCAATACTTACAAGTTATTCCTGGAGTTATATTCACTGGTGACCAAGGTGGTGAATTGTATATTCGGGGCGGCTCTCCTATTCAAAACAAAGTAATGCTTGATGGCATGACTATTTATAATCCATTCCATTCTATTGGATTATTTTCTGTCTTTGAAACTGATATAATAAAGAATGCAAATGTGATGACAGGCGGTTTCAATGCTGAAAACGGAGGTCGTTTATCAGCCGTTGTTGATGTTGTTACACGCGATGGAAACAAAAAAAGATTAGCCGGAAAAATTTCGACCAGCCCATTTATTACTAAAGCAATTTTTGAAGGGCCTTTTAAAAAAATTGATAACAATGGAGGTAGTTCCTCTTGGATTTTAAATGCCCGCTCCTCCTATTTAGATAAAAGTTCAAAACTCTTTTATTCTTACATTGATACTGCAGGCCTTCCGTTTGCATTCAACGATTATTATGCAAAAGTTTCAATGAATGGAGGCAATGGAAGTAAATTGAGTGTATTTGGATTCAACTTTAACGACCATGTAAATTATAATGGAGTAAGTGATTTCAAATGGAACAATGTTGGCATTGGAACTAATTTTGTGCTGGTACCTGGTGGTTCTAACATGTTAATTGGTGGCTCCATCTCATATTCAGATTATCATATTGCTTTAAAAGAAGCTGATGATCAACCCCGCACCAGTCGAATTAGCGGTTTCGATATAAACACATACTTCACTTATTTTCTTGCTCATAATAGCGAAGTAAAGTATGGTTTTACAGTTGGGGGTTACCGAACAGAGTTTGAATTTTTTAATACGCTTGGTTTAAAAATCGGACAGGACCAAAACACTACAGAAATTGGAGGATACATTGTAGTGAAAGAGGTTTTGAATCGCTTGGTAATTGAACCAAGTCTTCGTTTCCAATATTATGCTTCATTACCTGTGCTTTCACCAGAACCTAGAATTGCAGCTAAATTCAATTTAAGCGAAAGCATTCGCCTTAAAGGATCTGCAGGAATTTACACTCAAAATTTTATAAGCACAAAGTCTGATAAAGATGTGGTGAACCTGTTTAATGGATTTTTAACGGGGCCAGATCAGGAATTGCGTGATTTGAATGGTGATGTGTCAATAAATAATTTACAGAGGGCTTCCCACTTGGTGGGAGGAATAGAAACTGACATTAATAAAAATCTTGAAATTACTGTTGAGAGTTATTATAAAAATTTTGGTCAGTTAATTAACCTTAACCGAAACAAACAATATAGTACTGACCCTGATTTTCAAATTGAAACAGGAAAAGCATATGGAATTGACTTTTTATTGAAATACGAATACAAAGGTTGGTATGTATGGACAGGCTATTCACTTGGTTATGTTAAGCGCAATAATGGCGAACAAATTTATCCTCCGCATTATGACCGAAGACACAACGCCAATGTTGTAGTCAGTTATAATTTCGGAAAAAACAAGCAATGGCAAATTGATGCGCGATGGAATTTAGGGAGTGGTTTTCCATTTACCAAAACTCAGGGTTTCTATGAATTCTATGATTTCCTGGATGGCATAAACACCAATTACACTAGTGGAAACGGCCAATTGGGAATTATCTATGATTCTACATTAAACTCCGGCCGCCTCCCCTATTATCATCGCTTAGATTTATCTGCAAAAAGAATTTTTAAACTCGGAACAAATGCCCGTTTAGAAGCAAACATCAGTATTATAAATACTTACAACCGCGAAAACATTTTTTATTTTGACCGTGTTCGATACGAGCGTGTTAATCAATTGCCATTCCTTCCAAGCGCAGGTATAAATATTAATTTCTGATTTAGCTTGAACTATATTATTAAGTAAAGTCCATAACTCTACAATCAATCTTTTTGCTGTGGAATACTAAAGCATAGGGTCTAATCGTTCAGTCTGATATTCGCTTCCACCAAAAAATCATGCTGAAAAGAAATTTAATTATGGGTTTGTGCTTGCTATTGTCAGCCAAATCCTTTGCTCAAAAAACAGCTTATTACAACGACCCTGCTGCGGATTACAAAAAAGGAGTAGAACTGTTTGAACAAGATAAATACGGTGCTGCACTTAAGCGCTTTGATGAAATAATTAATCATTTCAAGCTTCAAACTGATGCCCCTGAAAATCTGGTAATGAATGCAAAGTATTATCGTGCCTTAAGCAGTAAAGAATTAATACAACCTCAGGCTGAACAATTCTTTGTTCAACTACTTGAAGAATATGGAGAGAACCCTGTTACAAGGCTGGCATATTATCACTTAGGGACAATCTATTATTCAAATAAAAAATATGATAAAGCGCTTACTTATTTTAAGCAGGTAGATGTTTATGATTTAAATGTTTCTCAAACCAACGAATTTCGTTTTCAGATAGGATACAGTTATTTCTATAAACAAAAATTTACTGAAGCTCTACCCTATTTTGAACAGGTGAAAACCATTCAAAACAAATATTACTATCCTGCAAATTATTATTATGGATACATTACCTACACACAAAAAAAATATGACGAGGCTCTTGCAAGTTTCAATTTAATTAAGGACAGTAAATTATATTCTCCAATTGTACCATACTACATTTCTCAGATTGAATTTTTAAAAGGTGAATATGAAGAAGTGTTGCTTTATGCAGTGCCTTTATTAGAGCGCACTGATTTAAAATACACAAATGAAATGAGACAACTGATTGGGAAATCATATTTTAATACAGGAGAATATTCTACTGCACTTCCTTTCCTTAAAGATTATTACAACAAAACCGCGCAAAATTTAAAAAGCGATGTATACCAGATTGCCTATTGCGAATACAAAACAAAAAAATATGATGAGGCAATGGTACATTTTCTTGCACTCACAGGTTTAAAGGATTCTCTCGGCCAAAACAGTTTGTTTTTATTGGCTGATTGCTATTTAAAAAAGAACAAAAAAAATGATGCGCGAAATGCTTTGTTAAATGCCTCAAAATTGGATTTCGATAAAGCTGTAAAAGAACAGGCAGCCTACAACTATGCCCAGCTTTCCTGGGAATTAGGTTTTCAGGATGTTGCCAGCAAAGTATTTCAGGAGTTCATTAATGATTATCCGAAAAGCAAATTCAATGCTGATGCCAAGGAAAGTCTCGTTTCATTGTTGGCAGGAACTAATAATTACAAAGGAGCACTTGAGATAATTCGTGGTCTGGATGGATTGAGCCCTTCAATACGGAAGTCCTATCAACGCATTGCATTTAACAGGGCTATGCAATTAAATGCCGATAAAAATTTTGATGAAGCTGATAAAACTTTAGATGAATCGTTAAAGAACCCTATTGATCATAGTATTGAAGCAGATTGCTACTTCTGGAAGGGTGAAATAGCATCTGACAATAAAAATTACAAAGATGCTGTTACCGATTATTCAAAATATATTGAATTGCAGAAAAATTATGGCAATGGTAATTCGGGTGCTTCAGTTCTATTGGCGAAGTACGGGTTAGGTTATGCCTTTGTGAAGCAAGCTAATTACCTGATGGCAAAAAATTATTTTACTCAGGCTAAAGAAGAATTAAAAAACAGTCCCCTCAGCAAATCGTCATTACAAAAAATAGCGAACGATTTATACATGCGAAGTGGTGATTGCAATTTCGTTAATAAAGATTATGAAGCAGCAAACAAAGATTTTCAGTATGTAATTGAAGCGAAATCAGGCAATGAAGACTATGCTTTATTTCAATTAGCAATCATTGCCGGATTGCAAAATCGATCAGCAGATAAAATAAAACAATTGCAGCGTATCAACAACGAAATGCCTTTCAGTATTTACTTGGATGATGCTCTTTTTGAAACAGCTAACACCTATTTTCAACAAGCAGATTATGACAATGCAATTCTTACTTTCAATAGAGTTATAAATGACTTTCCTAATAGTTCATACCAGAAGAAAGCTCATTTAAAACTCGGATTAATTTATTTTAATACCAATCATACGGAGAATGCAGTAAATGAATTCAAGTTTGTTGCAGTTAATTTCCCAAATACTCAGGAGAGCAAAGAAGCAATGAATACAGCGAAACAAGTATTTATTAATACCGGAGATTCGAAAGGCTACGATGATTTTCTTGAAGAAATACCTGGTGCAAAAATCACTATCGCCACAAAAGACTCTGTCGTGTATTTAGCTGCAGAGCAAAACTTCAGTACAGGCGATTATGATAAAGCTTTGCAAGGATTCACCGACTATTTAAATACTTATCCATTCGGACCATTTTCGACTCAGGCACATTATTACAGAGCAGAATGTTTATCTCAAAATAAAGATTTTGAACATGCACTGGATGATTATACATATGTGGCAGAAAAAACTTCTGGTAATTATAAAGAGCGTGCAATTTTACAAAGCGCTCGTATTTGCTATACTGTTACCAATAATTATTCTAAAGCATACGAATACTACCAATTGCTAAGTTTGTCTGCAGACTATAAGGAGAATTTATCGGAAGCTTTGAAAGGAATGATGCTTTCAGCATGGAAATCAAATGACTGGAAAAAAACATCAGATGCTGCTGCTAAGATTTTAGCTAATAATTCATCCCCAGCTGCGGATATAACTGAAGCAAATTATTATTCAGCAAAAGTTGCTATGATTAATAAAGACTACCAGAAAGCTGAAGAATTGTTTACAAATGTCTTATCTGGAAATAATTCAACAACTAGCGCCGAATCGCTATACAGCATTGCTTTAATTTATTTCAATGAAAACAAATTAGCCGCTGCTGAAACGCAGTGTTATAAAGTGATTGAACAGAAACCATCTTACAATTATTGGATTGCAAAAAGTTATTTGTTGCTAAGTGATATATTCTTTACACAAAATGATTTATTTAATGCGAAAGCAACCCTGCAAAGCATAATAGATAATTACAAAACAGAAGATGACATTCTTCCAGAGGCAAATGCAAAACTTTTGAAAGTGATTGAAAAAGAAAATGAACAATCTAAAGTAATGCAGGATTCTGTTGAACATTCATTTCAGATGGATACACTTGAATTAAAATAGAAAGCTGATTTTAAAATTTCAGATAACAGTTAATTATTAAAATGCTAAAACGAATTTTTATTATTCTGTCCCTTCTTCCCTCTTTTTGCTATGCGCAAAAAGATTTACCCGGAATGAATTTAGATGTGGTTACGGATTACAAACCATTACTTGCCGATGCAGTAAAAATTGATGCAACTCCAAAACTGCTCCCGGCTGATTCGAATAAAATTGCACCCTCTTATAATTTGCAACCCAAGTTATTAAATCTTCCTTTCGTTCCGGCCGATATTCATCCTATAGCTATGGTAAAAGAAACTCCGGAGGTAACTCAGAATAATTATTTAAAAGCCGGATTCGGAACACAGATTTCCCCTTTTGTTTCTTTGAATTTAAATACTGGCGTTAGCGAAAAACGAGATGCAGGAATTTATGCTATGCATCATAGCGGAAGCGGATCACTCAATTATCAGAAGTTTGCAGATAACAGTATACAAGCATATTATAAAAAGTTTTTCAAAAAAAATGCAATTAACATTAAAGCGGAATACACTGGAACTATCAGATATTATTATGGCTATGATCATAGTTCGTTAATTGATTTTGTTAAGAAAGAATTGAAACAAAGTTTTCAGAACACAGAAGTTTCATTTGAATTTGCAAACACAAAACCAACAAAATCAGCCTGGGATTATAATTTCAGCGCTAACTATTATTACTACTGGAACCGAACAGGCGGAAATGAATGGCATATTGCTCCGGGCTTATTAATAGGTAAAACAGTAAATAAAATTCACACCGGAAGTTTATTTATCGGTTCAGATATCAATCAGTTTAATGAAGACTCCGCAAGTTCATTTAATTCCATCATCCATATAAAACCAATGTATTCCATAAAGCAAGACAAATGGAGTTTACATGCCGGATTTGATATTGCCCCAACAGATACTTCAGTATATTTTTTACCTGATATTGAAGCACATTACAATCTTATAGGAGAATATGTGGTTCCATTTGCCGGAGTTAAGGGTGAAATAAATAAAAACAATTTCAAGAATCTTTCAACAGAAAATCCATTTATAACTGATATTTCTCCTATAACATATTCGACCTTACTGGATATTCACGGTGGAATAAAAGGAAGTGTTGGAAATCATTTTTCTTTTATGATTAGGGTTTCAGATCAAATAGTTGACCATTTAGCATTGTTTAATCCTGATACAAACTTCATAACAAGATACAATGTTTCTTTTGCAGAAGACGCTAATGTTTTCAATTTACACGGTGAATTAGGATATAAAGAATCAGAGCGTTTAAACCTCCTGTTATCCGGCGATTACAATACTTACACACTTGATTTTGATAATCTTGCTTATGGTTTACCAACTCAGAAAATTTCGTTAAAAGCGGAATATAATATTCAGAAAAAAATCCTGATTAATGCTTCTGTTTATGCTGCCAATAAAACTCCATATTATTTAACAATAGATTCATCAGTTGTAACTTCATACAATAAAGGCTATGTAGATATTAACCTTGGAATGATATATAACTACAAAAAGAACTTCGCTGCGTTTGTACAATTTAATAACATAACTGCTGCAACTTACCGTCGGTGGTATAATTATCCGAATTATGGTTTTGGGGTAATGGCTGGTTTAATTTTGAAATTCTAAATGTTTATTCCAGGTGGAAAAGCCTAATTAAATTACAAAACATTAAAAACATTAACAATTGAATCCATTTGATTGAATTTTTCAATTAAGTTTGGCTTCAATTAATAATGACTGACCTATCTCCTTATATCAAGCAGTTGCTTTATCGAAATGATTGTGTAATAATTCCTGCTTTTGGGGGAATTATGGCCCAATATGCTTCTGCACAAGTTCATCCGATTCAAAATGTTTTCACGCCACCATATAAATCACTTGCTTTTAATAAAAGTCTGGTTCATAATGATGGTTTGCTGATTAGTGAAATTGTTCGATATACTGGTGTTTCATATGATGCCGCAGCTATTTCAATTCATCAATATGTTCGAAAATTAGAAAATGATTTGTCCGGAAAGGGACAGGCTTCAATTTCAGGAGTAGGAAAATTTTACTATGATATAGAGCACAATTTGCTTTTCGAATCATTTGAAGAAAACAATTACCTGATAAATGCCTTTGGGTTTGATCGGTTTGTAGCAAAACCTATTATTCGCCGCGAAGAAGTTGTTCATCAATTAGCAAATGAACCGACTAAAAAGAAATCACGCAGCCGTTTTGGTTGGGCAGGTTTTGGAGTATTACTGGCTTTGATAGTTATTACTTTTCAGATAATTAATGTGAGTAATGATTTCAAGCCAGTTAATCTTAATGGAACAAATTTTTGGAATTCCTTTAATTCATTATTTAGTTCAGATAAAAATGAAAATAATTCAAAACCAATAGAAGTAGCTCCGTCTCACAGAAAGGATACATTAGTTCAAATAATAGTATACCAATCCCCTAATGAAACTACTGAAAAAACTAATACAATAGATTCTTCATCATCAATAGTTCCTGAAGCTGATTCCACAATAATTCCCGCCAGCACCAATTCCCCTTCAGAAAATAATTCTTCTTTATCTCCAACAATTGCTTCAGCAATTTCTTATGCTATTTCTTTAACTCAAAATAATGAATTAAAATACTTTGTTGTTTTTGCATGCCTCAAATCGCAGAATAAGGCAGATTTATTTATTAGTCAAATGAAGAAAAAAGGTATCGATGTTAAAGTATTAATTCAGGATACTTATTTCAGAATTGGCAAAGGCTCTTTTAATTCGTCTGAAGAAGCTGTAGATAGTATGCGCCAATATCGTAGCAATGGAATTGCTGATGTTTGGGTAATGAAGAGATAATTTTCTATTTATTATAATTCGTAAATTCTAAATTAAAATCTAGGGCAAAATATTTTCTTTTTATGGAAGCCAGGGATATTTCCGGTATATAAAACAGAAATTTCAGGTCCTCCCCTTGCATGACTTACCAATGCAAGACGACTGAAGTTAATATCATATGATATTCCCATTGTGAATTTATTTAAATCAAGCTTGGTAACGAATATAAAGGCATCGTTCCAACGCATAAATGCCCCAAGATATATACCATAATCATTAAGATAATTATAATTCAAACTATATCGCTGAAGATACCCAACTACAATTTCGTTAAAAGGTCCTTGTTTTGAAAACAAAATTTTCGGATAAGCTGAAAACTTATTTCCCATTCCCAGATTTGCGCCAACATTTACAACAAGTTTTCTAAACACCCTTGATGTACCATCATCATTAAAAGTTTGATTTGGTTTAAATAAATGATAAACTGCAGCACCGGCAGTAAAATTGGTGTACTTGTCAATAAGGTTGTTGTATTCCAATCCAGCTGATAAATCATAATAATCATTAATGCCAATAGGGAAATTCTCTGTTAAAATTCCTCCTTCATATTGTTCATCCCATCTAAGATCTTCATAATTAATATTACTTAAACAATAAGCTCCCATTGCACCAAAACTCAGGAATTGATTATTGTATTTGTCAATTGTTTTATGATAAGCCGTTGTTAATCCAATGTAAGTAGTATTAAATCTGGAATCTCCTGCTTTATCATTAAATATCATAATGCCTGTTCCAAAAATATCTTTCTTCTTTTTGCCTGCGGTAAAAGAAAGATCAGCGCTCCCTGCTGCAGTTACATAAGGTATTGTAATGCTCGACCATTGGTTCCTATAGCTTCCAGCAAGTCTGTAAT
Source organism: Chitinophagaceae bacterium (assembly GCA_947469485.1). GTDB lineage: Bacteria > Bacteroidota > Bacteroidia > Chitinophagales > UBA10324 > UBA10324. The sequence continues at coordinate 129,817 of CANIPU010000005.1, read as the reverse complement.
CACCAGTTATAAAACCTGTTTTAGCAGGATTAACTTGAAGTGGCGTTGAATAAAATTGCGAAAAGTGAATATCCTGAGCTAGCGAGTTATTTATATAAATAACGCTCAGTAATTGACTTAATAACAAGATGTATAGTTTTGTTTTCATTTTGCTATCTAACTAAAGTTACATTACCCTGTCGTTCTATAATAAATCCATCACCACATACTGCTTTCAGATAAAAAACATAAACAGCAGGAGGTAATAATTTCCCTCTGAAAGTTCCATCCCAACCGATATTCTGATCAGCAGATTCAAAAACAAGTTCACCCCAACGATCATAAACCCTTAAAAAATTCAACTCTCGAATTCCTGAAGATCTAACTTTGAATACATCATTTTTTCCGTTGCCATTTGGTGAAAATACATTGGGAATATATAGTATATTATCACTGCAAGTAACAGAAATCACCATTGAATCTTCTGCTTTACACCCAAAATCATTTATGGCAGTTATTGTATAAGTGGTTGTTTCCAATGGAGTGGCAACAGGATCTTCACATTCAATACAACTTAATCCTTCGGGAGGTGACCAATTAAAATTGCCGGAAGCATCTGCATCAATATTGTAACTCTCACCGGCTATTACTGAAACATCAGGGCCTGCATAAGCATCCGGAAGTGGAATAATTGTAACTGTAACCTGAAGCGTATCACTTGCATCGCATACATTATCAGTGATAATTACAGAATATACAGTTGTAATAGAAGGTGAAACAAAAGTTGCAGAATCATTTGGATTGCTTAAACCAACGGTTGGCTGCCAGGAATAAGTGGTGCCTCCGCTCGCGTTTATTTCTATTGTTTGTAATTCACAAATTGTAGTATCACCCCAGGCATTAAATACAGGTGGTGGTAAAACACTTATTATAACTGAATCTAAGGCAACACAATTATTAGCATCCAGCACTGTTACTGTATAAGTAATATCAGCCAGAGGTGTGCAATTAGGGTTTGAAATAAAACTATTATCCAAATAAACTGTTGGGCTCCAGCTGTAATTAAGTCCACCTCCTGCGTTTAATTGCGCTGAAAAACTTAAACAAATTGTATCATCAACACCTGCATTAGCATTGGGTAATGGGTTAACAGTTACAATTACACTCGCTGATCCAATACAATTATTGCTATCAGAAGTAGTTACTGTATAAGTTGATGTAATTGTTGGATTAGCAATCGGATTTGAAATAGATGTATTGCTTAACCCAACAGCTGGTGACCATGAATAATTTAACCCTCCTATTGCATTTAATTGCGTTGTATCTCCAAAACAGATAGTCGCGTTTGATCCTGCGACAACAACTGGATTTTGCAAAACAACAATCCCGACACTTGCTGTACCAGTGCAACCATTAATATCAGTCCCTGTTACGGTAAATGTGGTGTTATTAAAAATTGTTGCTGTCGGATTCTGAATTGAATTATTATTCAACAATGCTGCAGGTTGCCATACATATTGATTTCCGCCTGAACCATTCAATTGAATTGCAACTCCGGAACAGGTAGTATCGTTTGTTTGAGAAGATGCTGCAATTACTGGAGCATTGAAAATTGAAATTGAAACACTGTCAGAATTTATACATCCATTAACATCTGTTATTGTAACTGTATAGGTAATATTAGAACCAGGCGAAGAAACCGGATTAGAGATTGAAGCATTATTCAGAAATGTTCCGGGTGACCATTGGTAGGAAACACCATTTGACGCTGAAAGCTGAGCGCTTGCGTTTGGACAAATAGAAGTACTGGCAGAAATATTTGGATTAGGTAATAAAAGCACATTTATATCAATTGTTATAGTATCACTACACGAACCAATTCCAGAAGCTATAAGAGTAACAGTAAATAGACCCATTGAAGAAAATACATGAGAGGGAGTTGAAATATTTGAACTATTATTTATTCCGCTTGCGGGATCACCAAAATTCCAATCCCAAGTTGTAATAGTTTGATTTGAATTATAATTAAAATTAACTGCTGAATTAAGGCAAGGAGTTATATCATCAGCACTAATTCCAATTACAGGAGGAGGATATACAAAAACTGTATCTGTTAAAATTCCGTTGCATCCATTTTGGGTATTAACTAAGAGTGTTACAATATAAACTCCTAAGGTATCATAAAAGTGAGAAGGGTTTTGCAACAAACTTGTATCAGCATTTCCACTTACTGAATCACCAAAAGTCCAAAACCAAGAAGTAATAGGTGATATTCCAAATGTGGAATCCGTAAATGTAACTGTTCCTGAATTACACAAATATGGTATATCAGGATTCCAATAAACATTTGGGCCGCCGGCAACTATTGAATCTATTGGAAATGAATAAGTACATCCTGCTCCATTATCAAGTACTAAGGATGGATAAAATGTACCTGGATTTGTATAAACATAACAGATACTATCATTCGCAAATGGCACCACATTGCCGTCACCAAAATCCCATGTATATGAAGTGGTGGTATTTGATGTAGCAATGAAACACACATTTAAAGGATTACATCCGCTGGTTGGAGAAACGGCAACGGTTGCTGTTGGTCCGGTTATTGAAATCATCGAATCAATCAGCAATGTATCATCGCATCCATATTGATTATGAATAATTAATGCAACATCATAATATCCTGGGATATTATAAATATGAAATGGATTTTGAACATTACTATTTGATCCATCACCAAAAAACCATTCATATGTTGAATTTGCATCTACACCAGTTGAAGTACTTGTGAAATTTACAGGTAATGGAGGACAACTTGAATATGTACTGTCTGCTATAAAATTTGCCTGAGGATCGGTTACATGAATATAAAGAGTACGAATCATTGTATCCGCACATCCTGAGGTATCGCTTCCAATTAATGTAACAGTGTAATCACCCACACCTAAATATGTATGACAAGGGTTTAAAGATGCAGAAGTTGCGTTATCACCAAAATCCCATTGAAACGAAAGACTTCCGCCAAAAGATGAATTAAAAAAACAAGTTGATTCACCAAGACATACTGTAGAATCAATTGCCATAAATGAAACATTGGGCTGATAAGGATTTACATATTGCGGAATAACTAAAGTATCATAACAACCATGATTATCTAATGTTACGAATGTAACATCATAAGAACCAACATTATTATATATGTGCGTTGGATTTTGAATTGAAGCTGAATCTAAAAACCCGCTTGCTGAATCTCCAAAATTCCATAAATATGATACAACAGATGAAACACTACTTGAAGCTGCAGAAGAAAAATCTACTGAAAGTGGTATACAACCACTCAATGGTACTCCACTAAAATTCAAATTCAATCCAAATGCAGAAATAAGCTGGGGACTAATAAGTGTATCTTTACAACCATTTGCATCCGTTGCTATCAGATGAACATCAAATTCACCAGCAAAATAAAAAGTTTTACATGGATTTGCTCCATTACTCGACCATATCAAATTACCACTAGAATTATAAATTGACCATTGATATGATGAGGCATTTTGTGAAAGATTTGTAAAGCAAACCTGATCAGGAGTACATATTGTAGAATCGTTGGCACTAAAATCTGCAACTACATTATTGATTGTAATATTCTGATCAATTGTGTCATAACATCCTGTTTGAAAATTCTGAACAATAAGTTCGATAGCATATGTACCATTTGAAGGATAATTTACAGAAATTACAGAATCAGATGTTGAACTTGGAATTCCGCCAGGGACGCTCCAGAAAAATGAATCTGCAGCAATTGAATTACCTGCATGCAATGAAATATTGTATGGATCTGCACAAGTAGTAACAACAAAAAAATTGGCAATAGGGGGAAGAATGTGAACCATTGAATCAATAGTAAGTGTATCACAACACCCGTTATTACAAATTACAAGAGTTACATCAAACCAACCTGTATCTGGATATAAATATTGCGGGTCTGAAGTTGAGTTCATAATATCAAAAGGAGGAGATCCGATAAAGTCCCATTGATAAGTGGTTGTAGAGTCAGTGCCAGTTGATAAATTAGTAAATGCTATAGGTTGATAAGCGCATGTAACAGTTGGATTGGCAGAAAAATTTGGTATTGCCGGATTTCCGACACAAACCATGTTTTGATTTATTACAGTATCGGTGCATCCTAAAGCATTACTTACAATCAGTGAAACATCATAGCATCCGGTATTATTAAATGTATGAATAGGATTTTGAAGGTTCGAAGTATTTAATATTCCACTTGCAGGATCTCCAAAATTCCATTGCCATGAAGTTGGCGAGCCAGTTGTTCCGGTATAAATAAAAATCGAATTAAGTGGTCCGCATCCGGCCGGAGGCAAAGCGATAAAACTGGCTAACGGGCAATCTATTACCGAAGCACTGTCATAGACTAAAGTATCTGAACAACCAGCGGTATTAGTTACAATAAGTGTAGCATTATAAACTCCGCAATTACTGTATACAATATTAGGTGGATTGGCTGTATTCCAGACAGCCGGAACACCACCAGGAAATTGCCAGTAATAAGATGATCCTGGACCTCCGGTAGAAGCATTATTATAATCAATCGTCTGCGGTGGTTGACAGGTATATATATTTCCAGTTAAAGTAAAATTCGCATTTGGGTAATTGGCAACAACAATTGTAGTGCATTTAGTAGCTATGCAACCTCCGGGATATGTAATTTGCAAACAAATTTGATAACTACCTGCACTATTAAAAGTGAATTGAGCGTTTTGTGTATTTGCTGAAGCAGGAATTGCATTTGGAATTGTTGACCAATCCCAAGCAATTGGAACAGAAGACGAAATGCCTTGAACATCAACAACAAAAGGAACACAACCACTTGTAGCATTCAATGTAAAATCTGCAATGTTGCTTGCAATCGCGGCAAAATTTGATTGAGTTAATGTATCACTGCATCCGGATAAATTTGTAACAATTAAAGTTACATCATAAAGCCCAGGAGTATTATAAGTAACTGATGGGTTTGAAAGAATTGAGGTAGCAGGTATCCCTCCCGGGAAGAACCATTGATAATTCAATGTTCCGGTACCGGTGGAAGTACTGGTGTAATCGATTGTGAATGGAGCACTGCAAGAAACATTAGTACTTGCTGTAAAGGAAGCATTAGGTTGATCGTCAATGCATATCAGGTTTGACATGGTTGTATCATCATTGCAACCATTTGCATCCGTTACAATAAGACTAACACTTTTACATCCTGATATTGTATAAGTATGACTTGTAATAGCGAAGTTACCTGTGTTCCCATCACCGAAATCCCAGAAATAAGTGCTGATTGGTGCAGAACCTATAGCTGTTGTACTATTAAATTGAGCTGTTAATGGCACACATCCCGATAGTGGGGTTGCATTGAATGAAGCAACAGGGCTGCAATAAATATTTGCTGTTTGAGTTGAAGTGTCAATTGAAATTCCATCTGTTACAATTAAAGTAACTATATAATTCCCACAAGTTAAATACGAAAAGGAAGGATTAATAATTGTTGAATTTACACCAGGATTTACGCCGAAATTCCATTCATAAGTTAATCCGGAACCTGTCGATAAGTTTGTAAAAGAAATTGTTGTTGGTGCACAATTTGGATTTTGATAATTAATAGTAAAGTTTGCAACAACTTGTGATTTCGATTGATTAAATTCGAATATAAATAATATAAAAAGTAATATGCGAAAAACCTTCATTTGAGACAGAAAAACAATTTCCTCAAAGTAAGGTAATTTCTTTTAAAAAATGTTTAAATTTTTTTTAAAGGCTATTTTTTATAAAGAATTCAAAAACTATAACAGACCAGCCTGAAACTTCGAATTATTATCGAATTAAAGTAACATTTCCTTTCTTCATAATTTCCTGACCATTTGCGCAAGCGCCTTCTAGATAATATACAAACACACCCGGTGAACATGATTCTCCGTTCCAGTTACCATCCCACCCCTCACTAGCATCAAAGGATTCAAAAACCATCTCGCCCCAACGATTGAATACTCTAAATGCTTTCACTTCACTCAATCCATAAGTTCTTATTCTGAATATATCATTCTTATTGTCTCCGTTTGGAGTGAAGGCATTTGGTACATAAACAAGGTCTTCATTGCAAGTTAAACTGATATGAACTGAAGCTTCAGCTTTACAACCTAATGAATCAGTTGCAGTCAATAAATAAGTCATAGGAGTATTCAAATGATTTACAACTGGATTAATGCAATCAGTACAACTTAAAAAGTCAGCTGGCGACCACTCTACCCCACTTCCGTTTGTATAACCATACAATTGATAAGTTGAACCATAAAGCAAATCAACATCAGTTCCGGCATATACTATTGGCAACTGGTTTACTGTAACTACAACTGTATCTGCTGCTGAAAAACATTGACCATCATTTGATATTACAATATATGTGGTTGTTTCAGAAGGTGAAGCCACTGGATTTGAAATCGTTGAATTATCCAATCCGTTTGAAGGAGACCATTGATAATTATTTCCACCAAATGCATTCAATTGTGTTTGATCATTTTTGCAAATTGAAATGTCAGGGGTTGCACTAATATTGAATGGTCTTAAAACTTTCACCGAAACTGTATCTGTTGCATTACATCCAAACGAATCTGTTACTGTAAGTGTATAAGTAATATTGAATTGCGGAATACAGGTTGGATTTTGTAAAGAAGAGTCATTTAAATAAACTGATGGAGTCCAACTATAAAAAGAAGCTCCTGTTCCATTTAGAATTACCGAGTCGGAAATACAAATTGTTTGAGTAGGACCGGCATTTACCGAAGGGGTTAAGTGAACAATTATATTGACAGTATCTTTAGCATAACAACCGTTTTGATTACCAACATTAACAATATATGAAGTGGTTCCGGCTGGTGAAGCAATAGGATTTGATATAAATGGGTTATCCAATCCTGCCTGAGGTGACCATTCATAACTTGTACCGCCTGTAGCATTTAATTGCAGATTACTTCCCTCACACAATTCTACATCAGAACCAGCGGCCGCCATTGGTAATTGAAAAACTGTTATATCGATTGTTTGCGAACTTGTGCATCCGTTACTATTTGTTCCAACTATTGTATAGGTTGTTGTTGAAGCAGTTGATGTAATTACAACTGCTCCTGAAGTTGCATTTAAGCCGAAAGATGGAAACCACTCATAAGTAATTGCACCGCTTGCAGTTAGTATACTAGTTTGCCCTTGACAAAAACTATTTTGATTGGAAACAACATTAATTAAAGGCAATTGATTAACTACTACAAGTGCAGAAGCTGTATCCGCACATGCTCCATTCATTCCAACAACAAAATATGAAGTAGTTATTGTAGGATTTACAGAAATTGTACTTCCAAGAGCATTTGTTGACCAATGATACGATGAAGCTCCAGTAGCATTCAAATTTGCAAATTGCCCATTGCAAATTGTATCATTCGAAACAGTTACAACTGGATTAGGTAGCACAGTTACAGGAATACTTGTTTGACCGGTACAACCATTAGCATTAGAAACGAAAACTGTATATGTAATATTTGCAGTAGGTGTTGCACTAACAGTACTTCCGGTTGTACTTGCTAAATATACTGATGGAGACCATGTATAATCAGAGCCTCCGAATGCAGTAAGCGAGATAGTTTGACCAAGGCAAATACTATCGTTTGTTGAGGTGATATTGACTGAAAGGTTAGAGCCAATTGCAACAATTGCAGTAGCTTGACCTGAACATCCATTTGCATCAATTCCAATAACAGTATATGTACTATTATTTAGAGGCATAGCAATTACATTGGTTCCGGTAGTAACATTTAATCCGGTTGAAGGTGACCAAGCATAACTTACACCTCCATTAGCAGTAATTGAAACCGGATTTGCTGAACAAATTGTATTTAAAGGAGAGTTTACTGAAATTAAAGCCCCGCTATTTATAACGGTTGTTTGACTATCAGCTGCCTGACATCCATTGATGTCAGTATAAGAATAGGCTACAGTAGAGGAAAAACCTGCAACGAGATTTGAATAAAAGCTATTTCCGATTACTCCAGTTCCACTAAAAACACCTCCAGAAGGAATTCCAATTAATGTATCAATAGTATTGTTAGAGCAATAAGATGGTTGTAGTCCAACGAAACTAATTGTTGGCAATGGATTTACAACAACAATTATACTGGTTGTATCGGAACAAGAACCATTGCTGCCAATCACAGTGAAAGTTGTTGTTACTAGAGGAGATATTGAAAGTGAAGAGCCGATAAATCCACCAGGCATCCAGGTATAATTAGTTGCTCCATTCGCAATTAATGTAGTAGTTGACCCAGCGCAAATTGTATCGCTATTAACACTTGTAACCGGAGGGTTAAGAATACTAACAACTGCAACTTGAGTATCAGTACATGAATTCAAATATCCAATAACAGTATATGAAGTTGTTGTACCAGGACTAACATTTACAGTATCATTTGTAGTTGAAAGTGATATCCAATTGTAGTTTGATGCTCCTTGCGCAATTAAAGTTGCCGAATCTCCATTGCATATACTCACACTATTAACTGCTATAGTTAATTGAAGATTAACTGTTGAGCTCATCATTGTATCAGCTGCACATCCGTTTGCATCTGAATATGTATATGTTATATCGGTTGCACCTGATACCAGATTGGAATTAAAAATATTTCCAACTACACCTATTCCACTAAAAACACCACCTGCAGGAATTCCTATTAAAGTATCAGGAAGATTGTTCGCACAATACGATGGTTCCAATCCACTAAAGCTCACTATTGGTGCTTGATTTACAACAACAATCGCAATAGTTGTATCATCACAACTTCCATTATTTCCAATAATTGTATATGTAGAAGTTGTTGTTGGTGAAACAGTTATTGAATTACCAGAAAGGTTACCAGGAAACCATGTATAATTGTACGCACCATTTGCGATTAAAGTAGCTGTCGCTCCCGAACAAATAGTGTCGTCAATAACATTAATACTTGGTGGAGGCAAAATATTTACAACAGCAACAGCTGTATCAGAACAGGAATTAGCAAAACCAATAACAGTATAAGAAGTTGTAGTAACTGGTTGTACATTAATAGTATCGTTAGTGGATGGAACAGTAAGCCATATATAGTTTGAAGCCCCCTGTACAACCAAGGTAGCTGAATCACCAAAACAAATTGCAGTACTTGCTACTGTTAAAGTTGGCTGTTGAATAATTATTGTACTTATTGACGAATCATTAAAGCAACCATTACTATCTGTATAGCTATAAGTTATAACTGCAATTGAATCTGTTACAAGGTTTGGATAGAAAACATTTCCTATGATTCCGTCTCCACTAAAAGTTCCACCAGTTGGAATCCCTATAAGTGTATCAGGATTAGAATTTGCACAATATGTTGACTCCAATCCTATGAAACTTACATCTGGAATTTGATTCACAATTACAACAGCATTAATGGAATCAACACATGAACCATTATTTCCTATCAAAGTATATGTTGAAGTTACATTAGGAGCTACAACTATTGTATCACCCGCAAATCCACCAGGCAACCAGGTATAATTTGTTGCACCAGAGGCAAAAAGGATTCCTTGGGAGCCAAGGCAAATAGTATCATTATCAACCGATAATATTGGTGGCGTAAGTACAGTTACAATTGCGGTTGCTGTGTCGGAACATGAATTCGCTAAACCTATTACTGAATAAGAAGTTGTTATTAAAGGCTGAACAACAATTGAATCATTTAAAGATGAAAGAGAAATCCAATTATAGCTTGAAGCACCTTGGGCAACAAGAATTGCTGAATCACCTCCACATATAATTGGGCTATTAACCAAAACATTTAGTTGTGGTATAATAAAAATTGTAATTATTGTATCATTTGAACATCCATTTGAATCAACTGCGCTAACAGTGTAATTAGTAGTTAATGAAGGAGAAACCACAACAACACTTCCATTTAAATTTGATGATTGAACTGATGGTTGCCAGCTATAGTTCAATGATCCTGCTAATGAAATAGTAGTGGATGTTCCGGCACATATTGAATCGCTTGCAACGATAATTGAAATTTGATTTGGCGAAGTTACAAAAACAGTTACTGAATCTGTTCCTGAACAACCATCAGCATTAACTCCACTCACAAAATATGTAGTAGTAACACTAGGATTAGCTACTACTGTATCTCCTGTTAAACTACTTAATCCTATTGAGGGTGACCAATTGTAGTTAAGCCCTCCGGAAACTGATAAGATGGTAGACGATCCATTACAAATAGTTGTATTGTTTGTAGCGGCAACAATTAAAGCATTTCCACCAACAAAAGTTGTATCATTATCATAACTTGAACAGCCGAAAGAATCGGTATATGAATATGTTACAAAAAATGGTCCGCCTATACCCGCTAATGAAGGATTAAAAGTATTCCCAAAAACTCCCGAACCAAACAGAATGCCCCCAGTCGGATTCATTGTTAAAGTATCAATCAGAGAATTTGAACAATAAAACGGAACCAAACCATCAATTGAAACATTTGGTAAAGGATTTACAGTTACAGAATATAAAGCTGTATCGGTACATCCATACATATTCATGCCGGTAAGTGTATATGTTGTATTAGTAACAGGTGTAGCGATTACTGTAGAATCATAATAGCTGTTTAATGTTACATCAGGATTCCAGACATAAAAATATGCCCCGCTAGAATTTAAAGTTGCACTTTGTCCGATACACACTGACTCTGAGGAACCCGTCATTACTATATTAGGATTTACAGTTATATCAATAGTTGTAAAACCGGTACAACCGTTAACATCTGTTCCAACAACTAAATAGTTTGTTGAAACTACCGGAGTGGCGACAACTGTAATTCCTATTGAAGAACTCAACCCGGTACTTGGAGACCATTGATAAGAGGAAGCTCCACTAAGAGTAATTATTAAACTATCTCCCAGGCAAATTGAAGGGTAAATAGGGGTATTAATGATTGTAACTGGGGCCCCGACATTAACAACAGCTGTTACAGAATTAGTACATCCTGCAGGGTTGGTTCCAAACAATGTATATGTTGTGCTCACCAAGGGCTGTGCAACAACACTTGCACCTGTACTTGCACTTAATCCGATTGAAGGAGCCCATTGATAAACATTGGCCCCTGAGGCAACTATAGTTGCTGAACTTCCATTACAAATTGAAGTCGCAGAAGGAACTGCTGATAAAACCGGTAAAGGATTAATTGTAAAAGTTGAATAAGAAGTATCTGCGCAGCCGTTTAAATCAACACCAATAATTGTATAGATTGTTGTTGAGTCAGGCGATGCAATTTGTGAATTTCCAGTTGAATTGCTTATTCCAGTTGATGGAAACCAAAAATAATTTGCAGCACCGCTAACAGTTAGGGAAGCTGAAGTTCCTAAACAAGCTTGTGCATTTGTGGATGCTATTACTGGTGGATTATTTACAGTTACATTTGCTGTAGTAGACCCTGTGCAACCGTTGGCATCAGTCGCAATTACTGTATAAATCGTGCTGGCATTCGGATTGACGGTAACATTTGCACCAGTAGCATCTAGATAATTTACAGAAGGTGACCAGCTATAGGTCGCATTAAATGCACCACTAACATTTATTGTATCAGCTATTCCTAAGCATATTGAAGGAGCATTGTCATTAAGATATAGAGCAAATGAAGTTCCTATTGATACAACAACTGCATTATAACCAATACAACCAAAGCTATCAGTTCCGGTTACTGTATAGGTGGTAGTTGAAGTTGGAGTAGCGATAACAGATGAACTAAGAACATTATTTAATCCTGATGATGGTGTCCATATATAATAGACTGCTCCTGTTGCGGTTAGATTAATAGATGAGCCAAGACATATTGATGGGTTAAAAGGGCTAACATCAACTACAACCGGAGGATGAACAATTACAACTATTGAATCAGTAACATTACATCCGCTAGCATTAGTTCCTGTAACAAAATAGGTAGTTGTTTGCGAAGGTGATGCAATTACATTAGCACCTGTTGTTGTATTTAATCCGGTTGAAGGAAACCATGAATATGATAAAGCTCCGCTGGCAATTAAAGTAGTGCTTTCTCCTGAACACAAATCCGTATCTGATGAAGAAACTGAAATGGTATATTGAGGCATTACATTTATGACAACACTGGTTGAAGATGTACAGCCCAAGGCATTTGATTCTGTAATAGTATAAGTTGTTAATGAAGTTGGGGTAGCATACGCACTATGCATTGAAATAAAACTAAGACTCGAAACCGGAGACCAAATGAGAGAAGAACCACCTGTAACAACTATTAAAGCTGAATCTCCAAAACAAATCAGGTTTGATGAGGTTGTTGAAGAAATTGTTGAAAGGGGACTGATAATAACAGCAACAGAGACAGTATCAAAACAACCAACTGAATCGAAACCTGTAATGGTATATGTAGTACTAACCACCGGAGTAGCCAATACATTACTTCCTGTTGAAGTTGACAATCCAATAGTTGGCGACCAGGAATATGACACAGCTCCAGAGGCTGAAATAACAACTGAACTTCCCTGACACATTGGTGCTACATTAGTTACACTTAAATTAATTGGGGTTATATCAATTACAGAGAAATTTCCAAAAGTCTGGCAACCTATTGCATCAATTACAGTAACTGAATAATTACCTCCGGTCAACAATAATAAATCCTCTGTAGTAGCAGAATTACTCCACAAATAAGAATAAGGTAATGTGCCTCCTAAGACAGATAAATCAATTGCTCCTGTTGAAACAGAGCAGGTAGGTTGAGTTACACTTCCAAAAGCAATTGGTCCGGATGAATAACTAACAAATGCAGAATCCACAACAAAACATCCGTTTGCATCTGTTACTGTTACGCTATAATATCCTGCCAATAAATTTACAATATCTTCAGTGGTATCGTTGTTGCTCCATATATAAGAAAATGCCGGTGTTCCAACAACAGTCAAATCAATACTTCCGTCAGCAAGGTTACAATTTGAAGGCGAAGGGGTTAATTGTATCGAACAGGTTACGGCTGATTGAACAGCTATTGTTAAATATGAATTACATCCATTAAAATCTGTAACAGTCATAGAGTAGCTACCTGCGTATAATGAATTTATATCCTCCGTGGTTGCACCATTGCTCCATAAAAATGTCAAAGGATAACTACCCCCAAATATTGATACATCAATTGCCCCTGTATTAGTACTGCAATTCGCATCAGTTAAAGTATATGTAATTACAGCTTCAGTTGATGCTAACACATCAGCAGTTGAAACAACTGAACACCCATTAACATCGGTTACTGTTACAGAATAGCTTCCGGCACTTAATCCGGAAATGTCTTCAGTACTGGCTCCATTACTCCAATTAAAAACAAAAGGTAATGTACCACCTGAAATATCAATATCAACTGCTCCATCATATCCGGTACAAGTTTCGTTTGTTGAGTATATTGATAATTCCGGGCTATTATTCTGAACCAAAACAACTGAATCAGACACAGCACAACCTAAAGAATCAAATATATTTACAACATATAATCCATCTGACAAGCTATCAATATCTTCATTTGTTTCACTATTAGACCAATTAAAAGCATAAGGCATTGTTCCTCCTGTAACAGTCAAATCAATCGAACCATTGCTAATTCCACAATTTGCATTTGTTGCTAAAATTGAAGTGTTTATTATAGAAGAACCACTTACCAAAAACGAATCTATAATTGAACATCCGCTACCATCTGTAAATGCTAAAATATAAATTCCTGGTACCAATGAATTTAAATCTTCAGTAGTAGCTCCATTACTCCAGTTATAATTATATGGGGTTGCTCCTCCTGTAATGGTAATATCAATTGAACCATTATTTGTTGAACAAAGCGAATTTGTAATTATTGAAACCAAAACAGGTGCAGGTAAACTATCAATTGTTTGTAATGAAATTGCTTGACAAGAATTAGCATCAACAACCACGATAAAATAAGTTCCTGCAGAAAGATTAGATAGGTTCTGAGTATTATATAAACCAGAATTCCAATCATAAATAAAAGGAGCTGTTCCGTTTGCTAAATTGATATTAATGCTTCCATTGTTGCTTCCGCAAGTTTCATCTATATGAGTTGCGGTTAAGCTAGGGCCGGAAGTATTGGATATTACAACAGTATCAATAGAAACGCATCCATTCGAATCAGTTACCTGAAATGTATAAGAACCAGGTAATAAACTTGTATTAAAAGAATCAACTACGCCGTTACTCCATAAATATTCAAATGGTGCAGTACCACCATTGATAACTGCTGATGCAAATCCATTGTTATAATTGCATGTTGCATTTTGTGTTATTAAAGAAACAGTTGGCCCCGAATGATCAAGTAAGGTAATAACTGAATCAACCTGGCAACCTGCTGCATCAACTAAATGAATTAAATAATTGCCTGCAGCAAGGTTTAACAGGTCTTGGGTAGCAAATTGTCCGGAGTTCCAGTCATAAAAAAATGGAGCAGTTCCTCCGATTATTATTAGGTCAATTGAACCATTATTATTTCCACAAGTAGTATTATTGAAATTGTAATTAACAGAAGGGCTTGGAACATTTGTGATTGTAGTACTAATAGTAGTTAAACATCCATTTCCATCTGAAATTGTAACAGTGTAAAGTCCTGCTTGCAAAGAATCCAAATCAGAAGTTGACTCACCATTATTCCAACTATATAAAAAAGGTGCGGTTCCTGCAGATACTGTAAGATCTATTCCTCCATTGATTTCATTACATGTGCAATTTGTTTTAGAAATTGAACTAGTCGGTCCAGCTATAATTGCATTTAATACAGATCCGCTAATTGTGCAGAGGTTTGCATCTGTAACAGTCACTGAATAAGAAGTCCCTCCTGCTAAATTAAATGCGGTATCATTTGTTTGTAACGGCACCGTATTCCAATTATAGGAATATGGTGCAGTTCCTCCAGAAGCGTTAACCCAAACCATTCCGTTTGAATTTCCGCAAATTGAACTTTGACTACCAAAACTCAAGGAGGATGGTCCGGTGATATTTATTAAACTCTCTGTTGTTTCGACTGTACATCCATTTCCATCAGTTACTGTCACAGTGTAACTCCCAGCAGAAATATAGTTTATATTTTGAGATAATGCTCCATTACTCCATTGAAACGAATATGGAGTCGCTCCATTGTTAATTGAAAGATAAATGTGACCATTTGAATTGCCGCAGTTTGAATTAATATGTGAGGCAGATAATGAAGGACTGTTACTATTTAATACTTCGGCAGTATCAATTAAAACACAATTGTTCTGATCTAAAATAGTAACATAATACAAACCAGGTGCTAATCCGCTTAAATTCTGGGTTGTATTTCCATTGCTCCAAGAATAGTTATAAGGGGATACCCCAGAAACCACTGTTAAATCAACACTTCCGTTATTACTTCCGCATATTGAATTATTTGCAGTGCAAACAGAGATTGGAACTGAAACATCACTAATAATTGCAGACAAAACAGTAACACAATAATTTGAATCTGTAATTGTAACTTCATAATTTCCTGCAGCAAGATTTTGAATATCCTGAATGGTTGAACCATTTGACCACAAATAAGAAAATGGCATTGTTCCTCCGGTTATTGTCAATAAAACTTCACCATTACCTGAAGCACATGTTGCATTAGTTACAGATGAATTTGCGATAGGGCCTGAATTATTATTTATAACCTGAGTAAATGTACTCTCACAATTATTTGAATCAATGACAACTACAGTATATGAATTTGGTGACAGATTATTAATATCCTCAGTAAAAAACTGACCTGAATTCCAGTTAACAAAAAATGGTGCAGTTCCACCTGAAATAGATAAATCAATACTGCCATTAGAATTTGCACAAGTTGAATTTATTGAACTAACAGAAAGAGTTGGTCCGGCTGTATTGTTCAAAGTTATAAAATCAGAAACCGTACATCCATTTTGATCACTTACAATTACATTATAAACTCCTGAAGGAACATTTATTAAATCTTCGCTTGAATAAGCACCGGAATTCCAATCATATGTATAAGGAGCAGTTCCTCCAATAATACTAACATCAACAGAACCATTACTATTTAAGCAAGTGGAATTTTGGGTCAAATGACTTAAAGAAGGTCCGGCAATATTATTTAAAGAATCAGAGGTAGTTGCTATGCAATTATTTGAATCTGAAACCGCAACTGAATAAATACCTGAAATTACATTGGATAAATCCTGTGTAGATTGACCGCTGCTCCATGTATATGTATAAGGCGCTGTTCCGTTTGTAACAACAAGGTTAATTGAACCATTTGTATAACCACAAGAAGAATTCGCTGAAAATGTAGAAAGCGATGGCCCTTGGATATTTATTAATGTTGTATTACTAAAAGCCAAACAACCATTTCCATCAATCACTGTAACTGTATAAGTTCCGATCGCCAGGTTCAAAATATCCTGAGTAGTTTCACCCCCACTCCACTGGTAAGCAAAAGGAAACGCACCTCCTGATATTGTTAAATCAATGCTTCCATTATTATTTCCGCAAGTATTATTACTTTGAGATAATGTTAATGTTGGTGCTGTTAAGTCATTTAGTGTTATTATAGTATTAGAAAGACATCCGTTCGCACCAATTACAGTAATTCCATATGCTCCAGCCGGGAAACCGGAAAGATCTTCTGTTGTTTCTCCATTCCACCACAAATAAGTGTACGGTGCAACACCTCCGGTTACAGTTAAATCAATACTGCCATTACTGCTTCCGCATGTTGAAGCTATTGTAGTATAAGTTAAAACCGGAATTGGGGTATCACTAATAACAAAAGTTGCAGTTGCCGTGCAACCATTCTGATCAGTAACTAAAACTGTATAAGCACCAGATAAAACGGAATTTAAATCTTCAGTTGAATAAGCTCCGTTATTCCAGTTAATTAAAAAAGGTGCGGTACCTCCCATAATATTCAAATCAATACTTCCATTATTAATATGACAGGTTGCATTTACAACAGTAGCACTTATCAATGGGCTAGGTTGATTTTGAATAGAGTCAGTAAGTGAATAAACACATCCAAATTGATCAGTGACTGTAACTGAGTAAATTCCGGGATTAAGACTAGACAAATCTTGTGTTGATGCTCCGTTGCTCCACAAATAATAAAAAGGAGCGTTACCACCATAAATTATCAAATTAATAGTTCCATTGTTTAATTCACAAGTTGGATTAATATGAGCAATAGAAGCTGTTGGTCCGGCTAAATCTGATACTAAAACATTATCAATTGCTTCACAATTAAAATCATCTGAAACTGTTACTTCATAATTTCCTGCTAGCAGATTGTTAATTGATTGTGTTATATCAGTTGTATTCCATACATAAATCAATGAACCGTTGCCCCCTGAAGCAACCACATTTACTGTTCCATTTGAAATTCCACAAGTTGATGAAATACCTACAGCATTAATAACAGGGCCAGGAAGATCTGCAATAGTAATTGGCTGCAAAACTGTACATCCGTTTGCATCAGTCACAATTACACTATAAGTATTTCCACCTGATAGAGAATATGCAACAGAATCATTTTGTGATGGTATCGAATTCCAAAAATAAGTAAAAGGTGAAGTACCTCCCATGGCATTAACAATCGCTACGGCATTTCCACTTGAGCAAGTATCATCATTGGCTGTTAATGAACTAATAACAGGAACAGGATTTACTATTACATTAACTGAGTCAATATCGCTGCAACCCCAAATATTACTTACAATAACTGTATAAGAAGTTGTGATTATCGGCGTTGCAACTGGTGAAGAAATATTTGCATCGCTTAAACCAATTGAAGGTATCCATGTATATAAAGCCCCACCTGTAGCATTTAAAACTGCACCCTGACCATAACAAATTATTTTATCGGCTCCGGCATTTGCAATTACTGTATCATGAACATAAACAGGAATAGTATAACTATCACTACAGCCATTTGCAGCAAGTGTTGTGAGAGTTACTGAATATGTTCCTGGGAATTGATAAAAATGAACTGAATTCTGCAGTGTATCTGTATTATTAATACCACTTGCAGCATCACCGAAATTCCATGACCAACTAATAGTTGGGCTGGTTGAAATTGTTAGGTCAAAAAAGTGAACTGAATCAGGAGCACAAATTGATGAGTCACCTCTTGCAAAATCAGCTATAGGTGCAGATTGTACCAGCACTGTATCAAAATATGAATTCGTACAACCATCAATTGTAACTATGCTTAAAGAAATCGGATATACACCTGGAGAAGCAAAAAAATGAGAAGGATTTTGCAGAGAGGATGAGTTTTGAGCTCCGCTGGCTAAGTCACCAAAATTCCAATTCCATTGAGTAATTGGAGAAGTTCCATAACTCGCATCAGAAAACTGCACATTGCCATTTTCGCATAAAACAGGGTTGTCCAAATTAAAAACACAATTAGCACCATTTACTTCTACAATACCAATTGGCAAAGCATAAACACACCCTATTCCGTCATTAAGAATCAATTCAGAATAAAAAGTTCCAGTGGTAACATAAGTGTGACAAATAGAATCGCCATTTACAATCACAGTTCCATCACCAAAGTTCCATGTAAACGAAATGGTTGAGGCAGATTCAGCTTCAAAACATGTAAAGTGAGGTACACATCCGCTTGTCGGTAATTGAGAAATATGACCTTCAGGTCCACCTATATTTATATAATCGTCAAAAACAATCGTGTCCTTACATCCATTTTGATTAGTTACAATCAGAGTAACATCAAATGTTCCTGCCATATTATAAATATGAGAAGGATTAGGTGCTGATGAAACTTGTCCGTCTCCGAATTTCCAATAGTAGGTTGAATTTGCATCAATATCAGTTGCAAGATTTATAAAGTGCACTGTCAATGGAGGACAAGAAGAATTAGTTGTATCAGCTATTAAATTAGCTACCGGATGAGTAACATTTACATAACTATTCTTTTCAGCAGTATCTGTACATCCAGTTGCATCAGTTACAATTAATGTAATTGTATAATTTCCATTATTGTTATATAAAAAACAAGGGTTTGAAGTTGTTGAAGTAGTGCCATTTCCAAAACCCCATTCATAAGTCAAACCAGTTCCGGTTGAAGTATTGATAAAACATGCTGAATTCCCCAGGCAAATAGTTGTATCTGTTAATAGGAAGGATGCAATTGGTTGAATTACCTGAATATAATTTGTTTTAATATTTGTTTTCGTACAACCATTATTATCTGTTATTGTTAAACCAATGGTATAAAATCCGGGATTTATAAATGTATGAACCGGGTTTTGAAGATTTGAAGAATTGTTTATTCCGCTGGCAGTATCACCAAAGCTCCAACTCCAAGAAACAATTGAAGATGTGGGAGCAGAAGATAAATCAGCAAAATCTACAACCAATGGAGCGCATCCAATTAATGGAGTTCCTAAGAAGTCTACTATTGGTCCCCATACAGTGATATAGCTTGGATGATATAAAGTATCCTTGCAGCCAAATTGATCAGTTGCTATTAACCTTACATTATAAATACCAGGAATTGATAATGTAAAACAAGGTGAAGTACTTGAACTTGTCGCAACTGTACTTCCGGAAGAGTTTGAAACCAACCAAGCATAACTCACAGCATCAACAGATGTATTTGTCATACAAGAAATCAAAGGGGCGCAACCAGACAGAGGGGTTCCGGTAAAGTGTGCCGCGATATCCCTGACAGGAATATTAACATTCATTTGATCCGTACACCCTGTACTCGCATTTGTTACAAATAAAGATGCTGAGTGATTTCCGGTTGTTGTATAAGTTACAGAAACTATTGGAGTAGAAGCAAATGATGGATTACCACCAGGAATTACCCATGTATATGTATCAGCTCCTATCGATCCACTTCCGTTTAAAGTAATTACATAAGGTAAAGTACAACTTCTTGTCAAAGTAATATTTGCAACAGGAGGAAGTAAATGCACCATATCATTTATAGTTAGCGTGTCACTGCATCCATAATTGGAAACTATTAGAGTTACATCAAACAGTCCTGTATCGTTATATATATATGTTGGATTTGGGTTTGTTGATTCATTATTATAATCAGGAACACCATGAAAATCCCAAGTGTAAGTTGTATAACTGTAAATTCCGGTTGCCTGATTTGTAAAATATATTGGAAGATTAGCGCAGTTTTCTGCAGGAGTTGCACTAAATGCAACTGTAGGAGGAGTACTGCAGCAAATCGCATTCGAAACTATAATAGTATCCTTGCATCCTTCAGCATTTGTTGTAATTAAAGAAACAGTGTAGCAACCAGGAACATTATAAACATGAGATGGATTTTGAGAATAATCAATATTTAATATTCCACTTGCTGGATCTCCGAAATTCCATTCCCATTGGATAGGATTACTTGTGCTTGTGGTGGAATTGAAATTGACTGAAAGAGGAATACAACCACTGCTTGGAGTTGCAATAAAATTTGCCGCCGGACAGTTTATGGTTAAAAAATCTGTTGAACTATATGTATCGACACATCCGAAATCATCTGTAACTGTTAAACTTGCACTATATGTACCACATGCAACATAATTTATTGTATCCGGTGTTGATGTATTTGCGCTTGAAGGAAATCCACCTGAAAATGACCAAGCATATGATAGATTTGAACCTGTTGAAGAATCAATAAACGAAATCGGATTTGGTCTAAGACATGTATTAAGCAAACCATTTATCGAATAATTTGCTTCTGGAGATGGATGACTGATTATTGTTGTGCAGGATTGAGCAATGCATCCACTGCCATAATCAATGTTTAAGCATAACGAAAAAACACCTGTATCACTTATAGAAACTGAAGTTGATTGAACCGTTGAATCTAAAATTATTCCTGAAGGAGATATACTCCAATTCCATCCAATTGGACTACTGGATGAAACACCATTTAAAGTTAAAGAAAATGGTGGGCAACCATGATCTGAACTTAAATCTAAAGAGGAAGTATTATTTGCAATAACTATATAGTTATCATTTGTAATTGTATCCGTACATCCATTAGCGTCCGTCACTATTAAAACAGCTGAATAATTACCAGCACTATTATATGTAACTACAGGATTTGCTGTTGTGTCAGTAGCTGGAACTCCACCATTAAATATCCATTGATAACTAAATGGTGCTAAACCATGTAATGATGTATCTTGATAAGAAACAATAAATGGAACAGCGCAAGAAGTGCTTACTGACGAGATAAATCCCGCTTGAGGTGGTGTATAAACACACAATACATCTGAAATTGTTGTATCGGCAACACAATTGAAAGAATTTGTAACGATTAAAGTCACTAATTTACATCCTTCATCCTGATAAGTATGATAAGGATTTGTTCCTGTTCCGGAATACCCATCGCCAAAGTCCCATACAAAATCAGTTAAAATTCCACTTCCAGGTGTTGAAGTACTGGTAAAGCTTTCATAAAAAGGTAAACAACCTGAAGAATTATCTACAGAATAACTTGCAGTTGGCAAGCACCATATTACAATTGGGTAAGTTACAGTATCTTTAATTCCAATTCCATCAGTTACAATGAGTTGAACATTAAAATTTCCACAATTTAAAAAAGTGGTACTCGGATTTTGAAAGACCGAATTAACTCCTGGATAAACGCCAAAATTCCATTCATAACTTATTGGAGCTATTCCGGTGCTTAAATTTGTAAAACTATAAACAGCAGGATTACAATTTGGTGTTGGGGCAACAAAACTAAAATCAGCAAAAGGTTGGGCTTTTAGACCAACAACTGAAATTATTAATAAAAATTTGAAGATGATAAATCCTCTGCAAAAATTAGTGCTACCCATTTTTGAGATTTCTAGGACTTTATACTAAGACTACCTATTAATAGTTACCTTTTGTTGATAACATTTTTTATTTGGTAAAAAAAAGAAGGAACCCATTTGGATTCCTTCCTTTATAATTTTGAAATTACCTTTAAATAATTTCTAACTTGCCGCCGATTTCTTAAACTTTTTTAAAGATTTTGATCTTGGTCGGCGATTCTTCTTTTTTAAGTAAAAGTCGAATGTTTTTGCTGGGTTATCTGTGCCATCATCCTCATTTTTCATTTTAAGAATGATATGAGTTCCTGCAACTAAAGTACTGAAATTAAGCATATAATGTAAATTTGATTAAGCAGCTTCTAACATGCCCATTTTCATGAGCTTTTTAATTTTTCTTTTACCCATAATAAAGTGATCCTTTGTCAATGGCTGTTTTTTAGCCAACTTAAATGCATCAATTAATTCTTCCGCCGTTTTTGTGGTGAGCCATTTCATTGGAGACTCTAAATGCGGAAATTTTGCTTCATAATGAGAAATTAAAAATTCTAAGTGTTCTTGTGGTGACATGGTGTGTTATTTTGGTGAATTGTCACACTTATACAAACTAAACTACAAAAAGGTTACACCTTTATGGCTAGTTTTTAAATTTTACTTAATATTCAACTTATATCATACTTAATTATATGGCCTATTCAATTTTACTATTCCTTTAAATAAAAAAGCCTTCCAAATTGGAAGGCTTTTTACTCTTTAACCAAAAAATATTTAGAATCTTGGGCAGAATGTTTTTGAATTCTGATGCTTAAATGCACCAGTATATTGAATAGCCAATTCTGGTCCTCCTCTGCTTGCGCTTGCAGGCACTAATCCACTTACATTGATGTCATAACTCATACCGAATGTAAATCCTCCAACATCCAGTTTTGTAGCTAAAATTAAAGCATCACTAAATACAAATACATCCTGATTTCCAACTATTCTATAAAAAGGGCCTATATAAAAATTTGTTCCACCTAAAATTTGTCCTTTTCTTTCTTCCAAAATAAATTTAAATAATGTTCCAAGTTCCAATTCAGTATGAGGTCCCTGTTTCATTGCTAATAAATAAGGTGTCATATCGGCCTTCCCGCTTATAGGAAATCCCATACCGGCATGAGCAACAATTTTAGTATATAATTTATCTAAATCATTATCGATAAAGGCTAAATTGGGCCTGTTAACATGCCAAACAGATGTTCCTAAAAACTGATTATTTCTTTTTCCATTAATATGATACCACAAAAATCCTAACGAAGCATCAGCATAAGAATAAGCATTAGTTGTAATTGTTTCACCAGAAGGATTGTTTGGATCATAACCTGAGTCGCCATACTGATTTCCAAAAGTCAAAAACAAAGGATTTATTCTTTTTTGAGTATAAGCAACATTTAATCCAGTGCTTATAAAATAATCCATATTTCTTGAAAGTGCGAAATTATAAGATATGGATCCGGCAAAAATATTTGTCGTTAACTGAGAAGTCCCAGCCTGATCACTAAGAATATGCAAACCAGCACCAATTCTGTTAAAATCACCGGATTTCCCTGAGAACTCAATTGCCCCAGCAACGGTTTCATACGGATTTGCAATTACGCTAGACCATTGATTTCTATAATTACCGGTAAAGCGATAGTTTCCGTTAAATACACCAGTGAGCGCCGGATTTAGTGTCAATGGCGACATATAAAACTGAGTAAGATGAAGATCTTGTGCCCCAACCAAATTACTAAGTAAAATCATCACAACTGCAAGTATTTTTTTCATTGGTATTTTTTTAAAGATTAAATTACTACGCAAAAATTCAGCTTGAGTTTAATTTTTTATCTTAAAAGAGTAACATTTCCTTTTTTGAACAAATTATTTCCATTTAGCATTGTTGCGTTTGCTTCCCAAATATAAACTCCAACTTCACAATCTTCACCATTTAATTTTCCATTCCAAACACCTTTAGGGTCAGATGTTTCAAAAACTAAACCTCCCCAACGATTATAAATCTTGTAATTTAAAGTTACCACACCTTTATTAAAAAGTTCTTTGAAAAAATCATTTTTTCCATCCTCATTTGGTGAAAAACCTGTTGGGAAAACAATATCGTTCCATGAAACAACAACAATTGTTGAGAATGTAAATGTATCAGTACAATATTCATTCGATGCTACAAGAGTTACTGTATATGTTCCAACATTTGTATAAGAATGAATCGGATCAATCTCTGTACTTGTTCCTCCATCACCAAACAACCATAAATAATTATCTGCGAACTGACTAGTATTTGTGAAATTAAAATTAGCTTGTGAAATATCATATTCCTGACCAGAAATTGCTGTTGTTGTAAAACTGGCTGTTACATGATCAATTACATGAACAAAATCCGATTTAGTAATAGTGTCTTTACACCCCCAGTATGTGGTAGCAATTAAGGTAACATCAAAATCACCACTGTTGCTATAGGTATTGCTAGGATTTT
Organism: Chitinophagaceae bacterium; assembly: GCA_947469485.1. GTDB lineage: Bacteria > Bacteroidota > Bacteroidia > Chitinophagales > UBA10324 > UBA10324. The sequence goes on along the minus strand of CANIPU010000005.1, from coordinate 105,378 downwards.
CATCAGATGAAGAGCCTCCATTCCCAAATACCCAAGTATAAGTTGAATCACCACCACTTGACTGATTTGTGAAGAAAACTTCTAAAGGATTGCAACCTTCTGTTGGTGCTCCTGTGAAATTAGCAATCGGATTGGGATGAACATTTGCAAAAAGAGTATCCAAGGAAGTACAACCTGTTAAATCTGTAACTTGAAGATATACGGGTTTTAATCCAGAAGTATTCCAAGATAAACTATATGGCCCCCAACCTGAACCACTAATAACATTTGCATTTCCAAAACCCCAGTTATTTAACAACCCTGTTGTAGAACCAGGAAAGTTAACTGTTGTAGTTTGTTTTGGACAAAGATTCGAAGGAGCTAAAGTAAAATTTGAATTTGGAATTGGTCTTGCGAAAACAAAAACTGAATCATTCTGCTGACAACTTCCACTTGAAACATTAAGGTAATATGTCGTAGGAATTGTTGGATTTGCAAAAGGGTTAGTTTGTGTTGAATTAAATGGAGTTCCAATACTATTCCAGTTTACATTATAACCGGCTCCCCCCCCCCCAGAAATACCAGAAAACAAATGGACTTGATCTCCTGCACAAATCGTATCAAAATTTGAAGATGGATTTAAAACTAAAGCTGGCAAAACAAATACGGTAATTGTATCTTTGTTTTTACAATTTGAACTTAAATCACTTTCAACATAGTAAGTTGTTGTTACACCTGGAATTGCAATAGGATTATAAATTGAAGTATCGCTTAAACCAGTTGAAGGTGTCCAAGAAAATATTGAACCTCCTGTAACAATAAGTTGAGCTACTGTATCGGGCCAGCATAAAGAAATATCAGGTCCTGCATAAGTTGAGGCAGGGACATTTATTACGAAAGAATATGCTGCTTGACCATAGACAGGACATGCATCATCATTCATTGTAACTGTAATAACATAATTTCCTGTATCAATTCCACTTGGTGTCCAAACAACATGAACTTTTGCTGAATCAGCTGAAAACTGGGTAACAGTATAAGTGCCACCGTTCAAAACGGTAGCAATATTTGAAAATAAACTTAAGTTATTTCCATCAGGATCATGACTAAAAACATCAAATGACATAGTACTTCCCGGACAAACTTCAATAACATTCGGCCCTGTTATTACACCTCCCTGAAGGTTCTCAAAATTATTTAGAACTTGTTCAGGAGCAAGATTATTACAATTTAATACAACAACTTGAATATCTCTCATTACAGAACCAATTAAAGTATCATTTCTGTATTCTTCAATTCTTACTGCAAGACATGTGATTTCAAGATTTGAGGCTGTCATAGTAATCTGTCCAGTCCCAGGGTTAAATCCCACGGTTCCTGAAGGAGTTGTTAAAGGATAGGCTGCATTAAAAGGAGAGTTATATTGAAAAACCTGTGTTGCAGTACTGCTTGAAAGAGGTGTTACTAAAGTATATACTAATGAATCGCCATCCGGATCATATCCTCCATTATTATAATTTACTAGTTGTCCTTGACAAATATAAGGAACAGGTAATGCACTAAATGCAGGAGAATTATCACAGCCTGCTTGGGTTTTATTCCAAGTTGCTTCAACACGAACCCCTGTACTTAGAGGGTCAAAAATATTTGTAATTGCTCCGTTTCTACAACAAGATTCCCAATAAAATAAATAATCAGAACAAGGAGTTGGAAGATGAATCTTTCCAGTATATTTATATTGCTGAACCCCCGGCAATGTACCTCCATTGCAGGTACTATTGCTTATTTGCAATGGACAAAGCGGGGAAACCTCAATTGCATTTCCAACCTGAAAAACTGTAACCGAAGAGTTGAAACAAGATGAACTAATAATAATATCATAAGAACCTTGCATTTGAGATGAACCAGGGCTGCAATCACGATAAAGAGATAGATTGAATTCTATTGTATCATTTGAAAGACATTTAAATGACAAGTCAGCTCCCATAATATGGGTCGCATTGGCTTTATTTTCAAACAATAAAACCAAACATATTAATGTAAAAAAGTATCCGATTTTTTTTATCATGATTATCTATTTATTAGAAGTGTTCAAATATAGAAATCGCTTTTAAAGCAACAAGATTAAATTAACTAACAATAATTATATTTCTTTCTTGTTCAAAACTGCAAATCGCAAATAAAAATTTTAGGGTTCTGGCTTTTAAAAAGTTTAATTATGTTCAAATAAATGTCTTTTTTAAATATACCAAAAACAGAAGAACCACTGCCACTCATTAAAGCAAAAGACGCTCCCTCTTCGTAAAAAGTATTTTTCAATATTGCAATTTTAGGGTACTTAGGCAATATAACTTTTTCAAAATCATTAATTATTAAGTCCCTCCATTTTTCCGGTTTTAAATTTTGATAATTCTCTTTTAAACTATTCTTAGATTTAATAATGCTTTGGTTTTTAAATTCATCGTATAAACCATAAGCAATTGCTGTATCGACATGAATTTCAGGATATGCAATTCCTATAAAATAATCATTAAGGTTAATTTCAAATTCGGAAAGAATTTCGCCTTGACCTTCAACCAACATTGGTTTATTGTAAATAAAAAAAACACAATCACTGCCAATTTCAAGTGCAAATTTCGCTAACTCTCCTTTTGAAAAACCAAGACAAAATTTTTCATTCAAAAGTTTTAAAGTAAATGCTCCGTCTGAAGAGCCTCCACCAAGCCCCGCTCCCATCGGAATTTTTTTAAATAAATGGATATGAACGAAAGGAAATGTTCTTACGCCCCTGAGTATTTCCAACGCCTTATAGCAGCTGTTTTTTTTGGGATCTCCATTAACTTTTTTTCCATAAATAAATATCTGATCCTTTTCGGCTTCAACTATTTCCAATACATCACAAAGCTGAACAGGCAGAAAAACACTCTGCAGATTATGATAGCCATTTTCTCTTTTATCCAGAATAGATAGTCCTAAGTTTATTTTACAGTTTGGGAAAACTACCATTTTACATTAATCGACTCCTTTTTAACAAGTATGGTGATAATATCTGCTGAAAACCTTTATTAATATCCGCCTCAATTAAATCAATTCTATTCTGTCCGCATCTTAGTTTTAATTCCTTTTCAAGTTTATACATTCTTTCTGTATAGTTTTTTTTCAATTCAGAAGGTTGTAATTTTATTTTCTCTCCAGTTTCTAAATCAACAAATTGATATGGTCTGTTCTCAAACTCAAACTCAACTTCTCTTTTCCTGTCTACAACATGAAATAAAATTACTTCATGTTTGTTATATCTGAGATGCTGCAAAGATGAAAACAATTTCTCCATTCTTAAATCATTGCCAATAGCATCATCTAACATATCAGAAAATATAATCACCAATGATCTTCGATGAATTGATTCAGCTATTATGTGAATTGCATCTGTGGCCGATGTTGTTTTTTGAGAAGAAGACTTATCCTCATTAAGCAACTTTTCAAGATGCGAAATCAACAATCTATAATGTTGATTTGTAGATCTAACCTGAGTATTTAATTCAATCTCTTTTGAAAATAAATGAAGTGCAAACGCATCGCGTTGTTTTTTTAATAATTCCATTAATGCAGCTGCGGCCACACAACTAAATTGAATTTTGGATAGAATTTTCCGTTGCAAACTATCTTTTCCTTCAGGAAAAAACATTGAAGAGGATACATCCATCACTATATGGCAACGAAGATTTGTTTCCTCCTCATATTTTTTGACAAACATTTTATCCGAACGAGCGAATACTTTCCAATCTATATTCTTAGTAGACTCTCCCTGATTATATAGCCTGTGTTCAGCAAATTCAACAGAAAAACCATGAAAAGGACTTTTGTGTATTCCAATTATAAATCCTTCCACTACCTGCTTTGCAAGAAATTCGAGATTTCCTGTTTGTGCAATCAAAGATGGATCAATTAAATTTTCAAATGGCATGGAGTAAATTTAAAAAGCCCTTTCGAAACTGAAAGGGCTTAAATATTTTTAAAATCAAAATTCCTTACATATGCATTTTCAACTTTCCCTCTAAAACTGATTTTGGAACTACTCCAACTTGTTTATCAACTAGTTTTCCACCTTTAAAAAAAAGAATTGTCGGAATACTTCTAACTCCGAATTCAGTTGATACTTCGGGGTTATTGTCAACATTTAATTTACCAATTACTGCGGTATCAGCGTATTCTTTTGAAAGTTCCTCTACTATAGGACCAATCATTCTGCAAGGCCCACACCATTCAGCCCAAAAGTCAACTATTGCAACTTTTTCGCTATCAATAATTGTTGTCTTGAAATTCGCGTCTGTGATTTCTAATGCCATTATTTTTGTTTTTTAGTTGAATTAATTCTTATGCAAATGTGAACAAAGCCCACAAATAAAAGTTCACAAAGTTTCAACACTCCTTCTATTTACCTTAAAATAAATTTATATTATATAAGTTAAGAATATCTATTCCAAAAAATATCAATATCGATATTAACTAAAACTAAGATTGATTATCAGTTGAAGTCTTTGTTTTTTCATCCCAACTACAAAATTGTTTGCTCCACATATTCTTCATATTCTCCCTGTCTTCAGGTGTCATATGTGATAATTTATCATCCCATTTTTTCTTCCAGAAATAATTATGTTTGGGATGGCCGCCCCAATGCCTGCCCCATCCACCTCTGAATCCAAATAATATTTTACTAAGCAATAGCAATCCGGCTGCCTGCCAAAAGGTAAGAGCTGTCCATCCTGTAACAGCAGGAACAATCAGGTTCCACAACCACATAACAAGAAAAGAAAAAATTGAAGCAAAAATTAAAAAGAGTACAATTCCTTTTAATATTTTCTTAACCCAAAACATTTTCATAAAACAATTTTATTTAGTTAAAAAACTCATCAAAATATTGCTGCAATCTCTTTCGTAAGTGAACAACAGCATATCTTTTTCGTGAGAGTAAAGTGTTCTGATTTGCGCCTGTGGCCTTTTCAATTTGCTTAAAGCTTAATCCTTCCAGTTCATGCATAACAAAAACCTCTCTCTGATCAACAGGCAATTCCTTTAAAGCATCATGAAGCATATCCCAAAATATCTGCCTGTTTAGAAGGTCATCAGGTAATCCCCCTTTATCGGCAAATAAGAAATCCGGTATTACAGATTCACCATCTTCATTTTCAACTGCAAAATTTTCTAAAGGAACTGGCTTCTTCTTTCGATACCAGTCAATTACTTTATTTCCTGCAACGCGATAAAGCCATGCAGACAATTGCTCAATAGGTTCATTTAAACTGGTAATTATCATTTGCTGGAAAACATCCTGAACCAAATCTTCAGCATCTTCATCAGTTGCAACCCGCTTACGAACAAAGCCAAATAACTTACGGCTGTATTGTCTAACAGCATCTGTTATTTGTTGTTGTCGCGAAGCGCCCATGTTTTGTGAAATAACCATTTCCTTTTCGTTGTGATTGAGAAGACGAAAACAGAAACAAAATATTTTAGAAAAGTTGATTTATAATTTTTATTGAATGCCGTCTAACTCACCTTGCAAATTCTTCACCTTTTGATCCTGACCACTAATCTCTGATATTTTAGTTGTTTGATCTGAATCATTAGTTAGTATAAGTTTTTTGTTCTTTTCAATAGTTAAATTACAATCGTCAATATCCTTTTGTAAATGTTCTTTTTCCTTTTTTAAATCAGCTAAATCATTATTTGCTTTTTCAAGTTTCTTTTGTTCATCATTTAACCTGGAAAGAGCAGCTTCTTTTGCCTCAGCTATTGCAAAATTCCGAATAACATTTTTAAAATTCTGGTGCAATTCGGGTTGAGATTTTATTGAAGAAAAACCTGCTCCAGCATCAATGCTGACTAACAGTTTTACATCATTTCCTGATTCTTTTAAACTTGCATAAATATTAACCGGGGTCTGATAAAATTCTTTAAACACAACTTTAGTTGCACTTACTTCTCCTTTTTTATTAGTTACTTCTCCATCGTGATTTTTCAACCATTTCTCAAAAGATTTTTCAATTTTATCTTCTTCACATTTCGGAATCCATACTTCATAAGCATCCATTTCACCAAAAGAAGTAACTAATTTTCCTTCAGACACCTGAATTTTCTGAGCTGATAAATTATTTAAATTGAATAGAACAATTACTGCTATTAAAATCTGTTTCATTTTTTGTTTTGTTTCGAAAATTATTTAACTAAAAATTTTATGAATTTCTTCCTTGGTTTTCCATTGTGCATTTGCTTCTTTCCGATACCATGTAAGTTGTCGCTTTGCAAAATTGCGCGTGTGCTGCTTTACCAAATCTATTGCTTTATCCAGCGAAATCCTATTATCCAGGTATTCAAACAATTCTTTATAACCAACAGTATTAAGAGCATTTAATTTACGGAAAGAATACAGCGATTTAACTTCTTCCAAAAGCCCCGATTTCATCATACCATCTACCCTATCATTAATTCGCTTATACAATTCTTCCCTTTCAAGATTTACAACAAAGTAATCGACATTAAAATCATTTTCAACTCTGGCTCCTTTTCTGAATGATGAAAACGGCATTCCGCTTGAAATACAAATTTCCAAAGCACGCTGCAAACGATATGGGTTATGTAAATCAACTTCCTTAAAATATTCTGAATCCAATTGTTTCAATAACTCCTGCAACCCAACTAAACCCTGGGTATTATATAATTCATTAACTTTCTTTTTTGCTTCAATTGAAGTTTCTGGAATTTCATCAAATCCATTTAAAACTGCACGGATAAATAATCCGCTGCCACCAACCATGATAACTGTATTTACTTTTTCAAATAACTTTTTCAATAAGTTCAGAACATCTTCACGGAATTTTCCTGCACTGTAATCATCTTGTATTGAAAGAGAATTTATAAAATGGTGTTTCACCATTTTCAGTTGTTCAACCTCAGGCTTGGCGGTACCAATATTCATTTCGCGATAAAACTGCCTTGCATCAGCTGATATTATCTCTGTTTGAAACTGCAATGCAAGTTTTATTGATAAATCAGTTTTTCCGGAAGCAGTTGCTCCTGCAATTACAATAAGTTTATGCTCTGTATTTTTTTTACCGGAAATAAATTCCGCGCGCTCCATTACTCTTTAAAATCTTCAGCCCCTTCCTCAAAGTTAAACTCACCTCCCATGTCATCAGGCATATCATCTGCCAATTCCTCTTCACCGGTTTCGCCTTCTTCTCCCATACCTTCAATATCATCTTCTTCACTATCCACACAATAAACTTCTTCTTCCTCCACAACTTTTTTTGAAAGATGCTCCATTAAATCTTCTTTCCTTACCGGTGAGGGACCAACGGATTTTAAAATTCTCGGATATGTTTCGCCGGCTTTAGCAATTGTATTGATACTTATTAACTCAATCAACAAACTGAACGATTGTTTTGCTGTTTCAAATTCATAATAAAACCGTTGATGAGGATCGTCAATAAAGTGAATGATCATGGGGATAATTCCTTTCTTACCTTTTTTTATCAGTTTAGGATTCAAATCCATTTCATTCAATTTATGCCAGTTATCGTTACTGCGAAACATTTTACGCGTACTTTTTTCGGGAAGTGCAAAAGCTGTTGTAATTATTTCATTCAAATCTTTCATTGATTGAGATGGCTGAATTTCAATATCGCGAAAAATATTTTCATCTTCCTCAAAAGAAACTCTGAATTTGTAAATAGACATGATGCTGGTTTTGATCGGTGTAAATATAGAAGTGATAAAAACAGAAATATAATTTGAATGCCAATTAATTATTCACTTTCAAAAATAAAAATGCCTTCACTTATAAATAAGCGAAGGCATTAATTGAATTTAATTTGTTCTATTTTTTTGAACCAAGAAACTCAGCAATGCTCTCATGAGTTTCTGATAATGCTTTTTTTCCGGGTTTCCAGTCAATCGGGCAAACCTCGCCATTCTCTTCATTAAACTGTAAAGCATCTAACATGCGAATGGTTTCATCAACACTGCGGCCAAGCGGCATATCGTTTACAACCTGATGACGAACAGTTCCTTTCATATCAATTAAAAACAAACCACGATAAGCTTCCGGTACTCCTTCAAAAATCTCTTCTCCATCTTCGTTCATTGAGTAATAACCTGCAAGCACATCATAATTTCTCGAAATAGTTTTAGCTAAATCAGAAACAATCGGATACATCACTCCTTTTATTCCTCCTGCCTTTTGTTCGGTTTGTAACCAAGCCCAATGCGACTGATGTGAATCAACCGAACATGCAACTACAGCACAATTGCGACTCTCAAATTCAGCAATTCGTTCCTGAAATGCTATTAATTCTGTAGGACATACAAATGTGAAATCCAATGGATAAAAAAAGAATATCACATATTTCTTTCCAATAAACTGTTCAAGCGAAAAATCATTAATAATTTCTCCTCCGTTTACAACCGCTTTTGCTTTAAAGAGCGGAGCTTTTTTTCCAACTAGTACTGCCATTTTTTATTTTTTGTTTTTAATATCAATTATTACCGACAACAATTATTTCGAGGATTTGTTCATTAATAATTCAATAATATCTGTTAAGCGCTGTTTCAAATCTTTTCTGTCAACTATTAAATCAAGGAAGCCGTGTTCCAGTACAAATTCTGAACGCTGAAATCCCTTTGGTAAATCTTTACCGATTGTTTCTTTAATAACCCGTGGACCTGCAAAACCAATTAATGCTTTAGGTTCTGCAATATTCATATCACCAAGCATTGCATATGATGCAGTTACGCCACCTGTTGTCGGATCGGTCATTAACGAAATATAAGGGAGTTTGGCCGCCGCTAACCGGGTTAGTTTAGCTGATGTTTTTGCCATTTGCATTAAGCTGAAAGCTGATTCCATCATTCTTGCTCCGCCCGATTTGCTGATAATCAACAACGGATATTTTTTTTCTATACAATAATCTATTGCTTTTGAAATCCGCTCACCAACAACACTACCCATTGAACCCCCAATGAAATTAAAGTTCATGCAGCAGGTAACTAATTTATGCCCGTTTACTTTTCCTGAACCAACTGTTAAAGCTTCACTGACATTTACTTTTTTTATTGTATCAGCCAATCGGTCTTTGTATGATTTCAAATCATTGAATCCTAAAAAATCTCTTGGTTCTAAATCTTCAAATAATTTTTTAACAGTACCCTCGTCATAAATTATATCAAAGTATTCTACCGAATTTATCCGTGCGTGATAATTACAACTCGGACATACATATTTATTATCAGTAAGGTCGCTGGTAGGAATGGTTTTTTTACACGCTGTACATTGCCACCAAACACCATCCGGTACTTCTAACTTTTCTTCAGTTGAAGTCAGTATACCTTGTTTATCGCGTTTGAACCAAGCCATTTTTTTGTTTTTACTGAATCAAGATTATTCTAAAAAAACTATGCAATGTCAATTTTCTTTTCCAAATAAACATCCTGAATTGCATTCAACAATTCAATTCCTTCTTTCATTGGCTTCTGAAATGCTTTGCGGCCGCTTATTAAACCGGTACCTCCTGCCCTTTTATTTACAACTGCGGTGTGTACTGCTTCCGCTAAATCACTTGCACCTTTTGACTCGCCTCCTGAATTAATTAAACCAATGCGGCCCATGTAGCAGTTTGCAACCTGGTAACGGCATAAATCAATCGGATGATCGGTAGTTAAATCGCGATATACTTTAGCATGAGTTTTTCCAAAATTTAAAGCAGTATAACCTCCGTTGTTGGTTGGCAGTTTTTGTTTAATAATATCGGCTTTAATAGTAACTCCTAAATGATTTGCCTGCCCGGTTAAATCGGCGCTTGCATGATAGTCGATACCATCTTTTTTAAATCCTGAATTACGAAGGTAGCACCAAAGAATAGTAGACATTCCTAAGTCGTGAGCATATTCAAATGCCTGAGCAACTTCCTGTATTTGTCTGGTTGATTCGTTTGAACCGAAATAAATTGTTGCACCTATTGCTGTTGCGCCTAAGTTCCATGCCTCTTCAACAGTGCCGAACATTATCTGATCATATTGATTTGGATAAGTTAAAAATTCATTGTGATTCACTTTTACAATGAACGGAATTTTATGAGCGTATTTGCGCGATACAGAAGCAAGCACACCAAAAGTTGTTGCCACGGCATTGCATCCGCCTTCAATAGCGAGCTTTACTATATTTTCAGGATCAAAGTAAGCTGGGTTTGGAGCAAATGAAGCTCCTGCACTGTGCTCAATTCCCTGATCAACCGGAAGGATAGAAACATAACCTGTATCTGCTAAACGACCGTGACCATAAATGGATTGTAAGCTGCGCAATACCTGCGGACTGCGATCGGTTTGTTGCCAGATGCGGTCTATTACATCAGGGCCGGGAGTATGCAGCATTTTTTTATCAATTGTGCCGCACACATGGTCTAATAAACTCGAAGCATTTTCTCCGAGGAGACTGGTAATCTTATCAATGTTTGCCATAAGAAATTTTTATTCTTTGAGGGCGACAAACCTAATGAATTCAGTTACTTCTCGCAATGATTTTTTGAACCTTATAAAATTGCTAATCAATGCGCGGATAGCATTGGGAAACAAATATTTAGCTAAACCACCGGCCGGTTAAATGTGAGTAATTGTGCAACTTCCTGATTTAGATGCAAAAAATGGCCTACAATTATTTCTATTTGCAATTATGAAGGCGGCTACTTTAAATGACATTAAAAAAGAACTAACAGGCCATAGCAACAAGCAATTGCTTGAATTGTGCCTTCGGCTTGGGCGGTTTAAAAAAGAAAACAAAGAACTGCTGACTTACCTTTTGTTTGAAGCTCAAAACGAGGAAGATTACATACGCGATATAAAATCAGAAATTGATTTGCAGTTTGAAGAAATAAACGCTGCCAATTTATACTGGGCGAAAAAGACCTTGCGGAAAATACTGCGTAACATAAACAAGCACATACGCTATTCAGGCTTTGCGCAAACTGCTGCTGAATTGCTTATTTATTATTGTACTAAACTGAATAACTCCGGTATTAAATATCAGGAGAGCAATGCGCTTTCAAATTTATATGCGGCACAGTTAAAGAAAATTAACAAGTACATTGATTCAATGCATGAAGACCTGCAATATGATTTTAAAAAGCAGGTGGAGGAATTGATGTAATTTTTTTCGACTTCAGCCAAGTATTAGATAATTATTATCTAATGTTAAATTTTCCAATTAGGGCTTTATATCCGACTAAATAATATGATACAAAAATGACCGGTGAAATAGAAAGGGTTTAATAACCGTTATGGAATTTTAATAACTCAAAACTCTTTATCATCATGGAAACAAAAACTTCACTCCGCATTGAAAAACCCTGTCATGAAAACTGGAACAATATGTTGCCCGAAGAACAAGGAAAATTTTGCATGAAGTGTGCGAAAACAGTAATGGACTTTACCACCAAAACAAAGGATGAAATTGTTGATTTTTTTAAGCAACGGAATTTTGAAACCGCCTGTGTTCGCACCCGCAACGAATTATTAGATCCATTGCAGGCACAACTACGGCTGAAGCAGCGGCTGGCTCGTTTTGCCTACCTGCTTTACCTTGCCTTCGGGTCAATATTGTTTTCGTGCAATACACCCGGCTCAACTAATACACTTGGAATTGTTTTAGCAGTTTCTGAACCAGCCAGAGATGAAGCACAAAATGCCACAACAGGTTTAATGGTTACACGAATGCCTGAAATTGAACAGCAAGAATTTGTAAAAGGCAATATGTTTCCAAATCATGCAAATGCAAATGAAGGAGAAATAATTTTTCATCCTGATACTATTCAGTTAAACGGGGTAACAGTGAACGGTGATTATAGTATTAATGATACCAGCATGACTTTAGGAAAGGTGGTATTAAACACAAAAAGCATATCTTGTTTTACCGGCGAATTGCAATCGTTTACAACCGGATTAATGATTTCAAGAGTATATGAAGCAGAATCCGGAATTGAAATGACTGATTCAACACAAGTAGTTTCTGTAAAAAATAATTCTGAATCGCAATTACACCTTATAACTGAAAGTCCTTCGCTGCTTGTTTATCCGAATCCGAATTCCGGAGAATTTATGATTCGGCTGAAAAACGAAAAAAATGCCAAAACAAAACTCAGCATAGTAAATTCAGCTGGTCAACTAGTGAAAGAGCTAAATGCCACTGACTTTACTGATACTGAAATTCCGGTAACAGTAAACATGCGTGACCTTGCAGCCGGAATTTATTTTGTGCAAATGCAAACCGGAGATACTTTATTGACCGAAAGAATTATGCTGACAAAATAATTTCAGGCTCAGTAAATTACCGGAATACGAAAAACTTAATGGCAGAAAATCATTAATTGAACTGGCAGATAACACCTCCCATTAAAGCAAGGCACACCATCCAAAAACCCGCGTTAATGGCAATGTATTTAAAACCTTTCCGTTCAAACATTGCGTTCACTGCAATTACAGGTGTAACAAAAAATATTCCTGCAATAACACCATGAAATACACCGTGTTTAAAGGTGCGGAAATTGTTTCCGTACTTATTCATAAAATCTGTCAACCACATACCTACTTCCGACGAAGGATCTTTAATACCTGCAGTTTCAGCAAGTATACTTCCAATTGCAAACTGGTGAATAACCATTGCACTCAAGGCCATTGATGCCATAAAGCCAAGAATATAAGTAAGCCCGAATATTAAAAGCATATTGGCTCCTTTCATTTGCTCTTCATTCATATTGCTGGCTTTCATCCATGCATTGCCAAAAACCTGTGGCATATACCATATAAAACCAATTGCTAACGGAATTAATGCTGCTAAAGCAATAATTAAAAAATTCAGTTGTACCATTTTTAAAGTGTTTTGGGGTTTAAAATAGTTAGTATGAAATTTATTAAATCAGGGTTTTAAAAAACTTTGTAGCCATACCAGGTTCTTTTGTCGGCATCATATAGCCACGCCATGTTGTTGCAATACGAAAAACGGAAGGCGCTCCATGCGGGAGCATCTTCAGGAAGTTTAACTGCATTAACAAATTTTCCTTTCTTATTAAAAAAAGCGGCGCTTTGTGTTTCTGCATTAAACAAAACAATTTCGTAACCAGCCATGCCGGTATAACCCATTGTGTACTTGCTGAAATTTTCAATTTCACCGGAAGCAATTGCCAGTTCTATCTTTTTCATTTTACCCGGCTTGGTGGCACTGGTACTGTAAACCATTCCTTCGTAATACTGATATATCATACCGTTGAAATTATAATCAACGCATTGCAAGTTTTGCACCGGCACATTTTTATACAACGATTTAGGATTGTTTCCCGGTAGTCCCTTGCTATCTAAACCCCATGAATACAAATCGCCGTCGGTATTATTTCCTTCCAGGGAATTTGTAGCAGTATTGTACCAAAGTCCGCGCATATCCTGCCCGGCATCAATGTATGTTTTCCAGTTACCGTTAGCATCAAAAACATCAATGGGATAATCGGCATTGCCGGCAATAATGGTGTAGTACAATCCTTTTGCAGCATTATAAGTTACAACTGATCCGTTAGTACCAGCGGTGGATTGAAGATGCAGTTTAACAGTGTAACCTGTTGGTGTTTTTGTTTGCGAAAAAACCTGAGCAAATAATAACAGAAGTGCGATGGTCGAAACTATTTTTTTCTGTGAACTTATTTTATTGATTAGACAATAATAAGGAATTATACATAATTGTTTGAGCTTTAAAAAGAAATTATTGCTGCTCATAAAATGATATTAATCATAAAAATAATTTATTCAATTTAGATTGAATCTAAATTAGATTTTTACATTTGCACCGAAAATTATAACACATGAAAAACAGAATACTTCCTATTTTTATAGTACTGATAACCGCTTTTCAGTTAAGTGCTCAAGACAGGGCATTTACCAATGTTTACCAATCAAATACATTACCTGCCGGTGTTAAGGATTTAGAATACCAGGTGAGGTGGAATACAAGGCGAACCAATTTTTACAATTCATTTAAGCACCGTCTGGAATTTGAAGTTGGTTTAGGAAAAAACATACAGACTTCTCTTTATCTGAACCTTAACAGCAAATCAAAATTTGATGAACAATCAAAATCTATTGTACAGGAAAGCGGTATTGGTTTCAGTTCAGAAATTAAATGGAAACTAAGCGACCCTTCACTGAATAAATTAGGCTCTGCTTTATATGCCGAAGTAGGTGGCGATGGAGAAGAATGGGAATTTGAATTCAAATTGATTCTGGATAAACAAGCAGGCAAACACTTGTTTGCATTAAACCTGGTTGAAGAAATTGAAATGGAGACTGAACTGGAAAATGATAAGATAAATTACAAAATGGAATATCCTGTTCGAATTGATTTTGGGTACATGTATTCATGTAACAAACATATCGGGTTGGGTATTGAAGCTAAAAACTTTAATGATATTGCTGCCGATGAAGGATGGGAAAGCAGTTTGCTTTTCTTAGGTCCGGTGCTTAATTTTCATAGCGATGGTTGGTTTATTAATTTATCATGCATGCCACAAATCAGAAACCTTCGAATGACCGATGAATTTCCTTTAGACATGGATTTGCTGGAGCATGAAAGATTTGAAACCAGAATTTTACTTTCATTCAATATCTAATTCAGGTTAATTAATATTTGCTGTAATTCTTAAACTGATATCGAAAAATTACATTTGCAATTATAAATCAAAACAATATTCAATAATGAGAAAAATACTTTTTCTGTCAGCCATATTATTCAGCTTTTTTGCCTGTTCAAAAAAAACTATTCCAACCACCACCACTAATACATCACCTCAATATGCTTTAATGGATACAAAAGCAACTATTGGTTTTAATCTCGCAAAAAGCAATTGTAATTCCTGCCATTCATTCCATCAGCCATATAGTTACGCTAAAGAAAAATGGGATAAGGTATTGCCAGTTATGTATAAGAAAGCTAAAATGACTGATACTACAGAGCAGCAACAGCTTGCTTATTTTGTATACAACAATCTGAATAAACCCGGGGCAGATTTACCTTTTAGTAAATAATGTAGATGGCTTATTAATGTTTCGGTTCGCGGAAAGCAAGGTAAACCCGCGAGTGCTCAATAATTGCTCCGCTACGATTGGTATAAAAACTGAAATCGTCTTTTACTTCGCTAAGTTTCCCAACCAAAGCCCACTCCTGCTCCTTAAGTTTTGATGATGATTCAAGGTTTTTAGCTTTGAATTCAACATTTCTTTTATCAACTATAGCGTTAAGCTCATCAATAGTCTTTTTGTCTTTTACCCATACTTTATTTAATCCTTCAACAGACAATAACAATTCAATTGAACGGTTTTTATCAAAGAAATATTTCTTAAAAATCAATGATGCCCTTTGCGGGTATTCGCTTCCGGTAAGTATCAAGATACTTTCAATAGCTGGTTTCTCTTCCATGTTTAAATTAATGCCTTTTTCTTTCTCTAAATTTTATTAAATCGGGTGCAATGTACGAATGAGAATTTTGGGAGAATAAATCGTCTATTTTTACATTGAAAGTTGCCAACTTATTGTCAGTCGTAAAAATTTACTCAATAATATTTCCTCTTTATTTCAAACCTTTAATAAGAACAATTATTTGTTTCATATCATTCTAATTACCTTCGCAAAAAAAATTTTAATAAAAAACTCTTCTACATCAATTAAATCAATGTTGGCAATAATGCTGATTGCCCTGTTTCCATTAGTTTCTCAATCGCAAAACTGGACTGTTGGTACTCCAGTGAATATGGTTCTCAATTCAAATCTGTTTCACAGTAGCGGCTGTTTTCCAACAGCAGATCAACACTTTACAGTTAATGGAAGCACAGTATCAGGAGTAAACTATTACTTGTATGTTAATTCGGCTCCATTGGATTCGGTTTATATTTTCCCTGGCATGGATACACTTGCAACTGGCGATTCAATTCTTATTCCATCGGGTGGAAATTATTTTGCATTGTACTTTTTTAACTATGGTGGTTTGCTTGATATGTCAATAAAAGCTGTAGGAACCCCTACAACAGTCGGACAGGTTCATCCATGTCAGACAAGTTCTCTATGGATGTCAAATCTTATGATCTGTGACGAGGAGCTAACTCCGATAATAAATAACAGTTGTGCTGTTGCAGCCGGAGGTACCAATTTAATGATTGAAATTTTCGGAACGAATTCATATTGCGCTGAACCATGCACAGGAATTGCTGATGCAAGTGTAACCGGTGGAACTTTTCCCTACTCGTATTTGTGGAGCAATGGAGAAACAACTGTTGCAATTACAGATTTATGCGCAGGAACTTATTCTCTTACTGTAACTGATGCTAACTCAGCAACGGCTACAGCAAATGTGGTTATAACCAGTCCTCCTGCATTTGTGGTTACTGATACAATTTCTCCTGCTTCCTGCGCCTCTTGTGCTGACGGATCAATTTCATTAGGAATCACCGGCGGAACTCCACCTTATTCAATTACCTGGAATACAGGTGCTACTACAACTTCAATTACTAATCAACTTCCTGGAAATTACACTTATACAATTATTGACACTTTAGGATGCACAACTTTCGGAAATATCACAATTGAATTTACACTTGGAATTACTAATTCTGATTTTAATACAACGATTCAGATTTATCCAAATCCAACTTTTGAAAAACTTACTATTTCAGGTGATTTGTTAAAGAATGCAAAAATAGAAATCAGTGATTTATTAGGCAGAAAATTGATTTCCGAACTGGCCTCAACAACACAAACTTCAATCAATGTGTCCACACTTCCTTCATCAGCTTATATTTTATCTGTACAGTTATCTGATGGATCTAAAGTGATTAAGCATTTTATTAAAAATTAAACTTAACCACATTAAAATAAAAAACCGCCAATCAAAAATTGGCGGTTTTTTATTTTATATTAAATTGAACTCATTAAACATTTAACTTTCTGCTTTCTTTTTTTTCTTCGATTTAACAAATACAATATTTACAACACCAATTAAAAGAAATATCAATATCCCGAATAATAAAAGGTCAGGTAATGCAAACCAAAAACTGCCAATCCTGCTCAAGTATGCGTCCTTAGGGTCTTGCGGATTATATATCACAGTTATTTTATCTCCAACTTCGGGCATTACAAACAGAACCTCATTGTCTTTACGATAATAAACTTCTTGTTTTTTTTCAGTGATAAATAAAATGTTTGGATATTCAAATGAAGTTGAATCTCTTAATCCATGAAAAGTTCCTGTACTGATTTGGGTAACAATTCCAACTGATTTATTAAACCTTAAATATTTTATTGCCTTTGGAACAAAAAAGAAAAGAACGATTAAAATAATTCCATATATCAAGGCTTGCTTTTTATTCATTTCACTGTTTTATGATATTAAATGTAACTGCATTTTCCTGAACGACAGCGATTGAATTTGTTTGAATAAAATATTGATTTGTTTTTTTTATAAAAAAATGAAAGCGATAACAAAACCTTTTGTCCCTTACTAAAAAGAAATATCCAATAACAAAAAACAACGAAACTTCTATTGCATCCATTCTAATTTCGTTTATACAACATAAAATAAATGAAGCAATTCATCTTCATTTCAAACCATAAATCAGAAATTAAAATTTTTTAGTTATGAAGAAATTTTTATTCCTTTCAATTTTTACTTTACTAATTATCCGGAGTTATGCTCAAACACAAAGATTAGTACTGATAGAATCTTTTACTAATGCCTCATCACCTGCATGCGCTCAATTAAACCCTGCATTTAATAATCTTATAGCAAATAATCCTACTAAAGTAGTTGCTATTCGTTTTCATACAGATTTTCCGGGTTACGATCCTTTTTATAGTCAGAACTTTATTCAAAATCAATCAAGAGCTGTTTATTATAATGTGACTGAGGTACCAACTCA
Source organism: Chitinophagaceae bacterium (assembly GCA_947469485.1). Taxonomy (GTDB): domain Bacteria; phylum Bacteroidota; class Bacteroidia; order Chitinophagales; family UBA10324; genus UBA10324. The sequence continues at coordinate 87,402 of CANIPU010000005.1, read as the reverse complement.
TTACATGGATGGCATGGGTGTAAACATTACGCAGACATCAATAAACAATGAATATGCAGTAGCTCCTACTTACAGTATTAATTTGAAATACTATTTATCTAATGATAATGACTCGTTGTACGCTTCTGCCAAAATAAAAGCATTGGTTGCATATAATTCAAATGTTATGAAGGCTTACATTATTGTTGTAGAAAAGTCCATTACATTTCCAACACCTCCCGGTACTAATGGTGAAACCAGTTTTCCGATGGTTATGAAAAAAATGCTGCCTTCAGAAACCGGAATTTCACTTCCACAAAACATGAATGCAGGTGATTCTATAACAATCAATACATCATGGCTTATCGGAAATACTTTTAATTTAAATCAATTAGCTGTGGTTGGATTTGTTCAAAACAATACAACTAAGAAAGTTAAACAGGCAGCCTACGCGCCGTTGCCTTTTAATTTACTGGCTTCAATTTCATTGGTATCAAATACACCTACAATGTGTGGATCAACAGGCGCGTTGAACATTAATGTAACAGGAGGCACTCCACCGTATACTTATTTATGGTCCAATGGTGCTATAACACAGGACATTTCAGGATTAGGTGCCGGAAATTATTCTGTTACCGTTACAGCTGGAGGAATTAACACAATTGCATCTTATACTATTACGAATTTTCTGGTTCAGCCAACAATTACCTCTGTAACAAATATTACATCTTGTTCTTCAAAAATGATATGGTCATCGGTAACCGGTGCAGTCACCTACAGAGTTAAATACAAAGAAGTTGATTCATTAAACTGGAGTACAAGTTATTCGGCAGGTAACAGTACTAACTATACATTCAACAATTTAAAATCTGGCAAAAGCTACAATTTCGCGGTAGCTGCTTACTGTATTGGTGGATACAACAGTGGTTTCGTTACCACAACTTATACAATTGGAGCATGTGCACCTGTTCTGTATTCGGCATATGTAATTAACTCGCCAACCGGACAAACCTACTCGACCTCAACTGTGGAATGGCCAGCTCCATGTTATTCTGAGGGATATAAAATTATGTGGCGACCAGTTGGAACTGTAAGCTGGACCACTGCCAGTTGTACCCAACCTTATTTTATTATTAATTTTCTTCCATACAATACAACCTTTGAATATAAGATCAGGAATTTATGCGGAGCAGTTCCAAATCAATCTTCATGGACACCGGTTGCTAACTTCACAACATTTCCTCCTCCTTCACAAAAAACAGAAGAGACCACTAACGAACTGATTTATATTTATGATTTATCAGGTAGAATGATTTATAAAGGAGAAGAAATGCCCTTGAATTTGTTTACAGGTATGTATATAGTTAAGCAAGGCATTCATACTTATAAAAAGGTAGTTACTAATTAATTCTAAGCTGTAAAATCAATCTGAAGCTTTGAATTGCAGTGAAAGCGTTATCCCGGGATAAGCAAGTTTTGTTTTTTTATTACCACTGAAATATTTCATTCGATTTTCAAAGGTTTTATAAAAATTGAATTCAGTTAATCCCAATTCATAAAAAGCAGAGAGGCGCATGTAAGTTTTGTATTCACCTTTTTCTGAAACATTAATATTAAAACCTGCCTGCCCCTTCACTCCTACTGAGTATCCGTTAAATATATTACTTAGCCCATCTTCCTGCGATTCCAAAACAACTGAATAAGTATGGTCGCCGCCTTTAAATTTTTCGACTCTGTTGCAGATACTGAAATTTCCTCCTATGAAAAACCAACGCACTGGTAACACATTAACTCCAAAATTTAAATTAATATCAGTTGACGAAACTCTGCCTGACATTGTATCACCAAAACTCAGATAATTATTTGACCAGTCCTGCTATCCCACCCCTGCAATGGAGTAAAGATTGCTGCAGGATGATGGAAAGGATTACATGTCAACCCTCAATGAATTGTACTATCCTTTTTTGAATTTACTTTTTTTATTGTTTAACTTTCGGATATGAAAAAATATTGCAGCATTATTTTTCTCTCCATTTTCTTTTTTACTTGCTGCAAGAAAAAACCTTACGAAAGGTTGATACCAGCTGATATGAAAGCATACTGGGATTTTAAACCCGGCACTTACTGGATTTATAAAGACAGTGTAACTGGTGCAATTGACAGTGTATATGTAACAAACCGCATTAACTACACAGGCGAAGGCACACTCAACTACAATGGCGATGAAATTATTTATGAGTTTTTACAAATTAATACTCACAGCAGTTTAGATGAATATGATTATCAATACTGGATAAATACACAAGCTGGGGGTACAGCAGAAAAAGATTTCAATGTTGTTTTCCGTAACCGCTCAAAACCCAGAAGTTACAATAGTAATAAGTGTTTTGTTTTTCCTTATGTTGTTGGTTTAGCAACTTATCAGTCGTTCGGAGCTGCTGATGATACATGTATCATTAGAAATATTTTTTCTTCAAATTATGGTTTTAATTCTGTGATTCAGATTGATAATGCATTAAATAATTTTGAAGATTTACATTATTCAAAATCCTATTATGCAAAAGGAATTGGACGAATTAAGTATGAAGTTCCAGACAGTAATAAATTCAGAAATTTAATTTCTTATTACATAAATCCATAAAATATGAAAACGAAAATAATTTTTTCTCCGACATGTCTCTCCTCAGCCAAAGCAGAGAATGAGCTGTGTTATGACAAAGCGGGGGATTAACATTTTCACTGACATTTGGAAATTCGGATTATATAATCGTATATTTGCGATATAGTATTAAAGACCATGGCACAAAACAAGAAAGGCGAGTTCAGCAAAAAGGAAAATGAGTTAGCGGACTTTGCAAACGCAATAAGCCACCCGGCAAGGGTTGCAATCCTAAAACAAATTGCCGACAGAGAAACCTGCATTTGCGGTGAAATTGTGGAAGTGTTACCACTTGCACAGTCAACAGTTTCGCAACACCTGAAAGAACTTTTGAAAGCGGAACTTATTAATGGAGAAGTTGACGGAACAAAATCCTGTTACTGCATCAATTGGAAAACCTTTGAGAAATTTGAAAAAACTTTCAATGAGTTTTTCAAGAAAGCCAACTCCCATAATCCAAAATGTTGTTAATTCAATAAATCAAATAATATGAAACTATCAGAAATTAAAAAACACCTGAGCACTGCTGAATCAGTAAATTTTGAACTTCAGAATGGAACATTTGTTCCCGAACATTTCCATGTTACTGAAGTTGGTGTTGTTACCAAACACTTTATTGATTGTGGTGGAACAGTGAGAAATGAAAAGGTTGCAAACTTTCAGTTGTGGAACGCAAACGATTTTGAACATCGTTTGAAACCAGCCAAACTTCTTAACATCATTAAACTTTCAGAAGAAAAATTGGGAATGGAAGATTTAGAAATTGAAGTGGAATATCAGTCCGACACAATCGGCAAATATGGTTTGGACTTTTCAGGCGAAAACTTTTTACTGACAACAAAACAAACCGACTGCTTAGCAAAAGATAATTGCGGAGTTCCGCAACATAAACAGAAACTGCAATTAGCTGAATTAGAAACTTCAAAATCATGCTGCACTCCTGGAGGCGGCTGCTGTTAAGCATATGAAACATATAATAGACTACATCGGCAGACATAAACGATTCTTAATAATTCTTGCAGGAATTGTTTGCTTAAACTATGCTTACGGTTTTGACGCCAGATTCACCATCATTAACTTGCTTTGGGTATTAATCAGCATAGTGAAAATAAAATAGATGAAACGAGTTTTAGTCCTTTGCACTGGTAACAGTTGCAGAAGTCAGATTGCCGAAGGTTACCTGCAACACTTTGCAGGCAACAAAGCGAAAGTTTATAGTGCAGGTGTTGAAACGCATGGAGTAAATCCAAGAGCCATTGCAACAATGAAAGAGGATGGCATTGACATTTCAAATCACACATCAAACAATATTGACGAATACTTTGACATTGACTTTGATTTTGTAATTACAGTTTGCGACAACGCTAAAGAACGCTGTCCGTACTTTCCAACAAGAGCAATAAAGTTTCACCAAAATTTTCCAGACCCTGCGAAAGCAACAGGAACAGAAGAAGAAATTTCAAATCAGTTTAGAGAAGTGCGACAAATGATAAAAAACTTCGCTGAAAAGTTTGTAGCGGAGAATTTAAAACAACCCACTACTGCCTGAACACAACAAGAATTGTAAATAGCCTTAAACAAACTGAATGCAAATTTTAAACGGAATCGCTTCTTGGTTAGAGAAACACATTCACATAATATATGATTTAAAGAAATGCAAAGCCAGTCACAAATACAATTGAAAAACAAAAAAGAAATCTAAGAATAAATAAAAAAAGAAGGGCTTTGATAAGCAAACAAATGGAGCGCAGCGGAATTCATGAGTACCAATTAAACAAAAGGATAAAACGAACTAAAGAGTTGTGCTTCTAATCCTTTTAACCTAACAAGAATTGAATAAAGTGGAAAATGAAGGTGCTTACTGGACTACTTGCCCTGAGTGTTTTGGGCGTGGCAAAAAAAGCCAGCGGTTACGAAAGAAAGTGCGACTTCGATTCCAGATTGAAATGGATCAATTTGAAAAAACGAATGGTGAAGGCAAGGCTCCTGTTCGTCCAAAGGGTCACAAATATTCATGCCTGAATTGCAGCGGTTCAGGGTTGATTCATGCTGATCATCCTCCAGTAGCCGATAAAGAAACCTACCCGCATGTTGCTATTATTGGTGGAGGTATAGGAGGAATGGCGCTTGCTGTTGCATGTTTGCACCGTAAAATTCCTTTTACACTTTACGAGCGCGATAAAGGCTTCGAAACACGCGCTCAAGGTTATGGCCTCACACTACAGCAGGCCAGTAAAGCCATAGAGGGATTGGGTATTTTCTCCTTAGACGAAGCTGTGATATCAAGAAGGCATTTGGTGCATACTACAGATGGGAAAGTAATCGGCGAATGGGGAATGAGCAAATGGATGCAGTCAGATGCAAAAAAATCACCCAAGCGAATAAATCTGCTTATTGCAAGGCAGTCTTTGCGCTTAGCGCTTCTAAAACAACTGGGTGGAAACAATGCTGTGCAGTGGGGGCACCAGTTGGTAGATTTTAAAGAAAATGAGAGTGAAAGTGTTGACCTGAGATTCAAAGTGGACGGAAAGACAAAGAATGCCAAAGCTGATCTTGTTATTGGAGCTGATGGCATTCGTAGTGCAGTTCGAAAGCTTCTGATTGGTGATGATATCACTCCATTGCGATACCTTGGATGTATTGTTATACTAGGAATTTGCCCTTTGAAGAAACTTGAAGGTGTTGAGAGTTCATTACTCGATTCGGCAACGGTATTTCAAACAGCTAATGGAAATGAACGGATTTACATAATGCCTTATGACTCCGACTCTGTTATGTGGCAACTAAGTTTTCCTATGAATGAAAAGGAAGCGAAAGCTTTGAGTGCGCAAGGTGCTCAGGCGCTCAAAGAAGAAGCGTGTCGCAGAACTCTGTGGCACAACCCCATTCCTCAGATTTTATCAGCAACTATAGAAAGTCAGGTTTCAGGTTATCCTGTTTATGACAGAGAATTACTTAAGTCAGAATTAATGGAGAAATGGGGGAAAGTGACGCTAATGGGTGATGCAGCTCACCCTATGAGCCCATTTAAAGGACAAGGTGCTAATCAGGCGCTGCTTGATGCGCTTGCATTAGCTCGGGGAATCTCAATAGGCTGTGCACAGTTTTCTCAATGGAGAGAAACTGGAATAAGGGAAAGTGTATTAACGGAGTTTGAAGCAGAAATGTTAGGTCGCAGCGCTTCCAAAGTGAAAGATTCAGCAGACGCTGCACAGTTCCTGCATTCCGAAATTGTACTCCATCAGGCTGATGAGCCGAGAGGACAATATCTTAAAAGAAAAGATAAACAACAAAGAGGTTTATAGAGTGAGAATATTGAATGGAAATAGCTAAAGAATTAATTAAATTAATTGTCTGAATAAAATAAATAAACATGAACCCAAAAGTTGATTGGTTTTTTAACAAAAACACAAAGTGGCAGGAAGCATATTCTGAATTAAGAATGATTGTACTTGACTGCGGGCTCACTGAAGAATTGAAATGGGGTTGTCCGTGCTATACATTTCAGAATAACAATGTTGTTATTATTCATGGATTTAAAGACTACTGCGCATTGCTGTTTATGAAAGGTGTTTTAATGAAAGATGTCGCGAAAATTTTAGTACAGCAAACAAAGAATGTGCAAGCAGCAAGGCAAATTCGTTTGACTGGTATTCATGAAATTCTAAAAATGAAAGCAACCTTGAAATCATACATCAAGGAAGCCATTAGTATTGAAAAGGCAGGCTTGAAGGTTGAGTTGAAAAAAACAAACGAATACTCAATGCCTGAAGAATTTCAAATTGTATTAAATGATATGCCTGAATTGAAAACAGCTTTCAAAAAATTAACACCGGGAAGGCAACGAGGATACCTGCTTTATTTTTCATCAGCCAAGCAATCAAAAACACGCGAGGTCCGAATTGAAAAATACATTCCACAAATACTTATCGGAAAAGGATTAGATGATTAACAATACTATTGAATAATATAACAGGTTAACTACCCATGCTTTTGCTGTTCTCTTGCACAACCATCTGATTACTTCTGACATAACAGGAGTTATTAAATCCCATATTTGTTAAAGGCAATTAAAAAAAAGTTGTTTAAAAAAATGAAAAAATGGAACTGGTCATTAACAATACTTGCAATCATAAACTGTGCCTGCCTTCTTGCCATTGGAAATTATGTAAATGGACTTCATCAGGGAATGGCCATAATGAGTATTTTTATTTTTCCCTTATATATTTTGTCTTTTAGCATTCTGGTTGCAATTTTTTCTTTTGCTAAGAGAAAAGTTTGGTTTGTTAAAGAAATAATCTTCAGCACTTACCTGATGTTATTTTTCTGTTCACCTATATCTTTATTTATAGGTTGGCAGCTGTTTCAACCTTCCTTAAAAACTATCACAGAGTCTTCCGGTTTTGATGAAAATAAAAAGTTTAAAACAGAAGAAGATATTGTTAATGGAAAAACAATTGCTATAAGGCATTGGATCAGAAATGAAGGAGAAAGCAACTACTTAAAAGACTCAACCTGGGTATATTTTAATAATGACGGAGATACAGCTAAACTTCAAACTTATAGAAATGATACCCTTGTAAGTGAAAAACTACTGATTGCTGAATAAACAATAGATAAAATTAAATTTGTAAAAAACAGAGAATGAAAAAAACAACTTTTATAATTATTGCATTAGCAGCATCGTTCTGTTTTGGTTTTGCTTTTAAATCAATCATTAATAACAATTCAAACAACAGCACTAAAATGAAAAGAGTAACAGGTATTGGCGGTATATTTTTTAAATGTAAAGACCCGCAAAAAGTAATGGACTGGTATAAAACACATTTAGGTATAAACACCAACCAATATGGCAGTGTGTTTGAGTGGAGGCAGGCAAACGACTCAACTAAAAAAGGTTTTTCGCAATGGAGTCCTTTTAAAGAAACAACTAAATACTTTGAACCATCAGCAAAGGAGTTTATGATAAACTACCGCGTTGAAAATTTAGAAGCTCTTGTTGAGGAATTGAAAAAAGAAGGAGTAACTGTAACCGACACCATTGAAACATATGATTACGGAAAGTTTGTTCATATTATGGATATCGAAGGAAACAAAATTGAATTGTGGGAGCCAAATGATATCGTATATGAAAAAATGGGTGTCGATATGGGCATGGAAACAACGAAATGATAGTATCAATAACTAAAATTGAGTTAAGCTCTTATTCAAAACTTTTTGCGTTTTTTAAGTTTAACGGAAAGATTATAGCTGAGTTAAAACAATCAAAGTGTAAAAAACATAAAATAACAGGCAACTTGAATTTGAAAGTCTGGTATACTATGACTTTATGGGAAAACGAAAGTGAACTAAACAATTTTTATCGCAACGGCGCACATTTAGATGCAATGAAACAATCAAAAACATTTTCTTCCAAAATTCAATCAACCAGAATTCAGAACAAGGATTTAATAAACTGGAAGAAAGCAAAACAAATGTTTTCCTGAAATTAAATAATTAATAACAGTCAGATGAATTCCTTCATTCGAATTTATATTGTTATTGTCCTTTTGATTAATACCCTTGGCTTTATTTGGGGTATGGATTCTGCTGCTATTGGAATATATGTAGCAATGATTTTTATGCCTGTAAATTTATTGATTTTAGTTATCGGGCTTATTAAAACCATTCGGCTACAGATAAAAAAAACCGAAAACAATTATTTGTTAAACTATAGTGTAGTAATTCTTTTCCCGGTAGCAGCGCAGCTGGTTTTATTCCTGCTGATTGATTTATTTGCCCGAAAAGGAGGATGTTAATGAGTCTGCGTTAAAAAAGACTAATTATCAATATAAGTAAATTTTAAATTTGAAGTTTAAATATTATTTAAGTTATGTACGACCTCCCCTATCACAAAGAAAAAAACGAACAGGCCATTAATGAATTTATTGCCCGGTACCCATTTGCTTTTTTAACCGGAAGCGATTCAGAAAACAAACCTGTTGCTACACAAGTACCGGTTTTCATTGAAGAAAAAGATGGCCGGAAAATATTAAGAGGGCACATCATGAAAAATACTGACCATCACAAAGCATTCATGCATAATGAAAATGTTCTGGTAGTTTTCACCGGACATCATACTTATGTAAGCGGAACTTGGTATAGTAATCCGCACACTCCTTCTACATGGAATTTCATGAGTGTTCATGCAAAAGGAATTGTTCATTTTCTGGATGACAATGCTTTAGTTGATGTTCTTCGAATGACAACATTGCATTTTGAAAATCAGAACAAGCAGTCACAAACCATTTTCGACAATCTTCCTTCAGAGTACACTCAAAGATTAATGAAGGCCATAGTAGCTTTTGAGATTGAAATAATAGAAATGGATACTGTTTTCAAGTTAAGCCAGGATCGTGATGAAAAAAGCTATGACAACATAATTGAGCAGCTCAGAAAACAAGGTGAATCAGGCCAGGTGATTGCTACTGAAATGGAAAAAAGAAGAAGCCAGGTATTTCCAGAAATTATTCAATAATGAATCAATATTTAAGCTCGAAGATAAAATCAGCATCATAAAAATTTATCCGTATTTCCATTAACGCTTATCCTATAAATTATGAATTCAGTTTCAATTGATCAATCGACCTTTCATTTTCTCAAAGTCCTTTCAAAAAATAATAACCGGGATTGGTTTAATAAACATAAAAAGAATTATCTGATCGCACATAGCAATATGTGTGTATTTATTGATCAGTTAATCAATGAAATGAAACAACATGATGAAATAGAAAATTTGTCGGGTAAAAAAAGTTTGTATCGAATTTACAACGATGTTCGATTCAGTAAAGATAAATCCCCGTACAACCCTCGCTTTGCTTTTAGTTTACGCAGAGCAACAAAATATAAAAGAGGCGGATACTATATGAATTTAAAACCCGGTAATAGCTTTTTGGCTTGTGGTTTTTTTGCCCCAAATTCTGATGATTTAAAACGAATAAGACAAGACATTGAATATAATTACACCGATTGGAACAGAATATTAAAATCAAAAAAAATCAAATTGAATTTTAATGTATTAAATGGAAGCAAAGTTCTCACTACTCCAAGAGGATTTAATAAAGATCATCCTGCAATAAATTTAATTCGACATAAACAATTTAAACTAAGGCACGATTTCACCGACAATCAGGTAATTTCAAAAGACTTTTTAAAAACTGCAAATTCAATTTACAAATCGGTCAGGCCGTTTTTTGATTATATGAGTGAGGTTCTAACTACAAATGCAAATGGTGAATCCATTGTTTAATTAGTTTATTTTAAATTTTATCTCTTGTAAATTTCAAGTTCCAAACTTGTTTTAAGATAATTAAATCGAAAGTATAAATTACATTAAAAATTTAAGGAATTACTTCTTTTATGAAAGCAATAGTACATACCGAATACGGCTCGCCTGAAGTATTGCATTTACAAGAAGTTCCTAAGCCTATACCAAAAGACAACGAGGTTCTGATAAAAATACATGCAACAACCGTAAACAGAAATGATTGCGGTTTCAGGAAACCTGAATATCCATTTATCATCAGGCCCATTAACGGACTCTTTAAACCAAAAAGAAAAATTCTCGGTACCGAACTTGCCGGCGAAATTGAATCCATTGGAAAAAATGTTAAAACATTAAAACCAGGCGATAAAGTTTTTGGATTAAGCGCCTGGAAATTCGGTGCACATGCTGAATACATATCGGTTCCAGAAGATGGTTCTATTTCATTCATGCCAACGAACATTTCCTATAACGAGGCAGCGGCTATTTGCGATGGAGCTTACCTCGCTTTGAATAATTTAAGGAAAATTAATTTCAAAAAAATAAAAAGCATTTTAATCAATGGTGCTTCAGGCTCTATTGGTTCTTCCGCAGTTCAATTGGCAAAATATTATGGAACTTCAATTACTGGCTTGTGTAACACTAAAAATCTTGAACTTATTAAATCATTGGGTGCTGATTTTGTAATTGATTATACAAAGGAAGATTTTACAAAGAATGGTCAGCACTATGATGTTGTTTTTGATGCGGTTGGCAAAAGTTCTTTCTTCAAATGCAAAAAAATATTAAACTCTGGAGGAACTTATTTTTCTACTGAACTCGGTTATCTATCTCAGAATATATTCCTTGCATTATTCACCCGATTATTTAACGGAAAGAAAGTTTTATTTCCCATTCCTAAAGATCGAAAAGAGGACATTGTTTTTTTTAAAGAACTGATTGAAGCCGGAAAGTATCGGGCAGTTGTTGACCGAGTTTACCCAATGAATCAATTTGTTGAGGCTACTAAATATGTTGAAACAGGAATGAAAACCGGAAGTGTTGTAATTTCCATAGACCACACATAAGAATTATTAAAAGTTCAAATTCTTTATCATTTAAATTGTTTCATTCTGCTATATTTTTGAAATGTGAGACTAATCACCTTTAGAATAAAACAAATCAGACTAAACTTTAATTAAATGAAATCGTCTCATAATAAATTATGAAAAAACACTTACTCCTGAGCTGTGCCATTATACTTCTATCAATTCAATTTGGAAAATCGCAAATAACAAATACGAACATAAGCAATGGAATTATTTTCGATGGCGAACCATATCTGGCAATTAATCCAACAAACAATCAAAATTTAGTTGCTGCTTGGATGGGAATAAAATTGTCTGGCGGACTTTATAGAATAGCAATAAAAACACGAGTAACATTTGATGGAGGAAATACCTGGAGTACTGCAACCTCACTTCCACATTTCGGAACAGGTTATGGATCAGCTGATGTTTCAATGGCATTTGATAAAAACGGATTATTGTACTTGTGCTATATTGATTACAAACAAAATCCTGATAGCGGCGGAATTTATGTAGCCCGTTCTTTTGACGGAGGACTAAACTGGGACTCCCCTTCAAAAGCATTTGATATGTATGATGATGCAAACAAAAGACCTATTGACAGACCATGGATGGTAGTAGATAATTCGAACACTGCAAATTCTGGAACATTGTATATCACAACCAAACCGGCACCCTGGATTTCACCGCCAAATCGCAATTATTATAAAGTTTCAACTGACAGTGGACACACTTGGTCAGCGATTGCTAATATCGATGGAGGCAATCATTTAATTGGAAATTTTATTACTGCTCCAATGGCTGCTCCTGCCACAACATTTAACGGAAACTTTTGTACTGTTTATCCAAGTTATGTAACATCTCAAAATATTTTGCCTGCATATTATTTTTCTTATTCTGGTAATCAAGGTCAAACATTTTCTTATACGACGGTATATGCTGCTGCCCCGGCAGCTGGAGATACCAATTTAAAAAACGGTTATCAATTAATTGCCCATCATTCGGATAGTAATAAATTAATTTTCATTTCTCCTGACTCACAAAACGGCGATGCAGATATTATTGGGATTCATAGTAATGATGGTGGTCAAACATGGAGTACCCCAATTAGAATAAATGACGATGTAGTATCAAATGGAAAAGCTCAAGATATGGTTTGGGGAGCTTATAATGAACAAGGGGATTTGGCAATTACTTGGCGTGACAGACGAAATAGCGGCACTAATGGTTTTTGGAATGCTGCCTATGACTTTTACTATGCTACAAGTTCTGATAACGGGCAAACATTTTCTTCCAATCAAAAACTTTCCAGTCAGTTAATTGCTTTTGATTCAATTATTGCGGAAAACGGAAATGATTTTATGAGTTGCGTTTTTACCAATGATACTCTTTGTACTGTTTGGGGTGATACCCGAAGTGGTAAATTGAATATTTATTTTGCTAAAACTATCGTAAGCACAAATACAAGTATTGAAGTCACCCTACTTAATAGCGAAGGTTATACGATTGATTTATTTCCTGATCCGGTTGGCAATGAATTAAAAATCTCTGTTTCAAATGAATTAGTTGGAAAAGAATTTTCAATTTATGATTCTTCAGGAAGGAAAATATTAAATCAAAAAACATCATTTAAAGCATTTACACTTGATACAAGTAGTTTTTCAAGTGGAATTTATTTTTTAAAAATTGACAGTGAAATAAAACGATTTGTAAAGAATTAATATTAAAAAATGACTTAATAAAAAATAATCTATTTAAATCAGATTCGGTTATTATTCAATAAAAATCTTTTCTATAAAGTTATTTTCTTTAGAAATTAATTCAACAATATATATTTCAGAGGGTAAATTCAGAGTTGAAATTGAAACATTGTTATCTGAATTCTGTGTAACATCAGCATTTATATTTTTTCCTGATATATTATAAAGTTTAACATTTGCAGAGTAAATAATTTTACTTGACTTTAAATTAATTTTATGAAATGCGGCATCAAAAGCAATTGAATATGATTGTTTTTTATAAATATTATTTGTTGCAAAAGTTCCTGCACTTGAAAAAGTAAATGTATCAGAACAACCTTCGGCATTCGTAGCAACTAATAGAATAGTGAAAAAATTGGTGCTGTCGTAAGTATGCGATGGCGATGGATTATTTGTCGTAAATCCGTCACCAAAATCCCATTCATAAATTGTAGCGCCTGTAGAAGTATTCACTGTATTAATCGTGTTTCCGGTTTGTGTAAATGAAAACCCTGCATTAGGAATTGGAAACACAGAAATATTCAGTGTATCAGCATTGCTGCATCCCCCGAAATCAGTTCCAATTAAAATTACCTGCAACAAAGAATTAGGAGAAGCAGTAACTGAGTCCCCGAATGAAGATGACAAATCATTTGAAGGTGACCAGGTATAAGTTAAACCACCTGTTCCAACAAGCAAAACATTTTGACCTTCACATATAGTATCGTTTGATGCTTCAATCGTTATTTGCGGATTTGGAATAAACCCTAAAGAACTAGTTGGTGTTGTATCAGAGCCACAACTGTTAGAAACAATTGTTGAATAGGCTCCTGCATTTTCGGCTAGAAAAGTTGCGTTTGTTGCTCCGTTAATGGGGCTGCCATTAAAATACCACTGATAACTTTCTGCAACAGGATTAGTTGCATCCATTAAAAGCGGAGCTCCTTCACATGCATTAGTACTTATAGAAATAGCATTGGAATAATCAGGTGGGACACAGACAACAGTAAATTGTGCTAACATGGTTGTATGAATGCTACAGTGATAATTGTAATTCCCGCTTACAGTTGGCACATAAATAAATGAAACAGATGAAGAATTCAAAGAATGATTCCAGGCTGCAGCACTTGCGGGAATTGTTGTACTTGTTGTTGTGTGACTTCCGCTATTCCAGGTAAACAAGACGGTATCACCAAGATTAATACTGAAATTTGAAGGTGTAAATTGAAAATTTGCCACAACAACTTCCTGTGTTGTTGCAAATGCGGTAGAAAAAATAAAAGGAAATGAAATTAATAAAATCGAAACTGCTTGTAAATATTTTTTCATAATTGTAGGTGTTTAATACAATGATACTACTCGAGTTCAAATTGATATCGAATCATCAACAGAATTACAATCTTATGACAATGAAAAGTATATTAATCTGATGTTCACCAAAAAACACTTGTGCCAATCTGAATTTACAAATCAGATTGGCACAAGTTGCTCTTTCAAATTCTTTCTAAATAAGAGGATTAATCTGCATTCCTCCGGGATGCTTAACAGTATAGGTGAGTTTAATGATTTTTGTTTCTTTTGATTTCAATTTCAAGTTCCATGTTAACATACCGGTTTGCTCCTCCAGATCCGCCCCGTTTATTTCATCTGCTGTAACAGTAACATCTTTTTGATTTGACAAAGGAATCTGGTCAAGCAACACAAAATTTATATCGTTAGCTTTTGTGTTACGAATAGTAAAGGTGTAACTGCGAGTCACTGTTTTCATGCCATCAACAAATCCTGTTTTACTTTTTTCTTTTATAAGTTTTCGCTCAACAAGTATTGTCTTATCACGACCTAAATCAATATTGAGTGTGTCATCCATTTCAGTTGGATTAATATTTGATTTTCCAACATAAGAATTATCAAAATAAATCTTGGCAACTCCGTAGACTAAATTCATATCCTCCCAATCAACAATTCGAGCTTGCAAGAAAGCATCTTTATCAAGCTTGGGAACACAGTAGTATGCATAAAGCGCATTCAATTCTTTTTTCTGAATAACAATAGTATGCGGTTTTCCATCAGCCGGAATTGAATACGCAAGTGAAATTGAATATTCAACCTGAACCATGTTCGTTTGAATGGTGGTATAATATGAACTGTTTTTTGCATCAAATTGGGGCAACTTTGCATCGTCCCAATTTACACTTCCCTTATTAGTAGAATATTCATCAGCATTTTTTTCATTAGCTGATATAGTACTTATTTCCAACTGCTGATAATTTACCAATTGAACAAAAAGAGGACTAAGAGTTGGCTTAACATTTCGCAATGATGGGTTACCAGTTGAAAGAGTGAGTTTAACATTACTCCAATCAATTGCTGTGTTCTGAACAAGTTTTGCTTTTTGTACTAACAACAATGATTTATCAGTTGAAGTTGCCTTTAAATCATACTCTGGACTCCATGATGCATTTGCAGTATAGTAATTAAACTGAATGCTAGCGGCAGTGGCTACATCAGCAAAAACCGTAACCAGAATTTCATAAACAGGTTTTGCAGTGCCTTTAGTTACACCATTGTTTACCATGCTGATCATATTATTCAGATCATCAATCCCAGAGGTAAGTTGTGTATTTATATAAGTAAGTTTATCCTGTTGGCGTGTTAGCTTAATCCATTCATTATCAATATTAGCCTGTCGTTGTCTGTAGTAATCAAGCGCATCTTTTACTAAAGTCAAGCTGTCTTTTTTCGCCGTGCCTTTTATTATTGGGTTGTTTTGCAAAAAACCTTTTTCAATAACAAGAGCTTCCTTATTTGCTCTGATTAATTCCAGTTGGTAATATAATTCATCTATGCTATCCTGTTTAATTTTTATTTCTTTCTTGTATTTTATTAATAAAGGATTATCAGGCTTAACTTCAATTGATTCAGGATACCGCGTATTGAACTGAGCATCGAGAATGGTAAAGTCACCTTTTCCAGAAGTAATAATTGTTGCAGGGTCTGTATATGGCGACACTCCCTGAAATGCAAAATCACTAGTACCAACAGGAATATTAACATTCTCAGAATAATAGATCTGAGCACCTGAAAAATAAACAGTTGCCTTTTCAGGTTTGCATTGAACAGTTTTTATCGACTGAGCTAAAGCTAAATTGCAACTCAGGAAAAGAAGGATAATCAGAAGTGATTTCATATCGTTTTGTTTTTGTTTTTACATAGACACTAAAATTTTCTGTTTCCATAAAACAATTTAAATATTGAATAAGAATTACTCTATGCATATTTGTTTCTGATATAGATTTAACATCACATTATTAATTTAAATACCATAATAACTATGGAAAATCAGCGTCCACCGCTTCCCCCATTTACAACGGAAACTGCCAAACAAAAAGTTCAAATGGCCGAAGATGCCTGGAACAGTAAGGTCCCGGAAAGAGTTTGCCTTGCATATACAATTGATACAGAATGGAGAAACAGAACGGAATTTATAAATGGCAGAGAAGCCGTTAAAGAATTTTTAAAGCGCAAGTGGGAAAAAGAATTAAACTATAAACTAAAAAAAGAGCTTTGGTCTTTCACTGAAACCAGAATTGCTGTAAGATTTGAATATGAATTCTGTAATGCAGATGGGATATGGTTCAGAGCATATGGTAATGAAAACTGGGAGTTTAACGAAAACGGCCTAATGACAAAACGATTTGCCAGCATAAACGATTTACAAATAACTGAAGCCGAACGGAAATTCAAATAACTTGATGTGAAAATATTTTCAGTCATTTAATCAGCAATGTTATTTTTATGTTCTTGATTTTCTTACCAGAAATGATGTACCAATAGCAATACATCAAAGTGGAATTAAATTTTATTTTTTGAATGAGAACACATACTAAAGAAACGCAAGACGAATTAACCCCTGAACACGCTCTTGAAATTTTAAAAGTTGGAAACGAGCGGTTTGTCAATAATATAAAAGCACACCGGAACTTATTGGAGCAGGTAAACGAAACCTCATCAGGTCAGTTTCCATTTGCTGCTGTTCTCAGTTGCATTGATTCAAGAACTTCAGCTGAATTGATATTTGATTTGGGGTTAGGTGATATTTTTAGTATTCGAATCGCTGGAAATATTTTAAATGAAGACATACTTGGCAGTATGGAATTCGCATGTAAAATTGCCGGTTCGAAACTGATTGTTGTACTCGGACACACTAAATGCGGAGCCATTGAGGGTGCTTGCAACAATATCGTAATGGGCAACATTACTACCTTGCTTAATAAAATTAAACCAGCAATTGCAATAGAAACTAAAACCTCAAACAACCGCACCGGACAAAACAAGACTTTTGTAGATAATGTAACAGTTAATAATATATTTATTGTTGTACAACAAATTAAAGAATTAAGTCCTTTACTTTCCGAAATGGAAAAAACAGGTCAAATAAAAATTATTGGAGGACTATATAATCTGGATACAGGACAAGTAAATTTTTACGAATAAATAATTCACAAACCTGTTTAAATTAATAAACCGAGTAGTTTATTTCTTTTTAATTATTCCATTAGCTGTTTCTAACCATACAACTGGACCTCCTGCTAAATATCCGGTGCTTCCTAATCGGTCGTAAGAAATTTTTCCATCCTTTTTAATTGCATTTACAAACCAAACAGTAGGATAACCTTGCACACCAAATGATTGCTGCAACTGAAAATTTTGTGTTTGTATTTCGGGTGCTAATTGAGTTTTTCTTGGAAAATCAACCTCAACTAATACAACATTGCTTTTTGCCCATGCTGCAAATTCCGGTTTCTTAAATACTTCATCTTGTAAACGATGGCACCAACCACACCAATCGCTACCAGTAAAAAACAGCAGTAATGGTTTCTTCGTTTGATTTGAAATTTCAATGGCTTTATCAAGATTGTTTGTCCAAACTAACTCCTGAGCTTTAACTGCCATTGAACCGGCGACAAGCAAAACAAGCATTATAATTTTTTTCATCATTTATATTTTAAGGCAAGTTTAATGCCATTCAGTGAAATTATTAAAAATTTAAACTACTAAAAGTTAAAAATCGTTCCTATCAGGCTTTCAAATTATTAAAAAAAAACTCTATACCCTTCCATATTCTGTTATTGGTTAGCAATTAATTAACATCAATTAGAATTCTCAAACTCCATTCTTCAATTTCTTAACCTTGTTCATTACTTCCGAATTCATTGTGCTTTTGTTAGCCAATGATTTTTTAAAAACCTCCAATGCTCTTTTTCGTGCAAAATCATGTTCAACAATTGGAGTCAAATAATCTGGAGTGTAATTTTTAATCCATTTTTTTATATATATCCTATCGGGATCAAATCTTTTTGTTTGTTCAGTTGGATTAAAAATTCGGAAATAAGGTGCGGCATCGCAGCCACAACCAGCAGCCCATTGCCAGTTACCGTTGTTAGATGAAAGTTCATAGTCTAAAAGTTTTTCAGCGAAATAGGCTTCACCCCATCGCCAGTCAATCAACAAATGTTTTGTTAGAAAACTTGCAACAATCATTCGAACACGGTTGTGCATAAACCCTGTTTCGTTCAATTCCCTCATACCTGCATCAACAATAGGATAACCTGTTTCGCCATTGCACCATTTTATAAATTCAGTTTCATTATTTCTCCATTCTATATTTTCGTATTTCTTTTTGAAACATCTATTTACCACCTGATGAAATTTATAAAGTATCATCATAAAAAAATCTCTCCAGATTAATTCATTTAACCATTGTTCGTTTGTTTCAAGAGCCACTCTAGTAAGCTCCCTTATGCTTACTGTTCCAAAACGAAGGTGAATACTCAACTTGCTTGTTCCATTTACAGCCGGTAGATTCCGGGTAAGATGGTAATTACTAATTATTTTTTTATTGATTTCAATAGAAGGAATTTCACCAACGGATTTCTCAAATCCTAATTCGAAGAGTGAAGGGAAATGAAAAGGTTTCGTTTTATATAAATTAGAAAGTAATTTATTTGATGGGAAAGATTGAACTGTTTCGTTAGTTAATTTTTGTTTCCAGATTTTTGAATAAGAAGTGAATATAGTGTATGGGGTTCCATCTGATTTCATCACTTCATCCTTTTCAAAAACTACTTGGTCTTTAAATGAATGAAAAGAAATATTTTTCGTTTGTAACCATTCTTTAATCTTTAAATCTCTTTCAATAGCATAAGGTTCGTAATCGTGATTGGTAAAAACATCTTTTATAAGAAATGAATCACAAATAGTTCTAAAAGCATTCAAAGGTTCATCATGTAGTATTAATAACGATGAATGTTGATTTTGTAATTGTAGGGTTAGGTTGTTTAATGACTGTTGAATGAAAGAAACCCGCTTGTCTTTTTTATCAGGGAGTTCACCTAAAATATTTTTATCGAAAATAAATACAGGCAAAACAGCCTTTGAATTTTTCAATGCTTCATAAAGCCCATGATTATCGTGCAAACGCAAATCTCTACGAAACCAAAAAACTGTAACAGTTTCTAAATCGTTCATAACAATTTATTTCATGGTTTAAATTTACCAAATCGCTTTTCTAGAGAAATTTTTCTGTAGTCAAAAATTTCTTCCAGTTGTTTCTTAATAAATATTGAATTTGCAAATGCTCCAAAAATCCCCATTGGTGGTTTATAGGTAATAATGTCTGTCATTAAAACACCACCTTCAATAACTTTAATTTTATGCTGATGGTGCCACATCGAGTATGGTCCAATTCTTTGCTCATCTATGAAAAATTCATGGTCCTTAACCTGGGTTATTTCAGTCATCCAATTTAATTTTATCCCTAAAATTGGACTAACCTTGTAGGTAATAATCATACCTGGATACATTTTTTCATCACCATTCTTACTGGTAACAATAAAACCCATATGCTCAGGAGTTATTTCTTTTAAATTTGATGGAGAAGATATAAAGTCCCATACTTCGTTTACAGTTGAAGGAAGTCTTTGCGTTTTTATGAATTGGTAAAAAGCCATAATTATTTTTTATATTTTTAAAGTAGAAATACCACCATCAACATGCATAATTTGTCCGGTAATCCAACTTGCCTTTGATGAAAGTAAAAATTCAACCATGTTAGCAATATCTTCAGTTGTTCCGATTCTTTTTAGGGGGTGCCTTTGTGCATTTGTTTCTCTTTTCAAATCACTTTTTAACAATGAAGCTGCCAAAGGAGAATCAGTTAATGACGGAGCGATACAATTAACTCTGATACTTGGTGCATACTCAGCAGCTAAAGCTTTTGTTAAACCTTCAATAGCACCCTTTGACGCTGATACTTGCGAATGATAGGGTAAACCAGTTTGTACTGCAAAAGTAGAGAACAAGACTATAGCTGCGTTTTCACATTTTTTTAATTTTGATATCACACCCTGTATAATTTTTATTGCTCCAACTACCTGCAGGCCATAATCATTTATAAAATCAATCGGTTTGATTCTTTCAAACGGGCGAAGATTGATACTTCCTGGACAATAAATTACACCGGCCAATGTTTCCGGTAAAAAGTCAAGTGAAATATTTTCGTCTAAAACATTTAATGCATGAAGTTTAAGATTTTCAGAATGGATTTCATGTTTGTAATAAGTTCCAAAAACCTGATGACCTGATTCGGCTAACAATTCAGAAACTCTTTTTCCTATACCCGAGGAAGCCCCGATGATTAAATAATTTGCCATTAATTAAGTGTAAAAAAAAATTTTAAGTTAAAAACATTAACCTTTTGCATAGCAACCAGTTTAAAACATAAAATATTCAAGCGACTAATGGTAACAGAGAATTAAGAAAATTATTTATCAGATTTTTTGTTAATCTCTTTAATTGCAATGCCAAAGCCGAAGCCAAAAAGCAAAGTAATTAATCCGGCGAAATATGGAATTAACTCAATCATTTTTATTTGTTTTTAAAAGTTTCAGATAAATACCAAATGCCAGTATTGAAGGCACCCACAGACCTATAAATGCTCCATCTATTTTGTACCCGTTAAAATAAAGTATCTCTGAGAATATCAGCGAAAGCAATGCGGCAACAAATAAGAGTTTATCGGCCGTTGTAAATTTTTTAAACATTTTTTATGAATTTAGAATTTGAATTATTGTTTGTGATACTATTAAACACACCATAGCCATAATAGTTTTAGATTAATACTATTTAAATTTTAGAAATGATATTTCTGAATTACTCAGGTCAACTAAAACCGTCCGATAAAGAAGCAGAGATTATTGATAAGCACTAATATTTTTCGTTAGACTTCAACATGTTCCCCACATGACTGAAGGCTCATGCTGTAGCAGCACAGAGAGAGAAGAATCAACTTATTTCTCACCATAAATTACAAGAGCACTTGAATCAATCAGAATATTTCCATCAGAATATTTTTGATTCAGTGCCTGATAAACTTCTCCTTTTATTTTTTCTTTCATTGCATCATCAGCTTTGCTAAGCCCCGCAACAACAGGAGCTGCTACTTCGGTAATCATGTTCCAGTAAACATCGGCTGTTTTACAATTAAGTTTTCCTGCAATTTCATTTTGCGAAATATTTTTAAAACCTGCCTGTAAGAATAAATCAGATATGAAGCTATCCTTGGCACAGCGAAATATTCCGGGAGCACCTTGCGGAGGAGCGGGCAATTCCAAGTTTCTGTTGATGGCTCCCATAGTAACTGTAACCCAGAAATTTTTTTCAGGAACATTCCAAACCGCTGTGGCAATTCTTCCTCCTGGTTTCAGCACACGAAACATTTCTTTAGCTGCTAAAAGCATGTCGGGGAAAAACATAAAACCAAAACGACAACTTATTGCATTAAAGGTGTTGTCGGCAAATGGAAGTTCGCATACATCACAAGCACGGGTTTCAATATTCTTAATTCCTTTTTGTGATGCATTCTCTCTGGCAATTGCAAGCATATCTTCTGCAAGGTCAGTAATAATTACCTTCCCACCATTCATCATTGATGCTATTGTCAATCCGGGTTCGCCTGTTCCTGCTGCCACATCCAAAACTATATCATCATTTTCCGCATGGAGTAAACGAATGATTTCATCCCCCATCGGTTTTAACCAATCCATTGTAATGTCATCCCATTTTTTCCAGCCACGAGAAAATTTATTCCATGTTTCCTTTTGCTGTTCGCGAATTTGTTCAAGTTGGTGCTCCATTTTGTTTTAGTTTACTGTCAAAATTAATTTCTTATTGCTGATTTCAAGTTAGCACTGTCACCATAACATTGCCGCTAACGAAGTAGGGAGTACTCAAAAGTACTTTTTGTTTTCATCGGTATTCGTGATTGGCTTCGCAGTTAAAGAAGTTTTAAAAAGAAGCGATAGAAACTTATTTTATTACTCATGTGTTGCCGTAACTAATCGGGTTGTTAGTAAGGCAACCAACAACGGCGGAGATTCTATCGGATGCAAATCATAATTGCCATTTGAATAATTCATATTTTTTTCTTCTCATTTATTATTTTGTTATACCTTCAAAAACCCCAACTCATAAACCATAGGCTGCAATTTTTCTGTCAATGATTTATATGCTTCTTCAAATGCTTTAAAACTCACAACCGGAAAATCGCCGCTTGCGTTGCGTGCCTGCAATGCTTTGCGCACCTGGTACCAACCCACATCAGCACGGTTCAGTTTTAATTCATCGCGCACATTGCGCACATCAGTATTAGCAAAGTATGCTTTCCATAATTCTTTTCCTTGCTGTAACACTGTTACAGCTTCGGATGAAAGTTTTTTATCTTTTAAATACTGCACCATAAAATCACTTTCAAATCTGCCGGTTGCATTTACTTCTTGTTCTGTGTATGGTATAAAGTGATTCACGATGTTCCACTTTTTATTATTCCATTCTAAATCATTTGCACCAGCAGATAAGTTTTTACCATGAAAAAGCATCCATATTAAACAATCATTTTTAAATTCATCAGGGACAGGTGCAGTAGGTTTTAAAAATTGGTCGTTGTGATTAAGCCAAGTATGATTTATTAAATGCCGCACAGAAAAGACCACAGCACTCTGCCAAAGATTTTCCTTAGTTACAAGAAAACCACCTGCGCTGCAATAACCAGAAGATAACAATGCTGTTTGTTGTGCAGCATTTTGTAAATCTGAACCTTTGCAAATCATACCGCCAATAGCACCGTCAGCCCATTTTGTTCCTCTTACATCTTTTGTATTTGTTGTTGGAGTTATAGCATTTTTTAACGGTAGTGCATCTATATCATTGGGTTTAACTCGTTTAATCCAGTTACTTAGTAATTGTTCGTTAGGTAAATTATAAAAATGTTTTTCACCAATGGGGTTAGCATTTTTATCTAATACCTCAGTATCAATTTCATCAATAGGAGTTTTAGTTTTTGTATTCTGATTTGTTTTCCAAACTAAAAAACTAATTGGAAAATTTCCATTTAAACCATCGAAAGATTTACTGTGAACAACAAAACCACCAAGATATTTTGCATTCCACTCATCTCTAAATTTTTCAAAGTTTGGTGCATTAACATATTTCAGTGTGCTAAACATTGCTAATGTTGCGGTTGGAATCTCGTTAGAAATTCGCACTAAAAATTGTGTAAATAATTCTCGCGAAGCATAACCATAATCACCCATATGGTCAGCAATTTTTGTGGTAGCAACATTTGTTTTCCCTTCGTTACCCTGTGAATTCGCTGCTTCCGCATACGGCGGATTCATCAACACCAAAATCTTTTTTCCTTTTGCAATGGCATCACGCAAACTCTGTGGAATTTTATTGGTGAGCGAGTAATCTATTTTTCCATCGGCTGTAATATCGTCGTTCAGGTAATCGTATTGAAACCGCGTAGCAGCCACGCAGGTTTTTGTTGCCTTCATTACATCCACATCAGCCGCATCCAATGTGCTCATATAAATATTGCGCGGGTTGCTGTGCTTCACTTCTAAGTTGCCCACACCGCAGCACATATCCCATACTATATATTCTTTCTGCCAGTTATTGCCGAGGGTTTCGGTTAGTTTATCATAAGCTTTGTCCACCACATTAAGCGGAGTATAAAATGCTCCTTTAAAACTGCGCTCGTCAATGGGTATTAAACTATCGCGCCGCTCCAATAAATAATCTCTGTATTCTGTTTTTGGTGGTCGGTGATAGATACTCCAGAACTGCCGGTAGCCCTCCTTGTTTCCTAACTCATAAACTTTTCCGTTCAGCATAAAAACGGGCGCGTTGTTTTTGTGTAACAGTTGCGCGGTCAGGTTATCATGTGTAGCAGTTGTTCCATCACTCATTATATCTGCAAAAAATAAAAGTGCATAATCATCATCGGTAACTCCGCCAATTTCTTTTCCAATCATTGTCACCCATTTATCAAACACCTGCTTCAGATTATCAGGAGTTATTTGTGTGCGTATGATATCACCTTTTGCAATCGCATTTTTTATGGTGCTGATAAATTCCTCTTCGTGCGTTTCAATCTTGAAAGAAACAAAGTGAGTGCCTATGTGTGCGCTTATGGCATCCAATGCTTCTTGAGTATAACTGCTCGCGCTCTTGCCCCACTTAATGGTTTTCTTTTCTAAAAACGGAATCACATCAGTGCTTTTCATAATGGCAGCTTTCTGCGTATCAATCACGCACAAAAACGGCGGCACGGTTTCACCCTTATTCAATGCCTGTTGCACATAGTGCATCAGTTGCGTGAACATGGCATAAGTAGAAATGCGGCTATTGTCTTTCGCCTCAAACCATATTTCCTTGGTTTGTATATCAATCAGATTTTTCGAATAACCTTTTAACCCCAATGCTTTTATATAAGCATCTTTTACATCCTCTTCACTTCGGGCTTGTTGTAGTTTTTCGAATAAGGTCATATAGTTGTTTGGTGCTGCAAAATACATTTTTTGAAATAGTATTTCAGTAATACAAAATATCATTTCCTTCATACTGAAACTAATTTTTCGCACCTGTTTTATTCCATTGCATTTATGTGCAGCCATTTAGCATACATGTTTTATTGCTGCGTTAATACGCGCAGCTGTTTTGCTTTTATGTTTTATTACTTCGCTAATACGCACAGCCATATTGCGCACTTGTTTTATTACTGCGCCAACACGCACAGCCATTTTGCATAGCTGCAAAATCTTTTTGCCTGTATGCGGCACAGCCGCATAAGCCCGCCAAAACCTGATTTATACGGGTAAAAAGGTTAGTTCACCGATTAAAATACTAATTCCATCGAAAATATTTGGCGGTTGAACAGCACCCGTTTTAATTTTATTTCATACTTAATCAAAATCATTTTACTACCATGAAAAACAAATTAACCAAAATGAAAAAGAAACTAAACAACCTGAAAAAGAAAGCAGCTAACCTAAAAAAGAAAGCAGCCAGCAAAAAAGAAGCCCCTGCTGAATTTTTTAACGCAGCCAGTTCTGAAATCACTAACCCGGTACAAGCCGACCAGGAAATTATAGTGGTTAAAAAAATTGATGAGAATGAAAGAATACCCATTAAAATTTCGCGGGCGCAAACATTGCTTTTAAAGCGCGACGAATTTTTATATGCCGAAGCTTATGGCAAGGGTTCAAAAATTTACCGTTTATTAAAAGATGGTGTTATAGAAATACCCCTTTCAAAAACCCTTAAGCAGCTCGAACCCGTGTTGAATAATTTTGATATGCTACGGGTGCATCATAAGTATATTGTAAACCTTAATCACCTGATGGTGTACAATTCAGCCACGCGCAAACTCTTGCTCGAGTGCGACAAAAAAGTATCGGTTTCAAAACTGCTGAATGGCTGGATGCCTTATGTAATTCAGGATATAGTCTGGTTGTAAAGCAGCCGCCTGTATTTTTAACACAACCGTTTGTTTTCGGTTACCGTCCGCCTGTTACATTAACAGGTTGCAGTTACCGCTGTGCCGTAATCTTGCATTGTTATTTAATTGATTTTTAACCAACCAAAAATTTAAAACAATGCGAAAAGCAAAAGTAGTAACCAACTATGCCAGGGTTAAGCAAAATAATCTGGCAACCGAAGCGCAAACCATTCACGACCGTTTAACGGGCAATGCGGCCTACCCCAACCTGCCTGTTACACTGGTTGCCTTTCTGGCGTTCATTACAGCTTATATAAATAAGCTGGCTGCAGCACTGCATGGCACACCCGAGCAAACCGCCGAAAAAAATGTGGCGAAAAAAGACCTGCTCACCGCCATCAGTAAAAACGGTGTGTATGTAAATGCCACCGCCGATGGCGATGAAGTAAAGCTGCAAAGCAGCGGTTACATTATGGCCAAGGTGCCGCAACCAAAGGGGCCGTTTGGGGTGCCTAAATTGTTTGTGCCGCTGGCAAGCCGAGAACCGGGCAGGGCATTAATTGAGTTTGCTCCGCAAAACGGTGCAGCCTACATTATCAGGTACACAATGGAACCTAAAACTGAACGCAACCAGTGGCCTACCACGGTTGAAACCCGTCGCTCTTTCAGTGTTGATGGTTTGGTGTCGGGTGGCCGTTACACTTTTATTGGTGCTTACAAGGGTGCCAGTAATGAACTGAATTATACCGCTCCTGTTGAAGTGGTGATTCAGTAGTGAATAGTGTTTAGTTAATAGTGAATAGTTAATAGTGATTAGTGAATAGTTTTTGCGGCTATCATTTTTCACTATTCACTTTTCACTATTAAGTATTTGTCCTGCTGAGGTACGAAGTATCTGAAAATATTTATTAGAGATGCTTTAAAACATATGAAAAAAGAAGCCGCGCAAAACACTGCGCGGCTAAAACTTTAAACCTTGAACTTTAAACTTTGAACTTATTTAACCGGAATATTCTTCAAAATCTCTTGAACAAACTTCCAGAACCGTTGTACTGAAGCAATGTTCACTCGCTCATCAGGCGAGTGCGCACCGCGTATTGTAGGTCCGAACGAAATCATATCCATCTTCGGATAATTGGTTCCTAAAATTCCGCACTCCAATCCTGCATGGCAGGCAACCACTTTAGGCTTTTCGCCATGCTCCTTTTCATACAAGTGAACCAGCAAATCAAGAACAGGAGAACTTACATTCGGAGTCCAACCCGGATAAGAACCTGCAAACACCACATTGCATCCTGCCAGTTCAAATACGCTTCGCAACGAATCAGCTAAATCAAATTTCGAAGTTTCAATAGAAGAACGGGTGAGGCACTGAATCAGAATATTTCCTTCCTTAATCAGCACGCGCGCCACATTGTTTGATGTTTCAACCAGGTCTTTAATATCGTTACTCATTCGGTAAACTCCATTCTGCGCAGCATAAATTGCATTGATAATATTCTTCTGGTCGGCAGCATTCATCACCTTTTTAGGCAACTCAGTTTTTGTAACGCTGATGTTGAGTTTCGGGTCAATGGTTTTGAATTCGAATTTTACTTCGTCAGCAATTTTATTAAGCGCCGCTGTAAATTCATTTACAGCAGTGTCAGGCACCACCACTCTCGCATTACTCTCGCGCGGTATCGCATTTCGCAAACTGCCGCCGTCAATTTCCGCCACACGCATTCCGAATTTCGTTGCGCCGCTGTATATCAGGCGGTTCATAATTTTATTGGCATTACCAAGTCCTTTATGAATTTCAATTCCGGAGTGTCCGCCGTTTAATCCTTTCACTGTTACAGTAAAAGCTGTTACACCTGCAGGAGTTTCCTCTTCGTTGTATTTTTTATTGGCTGTAACATCCACACCGCCGGCGCAGCCAATGTCAATTTCATCTTCTTCTTCGGTATCGAGGTTGAGCAGAATTTCGCCGTTGAGTATTCCGCCTTTTAAACCAAGCGCACCGGTCATTCCGGTTTCTTCATCAATGGTAAACAATGCTTCAATAGCAGGATGTGCAATGTCCTTGCTTTCCAGAATGCTCATTATGGTCGCTACACCAATGCCGTTATCAGCGCCGAGTGTGGTACCCTTTGCGCGTACCCATTCGCCATCTACCAGCATTTCAATTCCCTGCGTGCTGAAATCAAAATTGGTATCGTTGTTTTTCTGATGCACCATATCCAGGTGCGACTGTAACACCACTGTTTTATACTTCTCCATTCCGGGAGTCGCTGGTTTTTTGATTATGACATTGCGAATCGAGTCTTCAAAAGTTTCGAGTCCTAAACTTTTTCCGAAATCTTTCATGAACTCAATTACACGCTCTTCCTTTTTCGATGGGCGCGGCACAGCATTTAAATCAGCAAACTTGTTCCACAGTTGCTTTGGCTCGAGATTTCTTATTTGTTCGTTCATAATTGATTTCAAAAGTAATTGGAAAGGTTAGGGATACAAATGAGTTACAGAGAAAATTATTTTATCGTTTATAACTTTTAAGTTTGTGAAAATTAATATCGCTTGACCGACAAAAAAATAATTGAGCATACCATTAACTGGATAAAAAATATTGTAATTGATTTAAACTTTTGTCCGTTCGCTGCAAAGGCTTTGCTGAAAAAAAGCATCCGGTATGTAGTGTTACCAAAAACAACCGCGAAAAAATGTTTGGAAGCATTATCTGCTGAATTAAAATTCTTAGAAGTCAATAATGATTTCGAAACCACTTTCATCATTCTCCCGGATAATTTCAAATCATTCGATATTTATCTCAGCTTAATTGAAAAGGCTGAAGAATTTATTTCAGAAAATAATTATGAAGGAGTGTACCAGCTCGCAAGTTTCCATCCGAAGTATTGTTTTGCCGGCTCAACAAACACTGATGCAGCCAATTACACCAATCGCTCACCTTATCCGATGCTTCACATTTTAAGAGAAGATAGTGTTACAAAAGCTTTAGCACATTTCCCTCATCCCGAAAAAATCCCTGAGCGCAATATTGATTTAGCTAGAGAGAAAGGGCTGAAGTATATGCAGTTATTAAGAGCAGCTTGTATGCAATAGAAACTTAATCATAAAAACGAATTGCTAAATTGCATCTTCGAAAACTGAACAGAATAATACATGAGCAATAATGATATTTTAAAAAAACTTCGTGTGGCTTTGCAACTGCGCGATGAAGAGATTGTAAAAATCCTTGAACTTGTAAACTTTAAAATATCAAAAAGCGAGGTAAACGATTTATTCCGAAATGAAGATCAACCCAACTTTAAACAATGCGGCGATCAGATTCTCCGCAACTTTTTAAATGGTTTAGTAATACACCTTCGCGGACCGAAAGAAGATAAGAAGCCACGATTACCGAATCTTTAAATCGTCATAGTTGCTGCGCTTACAGCTTCAATTTCCTTTATCATTTTTTTTGCCAAATCGTTAGCTGATTGTTCGTTTTTACTTTCAGCATAAATACGAATGATGGGTTCGGTGTTGCTCTTGCGCATGTGCACCCATTCATTACCGAATTCTATTTTCAATCCATCTTCGGTATTACAAGGTTGCGCAATAAATTTTTCGTGCAGGGTTTTTAAAATCGCATCAACATCAATTCCTTTCTTCAATTCAATTTTATTCTTCGCAATAAAATAAGAAGGATAAGATGCACGCAATTCAGAAACCTTCATTTTAGTTTCAGCAAGATGTGTCAGAAACAATGCAATACCCACTAATGCATCACGACCATAATGTAATTCAGGATAAATGATTCCGCCATTTCCTTCTCCGCCAATTACGGCATTAACCTGTTTCATTTTGGTTACCACATTCACCTCTCCCACCGCAGCACCACTATAAACCCCACCCGCAGCTTCAGTTACATCACGCAATGCTCTTGTCGATGACAAGTTTGAAACTGTATTTCCTTTTTTCTTTTTCAGTATATAATCAGCAACAGCAACTAAAGTATATTCTTCTCCAAACATGTTTCCATCCTCACAAACAAAAGCAAGTCGGTCAACATCAGGGTCAACTACAATTCCTAAATCTACTTTGTGCTTTTTAACCTCAGCGGAAATTGCAGTAAGATTTTCAGGAAGTGGTTCTGGGTTATGAGGAAAAACTCCGGTTGGCTCACAATACAGTTCTACAATATTCTTAACTCCAAGTGCTTTTAACAGTTTCGGAACAAAAATTCCTCCGGAAGAATTTACAGCATCAACCACAATTTTAAAATCTGCATTGGCAATTTTCTCCTTGTTCACCAATGGTAATTTCAAAATCAACTCAATATGCTTATCAACCCAACTATTGTCAGATTTATATGACCCGATTTTATCGATTGTTAAAAAATCATATTGTTCTTCGTCAGCTATGGAAAGTATCTTTTTTCCATCCTCATCAGAAATAAATTCGCCCTTTGCATTTAACAATTTCAACGCATTCCATTGCCCGGGATTATGACTGGCAGTAATTATTATTCCACCGCTTGCTTTTTCACCAACAACTGCAACTTCGACTGTTGGAGTAGTACTTAAGCCCAGATCAACTACCTCCACTCCCATTGCTATTAATGTTGCACTAACCAATTTCGAAACCATATCACCACTTAATCTTGCATCTCGACCAATAACAACTTTATTGTGTCCGCTTTTAGTTTTCATCCAAACAGCATAAGCTGAAGTAAACTTTACAATATCCAGTGGAGTTAAATTGTCACCTGGCTTGCCTCCTATTGTCCCCCTGATTCCTGAAATGGATTTTATTAAAGTCATAACAGTTAATTATTTCTTTTTGTATCACAAAGCTATTACGCTTCAACACATTTATAATTTCTTTGTAATGAAAATAAGAAGAATGAAATGTTGAAATGAATATTTTAAATGCTTTAACATAAAAAACATATTTGCACCGAAAGAAAAATGCGAAGAGCCCTAATCTACTTACACATATCTATTTTTCTCTGGGGATTCACCGGCATATTCGGGCGGGCAATTGAGTTAAAAGAATTGGTGCTTGTTTGGTATAGGTTGATATTTACTGTTATTATTCTTTTGCTGATTCCAGCTTTTTCCAGAAACATAAAAAAACTTTCGTTTAAAGAATCAAAGCGAATAATTTTCGTTGGATTTTTAGTTGCAATTCATTGGGTACTGTTTTATGGTAGCATTAAGTATTCAAACATATCAATTGGACTAAGTTGTTTAAGCACCATTGCAGTTTTCACCTCGCTAATAGATCCAATTGTTAACCGAAAAAAAATTAATTTTCGTGAATTGCTGCTTGCAATATTTGCCTTAATCGGAATGCTGGTAATTTTCAGAGTTCAGGAAATTCAGCGAACCGGAATTATATTAGGAATCGGTGCTGCTTTGGTTGGTTCTTACTTTACAATCCTAAACGCTAAACTGGTAAAAGATTTTCCGTCTGAAACTGTTACCTTTTATGAATTGGCCAGTGGGTTATTTTTAATCACGATCCTTTTGCCATTTTATCAACATATTTTCCCTTCTTCTTCAATTATTCCGACTCGCAACGATCTAATTCTGCTGTTGTTCTTCAGCATTTTCTGTACTGTTATTCCGTTCAACCTTTCTCTTAAAGCTTTACAACATATTTCTGCGTTTACTTCCAATCTGTATATCAATCTCGAACCGATTTACGGGATCATTTTCGCATTTATATTTTTTCATGAACAAAAGGAATTACAACCTGGATTTTATATCGGATCAGGAATTATACTATCTTCAGTTGTGATATATACTATTATAAAATATCGGAAACAGTTAATGAGTGCAGCTACTCAAACTCGCCAATTTGTAACAGGAAAAGATTCAGAATAGAAATACATCAGGGCTTCTTGCCTTCATAAGTAACTACTGCGAGATAATTAAAGTCAGCAGAATATACAAGTCTGTAAAAATTTTTAAACGGCAGAGAACTAAAATCCAAAATAGTTTTCCAAGTTGGATTTTGTATTGAAGCTTCTACAATTTTTCCATTGTTTCCCAGCCAAATCATATCGTTGGGACCTAAAGTAAAATCCTCCTGCCCTTTCGGTAAAACTATGTCTCCTTTATATACAGATCTTTCGTAATCGTAACAACGAATTTTCCAGTTTTCAGAATCATACTTCTTTACATAATAAATCCAAGGATGATTTCGAGATCTGAGAATACATCTGCCGATTCTTTCATCTAAATTTTGCAATTCCCCGGTTGTGATATTTCCAATATCCAATTGATCAAGCGTATCCTTCGCCTCTTTATCGCCAAGCCTGAAAAAAGCAACAAGATCCTCATTTAGCCATGTATAATAACCAATATTAATAATATCCGGGAATAATGGCTTACCCATTCCACCTCCATAAGGAAATTCCCAAAAGCGCTGTGATGTATTATCAGGTTCAACGCTAATACAACTGATATATTTTCCATCATAACTACGCATTGGAGAATATTCTTTATAGTATTCTGTTTTTAAAACCCTTTTGGAAACTGCTGTTTCCAAATCAAATTGATAAATATCGGTTTGACTTCCACCGTTATCTGATACATATAATAAACTTTTTAAGGGTGGAATGAAATATGGTTGATTATCGTAGCCCGGATTTTCAGTTATCTTTTTATAATTCGCAATTGTAAAAGAATTGTTAATGGAAGGTTTGAGTTGAATAACCCAAATATCAGTTGCTGGTGGAATATCCTGTCCCGCTGACCGATAGTAAAAATTTAGTGTTAAAAAAATGAAAAAAAACAATTTTCTCATGGGACATAGGTAATAAAAAAACCGCCGAAAGCAAAACACCTTCGACGGTCATTTCTTATAAACTATTTAAAACCTAAATCTTTAGTTTGTTAGGTAACAAAAGACTAACAATTATCTAATAAGTGTCAAATCACCGCTTTTAACAACTTCCGTTCCGTCATACAATTTAGCATATAATTGATAAACAAGAACTTCAGTATTTAATGGCAATCCGTTAAAAGTTCCATCCCAACCTCTTGTTTTATCTGATGATTCATAAACCATTTCACCGGTTCTATCATAAATTTTAAAACTGAAGGAAGCAATATTGTTAAAATAATCATAGATAAATAGAAAGTCATTTTTACCATCTCCGTTTGGACTGAATGCGGTGGGAATAAATACATCTGGAACTTGCGTAATTGTTATCACCGGAGGTATTACTACTGGAGGCTCAGGAACAGGTGGAACCTGAACAAAGTATGCGACTATGTTATCACTTGAAGTTAAATCCATACTAATAGTATCTTCTGTACTTGATGGAATTGGGGCATTTACTAGCATCTCCCAATGATCGAAATACCAAGTTGGGTTTGCAATAGCCTGAAATTTCAAATTAACTCCCCCAAAATAAGTTCCTGTCCAAGGATATGCTGTAGGAACTATGGTGTTGATCATAACATTACCTGACCCCGGAGGAGAAACTGAAACTGTTAAATCATAAGGGCCTGTTAAGTTATAACAACCAATTAAAGAACTATCAATAAAAGCACACCTGTTTGAAATAAAGTTATGAAGATTTGTAACATTATTCTGCCAATCAGCCATAGTACCTCCCCACCTTGCAATTTGATTAGGCATTTCAGGAGCAATTACTCCAATCATTGAATCAACTAATGCAATTGTAGATGGACACGATAAACAAGTATTCATCAAATCAGCATAACGATTTATATACGCATCTTCAAAGTCAGGATTTGCTAATAACTTATTTAATATATCCATGGAAGCCATCCAAGATCCCGAGTTACTATAACTTCCTTGTAAATCGCAAGGATCAGCATTCCAACCAGTAGTTGGCCAACCAGTAAAATTTTGACCAAGGTTCCAGGTATTATCCTCATCCCATAACACATAACGCCATTTTTTCTTATTGCCATTCGGATTACGACCTCTCCACCACATAGTATTCCAATTTATCCAATCAGAATTAACAGCATAAGTATTGAGAATAGTATAATCAATCACATTATTTAGGTTAAGTTTAGAAGCAACATAATCATAATTTGCTTGAACAGCCAGGCTATTTGCCATAATATAATTATACAGATTTACCCATGCAGTGTCAGAACCATATTGTACAACTCCACCTCCCCAAAATCTTAACAAATCAATATTGTCTTTATCTTGATTATAATAGTAGTCAGTATAACCAGCATGACTCATTCTTTCTCTGATTTCGTAAACCCCCCAATATTTTCCATTGAGATAAACAATACATGAGTGATTTGTTCTTTCATCAGTTTCAAGATGAGCATTCTGCGAAAGAGTATGAACAAAAGCATCTCTAATATGGCAACTTGCAGATGGACCAAAAGGATAATTATCTGATGCAGCTGCCTTTAAAATGATTCTGTCAAATTCAGCACGATCAGTAATATTCGGATCAAAAATCGGAGAAGTAATTGCATAACTATTACCATATCTATCCTCGCATACAAAGTCAACTCCTCGTTGGTCATAAGCCCATGAGTCATTTCCATGTGGATTCACCTCACCATCAACTTCATATAAAAAACTACACGAAGGAGTAAAATATTCGTAGGTAGTATAGTGAACTGGTCCGCCACCGCCTCCATTAGTAACAAGAGTTTCAGTATCAAAAGATCCTAATGAAACCACATTCAATGTGGTACTTAAATTAATGAAATAAGTATTTGTTTCCATGAAGGAAGTCGGAGCTCCAACGGTACTAAATGCTTTTGCTTTTATTAAAGTAGTAATTGCAACATTGATAGGTCCAGCATAAATTGTAGATGTTGCAGTAGGATCTGAACCATCTGTAGTATATCTGATTTGAGTACTCGCAGTAGCACAAGTAATGGAAACATTCTGTGCGCTTGCATAATTGCCTGGTGCTAAATTAAAAACAGGCTTCGCTACATATCCTGCTTGAGCGCCTGTATTTGCTGCATTAGGTGTAGGCGTTGTAAATAATGACCATGTTGCTCCACCATTTGTAGTTCTTCCACGCGAATGATCTGCCTGAGTAGGATTAAGTATAAGTTGGTCAATAATTGTTCCTGTTGAATTTGCTAAAACAATTTCTTCCGGTTTAGTTTGAGTCAGTGAAAAATTAGTGTGAAAATTTGGGCCAGCAGATAAATCACTTTTTGATGCCCATATTATAACTGTTCCATTTGCAGGAATGCTGCCTCCAGCAAACTGCCATTTCGTTGGATTTGTTGACTTGTCGCTTAAATAAAAACCTGAAAGATTTATTGCTGCGCCGGTGGTGTTAAATAATTCTATCCAATCCTCATTGCTTCCGAAATTATCGGCAACTGTTGTAAAGTTTGAACACGAATATTCGTTAATAACGATTTGAGCAAATGAAGCTTTGAATCCAAAAAATAAAATAAATAAAAAGGCGACTTTTTTCATTAAGCTTTAATTAATTAATTAATTAATTAATGTGTGAAAGTAGTTCACAACATTAAACTAACCAAAGACATCCAAATAAGTAATTCACATTTTTCTTACTCCGGCAAATTCATTGAAATTAAATGAAAATGATAGATTGTTTTGGCCACCTGAAATATTATAAATTGAATAACTATAACCAAAATTTAGTTTTTTCACCTCCAATTGAAATCCAAATGAGAACCCTGCCAAGCTTTTTCTTATATCAAAAGCAAGTTCTTGCCTTCTTTGATGATTATAACCAATATCAATTCTAAAATATTTTCCGGCATCAATCTGTAATCCCAGATTTGCGTGTCGTGCAATTTTATCAAAAGTATATTTTTTTATTTTCAGTTCAGAAGAATCAACGACAAGCTGTTGTTGTTGTTCGACTTTTGGATATCTAACATCAAATTCATTTAAATCATGCAAATTCAAAAAAATAGTAAAAGGGGTATGAATTAGTTTTTTACTTATTCCTGCCTGTAGGTCAAAAGGAAATTTGCTTGATGATGTTTCGGAAAAGTCACTTAACAAAACCCCTGCGTTTTTTAAAGCAATTCCGGCAGTAATTCCTTTTGAAGTATCCTGAAAAATCATCCCTGCATCCATTACCATTCCGCAAGCCTTATAATTTTCAATACTTGAATAAACATATTTAATTGATACGCCATAATTGATTTGTTTGGTTAATGAATTTGAATACCCAGCTGAAAGCGAAAAATCTTTTCCATAAAAAGTCTCACCTAAATCATAGCCATACTCATCGGTATTTTCAAAAACACCATAATCTAAAAACTGAATTCCTAATCCGAAATTGCCTGCATTCTTAATTGAATGGGAAAAGCCAGCTACTGAGTTTTTTATATTTCCCGAAAGTGGCGTGTAATTAAAAAAGAAACTATTGTTATTTCTTAAATCAAGGATTGCAGGATTTTGAAGGAAGTAAGTGCTCTCTTTATTCCATGTTGCCAAATCCTGACCACCCAGCGATGCAATGTGTGATGAACCAGGAAATGTTAGTGATAAAAAAGTTTGCTGGCCGGTATTTTGTGCTTGTGAACGATATTGAGTAATAACAATAAGGGCTGCAAAAATCAGAATGAATTTTATTTTCATAGGAGGGTAAAAATCGGAAATGAAACGACAGTGTTTAAATTTTATTTTCTGAATAGTTGAAATGTTGTGAGTAAAATCATTTCAGCATTGAATTGGAATTATATTTTTGCATGCATTAAAAATACATAAAAATGAAAGTTACAGTAATCGGCGCAGGAAATGTTGGTGCAACATGCGCAAATGTTATCGCTCATGGCGATTATGCAAGCGAAGTGATTTTGCTTGATATTAAAGAAGGAATAGCTGAAGGCAAAGCGCTTGACATATGGCAAACAGCTGCTATTAATATGTATAATACACGTGTTATTGGAGTTACAAACGATTACGCACGAACAGCTAATTCTGATGTTGTTGTTATTACTTCCGGTCTTCCTCGCAAACCGGGGATGAGTCGTGATGATTTGATTTCAACTAATGCAGGAATTGTCAGAGGGGTTACTGAAAATATAATGAAGTACTCACCCAATACAATTGTAATTGTTGTTAGTAATCCATTGGATGTAATGACTTATTGCGCTTTTCTTACAGCTAAAATTGATTCAAAAAAAGTTTTCGGCATGGCTGGAATTTTAGATACAGCTCGTTATAAAGCATTTCTTGCTGAGGCTTTGAATTGTTCTCCTAAAGATATTCAAGCCGTGTTAATGGGTGGTCATGGTGATACAATGGTCCCCTTACCTCGATACACAACTGTGAGTGGAATTCCGGTAACTGAATTAATTGATTCAGATAAATTGAATGCTATTATCGAACGCACCAAAAAAGGCGGTGGTGAATTAGTCAATCTAATGGGGACAAGTGCATGGTATGCACCTGGTGCAGCAGCAGCTCAAATGGTTGAAGCGATTGCAAAAAATGAAAACAGAATTTATCCATGTTGTGTTTGGTTGCAAGGGGAATACGGTATGAAGAATGTTTATTTAGGAGTTCCTGTTAAATTAGGAAAAAACGGAATTGAAAAAATTATTGAACTTAAACTTAATGCTGAAGAATCTAAATTGTTAAATGATTCTGCTATTGCAGTAAAAGAGGTTATGTCTGTACTGGATAAAATGACTGTTCCTGCTAATTAATTTTTTTTGCTGAATATCCGTTGATTAGTTTCTTTGAGATTATTTATTTTGAATAACAAAAACTAACCAACGGATATTTTTATAAAAATGGCTAGATATAAAATCGAAATTGAAGTAAAATCAATTCAGGATTATGGAATACATTGCTTTATTCCAGTAAAGGTTAATGGCATTGCGGCTCGGTTACTGATTGACACAGGAGCTTCCAAAACAGTATTTTCAAAAGAGTTTATTAATAAACATCTGAACGAACTTTATACTAAGAAATCAGAACAACTTACCACAGGACTTGGAAGTAACACTATTGAAAGCGAAGAGGCAGTTATTCCTCTTTTAAAAATAGGCAAGCTTCGAATTAAAAATTACCACGCTCATATTTTAGATCTTTCTCATGTGAATGAAACATATGAACAGGTTAACTTATTACCGATTGACGGAGTAATTGGTTGCGATCTTTTGCTTGAACATAAAGCCATTTTAAATTTCAAGAAAAGAATTTTAGCAATGACTAAATAAGAATTTACTTCAATATAAATTCGAAAGCCTTAATTTTCCATTTCAATTTTAAATATGTGAATCGAATAATTCAATTCCTGATTTTCCTTTTCATAATTCTTGTTTCAAGTTGCAAGAAAGATATTTCTACTACTGAATTGCAGGGATATCCGGCAAATGTTGGAGAAATTATAGTAAAGAAGTGCGCAACTTCAGGTTGCCATGTTGAATCGAGCAAAGCTGCTGCTGGTGGACTAGCACTAGAAACCTGGGACAAATTATTTGAAGGTGGAAGTGCTGGATCAGTTGTTGTTCCGTTTAGTTCTGAGCAAAGCTGGTTAAGCTATTTTATAAATACATTTTCTGATTTAGGTATTAGCTTAACCCCTACTATGCCAATTAACTCTGGTAAATTATCATATAAAGAAGTTGAATTATTACAACAATGGATTAATAATGGTGCACCATCAGCAAACGGGGAAATTGCTTTTGCAGATGATCCAAACAGAAACAAATTTTATGTAACAAATCAAGGTTGTGATATAGTAACGGTATTTGATACAAAATCAAAATTAGCCATGCGCTATGTAAAAGTTGGGGTGTCGGAAAATATTGAAACCCCACACAACATTAAAGTATCGCCTGATGGAAAATACTGGTATGTGATTTTTGCAACAGGTGATGTAATACAAAAATTCAGAACTGCTGATGATTCTTTTGTCGGATCAATAGAAATTTCTCAGGGTAGCTGGAATACATTTATAATATCTAATGATGGAAAGTTTGCGTACATAGTTGACTTCAGTAATAATGGAAGAATTGCATATGTTGACCTGGAAAACCTTAACATAATTAAAACAATTTCTGCAGCAAGCATTTTATTTACACCACATGGAATAACAGCCACCGCTGATTTCAAAACTCTTTATATAACAAACCAATATGGTAATTACATTTATAAAATTGATGTTTCTAATATTTTATTACCTGAAATTTCAACGGTTGTAATAGTACCCGGGCAAACACAATCTGATGTACATGATTTATATGATCCACATGAAGTTGCATTGAGTCCTGATGGTACCAAGTATTTTGTTTCATGTCAGGCTTCAAATGAAGTTCGAGTGTTTAAGCAAAGCAATGATTCTCTGTTAGCTGTAATTCCTGTTGGAGTATTTCCACTAGAATTTTCATTTTCAAAAAGCCATTCTTACTTGTTTGTTTCATGCGAATATGATCAGAGTCAAATAAATTTTAAAGGTGCAGTGTATGTAATCGATTACAATACTTTTCAAGTTGTAAAAATTTTAAATGACAACCTTTTTGAACCTCATGGAATTGCAGTTGATGAAAAAAACAATTTACTGATTATTGCAAACAGAAATGTGAGTCCGAATGGTCCAGCACCACATCACACCTCGGTTTGCGGAGGAAGGAATGGTTATATCAGATTGGTTGATTTAAATTCATTGGAGTTTTTAAAAAGCTATAGAAGTGAAGTTAGTACAGACCCATATCAAATTGCTGTGAAAAATTAAAATTGTTTGACTAACAGTAAAAAAGTAGTAATACTTACCGGTGCAGGAATAAGTGCTGAAAGCGGGTTAAAGACTTTTCGCGCAACAGATGGCTTATGGGAAGAACACCGGATTGAGGATGTTGCTTCACCTGAAGGTTGGCGCAACAACCCACAACTTGTTCTTGATTTTTATAATCAACGACGAAGAGATGTGTTAAAAGCAATTCCAAATAAAGGACATATAGCAATTGCGGAACTTGAAGAAAAATTTGAGGTGGTGGTAATTACACAAAACATCGATAATCTTCATGAGCGTGCAGGTTCATCAAAAGTCATTCACTTGCATGGAGAAATTTTGAAATCAAGAAGCACAATAGATTCAAAATTGATTTATAAATGTGAAAAGGATATTTTAATTGGAGATAAATGCGAAAAAGGTTCGCAATTGCGCCCTTTTATAGTTTGGTTTAATGAAGCAGTTCCTATGATTGAAATTGCTGCTAAAGAAGTTTCCTCAGCAGATATTTTTATTATTGTAGGAACTTCATTGCAAGTTTATCCTGCAGCAGGATTAATAAATTATGTTCATCCAATGGTTCCTAAATTTTTAGTTGATCCGAATATTCCAGATGTAAACTTTTTGAAAAACATAGTATGCATTGAGAAAAAAGGAAGTGAAGGAATGCCTGAACTAGCAGAAAAACTATTAAAAATTATTAAACAATGATTGACCCTAATAAAAATCCATGGACAATTCTAGCCGAAAAAAAAATATATAATAATCCCTGGATTGAATTATCCGAGTTTGATGTCTTAAATCCACAAGGTGGAAAAGGAATATACAGTGTGGTTCATTTTCACAATATCGCAATTGGTATTCTTCCATTAGATGAAGAAAACAATACATGGTTGGTAGGTCAATATCGATTTCCTTTAAAACATTATAGCTGGGAAATTCCTGAAGGTGGCGGGAAAAAAAATATTCCCCCTATTGAATCAGCAAAAAGAGAATTGCTGGAAGAAACCGGTATTGAAGCTCAAGAGTGGATTCCGATTATTGAAACACATTTAAGCAACAGCGCTATGGATGAATTCGGAATTATTTATATCGCAAAAGGCTTGAGCTTTCAAAAATCTTCTCCGGAAGAAACTGAAGAATTACAAGTTAAGAAAATAGCATTTGAAGAAGTTTACAAAATGGTTTTAAATGGAGAGATTACTGATAGTTTATCAATGCTTGCAGTAATGAAAACCAAACTCTTGATGATTGAAGGAAAACTTTAATTAGAAGAATTAATTTCTTCAAAAGTTCCAGTGCTTTTATTTTTATGAACATTATTCCATAAAAAATATTTTCCATTCATTGCCACATAAACACCATTCGGTAATGTTTGAACCAAAGCAAGTGCACATCCTAAATTAAATAATCCATCTGAACTACCGAATTTATACGGAATCATTGCACCAGTAAGCACAATAGTTTTAGCCAATTTTTGTTGCCCTAAAAATTTAGCTGTTACTTCCATTGTATCAGTTCCATGAGTTATTACAATTTTATCTTCATCGCAGTGCATGCAATTCTTAAGTATCAATTCCCGGTCATCCTGATTCATCTCCAAACTATCTACCATCATAAGTGTTCTGACATTCACAATTAATTTACTTCTTCCTAATTCAAGTAATTCAGAAAGATGTGTGTCTTTAAAAAATAATTTTCCGTTTATTTCATCGTATTCCTTATCAAATGTTCCACCGGTAACAAGAATTTTTATTGCCATCAAACTATTTTTCTGCTAATGTAATTGCATAAATAATCAGTTTAAATTTTTGTAATAACAATTTGTTAAGAATATGTAAATGATGGTTTTAAAAATCTGACGACTTAAGTTTTTGGCTATTTTTGCACTAAATAAACACCCCATGAAAAGATTATTTAATTTTTTAGTGATGTTGTTTTCTACAACAACATTGTTTGCTCAAAATCCTGCACCATGTTCTGATTTATTTTTCTCAGAATATATTGAAGGAACAAACAATAATAAAGTTTTAGAAATATATAACCCTACAACTTCACCAATCAACCTTACTAATTATAAAGTATGGATTTCATTCAACGGAGGAACTACAACCTCTTCAGTCTACCTACAAGGGATTCTGAATCCAGATTCAGTTTATGTTTTAGCAAACACATCTGCTAGTGCTCCTGTTCTTGCTTTAGCAGATCAGCTAAGTGGAGCGTTGGATTTTAATGGTGATGATGCAGTTGCATTAATTGATACTTCAAGCGATGACACCCTAGACATTATTGGTGTAATTGGATTTGACCCCGGAACATTTTGGGTAGTTGGTTCAGGCTCAACTCAACTTCATACATTAACCCGAATAGCAAGTGTAAATAGCGGACAACATGATTGGGTAATAGGTGCAACAGAGTGGAATGTCTTCCCATCAAACGACTTCACTCAACTTGGCTCGCATTCCATGACACCGTGCGCAGCAACTCCCCCGGATGTTTATTTAGTTAATGCTACTCAAACTGTGAATGAAGGTGCTGGCTCAATAACTTTGGAATTAGGAATTACAAATCCGGATGCAAATGCTACCTCAGTAACTTTAACCTTGTCTGATTTAAGCGCTACAATTACTCAGGATTATGATTTAACAGGAAATCCAATAACAGTAACTTTTCCAGGAGGTTCTTCTGCAAATCAAACAGTAAATGCTTCAATAATTGATGATGCAAATATTGAATCAGCAGAAACATTTAATGTTACAATTTCAAATCCTACCAATAATGCAACTATTTCAACCACCCAGGAAGTTGTTACCATTCAAGATAATGATACTCCCGGTCCTGAGGTTTTTTTAGTAAATGCAACACAATCAGTAAGCGAATCTGGTGGTTCTATTAATATTCAGGTTGGTATTAACAATCCAAATGCAAATGCAACTTCAGTAATACTAACTTTAAGTGATATATCAGCTTCAATTGGAACTGATTATAATTTAACAGGAAATCCTGTGACAGTAACATTTCCAGCGGGCTCTTCTGCAAATCAAACTGTTAGTGTTACGATTATTAATGACGCTAATTTAGAATTGGACGAAACATTTAATGTTTCATTAAGCAATGCAACAAACAACGCAACAATTACAGTTTCACAAGAAATTGTTACGATTACCAATGTAGAAATTAACTCATATATTGGATTTTGGCTTTCAGTGGATTCTGTATCTGAAACAATGCCTGTCTATTCTGCAACTTTAGAAATGTTTTCCGGAACAACAACAACTGCTCCAACCAGTGTTGATGTTTCATTAGTGGTGGCTCAAACTACTGCAACCTCCGGAGTAGATTTTATTTTTAATGATACTACAGTTACATGGCCTGCAGGACCACCAAATTCTCAATATGCAATTTTTCATTTGATTGACGATGCATTAGTAGAATCAACAGAACATTTTGTTCTTACTCTATCAAATTTCACTAACAATTCAGCTTTGAATACCAATCTTTCTGAAAGCATTCAAATTAATATTATTGATAATGATCCTAATTCAGCTAAAGAAATTTTAAATGGGAATGAAGTAATGCTAATTCCTAATCCAACAAACGAAAAGGCCATTCTTTTTACCAATGGAAAATTCGAATTCTTTGAAATTCGTGATTCAGCAGGAAGAATCATTCAAGCATCAAATATCCATAATCAAAAAACCGCTACAATTAAACTTACAGATTTTGCAGCCGGAGTTTATTTTGTAAGTGTTTTTAACGGCAATATTTCGGAAACATTGAAATTAATCAAGCAATAATTTTAGTTAATATTAAAATGAATTATAAAATCTTTCAATGCTTGCTACTTACAGCAGGCATTGTTTTTTTTAATGCGTTTAATTCTTTTTCACAATCTCGAACAGATTCGGTTCCACAGAAAAAGAAACTTGAAATCGGAATTTACAATTTCAATTATCTAAGGGATTATGAATACTTCTCTCCAATTACAGAAGGTTATACTTTATTCGGCAGCATAGTTCAACCAACCTTAGTTTTTAATTCCTCCGATAAAATTTCCTTTCGAAGTGGAGTCTTTATTCAACAAAATTTTGGAGATGATTCAATTAGGATACAACCTACATTTTTATTGACTATTAGAAATAAAAAAAATGATTTCTGCATAGGAAATTACAGAAATGAAAATGGCCATCAACTAATTGAACCATTATGGTTTTCTGATAATCTGGTAACTGATAATATTGAGAATGGATATAATCTTAAACAAAAATTAAAACACTTTGAGATAGATAGCTGGCTTGATTGGAATCGTGCTATAAAAAAAGGATCTGATTTTCAGGAAAAAGTTTTCGGTGGAGTAACATTAAATTTCAACCCAAATAAAAACAATCATCGATTAATTCAATTTCCAATACAGATTTGTATACAGCACATTGGAGGCCAAATCAATCAACCCGATACATCTTTTTATGTTCAAACTATTTTAAATGGGGCTGTGGGAATAAAGTCTGAAATTGGTGAGGTAGAACACTATCCAATTAGGATCAGTGCCGAAGCCTATTTTGTTTACTTCAGAGATTACTCTCCAAATCCAAATATGTTTTTTAAAGAGGGAAATGGGATATGGGCGATAATAAAAATGAAATCAAAAAAAGGATTTGGAATTGAAGCGGCTTACTGGCAAGGGAAGAATTTTATTTCACCAAAAGGAAATTCATTGGTGCAAAGTGTAGAGTCAGTATACCCGAGTAAAGGTTATTCAGAAAAAGACCGAAAACTTTTTTTCTTCACAATTAAATATGAAAAAGAAATTGCAAAAAATGCAGTGCTGATGCTTTCAGGTGAACCCTATTACGATTTTAAAAACAAATTACTGGAATACGGAATTCATCTTCATCTTTTATTTAAATTAAATGAAGATGCTCATTTAATTAAAGGAACTAAAAACTCATTTCCGAGAATTATTGATCCATAGTTTTTACAAGTATTTTATCAACTCTGTGGCCATCCATATCCATTACCTCAAAAACAAAGTTTCTAAATTCAAAACTATCGGCAGCTTTAGGAATTTTTCCCAGTTGATGCATGACAAAACCTCCAACTGTGGTGTATGCCCCGGAATCAGCATCAGAAATTTCATCTAAGCCTATTAGTTCTACACAACTATCAATTTGCATTAACCCATCAATAAGCCATGAACCGTCCTTTCTTCGAACGGCCATTTGCTCATCATCGGTGGAATCTATTGGAAGATCGCCAACAATTGACTCCATTATATCATGTAAAGACACAATACCTTCGAGAGAACCATATTCATTCACAATTAACCCGGAGTGACTATGAGTCTTTTTAAATGTTTCCAACAATTCCAAAGCCGGCATAGTCTCCGGAAAAAAAACAGGTGGTTTTAATAGTGATTTTAAATCAAGTTTTTTCTTTTCGGCCAATTGAGTAAAAATGTCTTTAATAAAAACCATACCCAACACTTTATCTAATTCTTTATCACAAACCGGA
Organism: Chitinophagaceae bacterium; assembly: GCA_947469485.1. Taxonomy (GTDB): domain Bacteria; phylum Bacteroidota; class Bacteroidia; order Chitinophagales; family UBA10324; genus UBA10324. The sequence continues at coordinate 42,622 of CANIPU010000005.1, read as the reverse complement.
AAACTTGAATGCACGCTTGCACTTAAATGTTTCAACAAATCATCTTCGAGAATATCAATATCAACCCAAATAATTTCACTTCTATGGGTCATAAGTGAATTAACTTTTCTATCGCCAATTCTGATAATTCCGCGCATCATATCTGATTCCTGTTTCTCTAATATTCCATGCTGAGATCCCTGATCAATCATATGGTGCAATTCCTCTTCAGTTACTGTTTGAGCAATATTGGTTTTAATCATTAAAATTTTTAAAACCATTTTGGTTGAAAATTGCAAAAACACAGCAATTGGTTTAGCGATCCAACCCATTACCTGAATAACAGGAGCAAAAAACATTGCGACCTTTTCAGGGTAATTTATACCTAAAGTTTTAGGAACTAATTCGCCCAGCAATAAACTCAGGTATGTAGTGAACGAAACAATAGATGCAATTCCTAAAACATCTGAATATTTTTTTAGCATATCATATTGCTGAAAAAAATGAGAGAGATGAAGTGCAATTGAAGTCCCGCCATATGTAGCAGCAATGAAACTGATTAATGTTATATAAATCTGCACAACAGATAAAAATTGCTGTGGCTTTTCCATTAATTTCAGAGCAACCTTAGCTCCTATTCTTCCTTGTTTAGCTGATTTTTCAAGTCTTGCTTTCCTGGAAGATATTAATGCAATTTCAGCCAACACAAATGCACCACTTATACAAATAAGTAAAAGGACGAGAAATAATTCAGAAATCAATTAATAATTTTTTACAAAAATACTTAAACAAAAAGTTATTGTATGATCAGAATACAATAAGTAATATAAATAATTCCTAACTAAATAAATGTGCCCGGGGCGGGAATCGAACCCGCACCGCCGTTTCGGGCGACAGGATTTTAAGTCCTGCGTGTCTACCAGTTCCACCACCCGGGCGCTTCACTTTCGTGAAAAAAATCAGTAGAAATATTATTTGTTATTCAATAAAAATTATTAGAAGAGAAAGTATTTCTAACAACTAAACTATAGCAACAAATAACTAAAAAAAATGAGCGGGAGACGAGACTCGAACTCGCGACCCCGACCTTGGCAAGGTCGTGCTCTACCAACTGAGCTACTCCCGCTTTTGCAATCAATTAAATTTTTATTGCGCCGCAAATATAGAGTTTGACAGTAAAAATCATAATTCAGAAAAAAGAAATTTCATTCCTCTATGCATTTCTTCAATTCATGTAACTTTAGCAATGCTTCAACAGGGGTCATTGTGTTAATTTCAATTTGTTCTATTTGCTCCTTTATCTTTTTAAACTTCGGGTTCCCTGCCTCAAAAATGCTAAGTTGCATTTCTTTCGGTCTTATTTCTTTTGCAATCTTTTTTAAATCATTTCCAATTGTTTTTGATTCCATTTGTGACAGAATATCGTTTGCTCGGTCTACAACAGATGTAGGAATTCCAGCAATTTTTGCGACATGAATTCCGAACGAATGCTGACTGCCTCCTTCAACCAATTTCCTTAAAAAAATAATTTTATTTCCGCTCTCACGAATTGAAACATTGAAATTTTTTATTCTTGGAAATTTTTCTTCTAGCTCATTCAACTCATGATAATGAGTTGCAAAAAGAGTTTTAGGTTTTCCCTTGGTATTAGTATGAAGGTACTCAGCTATTGCCCACGCGATACTAATGCCATCAAAAGTACTGGTGCCTCTACCAATTTCGTCAAGTAAAATCAAACTACGCTCACTAATATTATTTAAAATACTTGCAGTCTCACTCATCTCAACCATAAAGGTTGATTCACCGGAAGATATATTATCAGAAGCTCCAACCCGGGTAAATATCTTATCTACCATTCCAATCCTTGCAGAAGTAGCGGGCACAAAGCATCCCATCTGAGCCATTAATACGATTAAAGCAGTTTGCCGAATCAGTGCAGACTTTCCAGCCATGTTCGGACCCGTTATAATAATTATTTGTTGCGATTCATTGTCAAGAAAAATATCATTAGGAACATACTGTTCCCCCAATGGTAACTGTTGTTCAATAACCGGATGCCTTCCATCTTTAATATCAATTATAAAACTATCATCCAGCAAAGGTTTATGATAGTTATGTTTTAATGAAAGAGTCGCAAATGATTGTAAACAATCCAATCGAGCTAAAACAGAAGCGTTTAACTGAATTATTTGAACATATTCATTCAGCTCATTAACTAACTCAGTAAAAAGTTGTTGTTCGAGTTGTAGAATTTTTTCTTCCGCACCAAGAATTTTTTCTTCGTATTCCTTCAATGCCGGAGTTACATATCGTTCAGCACTAACCAATGTTTGTTTTCGAATCCAATCTGCCGGAACCCGGTTCTTATGTGTGTTTGTTACTTCAAGATAATAGCCATGTATATTATTGAATCCAATTTTTAATGATGTAATACCTGTCTTTTCTATTTCTTCTTTTTGAATCTGAAGCAAATATTCTTTTCCTGAATAAGCCAGATTTCTATATTCATCTAATTGAACTGAAACTCCGTTTTTAATCACACCTCCTTTTTGAATAACAGCTGGAGCTTCCTCCTGCAAGGTCTTTTCAATTTTCTCTCGGATATATAAACAAGGATTCAATTGCCCCGAAATGTTTTGTAAAACCTGATATGACTGAAAATCATTTATCAGTTTTTCAACAGAAATTAATGACCTTCTAAGTTGAATTACTTCCCGAGGATTTATTTTTCCTAAAGGAACACGCGCTATCAATCTTTCTAAATCGCCGGCTTGTTTTAATCCAGTTTGTAAGTTTTTTAATAACTCCGATTCAAGAATAAACAGTTTCACCATTTCCAATCTTTCTTCAATCTGATGCTTATCTTTTAAAGGAAGTACAACCCATTTCCTCATCATACGCGAGCCCATTGGGCTAAGTGTATGATCCATTACTTGCAATAATGACTTTCCATGTTCATGCTGGCATTGCAATAACTCTAGATTTCGAATAGTGAACCGATCTAACCAGACATATTTTTCTTCTTCAATTCTTGAAATTGAAGTGATATGGCCTATGTTAGGATGTTCCGTATCAGATAAATATTGAAGCGCAGCACCACAAGCAATAATTGCCGGTTTCATTTCATCAATTCCAAAACCTTTTAATGATAGAACCTGAAAATGCCGGAGTAATAATTCGTTTGTGTAATCAAATTGAAAAATCCAATCTTCAATTGCGTAAGTGTAGAACCGGGAACCAAATTGTGTAGCAAAATCTTTTTTAAATGATTTACTGAAAATAACTTCACTAGGTTTCAAGCTCTGAAGCATCTTATCAGCATATTCTGCATTTCCCTGCGCTGCATAAAATTCACCGGTACTAATATCCAGAAAAGCCAGCCCGTAATATTGACCATCGAAATGCACTGAACATAAAAAATTATTAGAGCGATGGTCTAATAATTTTTCATTATCAGTTACTCCAGGTGTTATCATTTCTGTAACACCTCTTTTAACAATTGTTTTTGTTAGTTTAGGGTCTTCAAGCTGATCACAAATCGCTACCCGATAACCTGCTTTTACCAATTTAGGTAAATAGTTATCAAGTGAGTGGTACGGAAATCCTGCTAATTCAACAAAAGATGCAGAACCATTTGCTCTTCTCGTTAATACGATACCTAACACTTTAGAAGTAGTAACAGCATCCTGTTCGAATGTTTCATAGAAATCACCTACTCTGAATAACAAGATTGCATCAGGATATTTTCCTTTGATCTTATTATACTGAGCCATTAAAGGCGTTTCTTTAATTTCTTTTACCTTGTTCAATTTGAATTACTAAATATGCAGGCAAAATAAACCACTGAAATTAAATTTAATGAGAAAAATATTGAACGATGAATTAGGCAGACCTTCAATTGAGGAATTCAGGAAAAAGGAAAAGTCGAATGTTATAATTGTGCTTGACAATATAAGAAGCGCCCATAATGTTGGAAGTGTGTTTAGAACCGCGGATGCCTTTGTTGTTAAGTCCATTCATTGTTGTGGAATAACAACAGTTCCTCCAAACCGTGATTTACTAAAAGCATCACTTGGATCGCAGGAATCAATTGAATGGAAATATTTTCCAGCAACAATTGAATCAATTTCTGATTTAAAAAAATCCGGGTTTAGAATTATTGGAATCGAGCAACTAGATAAAAGCATTTTTTTAAATAAATTCCAATTTAACAAAACTGAAAAAATTGCACTAGTCTTTGGAAATGAAGTGCATGGTTTAAGTGATGAAATATTAAATCAATTAGATTCGGCAATAGAAATTCCCCAATTCGGAACAAAACACTCATTCAACATTTCAATTTCTGCAGGAATTGTTTTATGGGAATATTTTATAAAAACCCAATCATAGTAAATTTTAAAATATCACCTAACTCTCATAAAAAAAGAAGGGCGACTCTAAAAAGAATCGCCCTTCAATTAACATCAAAACTGTTTTTTTATTTGCTTATTTCAACATCAACTCGACGGTTAACATTGTAAGCAGACTTCATTAATGGACTCTTTTCTCCTTGTGAAGAAGCAGTAATTCTTCCACCATCAACACCATAGTATTTTACCAAGTAATCTTTAACGGCATTTGCACGCTTCATTCCTAAATCGTTATTGTAACCATCAGAACCTCTTTCGTCAGCATTACCAATAACATTGATTTTAACTGAAGCATTAGCCTTCATGTATTTAGCTAATTCGCTTAATTCAGGATAGTACATTCCTTTTATTTCACTCTTATTCAAATCAAAATAAATAGTTGGAGGGATATATCCACCTGAAGTATTGCCTGTAGCAAAGTCTTGCTTAATAGTTTTTCCCTGATAGTTAACCAAAGCACCAGGTTTGGTGTTAGGTTCTTTATCGTTAACATCAGCAATGCCGTCACCATCAGCGTCATTTGGTTTACCATCTGCATCAACAGTAGCTCCTTTAGGTGAGAATAAATCAGCATCTTTTGAATCAGCAACTCCATCACCATCAACATCCATGCTAACACCAGATCCGTCAACTTTATTACCAGCTGCTGTATTAGGTTCTTTATCAAAAATATCGGCAACACCATCATTATCAGAATCGGTTGTCATTTTTCTCATTTTGTCAGCTAGCAACTGGTACTCATCATACATAGTTTCAGTTGGATCCATCCATTCTACATAATCTTTATTCTCATCTTTACCTACGAATTTATAAGTAAGAGTCAAATTAGTCATCATGTATTTATCATTATTCTTTTTAACAGCATTTTTCAAATCAGCAACATATGCATCTAATTTATCAGTTACTGTGAAATGCATGGTGTTTTCAATTCCTAAATCCAATGAACGGGAAAGTTTATATTTTAATCCAAAAGCTACAGGAAATTCAACTTCCATAGTTTTTCCTGAATACCCTCTTAAGTAACCTCCAATTTTACTTGAACCACTTCCGAATCTAACTGAATCATAATTACTAAAATGAGTATAAGGAAGAATTGAATCATAATCAGATGGTTTTGTATCATAAAGACCTTGAATCTTAGAATCAAAATTTACAAACCCAACTCCGATAGAAGTATAAATCCCAAGCTTTCTGCTGCTCTTAGGCTTTTGATTAGCTTTCTTCAAGCTCATAGCCAAATTTGAAAGGTTGATATACAAATCAGCACTACCATGAATAATATTAGTGCTAAAATAAATTGGTTCAGTAAAACCTAACTTGTTCGGTGCCCAAATATTTGCATCTTCGAAATATTTGTCTTTATAATCTGCTTTGTTTGCGTAGTCAGCAATACCTAATAATTTTCCATAAAGGAAATTACCTTGAATACCTAGTACACTACTAAACATTTGATTTACAGAAATTCCAAATCCAGGTTTCCATTCAGAAACCTTGGGGCTTCCTGCTGAAACACGAGCGAAGTCAAATGATCTGATATCAGTGTAAGCACTAGTTATACCACCCTTTAATGTGATAGAGGTTCCTTTGTAGTATTTCTTAGGGTCCTGCATCATTTGTGCCTTAACCGGCATGCAGTACGATAGCACAACTGTAAAGAGTGCTGATACAAGGAAAATTTTGGTTGATTTCATAATTGTTGTTTTGATGTTTGTAACAGTTTTTTTTTAAAACCCGACAAAGATAATCAGAAAGAATAAAAAACAAGGTTTTTGAAAAATAATCAACACACTTTTTTGTTCATTGTCCAAATATTTTATTACCGGAATTTTATTGCTATTCCAAAAACAAAATGAAAAGGTGAATCATATCTTGCCGGATTATTGGGTGGAGTGCCATATGACCTATAATCTCTTGGGTCTAAATATTTTGGATCTCTTGATTCTGATGGAACGGGATCGCCGTCAGAATAAGCATTTCCAGTAACAGGATTAATTATTAATGGATTTTTTGTATTGAGAATATTAGTCAATTCCAGAGTAAATGATACATCGGTTCTTTTAATTTTAATCCATTTCCGTAAAGTTGCATTTAGCCAAAATGATGGTATCGAAATTTTTTGGTTTTGATTTTCAGGATTTCCATCAATTTCATAAATTGGCCGACCTGAGTATTCTTCATATCCTTCAAACAAATATGGAGTATATCTTTTCCCTGTCCTAAAAATTGCTTCGGTATAAAAACTAAAATGATTTAAGATTTTGGAATCAAATAATCCCTTGTCTTTGTTAACAGTAAATATCGCAAATCCTTTTGCATCAATTGGAGAATCCCAGGCGAGCGGAGTTTCTTTTGAACTTACCGAATTTCCGGTTGCTAGAATCTGTGATAAACTTTGTGACGCGGATGAGCTTTGTCCAGTTGCGGCACTATAAGAAAATGAAACCTGACTGCTAAACCATTTTGCAATTCTTTTTATATATGCAATTTCAAATCCTCTTACGCGGGCATAATCTGCATTAATTCTAATAGTTCTTGCTACTTCTCTTCCAGTTGCATCTTTCAAATAAATAGTGCTGCTAGTAATAAAATCATACTTGTCTTTCCAATAAACAGAAACATTCAAAGCGTCATTACTTCCTAATTGTGATTTTAATCCTAATTCATATGAAATATCAACCTCAGGATTTAAATCAGGATTTCCTACCCTTGCTAATGTAGAACGATCTGCATAATAAGGATCAAGGCCAGTGTAGATATAGGAAGGATGCGGTTCAACCATGTTATGACCGTAATTAAAATACATAACCTGGTTTTCCTTAATTGGAAAACTTGCCGCAAGTTTAGGAAGCAAACGCATTTTCATTCTGCTTCCGAAAACATTAACAGTGTGTTTTAAATATTCCGATCTTATAACATCTGCAATGGGTGCGTCAGAATTATCTATGGCATTGTCAACAAATTTACCAGCAAACCAGTATTCATATCTCAACCCTAAATCAGCAATTAAACCACGGAATTTATATTTATCCGAAACATAAAATGCTCCTCGAACAGGAACTACATGCCATGCATCACTTAAATCACCAAGTCGAAAAGATTGAGTATAATTTCCATCAGGTAGCTGAATTGGTGCTCCTATCCATGGACGAGTAATATCAATCCATTGCATCTCTCTCCTTTTTAATTCTCCTCCAACATAAAATCTGTTGCTGGTGTTTTTTGAATAAAAAGTTGCTGATGATTTTAAAGTATATTCTTCAACATAATGATCATGCCACAATGTTGCAATACCATCATTGTTATAAAGTCCCGGACCAGGCAACACAAAAACGATACTATCTGATGGGTTAAAATATTGTGTAGGAAAAGTTACAATACTTGAAGGATCGAATTCACTATTCACTTGTTGCGGTCGCCATTCTCTGCCATTTGCATCAGCCCTTAAATGAACAAATAAACGCGATGCTGTAATTCGATATGAGAATGATGGTTTTGGCGTTTGAATCCAAACGAGAGATTCCAGATTTGTATCGTGTGTATAGGTGTTAGCATTATCAGGTTGCAATGCAAAATTGTATTGATATCCAGGTGTGAATCCAACATCATTGCCGGTAATGCGAAGCATATTAAAATCCTGATTTATGGTTATACTTTTTAAATAAGTGAAGGATAATTTTTTTGCTGACGAAAAATCATAATTCAGCTTTAACATACCTGCCCAACGATTATCCTGATAAGGACTCCACAAAGTATCCGGATAAACAGATGACACAACCTGATTGGCAGGATTATGAAAATAATTATCAGTAAAGTTAAATTTGAAAGAGGTGTAATATTTTAATTTCGAAGCAACATCCTTTTTAAATTTGAGAGGGCCACCTATTCCCAATTCGTAAATTGAATTATTGAAAGTTGAATTCCAGTCTTTATTAAATCCAAAGTTATCGCGCTTGTGTGAGGCATTAACAGAAAATTTATCACCCCCGCTTTTTGTTTTCGCATTTACAGTTCCTGAAGTGGAATTTCCATATTCAACAGACGAACTGCTTGTGCTTACTTCAATATCATCAATGGCATTGCTTCCTAAATCAATTCCGAAGCCAGTACCAGCAAGAGGATCAGTAGCTGAAACATCATCGATAAAAAATCCGGTTTCGTAAGTCCGTCCTCCACGAATATGAATACCTTCTGCATTTTGCACCACACCAGACGAAGTATTTATTATACCTTGAATTTGCCTAGAAGGAGCCGATTCTATTTGATCCTTGCCTATTTTTTGCGAACTTTTTGAATCTTCAACATCAACCAAAGGTTTTTCTCCTATTACCACAATATTATCATCAAGAGTAATTGCGCTAACACCTAATTGAATATCAATCTTTTTTTGTTCCCCGTCGGAAATTTTAATACCTGTCAGTAATATTCTTTCATAACCAACATAACTGCATTCAATATTATAAGTACCTGAAGGAATATTATTAATAGAATAATTTCCATCAATATCGGTAACTGTTCCAAATGAAGTACCTTTTAGTGCAACCGTCACTCCTATTAATGTACTCTTGTCTGCTTTATCGGTAATTACACCAAATATTCTTGCAGTCTTTTGAGCATAAAGCAGATGAATATTAAAAAATATTAAAATGATTATTACAATTTTTTTATTCATTCTTTATAAAAAATAAAAATTTTTATCGGGCTAAATGTAACCCTGCGTACCAATATATTTCAAACGAATATCAAAATAAAATTGTGAGTTTTATGTAATAGTATTTTCAGAAAAATAAAAAAGGCAACAGAAAAATTCTGTTGCCCTTTTTATTTCAGTTGAATATTATTTTGTTTATGCCACTTTGATTTTGGGTTTATCAATAAAGAATTTCATTTCATCGATTAATCCGTTTATTGAATTTTTCGCATCATTATAAACTTCTTCAATGTTTGCAAATGTTTTATCTTTTCCCATAGCTTCGAGATCATACAATAAATCGCCTGTTGATTTTGCTCCAAATGGTGAAATGCTTCCACGCATTTTATGAGTTATTCGGTTAATATCATTAAAATCTTTGTTTTCAATTGCTTTGTCTAATGTTTCTATTTGAGGATATATACTATTTAAAAACATTTTAATCAATTCTCCCATAAGCACTGAATCATTAACGCATTGTTCACTAAAGAAATTTGCATCAAAATATTTAAATCTGAATTCCTGGGAATTATTTGATTCAACTGTTGATTCGTTAATTGCAATCTCTTTTCCTTCAAAAAGTTTCGCCATTACTTTAAAAACTTCATCGGTTTTAATTGGCTTACTTACATAGTTATCCATTCCAACTTCAAAGCAACGGTCGCGATGCATTTTCATAGCATGAGCAGTCATGGCAATAATTGGAATATGTTCGCCTGATGCCAACTCGTTTTCACGAATTTTTAATGTAGTTTCATATCCATCGAGATGTGGCATCTGAACATCCATGAATATAAGATCGAACTTGTCCTTTTTCATCAGGTCAAGAACTTCTAACCCGTTATTTGCAAGCGTAACTTTAAATCCATTTTTTTCGAGAACAGTTATTGCCAGTTTCTGATTAATTAAATCATCCTCTGCAAGCAAAATATTTAACGACTGATGGTGATAAACTTTAACAGATTGAGCTTCGTGATAATCATATGTGTTTTGACTTTCAACTTTTCCAAACAGTTTAAATAATTCATCGAGCAATTCCTGATAAGTAACAGGTTTGGCCATGAATGCCGTAATATTTAATTTTTGTCGTTCACTTGTATCAATATTGTCAGCCACACTTGACAGCACAAATATTTTTGTTGCTGAATAGTTTGGATTCTCTTTCATTTTACGAGCAACTTCCCATCCATCCATACCCGGCATTTGAACATCGAGCAACATCAAATCAAACGGATTTGATTCGTTGTAGGCTTTGCTTAATTCAAATAATGCATTTCGCCCGTTATCAACTGAAACAATATTATCTACCAGATTTTTTAACTGCCCCTCCATAATTCTGCGGTTAGTTAAATTATCATCTACAATTAAAACTTTTAATTTTCGCAATACATCAAAATCAGCCGGCAAATACCGTGTTACTGCCTGACCAACTCCAAATTCGGAATTGAAATGAAACTGACTTCCCTTACCTATTTCACTTATTAAATACACATCACCCTTCATGAGTGAAATAAGTTTGCGCGTTATAGTTAAGCCTAAACCTGTTCCGCCAAACTTTCGTGTAGTTGAGCCATCAGCCTGCGTAAATGGTTCGAAAATAGATTTAAGCTTGTCTTGAGGGATTCCAATTCCGGTATCAGAAATTGTGAAATCTATAACAGACCTTCCATTTTCCGTCCTCTTTAATTTTGCATGTAATCCTATTTCACCTTTTTCAGTAAACTTAATTGCATTACCTACAATATTAATAATTACCTGACGCAAACGGCCAGGGTCGCCGACAATAACTTTTGGAATATTTTCATCAATATCCAAAATCATTTCAATGCCTTTATCCTTCTTTCTTAATGCAAGCAATTTCATTGTTTTGCTCATCATTTCACGAAGATCAAAATCAATTTCTTCGAGTTCCAGTTTGCCTGCTTCAATTTTACTGAAGTCCAGAATATCATTAATTACAATTAATAAATTATCGGCTGAAGTCTTTACCAATTCAAGGTATTCGCGTTGTTCTTCTGTACAGTTGGTAGCAAGAGTAAGTTCGGTCATACCCATAATTCCATTCATTGGAGTACGAATCTCATGACTCATGTTTGCTAAAAATTCACTCTTAGCAAGATTGGCAGTTTCTGCTAATTCTTTTGCCTGACGAAGTTCCTCTTCGAATTGTTTTTGAACAGTTACATCCTGTCCAGTACCTCTGAATCCAATTACCTTTTGCAAATCATTAAAAACCGGAGTTCCGCTTATTCGCATAAATCCGACTGAAGAATCTTTTCGTATCACACGAAATTCAATGTCTTTAAATGACTCAGAATTATTTATGTACTTATTAAATTCCTCACCGATTTTAGCCTTATCTTCATCGCAAATGATACTATAAATCGAGGCATTTAAACATTCATCTATATTATAACCAATTGCATCAAATATTCTGTTTGAAATAAAAATCACCTCTCCTTTTTCATTTGTTTCCCAAACAAATTCACCTGCAGCTTCTGTTACATCAATAAATCTTTTTTCACTATAGCGAAGAGCTAATTCATTTTCCTGTCTGGCTTGTATTTCAATTTGTAAATCTTCTTTTTGTTTAAAGAAGTTAATTATGAGTTGTGCCAATTTACCAAATTCTGTATTAGAATTTGAGAGTTTCGAAATGAATTTAGGATTATCAAAATTTAAACTTTGTGAAATACGGTGCAATGGATTTCGAACCCAGGAAATAAATGCTGCAGTTACCAAAATCAACAGAATAATACAGAACCCGACAAAAACCATATTTGCTTTATCCGTTCCAGAAACAAGTTGATCATAGAATGGAGTTGGATAATTAATTATTGTTTTAGCTAAAAAAGTTCCATCAAACCCTTTGTAACTTCGTGAACTTACCAATGTTCCTTTTTTATCAATTTGCTTTAGTCCTGAATTTATTTTGTGTATTGAAGTATCAAATGAAATTCCTACCTCAGCAATATTTAGAGCCCCCAATTCTGCCAAATATTTATTATCCCAAAGTTTAGCAGCAAATAAATATCCAGCAGGCGCATCTTTTCTTTCATTGTCTAATGTTCCATGAATAGTAGCCCCGCGAATCTCCATTAAATCACCTTCGCTGGTTTTTATAAAGAAGTGTGTAAAATGATCTCCTCTTCCTTCGTTTTGTTTAATAAATGCCTTTGATAAATCAAATCTTGATAATGGAATTTTACTTTTAGAATCAACATCATAATTATTGACAGCATATAAACATCCGAATGTGAGATCATAAACCCATACTCCGCAAAAATTATATTGATCTAATAAAAAATCAATACTGTTTTCTTCAAACTCAGTTTTTTTAGTGGTTTGTTCTTCATCTAAAATTGGTGTTGATGCAAGCTTCGTATACTCAACCATTTCATCCCAAATTGAATATTCATAGCTTGCAATCATGAATAGACTGTTTGATTTTAAATCAAGAATCTTGTCGTAAATGCTATCCTTTTCAGCCAATCTGTTTTTTAACAGTAAAGACATTTTATCCGTTTCAGAATTGCGCATATAGGAAATAACACCTATTGCACTCGCCAGGATAATTGTAAGCAATAAAATAATTCGTACCTGGATTTTCATAGTGTTTTAAAATTCGGCACCAATTGAAATGGCAATATTCAATTGATTAGTGTTTAAAGTGTTTGTAAAGGCAGTTCCTATTAAATGGAAGAAATTAAATGAAGGTTTGATATACAGAGTTTCATTTAAACTTTTCTGTACATATCCGTTAATATCAATTAATCGATAATTTGAATTAATACTTTGCGATTCATCAAATAGTATATTATAATTAACAAATTTTCTATTGCCTAAACCATAGGCAAAATTCGTAACGATATGTATTTTTTCAGATTCATGATCGTAAGTAAATCCGGTTTCAGAAAATGCACCTCCCGAATTTGATAATATGTCAACAGAAGGATTTATAAAAAGACCAAAGTCTCCTTTATAGTAGGCAGCAAAAACTGATGCTTCAGCTGTTGCATTAAAAGAATTTTTCGAGGGATAGGTATATAACAAAAGAGCCGGTTCAAAATAAAAATTGCCAGGCTCAATAATTTTCGATAAAGTGAAATCAATTTCCTGCGCTATTGAATTGTTATTTGTTTCTAAAATACTTGTTGAATTCCAGAGGTTAAGAATGAAACCTTTGTATTCTAAATTAACTGAAGGTTGAAGAATTATTCCTTTATTGAATTCAATGCCACGCCATAAATAAGAATTGGTAAATGCTGATTCAACGGATATTGAAAAAACAGATTCTTGCTGTTGTTGTGTTGAATCTGCTACGATGGTTTTCGTGCCACCGCCTTCCTGTGCAAATACAATAGTACTAATGAAAGTAAAACCAAGAGTTTTGAGTATTAAGTTTTTCACAAAAAAGGTGTTTTGCCCTTTCGGGTTGCACCTCTTTACTTTTTCAAATCTTAAAAGTTGCTACCCTTGGTAAAATATTTCGTTGTTTTTTAAAGAAAAACATGCTTTCTAATTTTTCATATTAAATGGCGAAGCCTGCTGATGCAGTTTAATTGCTTTTCTTGAAAAGATAATACCGTATCTTAAAGATAATAATGCGCCAATTGCCATACCCGGATAATAATTTATGAAAAGAAAAAAATCATATGCTCCGTGTAACAATGCCGCAAATCCCAATGCTTTTAATCCATAATATCTATTTTCGGAATCAAACTTTTTCAGCCCTAAATAATATCCCATAATAATCCCGAATGTTGCATGAGCAGGAACTGCAGTAACCATTCTTAATAATGCAGTTGTAACCCCACCATCCATTACATACATAACATTTTCAATTGTTGCAAAACCCATCGAAATCATAACGCAATAGGTAATTCCATCAAACGGTTCATTAAAAGCTCTTCTGGGAAATAAAAAATAACGGGCCATAAAATATTTAGAACCCTCTTCAGCCAATCCAACAACTAAAACTGCTTTAACAGCATTAGAAATAAGATAAATTGGTATTGATTCAGCATAATTGCTGAATATCATTTCTAATATAATTGCAGGAATAATACTTAATGCTCCAAGTAAAAAACTTAATGCTAATAGTTGTTTGGGCTCCTTCTCGAATATATCCTTCCAATAAATAAAAATCATTATTGCCAAGCCGGGGGCAAGAGCAAGCGCTCCTAAAAACATTTCGCTTAATTTTTAATCAATGATAAAAACTAAACCTGAAATAATTTGTTTTGATTAAACCAAACGATCAATCATTTTTTGTAAAGCTTTCCGGGCAAAGAATATTCTGCTCTTAACAGTTCCAAGAGGCAATTGCAATTCTTCTGCAATTTCATTGTACTTAAATCCTTCGTAATGCAATAAGAATGGAATTCGAAATTCTTCTGATAAATTTTCAAGTGCCTTATTAACTTCTTCCATATGAATATTTACTAAACCGCTATTGGTTGTAGAATTTCTTATTGAATTTAAAAGTGATAAGTTCTCAGTTGGGTCCGAAACAATTCCATGTCGTGAATTACGACGGTAATTATTAATGAAAATATTACGCATGATTGTAAATAACCATGCTTTCAAATTAGTGCCTTTATGAAATTTATCGGCATTAATTAAGGCCTTGTACACAGTTTCCTGTATTAAATCTGAAGCATCATCTGAATTTCTGGTGAGCTTGTATGCAAATGGTTTTAAGCTACCTGAGAAATCAACTACTTGTTCGTTAAATTGTAGGGTTGTCATAGTGTTTTGTTTAATCTTTACGGTGCAATGTTAAACATAAAAACACAACAATCCAAATTTTGTTTAACTTATTTTAAATATTTGTTAAACAAATAAATTCCAGAATACATGATTAAATCACTTTTTACCAATGAAAATAGCTTGATTATTCGCATGGGAATCATTAAAAAATATTTTATTTATTTTTTAATAATAAACTATGCTGCTTATGAATTTTATTATTGTTTAATTTATATTACTATTATTTAAACAATAAAAATTTAGTTTTTATGCGCTGCATCTATCTGGCAGCTTTGTATAAACGACAAAATATCCTGGATTTGTTTTAGCATGATAACATTAGCCGGAATCTTTTCCTTAAAATCAAGAGTCCGGTACCCGGATAAAATTATCTTTTGCTTTTTTAACCCTGAGGAAAGTTTCTTTATATAATCTGACAAATGATTAACAGTGGGATAGGTGGTGAAAATACTTACTATATAATCGGGTTCATAAGTTTGGCTTACAGAAACAATATCTTCGAAAGGAACGCTTTGCCCTAAATAGGTTACATGCATATGCCTGGCACGAATGAAAAATGATAAAAACAGTAGCGATAACTCGTGCATTTCTCCTTCGGGTAAGCACAATAGAAATTTGGGCGAGTTATTTCCGCTTTCAACATGCTGTCCATCAATAGCTGAAATTAATTTCTGCCTAATCAGGTTTGATATAAAATGTTCCTGCGCAGGCTTTATACTTCCAACTTGCCACATCACTCCTATCCGAACTAAAAAAGGATGAATGATTTCAATCATCGTTTTTTCAAATCCGAATTTTAATACTGCGTTACTAATTACCTTCTCAAACTTTTGCTCATTTACCTCAATCATTGCAATAGTTAATGCTTCAATAAAACCAGTTACATCCTTACTAGTTTCTGTTATAGCAAGTATCTCTTTCTCAATTTCAGCAGGAGTCATTCCGCTAATTTTAGAAATTTTAATACCATGTTGATTGAGCAAAGCAATATTTAAAAGGCTCCTTAAATCATTGTCATCGTAATACCTGATATTAGTATCAGTTCTGTTAGGGGTAATTATTCCATAACGCAACTCCCAAATTCGCAATGTATGCGCCTTAATTCCTGAAAGTTTTTCTAAATCCTTAATTGAGTATTGAGCCATCTGATTCAGAATTAACAAACAAAATTTAAAATTGTTTGAACTGAAACTAAATTTATTGAATTTCGAATTTCGTTGAAAAATTATTCTGATCGAAAAAAGGATTTAAACAACAGTTTCTTCAATTTCAATTATATAATTCAGAAACAACTGCATTGCTTTTAATTTTTCATCATTAAATATATAATCAATACCATAGGTGAGATAATTTCCGACATCAATACCAATAAACTTTTTTTCCTCCTCAGCAATTACTTTATCAATTGAGTTAATTCCAAATTGAAAGGCTTTGGTCAATTCTGATTTTATTTCATCGGGAATTTCATTCAAACTTACCCATACAGCAAAAACAAAAGGCAAACCTGTCAGCTTCATCCACTCTTCACTTAAATCGTATATGAATTTAAATTTGCTTTTCAATTCAAGTGCTCTGTCTCCAATTACTAATCCAGCTGTTTCATTTTTTATTTCGTTTTCATAACCAACCTCAGTTGATACAAATTCAGGATATAGTTTCCAGTGTTTACTCATCAGAATTTTAGTTAGCATTACAGAAGTCCGGGATTGATAGTCCAATAATATTCTATTGCAATTTTCAATAGGCCTTTCTGAAAATAAACAAACCGATTGCACAGGTCCTTTAGCCCCAATACAATATCCATCTAATAAATAATAATGTTTCAGTAGAGCTAAAACTGCAACCGGTACTAAAGCCAAATCAACTTCGCCATTCAATAATTTTACAGAAATGTTTGCAGGAGTATCAACAGTATATTCAATATCAGATTTGAATGGAAAATTATTTAGTCCGTATAAAAACGGTTTCGAATTTAAATATGCAACTGATGCAATCTTATACTTCGACATGCAAATGAGATAAGTCGTTGAAAGTGGTTAGTTTGAATTCCTTTCCATCATATACCAATCGGTATAGTGATAGATTGTAATGAGGAAAATTATCCATTTCGCTCAATGACTTATTTAAAAGAGTACATAACAAAATACGCATGGCTCTTCCATGCATACACATTAGTATTTTTTTTTCGGGACGGGAATTTAAAATATTAATAAACTGAAAATGTTTTTGCTGCAATTCCAACGGGCTCTCTCCATTAATTGTTTTTTCTTCAAGATTTCCTAATTTCCATTCACCTATTATTCTTTTAAACTCGCTGTGGAAATAATCATCAACTTCTCTTCCTTCAAAATCTCCCCAACCTATTTCATCCAGTTCCGAAAATTTTTCATGCGGAATTTTTAAATCAATAAATGACTGGACCGATTCAATTGCACGCTGCAAAGTTGAAGTGTAAACAATTTCAAATGGTTCGTTTTGATATTTTTGAAAGAAAGAATCAGCTTGTGACCTTCCTTTTTCATTTAACGAAGGGTTTACCCCTCGGCCCTGAACAATTCCCTTTTTATTATAATCAGTTTCGCCGTGGCGTATTAAAAATATTTCTTTCAATTGGTGTGTATTCTTACTTAAAACAAATTAATTCAGATATGCTTTTTCATTTTTTCCTTTTCAAAAGGATTTAAAATAAAATCACGAATAGGTTTATATAAAGTGTCTCTTTCAATTGGTCTGCGATTTACGGCCAAAATTAAATCAACCAAT
Organism: Chitinophagaceae bacterium; assembly: GCA_947469485.1. Classification (GTDB taxonomy): domain Bacteria; phylum Bacteroidota; class Bacteroidia; order Chitinophagales; family UBA10324; genus UBA10324. The sequence continues at coordinate 25,012 of CANIPU010000005.1, read as the reverse complement.
TCTCTAGTGTTCATGGTTGGATTTTGCTCCTCTGCTCCTGCCATTGCGTAAATTTTTGTTGTGTCATCAATTGTACCATCAATATCATCCACGCCAAAGTTCAATAATAACTGAGCATTGGTTCTTCCAATCATTGGCCAGTATGCCTTTATGTGATTAAAGTTATCCAGAAAAATTCTTGACATGGCATAACATTTCATGTCTTCAACAATGGTTGATTCTTTTACATTGCTCATTTCATTATCACCATTTCTGAATTTGAGAGGAATGAAGGTATTGAAGCCATTGGTTCTATCCTGCAATTCACGCAAGCGATTCATATGATCAATTCTATGAGCATAATTTTCAATATGACCATACAACATTGTTGCATTTGAAGGGATTCCAAGTTTATGAGCAGTTTCGTGAATTGCGAGCCATTCATCTGATGAAGCTTTATCGTTACAGATTTTACTTCTGATTTCTTCATCAAAAATTTCGGCACCACCTCCTGGCATTGAATCCATTCCGGCATCCTTCAGTTTCTGCATTCCCTCAACAATACTCACTTTAGCTTTGCGAAACATATATTCCAATTCTACTGCAGTAAATGCTTTCACATGCAAATCGGAACGATGTTTTTTTATTTCCCTGATGAGATTGCAGAAAAAATCAAGATTCATTTTCGGATGAACACCTCCGACAATATGTACTTCTGTAACTGGATCACCATCATACTTTCGAACAATATCCATCATTTGTTCATGCGATAATTCCCATGATTCATTTTCCTGCTGAATCAATCGTGAGTAAGAACAAAAGTTGCAGGCAAAAACACATTTGTTGGTTGGCTCAATATGAAAATTACGATTAAAGAAAACAGCATCACCATTTTTCTTTTCCCGAATAAAATTGGCGAGTGAACCAAGAAATCCTAAGCTTCCATTTTCATATAAATACAAACCTTCGTCAGTAGTTATTCTTTCAGAGTTTAAAATTTTTTTTCCTATTCTTTTTACTTCAGAATTCAATGAATCATCATTCAGTATAAATTGAATTGAATCTGAATTTGCTGTTAGTTCATTTGTCATGACGGTAGTACCCAGAATATTTATTTACAGTTCGTGTTGAACAATAACTTTTTTAACCACTCTTTCTCCATTTACATTCAACTCAATGAAATATAATGCTGAAGGAAAATTACTTAAATCAATTTGGAATTTTGAAATTGAAAGAGCTTGCATGTTCACCTGTTCCATCTGCCCGAGAACATTATAAATTCCAACTGTTCCTTTTAATTCAACCACTTCACCAAAATCAAGAACAATTAAACTTCCTGTAGGGTTTGGGTAAATTAATAAATCATTTATCGGAGGATATTCAAAACTTACAATGTAACTTCTTGTTTTAAAATCATTAGTTGTATCGGCATCCTGAAATCCGTTTGGATTTTTAGTCCAGGCACAAAACAAATTGTACCACGAACTATCTGCAATTTCAGGAAGGGTGATATCAGTGCCTTCATTTGGACCAAGATCCCCTGTCCATGAATAGGTGTGAGGTGAACTCCTCCAGTTTTTTGTATAAATTATATCAGCTGAAGTTATAGATTGAATTCCGAAATTTTTAATGGTAACTACCGGCTGCATGGTTTCACCATAAATAAACTCATCGGGATATAAAATTTTTGTAACCCCAATATCCCAAGCATATGAAGATGGCAAAGGATCACACCCATTTGAAGAAAGTAAACTTGAACGAAATGCATTTACAGAATTAACCATTCTTGTCTTTTGGCCAAAAGTGAAAACATTCATACAACTATCAAGTGTGTAATCCATATAGTTCATAAACATATCACTGGTGTTACTACAACTTGGATATGGAAATCCATCGCATTTATAATGCTCTTCAGCCTGAATGGGTGTATCATCAACATTATCATCAGGACTGCACCCGGGTGTATCTCCCCAAATATGAACGAGGTTTAGCCAATGCCCTACTTCGTGAGTTGCGGTTCGACCTTCGTAGTATTTTTTTGAAAAACAATTAATTCTTCCGAATGCTTTGTAGTGTATAACCACACCATCATCCGCCGGATTGATAGAATTTGAGGGAAAAGTTGCAAAACCAAGTAAGGGATATTGAAGTCCGCACACCCAAATATTCAGGTATTCAGTAAATGGCCAAGGATCATCTCCACCGGCTACAGTTTGTTTAGGGCTTGAAAAATCAACAAACAAACTTTCTGATGTTACAATTCGTCTTATTCCATTTGTTGCATTACCATTCGGGTCGCGTTTTGCCAAACAAAATTCTATTTCACAATCAGCAGCAATTGAATCGAAGAGTGATGGTGTTTTAAACCTATCTGCATTAAATCTTCTATAGTCTTCGTTAAGTGCATCTATCTGTGATGTGATTTGCCAGTCGCTTAATTGCTGATTGGTACTATCCGGATGATACAACAGATGAACAACAACCGGAATTGTAATTATAGATCTGCCACTTTTGTTTTTGTGTGTCTTGATATAATCCTGTAAATAAATTTCTGATTGCTCAATCATTTCAGCATACCCAGGAACTGTTTCTTTTAAGTATTGCTGATATTCATAAGAATTGCATCGCTGCTCCTGAGCGAAAATTTGTAGACTATAGAAAAAAAATAAATAAAAAAGAAACTTCTGCTTCATTAAAAATTAAAATAATAATGCTCAAATATAAGTCGCAATAACTGAGCGGAAAGCATTGCCAATTTATATGCCTGATAAAACTATCTAACTCCTTTAATTGTTTGTTTTACTAATACACCATTTACTAAAAAGTTATAGAATATAATATAAGTTCTATATGAGTCAATTTAAAAAATCTATCCCTTTAAAGCGGCAATTTCCTCCATTAATTTCACTTTCATTTTTTCTCCTGATACCATTATTCTTTTTTTTATACTTTCAGGGTGTTCTCTTGTTGTATGCGCTGTTTGTTTACAATAATCTTCGAGCATTGCCATAGTCAAGCAATAACTTTGAAGAATCTTGTTTGCCATGTATTGAGCGGTTTTATTTGAATCCATGTTTTTTTTATTCAAAAGTATGTTATGAATTTCTTTTCAACCAATCTTAAAATAACGACAATTTTTAACAATTCATATTCAAATTATTCTCTAGCACTTACTGCTACAAAATATTTTCTCCAGCGAAGTACAAGGTCCTTCATATCATCAGGCAAATCAGATTCGAAATAAATATGCTTTAAAGTTGTTGGATGAGTAAATCCTAATGAAGCGGCATGCAAAGCTTGACGCGGACACGCTTCAAAACAATTGTCAACAAACTGTTTGTATTTTTTATATATAGTTCCTTTCACAATTTTATTTCCGCCATAAGTTTCATCATAAAACAATGGGTGTCCGATTGATTTCATGTGCACCCGAATCTGATGTGTGCGCCCGGTTTCTAATTTACATTCTATTAAAGTGGTGTAATGAAAACGCTCTAACACTTTGTAATGAGTAATAGCGTCTTTCCCATGATCACCTTCCGGAAAAATATCCATTTTTTTTCTGTCCTTTAGATTTCGACCAATATGTCCCGTTACAGTTCCCTCATCTTCCTTAACATCTCCCCAAACTAGAGCAATGTATTTTCTATCAATTGTATGATCAGCAAATTGTTTAGCCAGAAAGTTTAATGCATATTCATTTTTTGCTACTACCAACAGTCCGCTTGTGTCTTTGTCAATTCTATGCACCAACCCTGGACGAACCTCATTACCTGAAACTGCAGGCAATTGATTAAAATGATAAAGCAGACCGTTTACTAATGTGCCGGAAGAATTTCCAACACCAGGATGAACTACCAAACCCGGAGACTTATTTACGATAGCTATATCTTCATCCTCATAAATAAAATTCAATGGAATATTTTCGGCAATTACATCATATTCTGTTTTTGGTTCTGGCATCATGATAGTAATTATATCATCAGGTCGAACTCTATAATTTGAATTTACTGAATCCCCATTAACCAATACGCCCCCACTATCAGCTGCTCGTTGAATTCTGCTACGACTCACTTTTACAATCCTGTTAAATAAAAATTTGTCAATACGAAGAGGAGTTTGTCCTTTATCAACCACAATCCGATGATGTTCATACAATCCATCTTCAGCTTCTTCAGTTACCTCTTCTGTAATTTCTTCGTCTAACATTTTATCAATTTAATACTAAAATTATTTTTTATGAAATACAACAAAGCCCCGGCAATTATACCGAGGCTTTGAACTTAAAATTTGAAAAGCTGAAATGCTTAAGCCCAGGGAGCTTTACCTTCCACAACAACTCCCATACTTCTTGCTGTACCAGCAACCATTTTCATAGCTGACTCAATAGTAAAACAATTCAAGTCTGGCATTTTATCTTTAGCTATTGCTTCAACCTGTGTCCAACTAACTGTTCCAACTTTATTTCTGTTTGACTCCTTGCTGCCGCTTTCAATTTTTGCTGCTTCTAGCAACTGAACTGCAGCTGGTGGAGTTTTAATTACAAAGTCAAAACTTTTGTCTTTGTATACTGTCAACACAATTGGAAGAACTTTTCCCATTTTGTCCTGTGTCCGAGCGTTGAACTGCTTACAGAACTCCATGATGTTAACCCCCTTCGCACCAAGTGCCGGGCCAATTGGAGGAGCAGGATTTGCCTGTCCGCCTTTCACCTGCAACTTCACATATGTTTCAATTTCTTTTGCCATTTTCTGATTTGAGATTTTAGATTTATGATTTAATGATTTCTGATTATTGCTTGAAACTGCCAAGTCATCTGAAGGAAGCTCCTTTCGGAATTCAGCTGACGAATCAAACTTTACAATCAGACTTGTTTTTCTACTTGCACATAATTTAATTCAACAGGAGTTTTACGCCCGAATATTTTCACATTCACTTTAAGTTTCTTTTTCTCTTCATTCACTTCTTCCACCAATCCCATAAAGTCGTTAAAAGGTCCATCAATAATTTTCACTGTTTCTCCAACCAAAAATGGTTCAGCAGTTGTTTCGCCAACTCCGAGCATTTCATCCACCTTACCTAAAATTCTGTTTACTTCAGATTTCCGAAGAGCTTGAGGTTTATTATTATTTCCTGTAAGGAAATTAATAACTCCCGTAATATTTTTTATTGTTTGAAGCATCTCACCGGTTAAACGGGTTTCATCTGCTTCCAATAAAATATATCCTGGAAAAAAATTCCTTTCTTTAATAATTTTTTTTCCGTCTTTAATTTTATAAATCTTCTCCATTGGAACCAACACCTGAGAAATAATTTCGCCCCATTTAGAGCGATTGATTTCTCCTTCGATGTATTCCTTTGTTTTGCGCTCTTTACCACTTATAACGCGCATAACATACCATTTCTTCTCTTCGGTCATGGTTATCATTTAAAATGCTTTATAGAAAGTTCCCAGAATGAGGCTCGCACTTTTATCCATTCCAAAAACAAGTAATGCCATTATCAGCGCTGCGATAGCTACTACAATTGCACTGTTAGTTAACTCATCCCAGGTTGGCCAAGACACTTTAGTCATTAACTCAGCATAGGATTCTTTGATGTATAAACTTACCTTATTCATGTTGTTTAAGTTTGCACGGGTGGAGAGACTCGAACTCCCAGCCAACGGTTTTGGAGACCGCTACTCTACCAATTGAGCTACACCCGTATTTGAGTTCAAATGTAAATTTTAATGGGCTTCTTTTCGAATAAACTTTTCAGTGAGTTTCAACTCTCCCATTAAAACCTTCGGGTTTAAAGTAAGAAGCTTTGTTGAACTTCGAACTTTAAACCCGAAAATTTAAACTTCAATTTTTTATTATTTAATTACTTCAGTCACTTGACCCGCACCTACAGTACGACCTCCTTCGCGTATTGCGAAACGAAGACCTTTTTCCATAGCTACCGGAGTAATGAGTTTAACAATTATTGACACATTATCACCAGGCATAACCATTTCAATTCCTGCTGGTAATTCACATTCTCCAGTAACATCTGTAGTTCTCATGTAGAACTGTGGACGATATTTGTTAAAGAAAGGAGTATGACGACCACCCTCTTCTTTAGAAAGAACATAAACCTCACATTTGAAATCAGTATGTGGAGTAATTGAACCTGGGGCACAAACTACCATGCCACGACGGATGTCATCCTTTTCAACTCCACGAAGAAGCAAACCAACATTATCGCCGGCTTCTCCATCGTCAAGAATTTTACGGAACATCTCAACACCTGTAACAGTTGATTTTAAAGAAGCATCCATGAGACCAACAATTTCAACAGGATCTCCTGTGTGAATTGCACCTCTTTCAATACGACCTGTAGCAACAGTTCCACGACCTGTGATCGAGAACACATCTTCAACCGGCATTAAGAAAGGTTTGTCTTTTGCACGAGGAGGAATTGGAATTTCAGTATCAACTGCTTCCATTAAATCTTCGATAGCTTTAATTCCTTCTGGATCTTTATTCAATGCTTTCAAAGCAGAACCACGAATGATTTTGATTTTATCACCATCGAATTTATAGAAACTAAGCAATTCGCGAACCTCCATTTCTACTAATTCGAGTAATTCTGGATCGTCAACTAAATCGCATTTGTTCAAGAATACAACCAATGAAGGAACACCTACTTGGCGAGCAAGAAGAATGTGTTCACGAGTTTGAGCCATAGGACCATCAGTAGCAGCAATTACAATGATTGCACCATCCATTTGGGCGGCACCTGTAACCATGTTCTTGATGTAATCGGCGTGTCCAGGACAGTCCACATGCGCATAGTGGCGATTGGCCGTTTCGTACTCAACATGCGCTGTATTAATTGTAATACCTCTCTCTTTTTCCTCAGGTGCTGAGTCAATTGAGTCGTATGAACGCTTTTGAGCAAGTCCTTTGTTAGCTAATACCTCCGTAATAGCAGCAGTCAAGGTAGTTTTACCGTGATCCACATGCCCGATTGTACCGATGTTAACATGGGGTTTGGTCCGTTCGAATTTTTCTTTTGCCATGCTTGTGTTGTTTAATTTGTTGTGATTGTTTTAAAATTTTAATTAAGGTTTTAACCTTGTGTTAATAACCGGATTCGAACCGGCAATCTTTCTTATTCTTTCGATTAAGTCTGCTCTACCACTGAGCTAAATTAACATTTCCTCTTTTTGCTTCTGATGAGCCAATGACCAGAATCGAACCGGTGACCTCATCCCTACCAAGGATGTGCTCTACCAACTGAGCTACATTGGCTTAAAAAATTAGAGCGGGAGACGAGACTCGAACCCGCGACCCTCAGCTTGGAAGGCTGATGCTCTACCAACTGAGCTACTCCCGCCTGATAATTTTCATCTAAAGAAACCATTCTATTGATTTCTCCTTTCAATTTCTAAAAGAAGTGATTGATTTCACTTCATTTTCAAAGAACAATTTTATCATGAGCAAAAGAACATTTCAACTCAATCAAGTGGGGAGAGAAAGATTTGAACTTTCGAAGTCGTAAGACAACAGATTTACAGTCTGCCCCATTTGGCCACTCTGGAATCTCCCCATTCCTTAAACAATGAGCCGATGGAGGGATTCGAACCCCCGACCCACTGATTACAAATCAGTAGCTCTGGCCAACTGAGCTACATCGGCTTTTCCTAATTAAAGTCAAGGTAAAGATTGCTGATTTTGCACACCAATTCTCTGCCCTGGTTTAAAAAGGTGTGCAAATATAATATTCCACTCTACATATAAAAGTGCAATAAAAAATTTATTCGTGAGATTCTTTTTCCTTGTGCCTTTTTATCTGACGAAGCATATTTTCAAAAGCAGAATCAACTGACTCTTCAAATACTTTGCTTTTTTCTTCAGAAAACAAAACCTTACCAGGAATACTGACTTTTATCTCTGCAATTTTATCACTGACCTGGCCATTTCCTTCCAGTTTCAGAAAAACTTCTGCACCAATAATCTTATCGAAAAAATTTTCCATGCGACTTAATTTCTTGTTAATAAAATCAAGAAGTTTAGAATCTGCATCGAAATGGATTGAATGAATTTTGATGTTCATATTTTAGTTTGATTTTTATTTTATGAAAAAAATCAGGCTTTAGGATGTGCCTGTTTGTAAATGTTTTTTAGTTTGTTAATTGTATTATGAGTATAAACCTGTGTAGCCGAAAGATTTGCATGCCCCAGAATTTCTTTAATTGCATTTATGTCAGCGCCATGATTTAACATGTGAGTCGCAAAGCTATGCCGCAACACATGTGGACTCTTTTTTTCTATAGTAGTAAGTACTTGTAATTGTTGGTTAATAATCCTGTAAACCAAACGGTGATAAATTTTTATTCCTTTATCTGTCAAAAACAATTTTTCTGTTTCAGTAATAAATTCCTTTTTCCTAATCATTATATAGTTCTTCAATAAGTCGTTAAGTTCTCCTCCAAACGGAATAAGTCTTTGTTTGTTTCCTTTACCTAAAACTTTTATTGATTGATTATAAAAATCAATGTCTTCAACTTTTAAATTCACCAATTCATTTAATCTCATTCCTGTTGAATAAAATAATATTAAAATCAATTTATTTCTAACACCTATATAATTATCCGGATAAGGGTAAGACGAAATAAAATCACGGATATTCTTTTCCTCAACAAATGCAGGAAGTCGTTTAGAAACTTTAGGTGATTGCACCTTTTTCATCGGGTCTTTATCCAATGAACCAGTTTTCATTAAAAACTTAAAGTAAGATTTCAGTGAAGATATTTTCCGATTTATACTTCGTGCATCAATCTTGCCTTCCATTAATGAAACAAGCCAACTGCGAACTTGTGTGTGTCGCACCTGGCTTGCCTGATTTAATTCGTAAATTTTTTCTATGTAATCCGAAAACTGTTGCAAATCATTTTCATATGCAACAACTGTATGAACTGAATATCTTTTCTCGAATTTTAAATAACTTAAAAAATTGCTATAATCCATTCTACACTTTTGCCTTATTCAAATCTACTATTTCAATAAATCAAAATTGTAATTGTTTTAAATAACGGCAATTCTTTCTGACTATTATTTCAAACAGAAAGAAAAGATGAATATTATGCTCCTCCTTCAGCTTCGCGAATCATTTTATCGCGATAAACAGCTTTTTTAACCTGAGTACGGGCTACAACAGATTTTTTTGTAAAAGACTGACGACTTCTTAACTCTTTAATCGTTTGGGTCTTTTCAAATTTTTTCTTATACTTTTTTAAAGCTTTGTCTAATGAATCGCTTTCGCGTGTGTCGATGATTAACATTTATTTTACCTCGTTTAAGGGCGACAAAAATAATTGTTTGTGCCTGAAAAACAAGAAAGTAAAAAATTATTCTAAAATCAGCTGAATAAGCCAAGAATTGAATCAACCATTGCCTTCCAACTAAAGCGTTTTTTCTCTACAAGCACTCCTTCTATTAATCCAGATAAATTTTCCTTTTGAAATGCCTTTTCTATAGCACTTGCTATTTGATTTGAATTAGGCGAAACAACATATCCGGCTTTCCCATCCGGAACAATTTCAGCTAAACCTCCTACATCGGTTACAATCATTGGCACATTAAACTGATAAGCAACCTGTGTTACTCCACTTTGTGTTGCGTGCCTATATGGCTGAACAACAAGATCAGAAGCAGAAAAAAAATATTTTACTTTATCATTCGGTATAAAATCTTCATACATTAAAACTCTTTCATTAAGTTTCAACTTGTCCATTTGTTCGAGATATGGCTTTTCATCTTCGTAAAATTCTCCTGCCACCATTAATTTGATCGGAAGCGCCTTTATTTTCTCTTCAGCCATTGAATCCAATAAAATATCGAGGCCTTTATATTTACGGATGAAGCCGAAGAATAAAATATATCTAAAATCAGGGGATAGATTTAATTCTTTCAACGCTACTTCTCTTGAAACCTTTTCTCCGAAGTTATCATAAAGTGGATGAGGTTGAAGTATCGAAGGCTTAATTGTATCAAATTTTTTAAGATCGTCCTTAACATTAGCCGACATAGAAACAAATCCGTCAATAGGTTTTACAAAATATTTTGTAAATGCAGTATCACCGAATCTCTTTTCGTGAGGAATAATGTTATCTAGTATAGAAATTACTTTTGTGTGTTTATTTTTTTTAGCTCTTCGAAGTATTGTTCCGAAGCAAGGCCCCATAAACGGCAGCCAATATTTCACCACAATTAAATCCGGTTTCAGATTTTTTATTTCGTTACCAACACTAATCCAATTGAAAGGATTAATTGAATTTACTCTTGATTTTATTTTTATATCGTCCGGTGGTGGATCAATGCTAAATTGTGATTTCCCTGGGAAAAGGAATCCTGGATATTGCAAGCTAAAACTATAAATAGTTACATGGTGGCCTGCTTCTATAAATGCTCTTGCGAGTCGTTCATTATAAGTTGCAAGACCTCCTCTTAATGGATGTGCCGAGCCAAGTATAATTATTTTCATTTGGCAAACTTCAATTTGTTATTGAAGATTTAATTTTTTTTCAACTGAATATAAATTGCGTTCATGAGAACTCCGACTAACTAGTTCAGCCAAAAAACCTGCAAGAAATAATTGAACACCAATAACCATGGAAACTAATGCCAGGTAAAAAATCGGTCTATCTGTCATTTTATATTCTTGCCAATAAAATTTTGCAAAAGTTAAATATGCACTTATTCCTAAACCAAAAATAAAGGAAAGTATTCCAAGTGAACCAAAGAGGTGCATTGGCTTCTTTCCAAAACGAGATACGAAACTGATAGTTAATAAATCAAGAAAACCATTTACAAATCGCTCCCATCCGAATTTTGTTTTACCATACTTGCGTTCGTAATGAGTCACTTCTTTTTCAGTGATATTTGTAAAGCCTGCCCATTTTGCAATTACAGGAATATAACGATGCATTTCGCCCATTAATTCAATGCTTTTTACCACTTCATTCTTGTATGCCTTTAATCCACAATTAAAGTCGTGAATATGAATTCCACTCATGCTTCGCGTAACACGGTTAAATAATTTTGACGGAATAGTTTTAGAAATGGGGTCGTGGCGTTTTTTCTTCCAACCCGATACAATATCGTAACCATCTGCTGAAATCATTTTATACAAACCTGGAATTTCATCCGGGCTATCCTGTAGGTCAGCATCCATAGTAATAATTACATCACCTTGTGCTTGTATGAATCCTTCGTTGAGCGCGGCACTCTTTCCGTAGTTTCGGCGAAATTTTATTGCTTTTATATTTTGTTTCTCTGAACAAATCTGTTGAACAAAATTCCATGAACCATCCTTGCTTCCATCATCAACAAGTATAATTTCATAAGTGAAATTATTTGAGATCATTACCTTTTCAATCCATTGTACAAGTTCTGCCAGCGATTCAACTTCGTTTAAAAATGGTATAACTACAGATAACTGCATGTGATGATGTAAATATTGAATTGATTTTAGAAAAAATTAAATTAAACAGGCGGCTGAAGATCCTGATTCTCCTTTTTTACAACTGCTGCAGAAATTAAAGAAAAAATTGCTCCCATAAAAACCGAACCAACCAAAACCCAGGCTACCATCCATCCAGGAGTCATAAATTTTCTGGTATATGACATAGCCATTTCTATTTGCTCCTCGCTTTGCCCACTATTAAGCATATCGTTTTCAACTTGAGTTAAAATCTGACCGGTTAATTCAGGCGCTATAAATGAAAAGAAAACATAAGTATAAATAGCTGTAATAACGCCAACCAAAAACAAAGTGAAGAAACCGAATTTAAAGGCCGTGCCAAATGAAATATAGCCACCACATTTTTCATCACGAAAAACTTTGGTAGCGAAAATTACACCCACAAACATCAGAATATAATTTACCCAACCAATGGCTTTGTTGGTGCTCATACCGGCAATATATACGATTACTGAAATGGCTACTAAAGCAAATGAAATAATTAATCCCCATTTTAAAACGAGGCTCATCATTTCAGGTTTATTGTTTTTATTTAAATCAAATGTTTCTTCATTCATGGTGATAAATATTTATTGTGATTATTGCAAAAACTGATTGTGATTAAAAACTCCTACAACTCTTCCTTTAAATTTTTTATTCAAAAGAGGTGTGTTAGTTGATTTTGACTTATTCTTTTCGGAAGTTAAACTCCACTCCTCGGTTGGATTAAAAAGTGTGAAGTTTGCTTCTTCGCCACTAGAGATAGTTGGAATTTTTAATCCAAGAATTTTTCGTGGGTTAATTGAAATTTTTTCAATTAACGCCACTAATCCAATATTATTTCCAACGGAAGTATTTGCTACTGAAAAAGTTGTTTGAAGATTAATAACACCAAAATCAGCATACTCAAACTCCACATCTTTCAACTCAATATTCTGCGGTTGATGCGCTGATACAATTACATCAATTGTTCCGTCTTTTAATCCGGCAATTAATGCAGTTATATCTTTTTTAGTCCGAAGCGAAGGATTTAATTTAAAATTTGTATCAAACTCTTTCAACTCACTATCATCAAACATCAGATGTAGTGAAGAAACAGCACAAGTAATTTTTACACCTTTCTTTTTTGCAGCTCGAATTAAATCAACTGAACGAGCTGTAGAAATCAAACTGAAGTGAACCCGGCTTTGAGTGTACTCAGCCAAATAAATATCGCGTACCACCATTAATTCTTCGGCAAGCGATGGCATTCCCTTCAATCCAAGATTTGTGCTCATTACACCCTCATTCATGCTTCCATCGTGCGACACATTTACATCATCAGGGTGCGAAAAAACAACCCCATCAAACAGTTTTACATATTGTAAAGCACGCATCATAACCCCTGAATCAGCTACAGGGTTACTTGCGTCAGAATATGCAACAGCACCTGCATGATGCATATCAAATATCTCAGCAAGATCTTTGCCTTCACATTTCCGGGTAATTGCTCCAAGTGCATGTACATCAACTATTTTACCCTTTGCGCGATTCAGTATGTATTCAATTTCTGATTTGGAATGTAATGCCGGTTGTGTATCAGGCAAAACAGCCACACCTGTGAAACCGCCGGCAGCAGCGGCTTTCACTCCGCTCTCTATATCTTCTTTATGTTCGAAACCAGGGTCGCAAAAAGAAACCTGCATATCAAACCAACCCGGAGAAATAAACAATCCCTTGCAATCAATTTCAGTAAACTTTCCTTCTGTTTTTATCTTTTTTCCAAAAGAAGAAATAATTCCATTTGCAATAAAAATATCGGTCTGCTTCTGATTGAAAGGTGAATTGGGGTCAACAACTGTAACCGAACGAAGCAGCAAATTCATTGAATAGTTAAAAAGTTTTTTGTTGTCGGGCGCAAGATAGAAAGAAAAAGAGTTATTGAAAGTTGAAGTGTGAAACGAAATTTTCTATTTCAAAAACCGAAGCAATAAAATTTCAGCCGCAATAAACAAAAGCGCCAGCATTATACAGTACTTCCATAATGCAATTCCCCTGTTCATTTCAGAAACTAAAACTGAAATATCAGAATCAACATTAGAAATTATCTGGGCCTTAATTCTTTCAGCCTGAACTTTTATTTCGTCTGTATTTAGCAATGAGAGGTTTGATTCCATTCTGTTAAAATTAAATCCTAACCAATAATTATTGGCACTATCAGGTAAATACAAATTATAAAATCCTGCATCACGAATTTCATTACCAAAATTAATCATCAACTGATTTCCAAGCGGCCGTTGAGCAGGAATAAATTCTCTTGAAACACCTTTCATTCTGTAAATCATTTTTTCACCATCAGAAAAATTCTCAGCTTCAAAAAATGATGCTTCTCCAATTTTATAAGCAAGTGCTGGATTGCTGTTTTTTAATACAACAACTTTAAATAATAAAGGAGCGAAAACGGGATTGAGCGGAAAATCCGTTACCGTTTTATCAAATGGTACTGATGACAGATAGAAATTGCCCTTACCACTGGCATAACGAGTAAACAAACTGTTTCCATCATTAAACTTCATAAGCGCTTCGGCCGGGCTTTGAGTTCTTGATTTCAACAAAAAGTAGCCGGAAGTTTTTGGTAGAGCGATATTTTCTTTAACTCTGCTGAATACATCAGCAAACACATTCATTTTCGTATTGATAGTTGTAACCTGCCTTCCTTGCTTAATCCATTGTTGCAACTCATCAGCATTCATGCTCAATAAAAACTCATTAATGTTATCGAGTTTTGAATTTGGTTCAGGAACCAACAACAGATTACCACCTCCCTGAACATACTGACTGAAAGCATCTTTTAAGCCTGATGAAATAATTGTTGGTTGATTGAGTATTATACAATCAAAGCTTTTTATAGTAGAATAATCAAGTTGATTAAGTGAAGATGATTTGGTGCTGAACAAATTATTATTTCCAAACAAAGCATCAATAAACGGATTTGCATTTGTTCCATTAACAATTAAAACAGTAGCCAATGGCTTTACATTGAAAGTAAAGAAATAGCTATCATCAAATGAAACCGGAAAATCACTTATCTGTAATTCACCTCTGTTCCATCCGGATTGTGTAATATTGAATGTCAGCGTATCTTCTGCTGAACCATTAGCTGAAATATTTAAATCAGCAATGGTTTTTATTTCATCATTAATTCTCAGCGTTATTCTTTCATCAGCAATATCTTCATTACCATAGTTGGTAATTTTTAAATGCAATTTCGCAGGTTGGTTAACCATTTGAACCGGAGCCTCCAGCCAACAACTATCGACTGCAATGTTTTTTTGAGCTGAAGATTTTAGCGGAATGAAGTAAACCTTTGTGTTACTATCAATTGGAATATTTTGTAAATCGGAAGTTGATTTTTGAAAATCCGAAATAATATAAATAAATTTCTGTTCTGATATTGAACGGGACAATGCCTCTTTTTCCCTGCTAATTACCTGAGAAAGCGTGCGTGTTGCAGGTGATGACTTTACTTCTTCTAAATACTGTTTGAACTGATCACGATTTACCAAACGCTGCTGCTTCCCTTCAAAATCATTACTCAATAATTGAAACTCATCGTCAGGCGAATAGGCAGATACAATTTCCAATGCTTTTCGTTTAGCCATTTCAACTAATGGAACATCTCCGTTTCGGGCATTCATACTGAATGAGTTGTCGATGTATACACTAATAGCTTTTTTACCCGTATTCACAACTCCTTCTGTGGGCTTAATATAGGGTTGCGCAAATGCAGCCACTAAAAATAAAATTGCAAGAATGCGGGCAATTAAAACCAATAAGTGTTTGAGCTGAGAAGTAGAACGGGTTTGTTGCTGCACTTCTTTCAGAAACCTGATACTCGGAAAATAAATGGTCTTGTACCGCCTGAAATTAAACAGGTGAACAATAATCGGAATACTTATAGCAAGGAGAGCCCAGAGAAACGAAGGAAATAAAAACGACAATTCTTAGTTTAATTTTTTTAAAAAAATTATTGATTGAAATAGTTTGGCGAAAATAACGGAACTGAGTGAAATGAATTGTGCTTTTGATTTTTATTTTTGCCACCCCCTTTTTCTGATTAAAACATCATTCGGGGTGTAGCGCAGTTGGCTAGCGTACCAGCATGGGGTGCTGGGGGTCGCAAGTTCGAGTCTTGTCACCCCGACCATTTAAAAATCCGAATCAGTTTTGATTCGGATTTTCTATTTCAATTTGATTTTCCGCTTCTTTATTTCTTCCTGAATCTTTAATGGCATTTCTCTGCAAGCACAATACTTTGCATTTTCAATGTGCCATTCAATTCGTTGTTCAAATTTTGCATTCAAAGGCATTCGGTGTGCCTCATTCCATTCCTTATTTATTCCATTAGAAATCTTTTTCACAAGCAGGTTTTTACAAATTTACAAATCATAGGGTGCTTAAAATACTCCGGCATTCTATCTAAATTAGTTTAACTTTCGAAATCACATTTTTATTAATCCAAAAAATCAAAAAAATGAACATGAAAAAAATCTTAATCGGAGGCATTGCCGGAGGTGTTGCCTTCTTTTTATTGGGTTGGCTTTGCTACGGCATTTTATTTAAGGACCTGATGGCAGCTGGGGCTGGAACTGCAACAGGAGTTGAAAGAGCTGATGAAGAAATGAATTTGGGAGCAATTTTTATTGGAAATCTGATGTGGGGATTTTTGTTCTCTGTTGTATTCAGCTGGTCGAAACACGATGGATTAATGTCCGGACTTTTTATGGGGGCAGTAATTGGATTTTTAATGAATGCCGGCAGCGATTTTATTATGTATGGCACTTCCAACTTAATGACATTAAATGGTGCTCTAACTGATATTTTAGTTGGAACAATTCTCGCAACACTCGCAGGTGGTATTACAGGCCTGGCTATGGGAATGGTTAAAGAATAAAGAACTAATTTAAAAAATTTATTTTCTGAAAGAGCTCTCCGGAAAACCGGAGAGCTCTTTTGTTTTTGCATATGAAATACAAACACTTTTATATTTACTCGCTGTGAATAAAATTCCTTCTCAAAAAAAGCACCCCGGTTTTATCAATATGTTACTGGGTAATAGAAATTTACAGGCTATAGTTTTATTTTTTGTTGCCATCGGGATTTATGCAAACACTTTCAATCACGAATATGTTTACGATGATATCATCGTTATTCAATCAAACTCTGTTGTACAAAAAGGAATTGCAGGAATTCCTGATTTGCTTACGAAGGATAGTTTTTATGGATACAATCAGGGGAACAGCGATTTAACTGGTGGCAGGTATCGACCGCTTTCTTTAATCACATTTGCCCTCGAGCATGAACTGTTTGGAAACAATGCGCCATTCGCGCACATCATGAATGTGTTGTTGTATGCTTTGACTTGCGTACTGTTGTTGTTTACACTTTATCTTTTATTCCCTTCATTATCTCCCCTGATAATTTTTGGTGGTGCACTTTTATTTGTTGTACATCCTTCGCACACCGAAGTAGTTGCAAACATTAAAAGCCGCGATGAAATTCTTTGCCTGCTTTTTATTCTCGCCACTTTTTTCTTCTGGATGAAATTATTGAAGGAGAAAAAGGTGCTATTTTTAATTGTCGCATTGTTCGCTTTTGCTCTTGCATTATTATCAAAAGAGCAGGCAATTCTGTTGTTGGTTTGGTTGCCGCTTGCCTGGTGGTTGAATAAAGAAACAACAGTGAAACGAATTTTGATTTCACTTATTCCATTCATCATTGTCGCCGGGTTTTATTTATTCATTCGTTCATTATTTGTCGGAACAGTTGGTGATAGAGTTTCCGATGACATCATGAACAATCCTTACCTGCTTGCTTCTTGTTCGGAAAAACTTGCATCAATATTTTATGCTCTTCTCCTTTATCTCGTTAAATCATTTTATCCATACTCACTATCTTACGACTATACCTACAACGCAATTCCGTATTCAAACTTTTCGCAACCACAGGTTTGGTTTTCTCTGCTGTTGTTTTCGGCAATGAGTGTATGGATTGTTGTTTCCATTTTCAAAAAACAATATCATGCACTTCTTTTATTGATTTGGTTACTGCCCATAATTTTAGTTTCCAATTTATTTTTCAATGTTGGTGCACCATTCGCCGACCGGTTTTTATTTCTTCCTTCCATTGGAATTTGCCTGATGATGGTCGGAACACTATTTATGTTTTATAAAATTCAGAAAGACGAAACAAAAAGAAAGCTAACGATTTTCATTGTAGTTTTAATCCTGACAGGTTTCTATTCATTTGAAACTTTCGAAAGAAATTTCGATTGGAAAAGCAATAAATCAATTTTCGCTGCTGATGAACCAAAGGTTCCGAACAGCGTGAAAGCAACTCTGAATTATGGTTCCATCCTGATGACAGAAGCCGATACTTCAAAAGACGAAACCATCAAAAAGGAAAAACTCGATAGCGCTTTTCATTTATTCAAAAGAGGAATAGCCGTTTACGCAACTGCCGATCTATTTAATCATCTCGGCGCTTATTACAACCTGATAAACCAAACTGATAGCTCAGAATATTATTACCAGAAATCAATTGGGGTTAAAGATTTTGCAATGGCAAAAAATAACCTGCTTGGAGTGTTACAGAAAAAGGGAGCGAAACTTCATACTGACAAGAAAGAAGATTCAGCATTGATAGTTTTCAGAAAGCAAGTTGAACTCGATTCAACTTATGCTGATGCTTATAATAATATCGGCACGGTTTATTTTGCTTTACAAAAATTTGATTCCGCCGAATTTTATTTCAATAAAGCATTAGCCCTTCAACCAACACATCAATTAGCAACAAGTAATCTTGCTAATACTTATCTCAATGAAGGAAATTATTTTTTCCAGAAAAATAATTACGATGCAGCTTCAGAATATTACATCAAGGCAATAAAATTCAAACCTGATTATGTGGAAGCTTATGCAAATGCAGGAGTAATTGAAATGCAAAAGAAAAATTACACCGAAGCAAAAAAGTATTTTGAAACAGCGCTTCAATACAATCCGCAACACGAGTTTTCAAGAACGAGACTGATGGAATGCGAAAAGTTTATATCAAAATAATTCTACCATTCTCATTCAGCATCTTTCTTAACATTCAAAACATTCTAAACTTTCGTCTAAACACTTTTTCAACCTAATATTGCATCCTCAAAATTTCCATTTCAAATGATAGAAGCACCAGCAAAACCAAAAGCGAAATCAAAAACTGTAAATCATAATTTTTTAAAAGCATTAAAACTCAAACAACTTAGTTCCGGCGCAAGCACAGGAGTTGATTGGCTCAAGACAAGCGGCGAAGTGCTACACTCCTATTCTCCGGTTGATTCGCAACTGATTGGTTCTGTAAAACAGGCAACCAAAGCCGACCTCGATAAAATTTTAACAATAGCAGAAAACGCATTCAAACAATGGCGATTGATTCCTGCCCCTAAGCGCGGCGAAATTGTTCGCCAGATGGGAAATGAACTGCGCAACTATAAAGAACCACTCGGACAATTAGTTTCTTACGAGATGGGAAAAAGCTTGCAGGAAGGTCTCGGCGAAGTACAAGAGATGATTGACATCTGCGATTTCGCAGTCGGACTTTCGCGCCAGTTATATGGTTTGAGCATGCACAGCGAGCGCCCCAATCACCGCATGTACGAGCAGTATCATCCCCTTGGTGTGGTCGGAGTTGTCAGCGCATTTAATTTTCCGGTTGCAGTGTGGAGTTGGAATGCAATGCTCGCATTGGTGTGCGGCGATGTCGTGTTATGGAAACCATCTTCCAAAACTCCAATCTGCGCAGTGGCAGTTCATCAACTGATGGAAAAAGTTTTGCGCGACAATAAAATTCCTGAAGGAGTTCTTTCATTAATAATCGGAAGCGGAAAAGAAATAGGCGACGAAATTTTAAAAGATGCCCGCCTTCCGTTGCTAAGTGTAACAGGTTCAACCCGCGTGGGTCGGCATGTGGCAAAAATTGTTGGCGAGCGATTCGGAAAAACCATTCTCGAACTCGGCGGCAACAATGCCATTATCATTTCCGAAAATGCAAATCTTGATTTAGCCATTCGTGCCGTTGCATTCGGAGCCGTCGGCACTGCCGGTCAGCGCTGCACCTCCACACGCCGCTTAATCATTCACGAAAAAAATTACAACAAAGTGAAAGAGCGGCTCCTCAAAGTTTATTCGCAACTCACCATCGGCGACCCGCTCGATACAAACAACCATGTCGGTCCGCTCATTGATAAAGATGCCGTGCGCCAGTTCACCGAAGCCATTCAGATTGCGCAGGCACAAGGCGGAAAAATTTTATTCGGCGGCAGTGTCATGTCGGGCAAGGGATACCAAAGCGGTTGCTATGTGCAGCCATGCATCATTGAGGTGAAAGGGAATTTGCACATTGTAAAAGAAGAAACCTTCGCGCCCATTCTTTACCTCATGAAATATAAAAATCTCGACCAAGCCATTCACCTGCAAAACGATGTTCCGCAGGGTTTGTCGTCAGCCATCTTCACCGAAAATATGCTCGAGGCAGAAAAATACCTCTCCACTGCCGGTAGCGATTGCGGCATTGCCAATGTAAACATCGGAACCAGCGGAGCCGAAATCGGTGGCGCATTCGGTGGCGAAAAAGAAACCGGTGGCGGGCGCGAATCAGGCAGCGACAGTTGGAAACTCTACATGCGCCGTCAAACCAACACCATCAACTACGGCAACTCACTCCCCCTCGCGCAGGGAATTAAGTTTGATGTGTGAATACAATTCACTCAGTAAAATAATTAGGGCAAGCCCCCAAGCATTGATTACAATGCAAGCGGTCAGGCTGTCATTCCAATCTTTTATTGATTACAATAAAAGGATTTTCCCTTCAATCCTTCTTGCGGCTGACGCACTCATTTGCTCTCACAAAAAAAGCCGCAGTGTTAGTGCGGCTTTAATTTTTTTCTTTAAGAAAAATTTATTTCCCTTCTTGATTTTCATATTCCTTTTCCAATCTTTTATTTTTCTTTAACTCATTCCAATTTATCATATAGGAAATTCCCAAACCATATTGTGAACCTCTGTTAAAGAAATTATAAGTTTCATTCGGAGTAGGATTCGTATAAATGAAACTTAAATAATCAATTGTTGAACTTGCCTTTGAAAAATATTTTAGGTCGCCCGTAATTGTTTTTATCAACCCCTTTGATATTAGCAAATGAATATCAAAAACAGATTCTCTTTTCGAAGTAAAAGTTATTCCAATTTTAGAAATGAGATTTATGGCAATCGGTTTTACATAAGTATAGTTAGAATACCATCTTTCAAGGTAAACAGAATCTCCTTCTTGATAGGAATGACTAAAATGTTGGCTGCCACTTGCAATCGGTTTCCCAAAATTACCTCCCGATAAACTCGCCATCAATCCTGCTTCAACAGTAAACATGCACTTCTTTTCATTTCCAACTTTATAACCTATTGAAATAGGAAGAAAAAAATTTGGTCTTAAATTTTCAGAAAAAACATCAACATGAAAATTCTTGTTATTGATTTCAGAATAGGGTATATATGGTTTATACCAGTTAACAGCAATTCTCTCTTTATGAATTCCTATTCCACTTGATAGGTAAAATCTTTTAGTTATATCATAATTGAATTTCAATTGACCTTTAAACATCCAATCTGAAGTTGATTTTAAATTCATACCACTTGAATTTTGCTTATCAACTTTTAAATAATTATTAGAATAATCAACTGATAAACCAAAGGAAAGTCCTTTCTGTGCAAAGGACTTTCCTGTAGTTGTCAAAAAAATAATTACCAAAATTAATATCGTTCTCCTCACGACATTAATTTTCTATTGCCAGAGATTTAAATAAACTGCCGTTTCAGAATTTACATAATGTAAAGAGTGAAGCCCAAGCTGATGAACATAAATTGTATGAACACCCGAACTCCAAAAATGAGAAGGTCCCCATGTTGTAGTTATTGATTTTGCTGTAGTTCCATCATCAACATATGCCCCTGTCAATGGAACATTCATTCGGTTGTTGCAATCTACATCATAAAAATCTCCCCAAATTTGGTCATGCAATGTTGTTGCTTTATCCTCAGCCCAATTACCATTCGATTTCTTTTTGTAATTAATCGTTTTAGTTCCAACTTCACTAACCATCCAATTATTACAGACCCATAATTTACAATCAAATTTTTTGTTTGAATTATTTGCATAAACCGCCCCTCCCCAAGTTTCCATCGTTCCCTTACATGTACCAATAACCGGAGCAGTTACAGTAATATCCTGACAAACAGGGTCGCTTACACATCCAGTTATATTATTCGTTACAGTTAAACAAACATGTTTAATTCCTGGCAATGCAAAAAGATGTGTTGCATCCTGAGTTGATGCAGTTCCTCCATCGCCAAAATCCCATGCATAAGTAAAGTAATAAGGAGCACCAAAATTTATTGCATTAAAATTTACTTTTAAATCCTGCATGGTATATGTAAAGTGAGCCCAACAATCATAAATAGTATAGACATAGCTTGAAGAACAATGGTCAGAAGAGCAATATATTGCTAATGTAACAGTATGTGTAGTTGCTCCATCCGTATAAGCATGAGTCGGATTTTGTGCCAAAGAATGAGGTGACCCGTCTCCAAAATTCCAATCATAATTTGTAATCGTGGTTGAAGAAGTTGAATGGTCGGTAAAGGAAAAAATCTCTGAAGGTTGCTCATAAATAGAAAAATTTGCATCACAATCTCCATCTGTTTTATATCCTGACCAATAGATTTCTCCCAAAACAGAACGCTCTAACACATTTGGAAAATGATTATAGTCCAATGGATTCTTTCTTATTTCTTCCAATGTCCTATAATCTCCATCTGCAATTAATATATATCTGTATTCATTAACAAACCTTACAATCGTATCCCCAATTTGAACTTCTAAATCTGGATTTAAAACAGTTCGCAAATACTCATTTGCAATAAAATGATGTGTAGGGTCATCTCCCACACTTCCTCCATCCAAATATTCTATTTCTCTGTTTTCAATATCTTTCCTTAAAGATTTAAAATCAAATTTTCTTTCAAAATCATCTAAAACCCTATCGTAAATTATTGATTCAGTCGGGTCATAAACAGTTGTGTCACCCTTAGTCGAATCAACTTTTATTACGCCACTTACAAGATTACCAAAAGCAACAGTAGCAGTAGTGGTAGTAACATCACTATCACCACCTCCACTACTATAAACTGTTGTACTTGTTGAATTGTATTCTTTAAAGTATTCCTTTGATGTATCTTCACGAGCCAATATTTCTAAAGTTCTATTGAATGATTCCCTGCTATCAAAAACCAACATCCCATTCTCAGCTCTTATACCAGAGAGACCTTCCCATCTCATTTGAGCTAAATTATTTAATGGGTCATTGGGATTACTAAGTTCCTTTTTACAACCAATTATTAAAATAATTGATAAAATGCTAACTGCAATTACGCTAAGTAAAATTTTCTTTTTCATTTTGTGTGTTTTTAATTTTTAGAAAGAAAAAAAATATCGGCTGTTCTTTTAGGAGCTTTAGCTTTCTCAGTTCAGCTCGGAGTGCCGCCGAGTTGTTTTAATTATTCCGACTTGCAGTCGGTTTTTTTATTTCTCGGTATAAATTTATTCTTATCGGTGAAGTTTATTCCTCTCAAAATAAAATTCTATTTTTTTTATTATGTTGGTGTTTTCCCTATTGCGCCCCTGCATGGTGTTTTCACCAGCAGGTTTTTTCGTGGCCTCACAAACCGAAACTGCGCTCACAATATAATTAAAAACAAAAAGGCAGGAAGAAAATATTTCCTTAACTCAATATTTCTTCCACCACTTTAAAAGCACTATCCACTGCACCGTGCACAGTGGCAAAACTTCCTTCGGTATTGGTTGCCTCGCCGGCAAAATATAATTTGTCGCTTACTGAAGCTGCAAGGTCGGTTCGCGGTTGGTTGCTTGTTTGCGTTGGAAATGAATAAGCCCCTCCAATGAATGGTTGCAAGCTCCAGTCAATGATATGTGAATCGGTAAAATGTGCAGTGGCTGCACCGGCATATGCTGCATCTAATTGTGTAAGGCAAAGTGTAACAGCATTGCTTCCCTGCGCGCTCAGATATTCGGCAAAACTTCCCATTACAAATGCAGTGAGCAGAAAATCGCTCGTGCTTTTCTCAAGAGCAGTTGGCCAGTATTCGGGCACTACACCATCGCTGTAAAGCGAACCCAAATCATTTTGCCAAAATGCCGCATTGAACTTCAGAATAATTTTCATTCCGGCTCCTATTCCTATTCCGTTGATGGCAGAAATTTTTGTTGCAGGCAAAGCCGGCGTAAAAGCAATGCTGTTTTGCTGAAGTACAGTAAGCGGCACTGCGATAATCACTTTATCGGCTTCATAAGTTGAACCATTCTGGTCGGTGAGAATAATTTTCGGCTGACTGTAATCAATACTTACGACCTGTGTATCATAAATAATTTTCGACAACATATTGCTACAATAATTATCGAGTACTGAGAGCAACGATTTATTTTTAATCATGTAATTATTGTTACCTGCGCTCCATAAATCATTGGAGGTTTTTACTCCTGAAAAACTCAATCGGTCCATGCTGGTTCCAAACTCACCTCCTACTTGTGCATCGTCAATAAATTTTACATGGGCTGTTACACCATTGTTAATTGAATATTGCTCGGCAGTTATTTCTCCGCCCGAATAAGTATCCATTGCAGCCACCATATCCAATGCTTTAGAGGATTCAGCATCATTTCTGATTTTGCTTTCAATTTGAACCTTTGAATCCAGGAAATAATAATTCTCACCCGGCTCATTAATGAAATCAGCATTCGCATCTTTAACAATCTGATACCAGCGGGTTCGGTGCCCATGTACTTCTTCTGCTCCGAGTTCTACAGGAAACGAAGCAAAATCATTGAGCGGCAAAACGCGACCTCCATGCACTGAAGCGGCTTCCAATACCAACACATCCACATTTCGTTCGGTTAATAATTTCGCAGCAACCATTCCTGCCGCACCCGCTCCAATCACAATTATTTTTCCTGAGTAACTGCCCTTGGGTATTTTTAGTTTATTGCAACCCGCAAGTAATTCCGGGGCCAATAAAATCGGAGAAGCTAGCGCAACATTTTTTACAAACCGACGACGATTCATTCTTGTCATAATTTTTTATTTGATAAACGATTTATTGTTTGATGATATTTTCTGACAAAATAAAAAACTAATACTTAAATTATTTTTACACCCATGAACATTTCAAAATATTTTCTCCTCTTTTGTTTTCTCTTAATAAATCTTTTTAGTGTGTTGGTGTTTCTCCTATCCCGCCCCTGCTTGGTGTTTTCACCACAACTGTTCGGAAGACTGCACAAAGGAATGATTTTCAGTATAACTAACAAGAAGGATTTAGAAAATTAAATTGTTCGAACAAGAGGTTTGCGACATGGATGCAAGCCAAATTATTTCACTGTTGCCAGAAGAGGT